>JAHBWC010000058.1 GCA_019637225.1 Labilithrix sp.
CGTGCTCGGCACGCCTCCGTCGATCGGCATCGACGGCGTGTCGCTCGGCGGCGCGCTCTCGCTGCGCATCGGGCTCGGCAACCCGGAGGCCTTCGGCGCGCTGGGGACCCTCCAGGCCGCGATCGGCGAGGACCAGATCCCGGAGCTCACCGAGCTCGCCCGCGGCGCGCGCGTGAAGAACCCCGATCTGAAGCTCCGTCTCCTCACGAGCGACAAGGACTACTTCCGTCGCGCGCTCCGGAGCGCGTCGACGGCGTGGCGAGCCGCCGGGATCGAGCACGACTTCGAGGACGTCCCCGGCGTGCACGACTACCCGTTCAACCGCGGACCGGGCGCGATCGAGATGCTCCTCTGGCACGATCGCTTGCTCGCGCGCGCGTGATCGCTGGGAGCGCCTCCGCGCGCTCGACGCGCTCGACGCGCTCGACGCGCTCCGCGCTCACTCCGTCGAGCGGTCATGATGACACCACTCGGGCACGGCCTGGACGAGCCTCGTGCGGCCTCGGTGTCGTCGGCGTCGTCAGGCGAGCGGCATAGGCCCGCGTCGCGAGGCGACGAAGCGTCGCTCGACGCGCCCGAGGCCTTGCGCTCGCCGCCCCGGGCGGCGACCCTCGACGCTGCCGTGACGCGCGCGCGCCTCGTCTCCGTCTTCGTCGTCGTCGCGACGTGGCTCGTCATCGCCGCGCCGCCCGCGGAGCGGCACGCCTTCGCCGACCCGGCGAGCGTCGCCGACGCCTCGGCGGCCGGCGACGCGAGCGCGCTCGACGCCGGCGCGCTCGAGGCGGGAGACGAGCTCACGGAGTCGTCGCCCGACGCGGGACCGACCGCGTGCCCCGCCGACATGGTGGAGATCGCGGGCAGCTACTGCCCGGAGCTCGTCCAGCGCTGCGTCCGATGGCTCAAGACGGCGGCGGGCGGCGTCGAGCGGTGCGCGACCTTCGCGCCGTCGAGCGCGTGCAAGACCGCCACGAAGAAGAAGCACTACTGCATCGACCGCTACGAGTACCCCAACAAGCGCGGTGAGCTCCCGGTCGTCATGAAGACGTGGACCGAGGCGCGAGAGACCTGCCGCGCTGCGGGGAAGCGACTCTGCGGTGAGAGCGAGTGGACGCTCGCGTGCGAGGGCGACCGGCGCCTCCCCTACCCTTACGGCCGGAGGCGCGACGCCAAGGCGTGCAACATCGACAAGCCGCTCCCGCAGGTCGACGAGAAGGCGCTCGCGGATCCGAAGCGCAGCGCCGCCGAGGCCGCGCGCCTCTGGCAAGGCGAGCCCAGCGGATCGCGCGCGGGCTGCGTGAGCCCCTACGGCGTCTTCGACATGACCGGCAACGTCGACGAGTGGGTGGTCAACGAGCGCGGCAAGCCGTTCAAGAGCGGAAGCAAAGGCGGCTACTGGGGCCCGGTCCGGGCGCGGTGCCGTCCGATGACGACCGCCCACGGCGAGACGTTCCCGTTCTACCAGACCGGCTTCCGCTGCTGCGCCGACGCGCGCTGAGCCGCGGTCTTTCCGCCGGGGGGCTCCGGGTACTACCATGCTGCCTCGCATGGCCGAGGTTGCTCTTCCCAAGGCAGTGCGCCGCTCGCCCGAGAGCCGGTGGCTCTTCACGCTCGACGAGCTCGCGCGCGAGGAGAAGCTCTCCGAGCGCAAGCACGTGGGCGGCAAGGCCGCGCGCCTCGCGTGGCTGAAGCGACACGATTTCTTGGTCCCGCGGACCTGGGTGCTCTCGCAGAAGGCGTTCGCCGCCGCGATGCGCCAGCTCTCACCCGCGTGCGAGCCGCGATCGCTGCTCCGCGCCGCGACGGGACGCGCGGTCTACGCGCGGGCCGCGGACGCCCGCCAGGAGATCCTCCAGGCGCCGTTGCCGGAGGGGCTCGAGGAAGAGCTCGCCGCGCTCTGGCGCGCGAACGAGGCGGACGCTCCGTGGGGCTTCGCCGTCCGGTCGAGCGCGACCTGCGAGGACGGTGCGCTCGTGTCGATGGCCGGTCTCGCCGAGACCGTGCTCGGTGTGCGCGGCGCCGCCGCCCTCGCGAACGCGGTGCGCGCCGTCTGGGCGTCGATCGCGTCGGGCCGCGCGCTCGGCTACCTCGCGGGGCACGGCGTCCGCGACGTCGGCATGGGCGTCGTGATCCAGCCGATGGTCCGCGCCGTCGCCGCCGGCGTGATGTTCACGCGCAAGAGCCGCGCGGCCGCCGACGAGCGCATCGTCAACGCCGGAGTGGGTCTCGGATCGCCCGTCGTCGACGGCGTCACCACGCCCGACATGCTCCGCGTCGGCAAGGACGGCTCGATCCTCGAGCAGACGATCGCGCGGAAGACGCACGCGACCGTGGTCGGCGAGGCGGGCCTCGAGGAGACCTCGGTCGAGGCGCCGGACGAGCCTGCGCTCTCGACCGCGCACGTGCAGGCGCTCGCCGCCGTCGCGGCGAAGCTCGAGAAGCTCGAGGACGTGCCGTGGGACGTCGAGTTCGCCTGCGAGGGCGACCGCGTCTGGATCGTGCAGGCGCGGCACGTCACCGGGCTCGGCTTCCCCGAGGGAGGCGACGCGAACACCGTCTGGAGCAACGTCAACGTCGGCGAGGCGCTGCCCGGCGTCGCCACCCCCTTCACGTGGTCGGTCGCGGGCGCGTACAGCGACTCGGGCTTCCGGAAAGCCTTCGGGACCCTCGGCTGCGCCGTGCCGAAGACCGCCGTGCTCGTCGGCAACGTGCACGGACGCTTCTACCTGAACCTGTCCGAGTTCATGCGCATCGCGGCCCAGGTCCCGTGGCTCGATCCGCGCACGCTCGTCGACCTCGGCGGCGGCTCGGGCGGCGACGAGCTGGCGTCGCAGGTGAGCGAGGTCTCGCGTCGCGGCTTCTACGCGCGGCTCCCCATGACGACCACGCGCCTCCTCAAGGAGCAGCTCCGCCTCGACGATCACGTGGCGCGCTACGAGGACGAAGCGGAGCGCGCGCTCCGCGACCACAACGCGCTCGACCTCGCCATCCTCCCCGACGAGGGCCTCGGCCGAAAGTTCCGCGACGTCCAGGCGCTCCTCGAGCGCACCGGCGACGTGATGCTCACCTGCGCGTCGAGCGCGCTCGGCTCGCACATCCTCCTCAAGGGGCTCCTCGCCCGCGTCGCGAAGACCCACGGCGCCGACGCCGAGCGGCTCGCGCACGACCTGACGAGCGGCATCCGCGACCTCGAGAGCGCCCGCCCCGCGATCGGCGTCATGCGGATCGTCCACCTCGCGCGGCGCGACACCGCCGCGCGCGTCGTCCTCGAACAGGAAGGCGCGATGATGGATACGCTCCCCGAGGGTCCGACGAAGCGGGCGCTCGCGAGCTTCCTCGAGCTCTACGGCGATCGCGCCGTCCGCGAGGCCGAGATCTCGACGCCGCGCTGGAAGGAGGACCCGCGACCGGTGTTCGCGATGATCCGCGTCGCGCTCCGCGGCGACGCGCGAGACGTCGAGCCCCAGCTCGCGCGTGCGAAGGCGGGCGCCGACGCCGAGATGCAGCGCCTCTTCCGGCGCCTCAACTTCGCCCAGCAAACGGCCGTCCGCCACCTCGTCGCGCGGGCGCAGAAGGCCGCGCGTCTACGCGAGCGCATGCGCACCTGGGTCACGCGCGTGCTCGGGATGATCCGCGACGTCGCGCTCGACGCCGACCGTCGCCTCCTCCGCCTCGTGCCGGAGCTCGCGCACGACTGGGCCGCGCTGAAGGCCGGACCGGCGTCGCAGCCGAGGACGTGGGGCGCCGAGGCGTCGTCGCTCGCGACCATCCACACGGTCTTCTTCCTCACCGTCGACGAGGTCGTCCAGGCGCTGCGCGCGTCGCGGACGGACCTCGGTCCGCTCGTCCGCGCGCGGCGCGCGGAGCTCGCCCGCGATCAGGCCCGGCCCGATCCGCCGCGCACGTTCATCGGCGCGCCGCCGCCGGTGCAGCTGCCACCCTCGGGCGGCGCGGTGCTCCGCGGCACGGCGGCGAGCTCGGGCATCGTCGAGGGCGACGCGCGCGTCCTCCTCTCGGCGTCGCAGATGAGCGAGCTCTTGCCCGGTGAGATCCTCGTCGTCCACACCACCGACGTCGGCTGGACGCCGCTCTTCTGCATCGCGGCCGGGGTCGTGACCGAGCTCGGCGGGCCGCTCAGCCACGCCGCCGTCGTCGCGCGCGAGCTCGCGGTGCCGAGCGTGGTCAACGTCGACGGCGTGACCCGCGCGCTGAAGACCGGCGACCGCATCCGCCTCGACGGCGACGCCGGCGTGATCGAGCGGCTCTAGAGGCACCGAGCCTCGGGCGAGCTGCCGAGCGAGCGCGGACTCGACGCGTGTCCGTCGAGCGGCTCGGCTTCGTTCCCGAGCGCGAGCGATGGGCTAAGCTCGCCGCGTGCGTGGGCGTCCTCGCGAAAAAGTCTGGGTGGTCCGTCCGGGAGACGGCCGCACGGTCGCCGACATCGTGCGGCGCGCGGGCGAGGACGCCACGGCCGTCGACGAGGGGCGCGTCTTCGTCGGGAAGAAGCGCGCGACGCGGGGCGACGCGCCCGTACGCGCCGGAGACGCCGTGCGCATCGGTCCACGGCGCGCCGCAGCGTCGAGCGAGGGCGCGCCGGACGTTACCATCCTCTTCGACGAAGGCGGCCTCGTCGCGTGTGTGAAGCCCGCCGGGTTGCCGACCGTGCCCGACCACGCCGGGAGCGCGCACGCCCTCGTGGCCGTCGTGGCGCGATCGCTCCGCAGGAAGACCGACGAGCTCCGCGTGACGTCGCGGCTCGATCGCGACGTCAGCGGCGTCGTGATCTTCGCGCTCGATCCGGCGGCAGAAGAGCGCCTGCGCACCGCGCGCGCCGAGGGGCGCTACGAGCGCCGCTACCTCGCGCTGGCGGCCACCCGTGAGCACGTGCTCGGCGACGCGGGCGTCTGGGACGCGCCCATCGGACGCGCCGCCGACGCCCGCCTGCGCGCCGCGCGCGGCCCCGACGCGAAGGAGGCCGCGACGCGCTGGCGCAAGATCGCCACCGCCCCGCTCGCGAGCGCGCCCGGCGCGCCCCCGACGAGCGACGCCCCCTCGCGCGACGGCGGCGCGCCTCCGCGCGAGGTCGTCGCGATGCTCGCGGTCGATCCCGTCACGGGGCGCACGCACCAGATCCGCGTCCACGCGAGCGACGCAGGCGCGCCGCTCGTCGGCGATCGCGACTACGGCGGCCCCGGTCGGATCGTCCTCACGAACGGACGCATCCTCGCGCCGGCGCGCGTCGCGCTGCACGCCGCGCGCGTCGTCGTGCCCGGCGAGCGAGGCCTCGTCGAGGCGCGCGCTCCGGTCCCGGCCGAGCTCACGGAGACCTGGCGCGCGCTCGGAGGCGACGCCGAGGCCTGGGAGCGCGCGCTGGCGAGCGCGACGCCGGAGCTCGGCGCTTGGCGGCGCGGCGCAGGCGTGGAATAGGTGCGCCCACGATGGCAGGCCGTCCTTCGCGTCGCCGCTCGAGGTCGCAGCGGCGAATCGTCGCGCTCCTGACCGGCGCGCTCGTCGCGGCCTCCACGCTCGCCGCGATCGGCGAGGGCGGCGCCCGAGCCGATGCCGGCGCCCGGGCAGACGCCGGCGCCCGGGCAGACGCCGGCGACGCCGGCGCACCCGACGCGCGCTCGCCGGCGAGGATCCCGCCGGATCCGCCGGCCCTCACGGAGCGCGAGCAGTGGGTGTTCGTCCTGCGCTGGGCCCAGAACGAGCCCTACCTCGTCGCCGTCCACAAGACGGACATGGGCGCACCCCATACGACGCCGCGCGTGATGGGTCGCTTCGCGCTCGAGCTCTACGAGGGCCCGACGCTGATCGAGCGCGCGCGCTTCAACTTCCCGATGCTCGGCGCCGCCGAGGCGCCGGACGCCGGCTGGAAGACGCCACCTCGCTTCGAGCCGGGCCTGAAGACGCGCATCGGCATCTTCTTCCCGGCGACGAAGCGCGGAACGCGCCTCGAGCTCTGGGACCGCGCGACCGACCGGCGGTGGCCGCTGCCGTGGCCGCCGAAGGAAGCCGTGTACGCCGATCCGCCGCGGGACACGGCCTCCGCCGCGTCGCCCCGCGACGCCTCGGCCGACTGACCCGCGAGGAGCTCTGCCGTGCGGCGGCTCAGATCGGACGCGGGCCCGCCCCGTAGGACGGTCAGAACCCCATGTCCTCGACATCACACGCGCTCGTTCGGTCCTCCCGGCCCCCGGAAGGCCTCCGCGGAACCTCTACAAACCCCGCGACTTGTGCGACCCTTCTCCCGATGACCCAGGCGCCCGAAACGCAGCAGGAAGAGCACCCGCTCATCGGTCAGACGATCGCGGGCAAGTTCAAGATCGTGCGCCTCCTCGGCGAGGGCGGCATGGGCTGCGTCTACCAGGGCGAGCAGATGCTCGGCACGACGGCGCGCAAGGTCGCGGTCAAGACGCTGCACAAGCACCTGTCGCACGACGAGTCGATCAAGGCGCGCTTCAAGCGCGAGGTCGGCACCGTCGCGGCGCTCGAGCACCCGAACACGATCCAGGTCTTCGACTTCGGCTCGATGGACGACGGCACGCTCTACATCGTCATGGAGTTCGTCCAGGGACGGAGCGTCGCCGACGTGCTCGAGAAGGACGGCGCGATGCCGCCCGACCGCGTCGTCAACATCTTGCGCCAGGTCGTCGGGTCGCTCGAAGAGGCGCACGGACACGGCATCGTCCACCGCGACCTCAAGCCCGACAACGTCGTGCTCGCCGAGCGCGCAGGGCAGAAGGACTGGGTCGAGGTCCTCGACTTCGGCATCGCGAAGCGATCGAGCGAGCACGATCCGAACGAAGCCAAGCTCACGCAGCAGGGTATGGTGCTCGGAACTCCGCCGTACATGAGCCCGGAGCAGTTCACCGGACAGCCCATCGACGCGCGTTCGGACATCTACGCGCTCGGCGTGATGGCCTACGAGATGCTGACGGGGCGCCTGCCGTGGGAGGCGAACACCGCTTGGGAGTGGGCTTCGAAGCACATGACCGAGCCGCCGACGCCGCTCGAGCGGCAGCCGCTCGGGCCGAACGTCCCCGAGGCGATGCGCGCCGCCATCACGCGCGCGCTGTCGAAGAACAAGGACGAGCGCTTCGCGTCCGCGCGCGAGTTCTTCGACGCCTTCTCCGGCGGAGCGGTGGCCCCGGTCTCCATCCCCACCGGAGCGAGCGGGGGCGCCGCCGGCGGGACCGCCATGATCGGCGCGAGTCCCGCGAGCGGCGACTCCGGCGCCTCAGCGCGCGCCAAGACCGAGATGGGCGCGCCGATCATGGGCGGCGGTCCTCCTGGGCCTCCGTCCAATCCTTACTCGGGCGGCGCCGCCGCACCCGCGGTCGTCCCGGCTGCGCCGACGCACACCGCCGGCGCGCCCAACAAGAAGAGCGGTCCGCCGATGCTCGTCATCGGCCTCGGCGCGCTCGCGCTCCTGCTCTTCGCCGGCGCCGGCGTCGGCCTCGCGATGAGCGGCAAGAAGACCACGACCTCGGCGGGGCTCGATCTCCCGACGACGACGGCCAGCGCCGAGTCCTCCGTCGCGCACGTCGAAGAGCCGCCCCCGCCGATCGAGTCCGCAGCGCCGCTCGACACGACCGCCGCGAAGATCCCGCCCGTGCCGAACAACAACACGAACGGCGGCGCGACGAAGCCGACGACGCCCACGACGCCGAAGACGGTCCCGACGCCGACGCCGCAGCCCCCGCCGCCCCCGAAGGTGGAGCCCGAGCCGTGCAAGCGGCTCAAGGAAGCGCGAGCGGGCGGCCGACCGGCCGCGATCATCAAGGCGCTCGAGACGCAGTGCAGGAACGCCGGCGGCACGCCCTGATCGCCTGAGCGCTCGATCGACGGGGCCGCTCCCGCGTCGAAGTTTTGGTAGGCTAGGCCGCCCCGCCGATGCAGTGTCCGTCGTGTCACCAGAACGTCCAGGGATCGCCTCCCTTCTGCGGCTCCTGCGGCGCAGCGTTGCCGCGTGAAGCTCCGCCGGATCCGCTCGTCGGCCGCGTCATCCAGGGCAAGTACAAGATCGTCAAGCTGCTCGGCGAGGGCGGCATGGGCGCGGTCTACGTCGGCGAGCAAATGCTCGGCGCGAACGTGCGAAAGGTCGCGATCAAGACGCTCCACTCGCACCTGTCGCGCGACGAGAAGATCCGCACGCGGTTCCAGCGCGAGGTCGGGACGCTCGCGTCGCTCGAGCACCCGAACACCGTTCAGGTCTTCGACTTCGGCACGATGGACGACGGCCACCTCTTCATCGTGATGGAGCTCGTCGCCGGGCGAAGCATCGCCGACGTCGTCGACAACGACGGTCCCCTCCCCGCTTCGCGGGTGGAGCGCATCATCACGCAGATCGGCGGCTCGCTCGCCGAGGCGCACTCGAAGGGGATCATCCACCGCGACCTCAAGCCCGACAACATCATCCTGACGGAGCGCGCCGGGCAGAAGGACTTCGTCAAGGTCCTCGACTTCGGGATCGCGAAGCGGAGCGGCGAGGAAGACCGCAACGAGGCCAAGCTCACGCAGCAGGGCATGGTCCTCGGGACGCCGCCCTACATGAGCCCGGAGCAGTTCACCGGTCAGGCCATCGACGCGCGGAGCGACGTCTACTCGCTCGGCGTGATGGCGTACGAGATGCTGACCGGCACGCTGCCGTTCGACGCGACGACGGCGTTCGAGTGGGCGACGCTGCACATGACCGCGGCGCCGAAGGCGATCGAGGCCGCGCCGAACGGCGCGTCGCTGCCCGACGCGATGCGCGGCGCGATCATGCGCTCGCTTGCCAAGAGCTGCGATCACCGCTTCGCGACGATGAGCGAGTTCGTCGAGCGCTTCACCGGCCAGGCGGGCCCGAGCCCCGCCGAGGTCGCGCAGAAGGCGGCGACGCGCGTACCGTTCGCCGCGCCCGTCGCCGGCGCGGACGCGAATCCGGCGGCGGCGCCGGGCGGGGCGGCGGCGACGCCCGATCCGGGAGGCGCGAACCTCCGCGGCAAGACGCAGATGGGCGAGCCCCTCGACATGGGCATGAGCGCCGGCGGCCCGGGCGCGTTCAACGGCGGAGACGCCGGCGCGTACGGCGCGCCGGGTGGCACCGCGATGGGCGCACCGCTCGCGGCCCCGATGGTCGCGCCGGCGGCGATCCCTCACGCTCCCCCTCCGGCGGCGAGCTACGCGGCGCCGGCCGGCGTCCCGCAGGCGCCTCCACGCGAGACGAGCCGCGGCGGCGGCCAGAACCGAGGGCTCATCCTCGGCATCGCCGGCGTCGTCGGCGTGCTCAGCATCGTCGCGCTGCTCGCCGGGACGGGGGTGTTCAAGGGCTCGTCGACCCCGACGGTCCCGCCGCTCGATCTCGGCGGCGGAACGACCTCGACGGCGACCGACACGGCGACCGCGACCGACACGACGACCGCGACCGCGCCGCCGCTGCCCGACACGGCACCCGCGCCTCCGCTGACCAACACGCCGCCGGCGCCAAACCCCGGACCGGCTCCGAAGCCGAACCCCACGCCGAACCCGAACCCGAATCCGACCCCCGGACCGGCGCCAAACCCCACGCCGAACCCGACGCCCGCGCCAACCCCCACGCCCGCGCCGACTCCCACGCCCGCGCCGACCCCGACGCCCGCGCCGACCCCCACGCCGCCCGCGCCGGTCCCGACGCCCGCGCCGACTCCGAAACCGCCGGGCCCGAGCCCCGCGCCCGAGCCCGCGGCCTGCGCGCGTGCGCGCGAGGCGCGAGCGCAGAACCGTCCGGCAGCGATCGTCAAAGCGCTCGAGCAGCAGTGCCGGAACTCCGGCGGCAATCCCTGAGAGGCTCGGCTTCCCGCGCGCGGCCGCGCCGCACGGGCGCCGGTGCATCCCGCGGCGCTGGGGCATCCGGACCCGTCCGTGAGGCATCCGGGCGCGCGATCTTCGTGCGAGCCACGTGAATCCGCGCGCTTTCATGCGGCGGTACGGTTCGAGCAAACCGTGGAGTCGTGAATCCCGACGACGAGCGCCGAGATCCGCTGTCGCTGCGCAACGGCGCGGCGAGGCTCCCTCTGGTCGAGGTCGATACGTACAACGAAGAGCTCCGCGACGCCGAGGGCTTCCTCGGCGATCGCGCGAGCAGCCGCGCCTTCCGCGCCATCCTCGACGACTGGCGCGAGCGCATGCGCGACCTCGGAGAGGACGATCCGCTCGGCGAGCGGTCGAGCGAGCAGCTCACGAAGAAGAAGCTCGATCGCGTGCTCCGAGACGGCGAGCCACTCGCCGCCGGCCTCGTCCACACCGCGATCGAGGACTTCGCGACCGAGCTCGCCACCGTCACGGGGCGCTTCCTGAGGCTCAAGCCGTGGCGCGGGACCGAGCGCATCATCGTCGGCGGCGGGCTCCGCGCGAGCCGCGTCGGCGAGGTCGCCATCGGGCGCGCCGCCGTGCTCGTCAAGGCCGCAGGCCACGCGATCGACATGATCCCGATCCGCCATCACCCCGACGAGGCCGGGCTCATCGGCAACGTGCACCTCGCGCCGTCGTGGATCTTCAGCGGGAGCGACGCGATGCTCGCGGTCGACATCGGCGGCTCGAACATCCGCGCCGGCGTCGTCGAGCTCCACCAGGCGAAGGCCCCCGACCTCTCCGGCTGCAGCGTCATGACGTCCGAGCTCTGGCGCCACGCTGGCGAAGAACCGCGGCCGAAGCGCGAAGACGCCGTCGCGCGGCTCGTCGAGATGCTCCAGGGGCTGATCAAGGCGGCGACGAAGGCCGGCCTCACGCTCGCCCCCCTCATCGGCGTCGCCTGCCCCGGCGTGATCGCCGAGGACGGCTCGATCGAGCGCGGCGGTCAGAACCTCCCCGGCAACTGGGAGAGCAGCCGCTTCAACCTGGCCGCGCGTCTCCGCGAGGGCATCCCGCGCATCGGCGGACACGAGACGCACGTGCTCATCCACAACGACGCCGTCGTCCAGGGGCTCAGCGAGGCGCCCTTCATGAAGGACGTCGCGCGCTGGGGCGTCCTCACGATCGGCACGGGCCTCGGCAACGCACGCTTCACGAGCCGCCCGACGGCCGCCGAGGACGAGGGCGACGACGGCCCCAAGGGCGCCGCGGGGTGAGCGGACGGAGCGGCGGACCGGGCTCGAACGCTGCGAGCCGTTCACGCCGAGGCCGAGCGTCGCGACGGGTGAAGACGTGGACGCTCGGCACCCCTACGTCGCCGGCGCGGAGGACGCCGTTCACCGTGGGTTACGCTTGATCAGCACCTGATCCACAACTCTCGACCATTTCTCGCGACGAGGTCGAAGCGAGCACTCGAGCCGCGGACAGGGCTCGACTCGTCGGACGAAGCGCGGTGCCTACATGCATCGAGGCGGGCTGCTCCTACCGCTGGCCCCGCTCGCAAAACACGGGGCGTCGTCGCAACAAGGCGTCTCGTCGACGCACTCGTCGCCGGATGGGATGCAGTCTGCGGCGTCACGTCCGGCGTCGGCGGCGGGGTCGTCTTCGGCCGCGTCGACGCTGGAGGCATCGACCGGAGAGCTCCCGCGCGCATCGGTCCCCGCATCCGTCTCCGTCGGAGATGGAGTTTCGTTCGAGCTGCACGCGGCAATGCTGCCCAGGGAGAGTCCCAGAATCGCGACGACTGAACAAATCTTGAAACTCATCACGGTCTCCAACGAAGTTGCGCTACCGACTATGCAGTCCTACGCATCGAACTCGCGGCGCGCTCAGGCGACGGCGCGTTCACCAACGACGGCCGCCGCTCGATGAAGACGGACGTCAGCGCAGCTCAGCGCGGCCAACAAACATTCGAGATGCCGAAGCACTCTGCAACGAGGTCCGCGTGGTCCGGATCACAGTCGGCAACGCTGTCTACGGGGACGCACCGATCCTCAGGCGCGCAGCTGGAATCCAAACCGCACAGACGGAGGCGCGAATCGAAGGTGCAGTACGGGTTCGCGGCTCCTTCCACTCGTGTGTTGCTCGCGATCCAGCGGCAATCGGGCCGCGCGCGGCACGCCGCGCCGGGCGTTGCGTAGTCCGTACACGCGAGCGGCCCGCGCTCGACGACTGCATCCGCGGGTCCAGCGCCAGCGTCTTGCTCGGGCGCGACGCGAGCCTCCTCAGCCGTCGCGCCGCCGCATGCCGCGAACGCGGCGAGCACGATCGCTCCGACGCAAACAGCAATCTCCCGACGTGCCTTCATTTCTGCTGCCACCAGTTGATGGCCCAAGAGAAGGGCTCGAACCCGTCGGAGCCGAGGGCTGCACACCCTCGCGTCCCTTGGGGATACGTCCAGTAGATCTCATAATGCCCGCCCTCTGGGATGATCACATCGAAACCTTCGACGTTGTCGGTGACCGACTGCGACGAGAAGATGTAGCGGCCGCTCGACGGGCCTTCTTTCAAGTAGAGAAAGAGGTCGAGATCCGTCGCGACCGGCGCGGGAGCGATCTTTCCCGTCGGGCAATTGTCCCAGGCGATGGTGGCGCGAATGCGATCGCCGGGCTTGAACTCTGCTTCCCAGAGCTTGGTGTACTCGCGCCTATCGTTACCGCCGTTCGGAGGCCCGACGGCGGCGATTCGAGGGCCCTGGAGGCTCTTGTCTTGGTTGTCGTCGCACGCCGAGCATCCACCTGTCGTCGGAGGAGATGCCTTTCCCTTCGAAAGATCTCCGGGATCGTTGCCAGCTGCCGCACGAGGACCGTCATCGCCGCCAATGCCGCAGAACGCGAGAGCTGCAGACGCGAACAGCGCCCCGCCTCCGTCCTTCCAGTCGCCACCGGTTACGAGGTTGGTGGACGGGGTCGAGTACGGGAAGTCGGCGATGTTCCTCGCCCATCCCGCATTTCGGAGGACCGCGCGAATCCATTTCTGGTTGAGCTCTCCGCTCGGGGAGCACGCTTGCTTCAAGAGCGCCGCAAGCGCGGTCATCGCCGGCGCTGCGAAGCTCGTCCCGATATCGCCGAGCCAACCGTTCGGATCGTCGATGTTCATCACGTCGACGAAGTCAGTTGCCTTGTCGGGCGCGCACGCGTCGCCGCTCCGCGCGTCGCCAGCCAGCGCGACGACATCGGGCTCCTCGCGGTCGGTGCGGCGAGGCTCTTCGAGACGGTCGATGATCGGGGCGTTGAAGTTCTCCCACATGGAAAAGCACGAGACCTGGTCCTTGGAGTTGATACCGCCCACGCAGTTGCTGTTCATCGTGTAAGCGCACGCTGCACGGACCTGGGCGGGGTGATAGTTGCCCGCGATCTTGAAGACGGAGACGTCGTGCATGCGGGCGTGGGAGTCCTGCACCATTCCATCGACCTCGCCGCCAAGGCTCGAACTGTACCGGGAGCACGTAAAGCTCTCGTTGACCGTCTTGACGTTCTTCCCATGGAAGAAGTCGTAGACCTTTCCAATCCCCATGGCCGAGCAGCGCGAGTCGCCGTCGGGCCGCGAGGAGTCTTTCCCGTTCGCGTAGAAGATGCGCGCCTTTCCGACGCCCCACGGCTCGTTCGACGCCGTAGTGCCGGACATCACGCTGAGAACCTTCGAGGCGTGGACATCGACGCAGACCTTCGCGGAGGGGTGGCCCGGCAGCGCCCGACAGCCCTGCGGTTGCGTCGAATCCGAGTTCTTACACTGGTCGTCTCTTTCGCAACGTCGCGGCTCCTCTTGGTAGGTAACGCGGTAGTTTGTGCCCGGGTCGCGCTCGAGCTGGCTCAGCGAGATGTGCGTCTCCATCACCGCGCCTTCGGTCCGCTCGACCAGCCCGATCCGCTGCCCTTCGCCAAAGACGCTCCGCTCGGCGTTCATTGCCGAGTCAATCCGGGCGTTGCTCAGGCCGTTCTTCGCGGCGCCGCCAGCCTCAGCCGTGCCTAGCGTGTTCGGCCCGACGAACTGGATTCCCGGAAGCCGCTCGATGTTGGACAGTGCCTCGGCGCTGGCGACGCCATAGATGAGCGGCAACGACGTTGCGGCCTCGAGGTCGCGCAGACCATACTCCGCGAGCCGTGGGATCCAAGATGCCAAGGCTCGTTCGACGTAGCCAGTCCACTCACGCTGCGCCGCGCCCTGGACCTCCAACGATGAGGCATTCAGTCGGACGCTCAGGTGCGGGTCGAGCACGTCCGGCTGAACCATGATCACGACGGGAAAGTCGGCCGTCGCAGACTCGGCCGCGTGAACCCGCTCGTAGAGGCCCGGCGTAAGGTTCCCCCATCGGGCAAACTGCGCGGCGCGCTCCTCTTCGAGGAAGTCCGGATAGGCCTGGCGCCGACCGTCCTGCCGGATGACGCTGATGTCTCGCTCGGACTTCGCGACCAGCACTGTCTCCGCAAGCCCCGGAGCGCGAAGCGCGTAGTCGTAGCGCGTGGGGCTTCCAGCGCCATTGGACGGCGGAGAAGGCAGATCGACATCGGACGTACCCCTGCCCGTCGAGCAGGCCGCGAGGAGAGCGAGCACCCCCAGCGTCCCCGCAGCAAGCGAACGCCGTCCCGAGCCCATGGGTCCAACGGACAACGTGATGTTCGTCAGCTCCCTCGCGAGCATCGAGTTCCTCCACGACGCCCAGCGCCCAGCAGTCGATCCGAGCAGGTCTATCTCGAGCAATCGCCGCAACGGGTCGGCGACGATCACACTTCCAACGCTTTTCTCGAACTGGGCAGCGCGAATTCTCAATCGACCGTTCCTGCTCGATGCGTCATCCTTCCTCACCCTCCGCGTTCAGGCGCGTCTCGTCCTCTGCTGCGTTGCTCGGTTCCGGCTGCGGCCGCGAGGGCACGACAACTTCGCTCGAGAGCCAGATCGAGGGCTGGTTGGTCACACCGCAAACCGGAGGCTGCTACTGCCCACCTCAACCCGAGTGTGCCGAAGGTGACTGCGTCTCGTACTCCGTGCTCGGCCTACTCGCTGTTTGTCAGAGCGGCGTCGTGAAGCATCGCGATTGCGGGACCTCCCCTGGCCGGGTGCCAACGGGCTGTGGGGCTCGCCCCGACGGAACGGGAGTGGGATGCCTGGCTATTACGGCGGACTGCGCTCCGGAGCGCAAGGCACATTGCGAAGGCACCGACGTCGTTTCGTGCATCGACGGTCGCGAGAGTCGACGGTCGTGCGGAGCGCTTCCGATGCCAATGGTCTGCGGCACGGACAGCGAGTGCGGCCTCGACAAGACGTGCCTCCGCTGCGTCCCGTCACCTCGACTGCGGTGCAACCGCGCACCCACACCGACCGTTGCGACGGCTCGCGCCTCGTCTATTGCGACGGCCAGGAACGCGACCTCGATTGCAAGGCGCTCGGCTTCGCGGGATGCAAGACGACGGAGACCGGCGCGACGTGCGGCTGACCGCTCAGTCCTTCCAGCAGCGCGAGAGGGCTACGAGCGTCGCCTCGGCGTTGACGAGGCCGTTCGCCGAGCCGTCGAAGCGATGCGTGAGACGCATGTCCGGCGTGATCTTCCACGCTGAGCCCTTGGCCTTCACGAGCGCGAGGATCTTCTGCGCGTCGAGCGGCGTGTCGTCGCGGAGGTGGAGCGTGACGCTCTTCGCGTTGGCCTCGCAGCCGAGGACGCGCATTCGCCTCAGCTCGCACTTCAGCGTCATCAGGCGCACGAGGCATTTGGCCTCCGGCGGCGGCGCGCCGAAGCGGTCTTCCATCTCGATCGCGATCTGGCCGACGTCGGCCTCGTCGATCGCGCTCGCGAGGCGCTTGTAGATCGAGAGGCGCACGCCCACGTCGCCGACGTAGTCGTCCGGGAGGAGCGCGGTCACGTCGAACGAGAGCTCCGGATCGACGTCGTGCACCACGGGCTCGCCGCGGAGCTCGTGCACCGCCTCGTCGAGCATCTGGCAGAACAGGTCGAGACCGACGCTCGCCACGTTGCCCGACTGCTCGGCGCCGAGGAGATCGCCCGCCCCGCGCAGCTCGAGGTCGAGCGACGCGATCTTGAAGCCGCTCCCGAGCTCGGTGTGGCGCTCGAGCGCCTCGATGCGCGCGCGGGCTTCGTCGGTCATCGCGTTCGGCGGCGGGACGATCAGGTAGCAGTACGCGCGCTCCTTGCTCCGTCCGACACGTCCGCGGAGCTGGTAGAGCTGCGCGAGGCCGAAGAGGTCCGCCCGATCGATGACGATCGTGTTCGCGCGCGGGATGTCGAGGCCGCTCTCGACGATCGCCGTGGCGCAGAGGATGTCGTACTTGCCCTCGACGAAGTCGAGCATCGTCTTCTCGAGCGCGGTCTCGCCGGCCTCCTTGTTTCCCTTGCCCGCGGTCATCTGGCCGTGCGCCACCGCGACCCGCGCCGCCGGGAAGAGCTTCTGGACCTTGTCCGCCTTCTCGTAGAGGCCCTCGATGCGGTTGTAGACGTAGAAGACCTGCCCGCCGCGCGAGAGCTCGCGGCCGATCGCCTCCTTGAGCACCTGCTCGTCGAACGCCGTGACGAACGTGCGTACGGCGCGCCGGTCGACGGGCGGCGTCGTGATCAGCGACAGATCGCGGATCCCCGTGACCGCCATCTGCAGCGTCCGCGGGATCGGCGTCGCCGAGAGCGTGAGGACGTCGACGTTCGTGCGGAGCGCCTTGATGCGCTCCTTGTGGGTGACGCCGAAGCGCTGCTCCTCGTCGACCACGAGCAGGCCGAGGCTCTTGAAGTGGACGTCCTTCGACAGGAGGCGATGCGTTCCGATGACGACGTCGGCCGAGCCGTCCTTCAGGAGCGCGAGCGCCTCGTCCTGCTCCTTCTTCGTCTGAAAGCGCGAGAGGACCTTGAGCGTGATGGGGTAGTCGCGCATCCGGGCCTCGAACGTCCGGTAGTGCTGCTGCGCGAGCACCGTGGTCGGGCAGAGGACCGCGACCTGCTTTCCGCTCATCGCGACGCGGAACGCCGCACGGATCGCGATCTCCGTCTTGCCGAAGCCGACGTCGCCGCAGACGAGGCGATCCATCGGGCGCGGCGTCTCGAGGTCCTTGTTGACCTCGTCGATCGCGCGCGACTGGTCGTCGGTCTCGTCGAACGGGAAGGTCGCCTCGAACGCGCGGTAGTCGTCGTTCGTCGGCTCGATCGCGTCGCCCGGCTGCGCCTGGCGCTCGGCGTAGAGGCGGAGGAGCTCGTCGGCCATCTGGCGGACGGCCTTCTGGACGCGCGACTTCGTCTTCGCGAAGGTCGCGCCGCCGAGGCGATCGATCTTCGGCTCGCCGGCCTCGCCGCCGGAGAACTTCTGGATCTGGTTCAGGCGGTAGACGGGCAGGTAGAGCTTGTCGCCCCCCGAGTACTCGACGACGAGGAGATCGACCGTGAGCCCGCCGACGTCGCGGTGGACGAGGCCGCCATAGCGACCGATGCCGTGCTCGACGTGGACGACGTAGTCGCCGACGCTCAGGCTCCGGAGATCTTCGACGAACGGACGCGCCGCGTCGCGCGACTTCTTCTCGCGGACACGGTGGGCTCGGCCGCCGAAGATCTCCTCCTCCGTGAGGATCGCGTAGCCCTCGCCGGGGAGGATGACGCCGCGCCCGAGAGGGCCGACGAGCACCTCGGCGTCGATCTCGCCGTCTCCGCGCTCCGAGAGCCACGCGGGATCGAACGCCCTCGCGCGCACGCGCGCCCGCACGCCCTGATGCTGGAGAAGCGCAGCGAGGCGCTCGGCCTGCGTCTCGGCGCGCGCGGTGAGGAAGACGCGGAGCCCGCTGTCCTTGAAATGCAGGACCCGGCGCGCCACCGGCGCGAGCGCGTTCGTCTTTCCCTTCGAGGAGCGCGCGGCCTTCACGGCGCGCGTGACGTCCGCGTGATCGGAGGCCGCGACGTGGAGCGGATCGTGGGTCGTCTCGAACGCCGCGAGCCCGTCGCCGACGCCGCCCGCGATCGCCGTGCCGTGGAGCGCGACGACGCGGCGCTTGCCGAGCTCGGCGATCGTCTCGGCTTCGGAGAGGTAGTGGGCCCCGGCGATGAAGCTCGGCTCGGCCGCCTTCGTCGCGTAGTCCTGCTCCACGCGGGCGAGCTCGTCGCGGACGACGCGCGTGATCTCGGGCGGCGACGCGAGCACCACGCGTGCGTCCGCGGGCACGAAGCGGAAGAGCGCGGCGAGCTCCTCGTAGTACGCGGGGAGAAAGCCGTCCGCGCCGAAGAAGGCGCGGCCCGTCGCGACGTCGTCGATGAGGACGCGCGTCTTCATCGTCGGCCAGTCGATCATGTCGGACAGGTTCGCCACGCGCCGCTTCGCGCGCTCGACGAAGTCCTTCGCGAGGATCGCGTCGCGCGCGGGCGGGAGCCACGTCTCGGGGAGGCTCGCCTCCTCGCGCTCGCCCTCGCCGCCGCGCGCGAGCGCCCTCGTGGTCTGCGTCGTCGGATCGAACGGCTTGATCGAGACGACGAGGTCGCCGTAGAGCTCGACGCGCACCGGCTCCGCGGCGCCGGGCGCCCAGACGTCGAGGAGCGAGCCACGAACCGCGAACGTGCCCGGGTCTTCGACCACCGGCACGCGGAGCCACCCCGCGTCGGCGAGATCGCGCACGAGGCGATCGCGATCGAGCTCCGCCTCGTGGACGATCCGGTGCGTGTGCGCGCGGAGCGCCTCGGGCGGGACGAGCTTGCGCACGAGCGCCGACGCCGGCGCGACGAGGACGCGCCACGACCGGCCGACCGCGAGGTGCGCGAGCGTCGCGGCCCGACCCATCGCGCCGCGCCGGTCGGGGTTCACGTCGGCGTACGGCGACGCCTCGGGCATCGTGAGCAAGAGCACGTCGCTCGTGTCGTCGAGCTCGTCGGCGCGACCGCGGCCGAGCAAGAAGGCGACGTCGCCGGCGAGGCGCCGCGCGGCGTCCGCGTCCTCGGCGAACACGACGACCGGCGGCGCGCTCGGATCGAGCACGAGCGCGACGACGACGGCGGCGTCGGCCGAACCGTGGACGTCGGCCACGTCGACGCGCGCCTCGGGCCGCGCGGCGATCGCCGAGAGGCGCGTGACGACCACGCCCTCCGGAGGGAGGATCGACGGGAGCGGATCGAGCTCATCCGCGAGCGGCCTGGCGATCGCGTCCGCGAGCGAGCGCCCCTCACCCTCGAGGTGCTCGCTGAGGCTTGCGCGGAGCTCGTTCGCCATCGGGCCCGCGTATCTACCCCACGGAGCTGGGAGTTGGGAGCCCTGCCGTCGTCACGGCCTCGCCGGCCTCTCGCCCGAGACGCGCGCCCTCACGCGCGCGTCGAACGGCGCCCCGCGAGGCGGTAGGCCGCGGGGATGAGCACGAAGGCGACGAGGATGCCCACCGTCGAGCCGATGGCGCCGACCTTGCCGACGTCGGCGAGCGGCCCGAACCGGCACACGACGAGCGCGCCGAAGCCGGCCGCGGTCGTCAGCGCCGTCGCCGTGCCGAGCGGAGCCTGCTCCGTGATGGCCTCGTCGATCGAGCGCCGCTCGGCCGCCTCGAGGAGGAACAAGACCTCGTCGAGGGTGATCCCGAGCAGCACCGGCAAGACGAGCGCGTCGTAGACGTGCCACCGCACGGCGAGCAGGCGCGAGAGGGCGAGCACCAGCGCGATCTCCACCGCGAGCACGCCCACCGCGAGCGCGACGCGGGACGGACGCCGGAGCGACGCGCCGAGCACGAGGACGACGATGCCGAGCGCCCCGGCGAGGACACGCGGGAGATCGCGCGCCAGCGTCGCGACGAGGCCGCGCTCGAGGTCCGCGAAGCCGGTGACCACGGCGCTCGGATCGGCGCCCTCGAGCGTCCTTCGCACCGTGTCGACGGCGTCCGGCGCGGCGCGCACGTAGGTCACCGCGAGCGTCTCGCCGCCGTCCTCGGCGAGGTGACGGCGACGGAGCCACGCGAGCGCCACGCCGTCCGCCGCGAGCACGTCGCCCACGTCGCGGCTCGGGTGCGCGAAGGCCTCGAGCGCCGGCGTGAGCTCCTCGACCGCGAAGCCCTCTTCCGCCAGCACGTGGAGGAGCATGCCGCGCCGCGACGGCAGATCGAGCTGGTCTCGCTCGGCGAGCCTCGCGCGCTGGACCTCGGGCGACGGCGCGAGGCGCGCGAGCGCGTCGAAGCCCGTGATCGTCCCTCCCGCCGCGAGGCGCTCGGCGGCCTCGGCGACCGCGTCGGCACGCGCGCGCGCGCGCGCCGGATCGCGATCCGCCGAGACCACGACGAGCTGCCCGCGCGCACCGCCGAACGTGGCGTAGATCGCGTCGTACGTCGCGAGGGCCGGCAGCGTGCGGCCGTCGAGCATCGCGACGCCGTGCTCGATCCGCGGCGGCCCCATCCACGCCGAGACGGCGAGCGCGACGACGAGCGCCGCGAGCGCGGCCGACGCGCGGCCGCGCGTCCGCGTCAACGCGACGATCCACGACGCACGCGGCCGCGCCGGCGGCGCGCCCCGCTCGAGCAGCGCGCCGAGCTCCGGCACGACGACGAGGATCGCGAGCGCCGTCAGCACCTCGCCGGCGGCGCAGAGGACGCCGAGCTGGCGCATTCCTTCGACGTCCGAGAGCACGAGGCACCCGAAGGCGCCGCCGGCGGCGAGCGCGGCGCCGAGCGTCGGCCGCCAGGTCTCGCGACGCGCGACGTCGGCCGCGGCCCCCGGCAGAAGCCCCTCGCGACGCGCGCGGAGGAGGCGCCCGTAGACGTGGACGCCCGTGTCGACGCCGACGCCGACGACCACCGCGGCGAACGCCGTCGCGATGCCGCTGAGGCGCGGGTAGAGGAGCGCCGCCAGCGCGGTGGTCCAGAGCGTCCCGACGGCGAGCGGAGGGAGCACCGCCGCGAGGGCGCGCACGCGCCGGAACGTGAGCGCGAAGACGATCGACGCGAGGACGACCGAGAGCGCGCCGCTCTTGACGAGATCGGAGCGTACGAGCGCCTCGGTCTGCCGAGCGACCACGTGCCCCCCCGTGAGATCGAGCGTCACGCCCGGCGCGCGCTCCCTCGCGCGCGAGAGCGCCGCCTCGGCCTCGTCCGTGAAGCGCGCCGCTTCGCCGGCGTCGAACGCGCGTCCTCGCGGCTCGACCACCACGAGGCGCGCGCGCCCGTCACCGCTGACGAACGCACCCGCGGGATCGCCGATCGAGCCGCGGACGCCGGCCGCGACCTCGATCCGATCCTCCCACGGGATCATCGCGAGCCGCAGCGGATCGCGCGCGAGCGTCTCGGCCACGCCGGACGCGCCGGGAGCGAGGAGGAGCGAGCGCGTCTCGCGGAGCCGCTCCCGCATTCCCTCTTCGGTCACCGCGCGCGCGAGCCGCTCGCGCGCGACGGGACCGGCGAACCGCCAGGCCTCGGTCGGGTCGAGCGCGGACGGCGCGGGCGCGGAGGTGATCGCGCCCGCGACCGCGGCGCACGCGCGGAGCTCCTCGGCGGCCGCCTCCGCGGCGCGCTCGACGCCCGCGGGGTCTTCGCCGCGAACGAGCACGAGCGCGACGTCGCCTCCGCCGAACGCCCGCGTCACCCGCGCGAGCACAGCCGCCTGGGGTGTTCGAGGGAAGAGCGTCGTCAGATCGTTCGACAGCTCGAGGCGCGACGCGAGCCCGAGCGCGACGATCGTGAGGACGACGACGACGACCCGGGCGAGCTTCATGCGCCGCGCTCGAGCCAACCGGCGAGCCGCCTCGCCGTGCCGGTGCTCACGGGATCGAGTCCGACGCCGCCCTCGCGATGCGGACGCGCACACGCATGATCCGGCGACGGCTGACGCTGGTCACCTCGGCCGTCACGTCGTCCGCGAGCGCGACCTTGTCGCCGATGCGGGGAATGCGGCCGAGGCGCGCGAGCACCACGGTCCCCACCGTCTCGGCCGACTCGCTCTCGTCGACCTTCACGCCGATGCTGCGTAGCTCTTCGAGGGTCGCGCGCGCGTCGACGTCCCAGGCGTTCTCGGCGTTCGCCACCGGGACGACGCGCGCGACCTCGACGTCGAGCTCGTCGCGGATCTCCCCGACGATCTCCTCGAGGAGGTCCTCCATCGTGACGATTCCGCTCGTCCCGCCGTACTCGTCCACGACGACCGCGATCGGGATCTGCGCGAGCTGCATGTTCCGAAGCACGTCGAGGAGGCTCTGCGTCTCGGGCACGAAGAGGATGTCGCGGCGGACGCTCGTGAGGTCTTTCAGCTTCGACGCCGCGGGATCGACGAGGAAGTCCTTCGCGTAGAGGTAGCCGGCGATCTCGTCGACGCTGTGATCCCTCGTGAGGATGACGCGCGAGTACTGGTGGGTCCGGATCTGGCGCACGGCCTCCTCGCCGGCCGTCGCGATCTGGATCGTGAACATGTCGACGCGAGGCACCATCGCGTGGCGCGCGGTGCGCTGGGAGAAGCGCAGGACGCGCTCGACGAGCTCGGCCTTCGCCTTGCCGCTCGGGCTCCGGGCGGCGTTGGCCGCGAGGATGCCGACGAGCTCCTCTTCGGAGAGCGTCCCCTCGCTCGCGGCGTCGGCGCTCATGCCCATCGCGCGGAGAATCACGCGCGTCGCCCGCTCGAGGATGAACAGGAGCGGCCGGAAGACGACGTAGATGAGCTGCAGCGGCGCGGCCGACGCATAGGCGAGCTTCTCGGAGCGCTGCATCGCCACGAGCTTCGGCACGAGCTCCCCGAAGAGCACGTGGCTGAACGTGAGGAGCGTGAACGCGAGGGCGATCGCGAGGGCGCGGGCGATCGACCCCGGCTCGCGGCCGAGGACGAGGATGAACGCGTCGTGGACGAGGCCCTCGAGCGCCCGCTCGCCGATCCAGCCGAGGCCCAGGCTCGCGAGCGTGATCCCGAACTGGGTGACCGACAGGTAACGGTCGATGCGCGAGACGATCAGGCGGGCGCGCGCGATGCGCGGATCTTCGCCGCGGGTCTTCTCCGTCCCCGCGAGGGTCGTCGAGACCTTCACGAACGCGAACTCGGCCGCGACGAAGAAGCCGTTCAGCGCGATGAACACCGCGGCGAGGAGGAGGCCGAGCACGTTGAGCGCGGGGACTTTACTCGATTTGCGCCCCGGCACCACGCCGAGCGCCCGAGGGCGCCTACTTCAGCTCGAGCCCGAGGACGGGGACGCCCGCCTCGCCGCGCTCCATGTAGCCGTAACGGGCCAGGTTACCGAGGACGCGCGCGACGTAACCGCGGGTCTCCACGAACGGAATGGCCTCGACGAAGACGTCGAGCGTCTCGCCCTTGGCATGGCCGAGCCAGCGCTGAATCGCCTCGGGGCCGGCGTTGTAAGCTGCGACGGCGAGCACGACGTTGTCGCTGAACGCATCGAGCATCGCGCGAAGGTAGAGCGCACCGAGCGTGACGCTCTGGGACGGGCTCGTCAGCATCGCGTCGTCGTGGACGAGGCCGATCGCCTTCGCGGTCGCGCGCGCCGTCTCGGGCATGAGCTGCATGAGGCCAACCGCCCGCGCCGGCGAGACGACGTCCGGATCGAAGGCGCTCTCTTGGCGCATCACCGACCAGACGAGCTCGCCGTCGATCCGCGAGCTCAGCGCCGCCGCGCGGACGATCCCCGCGTGCGGGCGGGGGAACAGGCAATCCCACGCGCCGCGGTTCTTTCCGCCCGGCGCCGTCGCGAGCTCGCGCTGCGGGACCTGGAGCGCGATCTGGTAGCGCCGCTTTCCGCGGTCGAGCATCGCGTACGCGGCGCAGAGCGCCTCGGTCCCGCGCGCCTCGGCCTTCGCGACGATCGCCGGCTCGCGCTCTCGGAGCATCGCCTCGGCTTCGCCGTCGAAGCCGATGCGATGGAGCAGGTCGATCGGCGGAGGGAGCTCGACCGCGATCGGCGTGGCAGAGCCGCTCTCGGCGGGCTCGATCGCGGGCGGGAGCGTTCCGCCGTTCTCCGCGAGGCGCGCGCGCGCCACGAGCGCGGGGTACGAGAGCGGGCGCGTGCGCGCGACGTCCGCCCAGCGCGCGAGCGCGTGGAGCTTGTCGCCGTCGCGGAGCGCGGCCAGCGCGGCGAGGTTCGTCCAGCGCGCCGCGGTGAGCGGATCCTCGGCGGCCCCCGAGAGGTCCTCGAGGAGCTTCCGCGCCTTCTTGTCGTTGCGGCTCATCAGGTGCGCGAGCGCGCGGTAGCGCTCCGCCTCGCGCCGCTCCTTGCCGCTCGTTCCCCAGTGCCTGGCGTACTCGTCGAAGGCGAACGCGGCGTCCTTCCACCTCCCTGCGAGCGCGTGCGTGCGCGCGAGGTGGAACTCCGCCTGATCGGCGTACGTCGTCTTCGGGTGATGCTGGATCACCGACTGGAACGCCGGCTGGGCGTCCGCGTCGCGATCCGCGCGCGAGAACGCCCGCGCCGAGAGGAAGAGGTCCTCGGCCGCGCGCGGCCCGCCCATGTTCGCGCACTGCCGGTACGCGAGCGCGGCCTCGGGGTAGCGCGTGCGCGCCTTGTAGTAGATCTCCGCCTTCGCGTGGCAAAGCTCGATCGCCGGGAGGCTCTTCCCGTCGGCCGTCGTCCGCGTCCCCGCGCGCTCGAGCGCGCGCAGCGCCTCGTCGGTCCGCGATCCCTCGGCGAGGACGCGCGCGCGCGCGAAGAGCTCGTCGGCGGTGAGGTGCTTCGGCGGCGACTGCTTCTCGAGCACCTCGGCGGCCTCGGAGAAGACCGCGTCGTCGAGCGCGTGGGTGGCGAGCCACGTCGCGTCGGCCAGCGCGGCAGCGTCGCCGTCCTTCAGCCGCGTGATCTGCATGCGACGGAAGCGCGCCTTCTCCTCCTGCGCGCGCGTGCGCCCCGGCGCGTTCGCGACGCGATCCCACGCCGCTCGCGCCTTCGTGTTGTCGGCGGCCTTGTCCCACGCCTCCGCCGCGAGGATCCACGAGGCGACGTCGCGGCGGGCGCCGAAATGCTCCGCGGCCTTGTCGTGCGGCCCGGCGGCGAGCTCGACCCGCGCACGCATCCCGACGATGAGCTCCCGGAGCAGCGGAAGCTCGTCGTCGAGCTTCTCGAGCGCGACCCGCGCCTCGGCCGGCTTGCCGAGCGCGATCGACACGCGCGCCTGCGCGAGCCGGACCTCGGGCTTTCGCTGCTCTTCGGCGGGGAGGCGCGACAGCCCCTCGGCCGCCTCCGCGAAACGTCCGGCGCGGATCGCCTCGGGCCACGCGAGCGCCGCGGACGACGAAGAGGCGTCACCACCGGTCGCCGCGCCCGCGTCGAGCGGCGCCGCGTCGACGGCTCCCGGTGCGCTCGCGTCCGGCGCAGGCGCCGTCGCCCGCGGCGGGGCGTCCTGACGACCGCAGCCCGCGACGACCGCCGCGAGCGCGAGGGCCCGCGCGCCGAGCACGAGGCGAGGCTCACGGCGTCGCGACAACGAAGCCTCCGCCGCCCGAGAAGCCGGTCGTCGCCGTGATGCCCGTAGGATCGGCGCCGTCGATCACGCGGCGGAGGCGCGGCTCCGCGAGCGTGACGAGGTGCTCGCCGGACTCGATGCCGATCCAACGGCGGCCCATCTTGTGCGCCACGGCGGCGGTCGTGCCGCTGCCGAGGAACGGATCGATGACCCAGTCGCCCGGCTCGGACGCCATCGCGAGGACGCGCGCGACGAGTCGCTCGGGCTTCTTGTTGCGCGAGAAGACGACGCCGCCCTCGCGCGCGATCCCCTGGAACGGGACGTCGTCCCAGACGTTCGTGAGCGGCTCGACGATGACGGGGGCGCCGTCGATCTCGCGGACCTTGTCCGCCAGGAAGAGGATGCGGTTTCCGCCGCGGACGATGAACGGCGGTCGCCCCTCGCGCTCGAGGACGAACACGCGGTCGGGTGCCTCGCGCGAGCGATCGACGACGCGTCGCGCGGCCTGGCCGATCGCCTCGTAGCGCGCCTGCGCGAAGCGGACGACGTGACGCGCCTCACGGAGCGCGTGCGCGTGGACACGGGCGATGAACGCCTCGCGGCCGAGCGCGCGCGTCGCCTCGCGTGGAGATGCGTGGCCGAGCGCCTCGGCGACGGCCGCCGAGAGCGGGCGGAAGCGCCAGCGCGACGGCTTGGCGTCCGGATCCTCGAGCCAGGTCGAGTACGCCCGATCGAAGCCTTCGCGCACGCGCACCTGCGGGTGATAGCGCCAGCGCTTGCGATCCTTCGCGTAGACGAGGAGAAAATCGGAGACGTGCACCGGCCCGGCGTTGATCGCCTTGTGCCCCGTGGGGGCGCTGCGAACGACGGTGATCGTGCTGATCCGGTTTTGCGCGCCGAAGACGGCGTCCATCAAGAGCGTGAGCGGCGCGAGCTGCGTGTCGTCGATCTCGACGAACACGGCGCCGTCGTCGGCGATGAGCGGCCGGAGCGCCTCGAGCCGCGGACGCATCATCGCGTCCCACTCCTCAGGCGCCCGCGCGTCGGCGTACTCGGCGAACGTGCGGCCCGTGTTGAACGGCGGATCGAGGTACGCGCACCGGATCGCCCCGGCGAAGCGCGCCCGCAGGAGCCGGAGCGCGGCGAGGTTGTCGCCGTGGACGAGGAGGTTCTCGGCCCGCGGATCGCCGTGAGCCCGGACGCGCGTGAGCGCCTCGATCGGCGCGCCGGCCATGGCCGCGGGCTCCCCGCCACCGCTGGCGTGCCTCTCCGCGCCGCCGGCGCGAGCGCGCTCGCTCCTCAAATCTCCTCGTACGGTCCGCGAATCCACGGCTCGACGATCCTCCGCCAGTTCCCCTCGCCGCCGAGGCCGGCCATCACGCTCGCGAGCCCCCACTGCAGGCGATTCATGAACGTGTGGTCCTGCGGCATGTGGATCGGCTTCGGAAGGTTGGGCAGGAGATCGCCCTCCTTCGGCTTCATGATCCGCTTGCTCCCGCGCACGAGGAAGGCGACCGCCTCGCGGGCGATCTCGTGCGTGTGGCGGAACGTGCCGTCGGTCGTGAGCGGCTCGAGGATCATCTTCGAGTAGTCGATGAAGAGCTGGAACGCCTCCGGATCGGAGCGGTCGTAGCCGAGCACCTCGATGCACGCGCGCTCGAACGCGTCCCAGTCGCCGTCCATCGCCGTCGTGACGTAGCGCTTCGTCCCCGCCAGGAGGTGCGGCGGCATCTTCTTCACGCAGCCGTAGTCGAGGAACGCGACGCGACCGCCGCCGAGGAAGCGGTAGTTCCCCGGGTGCGGGTCGGCGTAGAGCACGCCGTGCTTGAACAGAGAGCGGAACATGAAGCGCCAGACGGTGGCGCTCGCGGCGTTGCGCTCGTCCTGGTCCGCTCGCTTGCAGAACGACGCGTAGTCATCGCCGCCGATCATCTCGAGGGTCAGAACGCGCTTGGTCGAGAACGCGTTCCACACGCGCGGGATGACGATGTCGTCGTCGCCCTCGTGGATGCGCCGGAACATCTCGGCGTTCTCGGCCTCGAGCCCGTAGTCGAGCTCGGCGAGGAAGACCGCCTTGATCTCCTCGAGCGTCTCCTTCGAGTGATACCTCCGGCCGATGGGCGCGATCATCGACTCGAGCATCGAGATGCTCTTCAGATCGTTGACGATCGCCTTGTCGATGTCCGGGTACTGGACCTTCACGGCGACGCGGTCGCCGCTCTTCGTCGTGGCGCGGTGCACCTGACCGATGCTCGCTGCGGCGAACGGATCGGGCTCCCAGTCGTCGAAGATCTCCTCGGGCGGCCCGAGCTCCTTCGTGATGACCGTCTCGGCCGCCTCGCGCGAGAGCGGGGGCGCCTTCGCCTGGAGCTTCTTCAGGACCTCCTGGAACTTCTCCTCGTAGCCGGGCGGCGCGAGGCCGTCGATGTACGACGCCATCTGGCCGAGCTTGAGCGGCAGCCCCTTCATCTCGCCGAGCGTCTTCAACATCGCCTCGGCGGTCTTCTTCGCGTTCGCGAGGACACGCTTCTGCGCCTCGCGCTCGGCGTCGGCGTCGCTGCGTTTCCCGAACGCCGCGCGGCGCATGGCCTCGGTCGCGATCGGGAGCGCGCGCGTCGAGAGCGCTCCGAGCCGGGCGAGCCGCCCGAGACGGGATGCCGGTGGCGCGTGCGGCCGCTTTTCCGGCGTGGGTCGATCCGCCTCGTCATCCGACATGAGCGGCGGATTCTGCCATGACGACGGCCGAGTCCAAAGCTGGACCGATCCAATTGTGTTGCCAGACGATACACCCAACTCAAGATCATGCTGATTGTCGTTACAGATTCTCGCGCTACTTCCTCCCTGTCAGCGCCGCGCTTCGAGCGCGTGCCGATCATGGAGGTTCGACGATGCGTAGCGATGGCTTGGAGATGCGGACGATGCGAGCGCGGAGCGCCACGCACGGCGCGGCCTTGAAGGCGGCCGCGAAGGTGGCGTTCTCGATGGCCCTGTTGAACGGCTGCTCCAGCGCCGATGGCGTCTTCGGTGACGAGGCCGAGGGCGACGAGGCCGTCTCGAGCGAGTCGGCGGTCACGAGCGGGAGCCCGAAGACGGGCGGTCCGAAGCGCGCGCTCGGCAAGAAGCCGTGCCCCTCGGAAGACGGCGCCGAGCCGGCCAAGCCGAGCTGCGAGGCGACCCTCACGGCCGCCTTCCCGACGCCCGGCAACTACCAGTGGGAGCCGGTCGCGCAGTCGAAAGACGTCGTCGCGTGCTGCGACGAGGAGCTCACCAAGAACGGCGCCGGCTCGGAGTACCGCTGGGACTGCTGCGTCGCCTACGATCCGACGGTCGACCCCGAGGGCCGCGGCCTCCGCAGCGGCGGCACCCACGGGATGGCCTGCACGCCGTGGGGCCCGCCGGTCCCGCCCTCGATGAAGCGCGGGCGCCGGGCGAACCCCGAGATCGCGACCTGGATCGCCAGGGCGGTGGCGTGATGGCGACCCTCGACCTCCGCGACGCGGCACGCGCGCACATGCCGGCGGTCCCCGCCGATCTCCCGCACCTCCGCGAAGCGGCGATCGGGACCTGGCGCGGGCGCATGATCAACGAGCACTCGTCGGCCCGCGTCTTCGACGGCCTCGCGAAGCAGTTCGCGGCCGCCGGCGTCGACGCGGTGGTCGAGGAGGTCCGAGGGTTCGCGAACGAAGAGCGCCGGCACGGCGTGCTCTGCGGCGCCGTCGTCGAGGCGCTCGGCGGCGAGGCGATCGCCGAGGTGCCGGACGGCGACGAGTACCCCGAGCACGAGGACGCGCGCTCTCCGCTCGAGGCGGCGCTCCGCAACATGCTCAGCATCTGCTGCCTGAGCGAGACCGTCGCCGTCTCGCTCATCGGCGCGGAGCGCATCGAGATGCCGGAAGGCGAGCTCCGCGAGCTGCTCACGCGCATCTACGCCGACGAGGTCGGCCACTCCCGCTTCGGCTGGCGGACGCTCGCGCGCCTCGCGCCGTCGCTCGACGCCGGCACGAAGGATCGCCTCGGCGACTACCTCGAGGTCGCGTTCGATCACCTCGTCGAGCACGAGCTCGCGCACCTGCCCGAGTCGTCGCGACCGCCCGCCGAGGGCGTCGCGCTCGGCCTCTGCAGCGGCGCGGACGCGCGCGCGCTCTTCTTCGACACCGTCGAAGAGGTCATCGTGCCCGGCCTCGAAGCCCACGGGATCCCGGCGGCTCGGGCCTGGTCGCGGGTCGTCGCAGCGGCAGCGTGACACGCGGACACGCGGCTGGGCTTTCGGTATGCTCGGCCGACGCATGCGCCGGTATATCCCCGCCCTCCTTCTCACGCTCGCCGCGATCGCGCCGTTTCCCCTCGCGGGCTGCGACATCCTCAACAAGCTGAAGGGCGGCGGCGACGACGCCGGAGCCGAGGCGGCCGCGGAGGCGCCCGACGCCGAGGCCGCGCCCGCCGAGACCGACACGGCCCCGGTACCGGCGCCGACCACGACGCTCACCACGGTGACCCCGACCGCCACGAGCACCGCGGTGAGGCCCGCCGCGACGGACGCCGGCGCCGTGGACGCCGCGATCGTCGACTCGGGAGGCGCGACGGTGGTGGTCGACGCAGGCGCGCCCGTCGTCGTCGACGCGGGCGCGGCGAAGACCGACGCCGGGCCCGCGCCGGCGCCCACGCCGACGCTGAAGATCCCGCAGAACCTCTTCGACGGCGGCCTCCGCTTCGACGCCGGCGGGTTCAAGCCGCCGTGGCAGCACTAGGTCGGTCCCGCCAAACTTGACCTGGCTCGCGCCGGCGGCGAAATCTGCTACCGGAGAGCCTCGAATGGTCGCCGCCTCGCCCACCGGATCGCCGCCCGAGCCGTCGGACGCTCGCGCACTGCCGCGCCGGTTCGGCCCGTACACGCTGTTCGCGCCGGTCGGGCGCGGCGGGATGGCGGAGCTCTTCCTCGCCCGCGCCGAGACCGAGCTCGGCGCGACGCGGCTCGTCGTCGTCAAGCTGATCCTCCCTGCGTTCTCCGACGATCCGCGCTTCGCGGAGATGCTGATCCACGAGGCGAAGCTCGCGGCCGGCCTGAGCCACCGCCACATCGTGCAGGTCCACGACCTCGGTCGGGACGAAGATCGCCTCTACATCGCGATGGAGTACGTCGAGGGCTTCGACCTCAACGCGCTCCTTCGCCTCTGCACGGAGAAGGGCGCGGGGCTGCCGGCCGAGCACGCGCTCGGGATCGTCGCCGACGTCCTCGCCGCGCTCGACTACGCGCACCGGCGCGTCAACGACGCGGGCGCCCCGCTCGAGATCGTCCACCGTGACGTCTCGCCGTCGAACGTCCTCATCTCGTACGACGGCGAGGTGAAGCTCTGCGACTTCGGCATCGCGCACGCGAACGATCTCGTGCGCGAGGAGGCGAGCGAGGCGCTCAAGGGCAAGGCGGGCTACATGAGCCCGGAGCACGCGCGCGCCGAGGCGCTCGACGCGCGCTCCGACGTCTTCGCCGCCGGGATCCTCCTCTGGGAGCTGCTCGCCGGGCGCCGCCTCTACAAGCCTCGTGGCGAGGTCCCGCTGCTCGAGCAGGCGCGCCGCGCGGAGATCCCGGCGCTGCCCGACAAGGGCCTCCCCGAGCCCGAGGAGCTCGAGCGCGTCGTCCGGCGCGCCCTCGCGCCGAACCGCGACGAGAGGTACGCGTCCGCCGGCGCGTTCCAGGACGATCTCGAGAGCTACCTCGCGAAGGCGGGCCTCCTCGCGAGCCGGCTGAAGCTCGGCGAGTGGCTCGCCGAGACGTTCGGGACGAAGCTCATCGAGGAGCGCCGCGCGAGCGAGTGCCGCCTCCCGAAGAGCGCGCCGCCGCCGCGACCCTCCGGGGCGATGCGCGCGCGGGCCTCGGCCGAGAGCGTCAGCGTCCCGGTCTCGCCGCGCGTGCCCGTCGACCTCGCCGTCGACGTGACTCCGGAGGAGAGCGTCCCGCTCCTCGGCCCGTCGCTCGGATCGTTCCTGGGCGCGGCGTCGTCGGGCGCGGCGTCGTCCTCCGGCGCGTCGCAGACGCTCCCCGAGCGATCCGACGCTTCACTCGCAGGATCCGCCATGGACATCGAGCCGTCTTCCAAGAAGATCGTCGACGCCTCCGATCGCCGCGAGTCCGACGCGGAGCTCATCGCGTGGGCGCGGAAGCGAGGCTGGGTCTCGTTCGGCTTCTTCTTCCTCATCGCGGCGACCGTCGCGATCGTCTGGGCGCTCACGCGGTAAGACCACGAGCGGGAGATGGCGTCGGTCACGGTTCGCCCCGACAGGGTCCGCACGTTCGAGAGCCAGGACAGCTTCTACGCCTGGCTCGGCAAGCATTGGGACAAGGAGAGCGAGCTGTGGATCAAGATCCACAAGGTGCGCTCCGGCCTCGCGTCGATCACGCCCACGGAGGCCATCGACGCGGCGCTCTGCTGGGGCTGGATCGACGGCATCCGTAAGGGCCTCGACGAGACGAGCTTCCTTCAGCGCTACACCCCACGCGGCAAGAAGAGCGTGTGGAGCCAGATCAACGTCGCCAACGTCGAGCGCCTGATCAAGGCCGGCAAGATGCAGCCTCCGGGCCGCGCCCACGTCGAGGCCGCCAAGGCGGACGGGCGCTGGGACAAGGCCTACCGCGTTGCCAAGTCCGAGGCGCCCGCGGACCTCCTCGCGGCGATCCGCGCCGAGCCGAAGGCCACGGCCATGTACGAGACGCTCTCGTCGCAGAACCGCTTCGCGTTGACCTTCCGCACGCTCGCGATGAAGACCGCGGCGGGACGCGCGAAGAAGATCGCCGGGTTCGTCGAGATGCTGAAGAGGGGCGAGACGATCTACCCCAACGGCAAGGGCAAGTGACCGTCGCCCTCCCGCGCAATCGGCGCGCCCTCGCGACGCCTCCGCGCGTCCAGCCGGCGAGAGCAGGGCAGCGCGGGGGAGCGCGCCGTCGTCGCGCAGCGCGCCGGATCACGGGCGCGCTCGTCGCGCTGGTCGCGATCGTGAGCGGGTGCTCGCGCGGGGGGACGACTCCTCCCAGCGCGAGCGGCCCGCCACCGGCGTCGACCCACCCTTCGACCGGGACGATCCCCGATCCGGCGAACCTGCTTGCGACGAGAGCGGACGCGTTGTTCGACGGGGCAACGCGCGGCGGGACTTTCTCCGGGAGCGTCATCGTCTTGGATCGGGGCGAAGTCGTGCTTGCGAAGGGCTACGGTCGAGCGGACAAGGACCGCCCAAGACCGAACGACGCCAACACCGTCTTCAGGATCGGCTCGCTCAGCAAGCAGTTCACTGCAGCCGCGATTCTCGCGCTCGCCCATGACGGCAAGCTGGCTCTCCGTGACCCGCTGACGCGCTTCTTCCCCGAGTACCCCAGAGAGAACCTCTCCAAGGACGGCGTCGAGGTCACGCTCCACCACCTCCTCTGCCATACGTCCGGTCTCGCCGACGCGCGGAAGACGGAGTACTTCAAGAGCCGTGTCTGGCGGCGTCCGATCGACAAGGACGCTCTCGTCGCGCGATCGAGCTCGCTGCCGCTCGTCCGCACGCCGGGAACGAAGTTCGAGTACCTGAACTACGGCTACTTCCTCCTCGGCGTCGTCGTCGAACGCGTGTCGGGCCGAAGCTACGACGACTTTCTCCGAAACCGGCTCTTCGCTCCGCTCGGGATGACGAGCTCGGGAACGGTGCTCCCCGAGGAGCTGAGTGGACGAGCCGCGATCGGGTACCACCGCTCGACGTCCGGCTCCCTGACATCAATGGCGCTCGATCCAGAGTTCGGCGATCGCGATCTCACGATGTCGCTCGGGTCCGGACAGATCTACTCGACCGTCACCGACCTGGCGCGGTGGGAGGGCGCGCTCGCCGGCGGTCGGGTCCAGGGTCAAGCGCAGCTCTTCCAGCCGAACCAGGAAGGCTACGGCTATGGCTGGGTCATCGAGGAGGCCAACGGCGCGCAGCACTTCTGGCACAACGGCGCGCTCTCTCCGCTCGGCTTCTCGTCCTTCATGATCCGGATCCCGTCCAAGAAAAGGATGATCGCCTACCTCTCGAACCTCGACGTGGCTCTCACGGAGGAACTCGAAGCCAAGGTCGCCAAGCTCGGCCTCGAGTGATCCCTCGAGCCTCTCTGGGCGAGGAGAGACCCCGATGACGGTCGTGGCCGCTCAGGCCCGGGAGCGCCTTCGGCGCCGTGGCGCCGGATCCCAGCGCGCCGTCCGATCCGCTCGAGGCGTGGCGCGGTGCGCGACTGTGGTGGAACGGCCGCGGCGTGCGTGCGCAGGTGCGGCTGCGAACGGTCGCGCTAGGTAGCGCGATTTTCGTCGCCATTCCCGCAGCCTGTCGGCGCCGCACGGGGCGCGTGCGGCGACCGGGGCACGGCGACTGCAACGGACCGGCTCCACAACGCAGCGGCGTCGTTCACCTCGAACGCGCTGCTCTTCGACCCACCCACGGAGAAGAAGATCGATGAAGTCCACGAGTGTCCTCGCTGTCGCCGCTGTCGTCGCCCTCGCCACCGTTGCTTGTGACAAGAACAAGAAGGAGGAGCTTTCGCCGAGCGAGACCGAGATCACGTCCGCGCCGATCGAGCGCGAGCCCGTCGAGACCACCGGCAGCACGACGACGACCGGCGGCGCGACCGATCCGGACAACACGCAAGGCGGCGTCGCGGCGCTCGGAGCGACCGAGAGCGCGAACGGCAAGGCCGCCGGCGGGACGACCGGCACGACCGTGAACAGCGGCCGCGACGGCGGCGCGTACTGGCCCGCGGTCCCGATCGATCGCAAGGGCACGAGCGTGAACGGTGAGCCGGCAACGCCGACAGGGGAGCGCAACGCCGCGCCGACGATGCCCAAGGGCGAGCGCAACACGTCGACGACGCTCGGCGACGGGACGTCCGGCATGTACACCGGCGGGAAGGGCACGTACGGCGGAAAGGCCACGCACGGGACGGGCACGCCGACGGACGGCACCGCCAGCGACAAGCCGGCGCCGGATCCGCGTCACTGACGCCCGCACGTCGGCGCCGCGCGCGTTTCCCGGCGCGAGCGTTTCCCGGCGCGAGCGTTTCCCGGCGCGAGCGTTTCCCGGCGCGAACGTTTCCCGGCGCGAGCGTTCCCGGCGCGCGCGCGGCGCCGGCGCGCGTGCGTTGCCCCGCGGCGCGATCTCGGGCATTGAACGGCGCATGCAGGACGCGCATCCGGCCGCCGGTACGGGCGAAGCGCCGGGCGAGAACGACGTGGCGCTCGCCGACGTCGCCGCGCCCGTCCCGCTCCCGCGCGCGCTGACCTACCTCGTCCCGGACAAGCTCGCGTCGAGCATCGCCCTCGGGCGGCGCGTCCTCTGCACGATCGGCTCACGGCGCATCGTCGGCGTCGTCGTCGGCCTCCGCCGCGGAGCTTCACCGGCCAAGGCGAAGCCCGTGCTCGAGGTTCTCGAAGGCGTCGACCTCCCGGACGACCTCGTCACGTTCCTCGGCCGCCTGGCGAGCTACTACCTCGCGCCGATCGGCGAGGTCGTGCGCCTCGCGCTGCCGCCGGTAGACCGCGAAGCCGCGCGCGCGGTCGAGGAGCCGACGCTCTTCTCGACGGCCAAAGGCGTCGCCGCCCGCAAGGTTCAGTGGGTCACGGCCACCGACGTCGTCGAGACGTCGATCAAGGACAACGCCGCCCGCGTCCTCGCGGTCGTCCGCGCGCACGGGGCGCTCCCCCTCTCGCGGCTCCAGGACCAGTTCGGCGGCGCGCGCGGGACGATCAAGCGCCTCGTCGAGCAAGGGCTCGTCCGCGTCGAGGAGCGCGAGGCCCCGCGCGACCCGTTCTTCGCCGACACGCTCGCGCGCGACGTGCCTCCCGAGGCCACCGACGCGCAGCGCGCAGCGGCGGACACGATCAACGCCGCGCTCGACGCGCGCGGCTCGGGCGCGACGCTCCTCGTCCACGGCGTGACCGGCTCGGGCAAGACCGAGGTGTACCTTCGCGCGATCGCGCGGGCGAAGGAGCAGCGGCGCGGCTCGATCATGCTCGTGCCCGAGATCGCGCTCACCCCGCAGCTCGTCGGGCGCTTCCGCGCGCGCTTCGGCGACGACGTCGCGGTGCTCCACTCCGGGCTGACGCAGCGCGAGCGCTTCGACATGTGGACGCGCCTCCGTGGCGGCGAGGTCGACGTCGCGATCGGCGCGCGGAGCGCCCTCTTCGCGCCGATCAAGGACCTCGGCCTCGTCATCGTCGACGAGGAGCACGATCCCTCGTTCAAGCAGGAAGAGGGCGTCCGCTACAACGCGCGCGACATGGCGATCCTGCGCGCGCATCAGGTCGGCGGCGTCTGCATCCTCGGGAGCGCCACGCCGTCGCTCGAGAGCGAGCAGCTCGCGCGCACGGGGAAGGCGACGAAGATCGTCCTGCCGGATCGCGCGCGCGCGCAGGAGCTGCCCAAAGTCGAGGTCGTCGATCTGCGCCGGATCGGTCCGGGACCGACGGGTGATCGTCGCCTTTCGGTCGTACTCCACCGCGCGATCGAGGCGACGCTCGCCGCCAAGGAGCAGACGATCCTGTTCTTGAACCGCCGCGGCTTCGCGCCGAGCGTCCGCTGCGAGGGCTGCGGCGAGCTCTCGTCGTGCCCGCACTGCACCGTCGCGCTGACGTTCCACAAGAAGCGAGCGGGCGTGATGCGCTGCCACTGGTGCGAGTACGAGGCTCCGATGCCCGAGCGCTGTCCGAAGTGCGACTCGGACCAGATCGCGCTCGAGGGTCTCGGCACGGAGCGGCTCGAGGAGACGCTGCGGGAGGCCTTCCCCGAGGCGCGCATCGCGCGGCTCGATCGCGACGTCGCCAGCGGCAAGCAGGTCGAGAAGATCCTCGCGAGGGTGCGCGAGCGCGAGGTCGACATCCTCGTGGGCACGCAGATGGTCACGAAGGGACACGATCTGCCGCACGTCACGCTCGTCGGCGTCATCAACGCGGACGCCGCGCTCTCGATCCCCGATTTTCGCGCGCCCGAGCGCGCCTTCCAGCTCCTCGTCCAGGTCGCCGGGCGCGCGGGGCGCGGCGACTCGCCGGGCAAGGTGCTCGTCCAGACCTTCGATCCGGATCACCACGCGATCGTCCACGCGGTGCGCCACGACGTGATGGGCTTTTTCGACCGCGAGCTCCGCGATCGCAAGGAGCTCGGCTACCCTCCTTTCTCGCGGATGATCTTCGCGCGCGTCGACGCGATGGACGAGCGAGAGGCGCTCGCGGCCGCCGCGACGCTCGCGCGCGCGGCGCGGGCGGCGCACGCCAGCGCCGGCGCGGGGCCGTTCGAGGTCCTCGGCCCGTCGCCCGCGCCGATCGCCAAGGTCAGAAACCGCTTCCGCTTCCGCGTGATGCTGCGGAGCTCGTCGCGCGAGCGCCTCCGGCAGGGCGCGCTCGCGATCCACGCCGCCGCCGCCGGCCTGCCGCGCACGGTGCGGGTGGCGATCGACGTCGACCCGGTCGGAGCGCTATAGCCTCGAGGCAGCCCCAACGCAGAGACGCGCCGGACGCCGCGCCCCTCGAGATCGAGCGTGACCGCACCTTCCCCGCCGCCTCCCACGGACAAGGAGCTCAAGGACGGGCGCTACACGCTCCTCCGGAGGCTCGGCGAGGGATCGCAGGGCGAGACCTTCGAGGCACGCGACAACGGCGTCCGCCGGGAACGGCCTCGACCGGAGGCGCTCGCAGACGAGTTCCGCCGCTACGTCACGCGCGCCCGCGCCGGGGAGCCGCCCTTGGCCGCGCCGGGCGCCGTCGTCGCGATCAAGTGCTTCCGCGTCGGCAAGGCGAAGGCCTGGAAGGACGTCGAGCTCGCGGAGCGCGAGGCGCGCACCCTCGCCTCGCTCGATCATCCTCGCCTGCCGAAGTACATCGAGCACTTCGAGGAGGACGGCGCGCTCTACCTCGTGATGGAGAAGATCGAGGGCGAGAGCCTCGCCGAGATCCGGTCGCGGCAGCAGACGCTCGGCGTCGCGGAGGTCACGCGGATGCTCGAGGACATCTCCGATGCGCTCCGCTACCTCCACGGCCGCGCGCCCTTCATCGTCCATCGCGACGTCAAGCCGGGCAACGTCATCCGTCGGCCCGACGGGTCGTACGCGCTCGTCGATTTCGGCGCGGTTCGAGACCGCCTCAAGCCCGCCGGCGGAAGCACGGTCGTCGGGACGTTCGGCTACATGGCGCCGGAGCAGTTCCAGGGACGCGCGTCGCCGAAGTCGGACGTGTACGGGCTCGGCGCCACGGCGATCGCGATGCTCACGGGCGCCGAGCCGGAAGAGCTGCCGCACGAAGGGCTCGGCATCAACGTCGCGCGCGCCCTCCCGAAGGGGACGCCGCCCGCGCTCGTGCGCGCGCTCGGCGCGATGCTGAAGCCGGATCCGGATCGGCGGGTCGACTCGGTCGACGACGCGCTCGCGTTCCTCCGGGCGCGCGCGGAGCCTCCGAAGGAGCCCGCTGTCGCCGACGCCCCGTCGAAGGCGCTCTCGAGGCGCGAGAAGCGCGAGAACCGCCGCCGCCGGAAGCGGGAGGCCCGCGAAGAGAAGCGCCGCGCGCGCGAAGCCGCACGCGAGCGGCGGCCCCCGCTGGTCCCACGCCTCGGCGCGCAGCTCGGCCTGCTCGTCGCGCTCGTCGTCGTCTGGCTCACGGTGGGCCTCCTCGTCCCGCTCGTGCTCTCGCTGCTCTCGCTCCTCTTCGGCAAGGCGCTCCGGCGGGCGGCGAGCGCCAGCCTGCGCGCCGCGAAGAGGAGCCAGGCGGCCCTCGGCCGGGCGTCGGCGTGGGTCTCCGGACACCGCGAGGAGCAGCCGACCGAAGACATGGCGCGCGTCCGCGTCTCCTCGGAGCTCGCGCGCGTGCGGAGCGTCACCGAGCACGAGGCGCAGGCGATCGCGATCGCGCGGGCGGAGGCGCGCGGCGAGGACGCAGACGCGTGGATCGAGGCGCAGCTCGCGAGCGACGCGGAGCGCGCCGAGCTCGACGAGGAGCCGCCGCGTCGCCGGTCCGCCGCGCCACCACGCGCGAAGCGACGGGACTGAACGGGACCGAGACGTGCGGCCAGCGCCGTGACGAACCCTGGTTCCTGCGGTATATGCCGCTCGTGATCCCGCCGCTGTCGACTCGCCTGACGACGGACCGGCTGGTCCTGCGCTCGGCGCGCACGGGCGACGTCGCCGAGCTCCGGCGTCTCCTCCGGCACAACCACGCTCACCTCCATCCGTGGAACCCCGCGCCGCGCCCCGGCGAGGATCCGACGTCGATCACGGAGGTCTCGAACAGCGTGCTCCGCCAGCGCCGCGAGTGGAAGAGCGGCCGCTCGTTCGCCTTCATGCTGGCCCTTCGCGCCGAGCCCTCTCGCTTCATCGGCAAGATCGCGCTGAACGGCATCATGCGCGGCGCGATGCACGGCGCCTACCTCGGCTACTGGATGAACGTGGATCATCAGAACGGCGGGCTCTGCACCGAAGGGATCCGCGCCGTCCTCGACTTCGCGTTCGGCCCGGCGAAGCTCCATCGGGTGCAAGCCGCGATCATGCCGCACAACCCGCGAAGCCTCCGCGTGATCGAGAAGCTCGGCTTTCGCCGCGAGGGCTACGCCGAGCGGTACCTGCAGATCGGTGGCAAGTGGGAAGACCACATCCTCTTCGCCCGGACGCGCGAGGAGCACCCCACGCCGGACGGCGTCGGGCACGAGGCCGCGCTCTACTGAGGCGGTCCTCCCTCGCGCGCGGCGTACGCGCGCGAGGCGCCGCACCCTAGCGAGAAAGTACGCATCCGCCGGCGCTCGCGGCCGACGGGAACGCGTGTCCCGCCTCAGCACCTTCGCCGCCGTCGCGGTGAACCTCCTCGGTGAGCTCGTCGCTCCCTCGCGGTGCGCGGCGTGCGACCTGCCCATCGGCGCCGGCGTCCTCTTCTGCGCGGCATGCGCCGCTTCGGTCGAGCGCTCGGAGGCGCGCGACGAATCGAGCGGGGGCTGGACGTCCGCGTTCGAGTACGGCGGAGCGATGGCGACGGCGATCGTCCGCCTCAAGTACGAGGAGCGCTCCGACCTCGCTCCACGGCTCGGCCGCGCGATGCTGCAGGCCGCCGAGCGCGTCCGCGGCCGCTTCGATCTCGTCGTGCCGGTGCCGCTCCACCCCCGTCGCCTCGCCGATCGCGGCTACAACCAGGCGGCCCTCCTCGCGCTGCCGGTGGCGCGCTGGCTCGGGACCGCGTTCGCGCCTCGCGCGCTCGCGCGGTTGACGGACACGCCTCGACAGGCCGCGCTCGATCGCGAGCGCCGCCTGCTCAACGTCGCCGGGGTCTTCGCCGCGCGCGACCGCGCCCGCCTGCGCGGCGCGCGCGTCCTCATCGTCGACGACGTCCGCACCACCGGAACGACGCTCGCCGCCTGCGCCGACGCACTTCATGAAGCGGAGGCCTCTGCCGTCCACGCGCTCGTGCTCGCCCAGCGCGCTCGAGTCCGAGCCGCGTGATTCGCCTGGTCCGGTGCGATCGACCTGCGGCGGGCCCCGTGTCAAGGCCGACGAACGGCCGACGTTAGACGATAGCGCGGCCGACATCGACCCGCGCTATCATCGCCGGGCGCCTCGATGAGCAACGACCTGTGGCGGTGGGCTGATCCCGACGGTCAACAGCGGAGAGTGCGGCTCGACGAGCTCCGCGCCGCGCTGGCCGAGGGCCACATCGCGCCCAACACTCCGGTGTGGCGTGCAGGGTGGCAGAACTGGCAGCCGGCCCACGAGGTGCCCGAGCTGAGCTCGGCCTCGGTCGGCGGAGCGAACGGCGTCGTCCTGAACATCCCGCCCCCGCCGCTCGCGATGGTCGCGGTGCAGCAGGAGTACGAAGCGGCGTCCGGATCGATCGCACCCGGCCCGCCGGCGGCGACGGAGACCGAGCAGGAGCCCCCGCCTCCGCCGGCTTACGTCCCGATGCAGAGCAAGGCGCCGTCGCTCCATCCCTCGTCGGGTCAGCTCAAGACGCAAATGGGGGGCTCGGCGCACGTCCCCGCCGCCCCCGGATCCGCGCCCGTCGCCGCCGGATCCTCGCCCACCGCCGCCGGATCCGCGCCGAGGCTGGGGCCGAGCCTGCCGACGCAGCTCGGCATCGCGCCTCCGCCCGGCATCGTCGCGGCGGCGCCGAGACCCCGCTCGGCGCCACCACCGCCGCCTCCGGCCGCCGGCTCGATCGAAGAGCTGAGCGCGTCGATGCTCATCGAGTCCCCGTCGACGAGGGACTTGAACGGCGGCGGCGACGGGTTTCCGCCTCCGACCGATCCGATCGTCCACGACGGCGGACCGGCGCTCTCCGGGGCCTCGCCCGACCTCGCCGAAGACGCCGTCGCCGGCCTCCCGCGTCGCCCAGGGCTCAGCCTCATCCTCGACGACATCGCGGAGATCCGGCAGGGACGACCGCCGAAGAACAAGCTGCTCATCGGGGTGCTCGGCGTCGTGGCTCTCTCCGTCCTCATCACCTTCGTGGCGGGGATCGTGAGCATCGCGAGCGGTCCTTCCTCGAGCGACGCGAAGAAGGCAGCCTCCTCGGCTTCGGCGTCGGCCGTCGCGAAGAACGCGCCGCCGCCGACGACGACTGCGGCCGAGACGGCTGCCAAGACCGCTCCCGTGCCGATCCCGCCGCCTCCGCCGCCCGCCGAGAGCGGCTCGACGCTCGGCGACTGCACGTCGGCGGGCGACGCGAAGACGATCGCGCCGCGCGCGGTGATCGCGAGCGCGATCGAGGCGCACGCGCTCGGAGGCAACGTCGCGTTCGGCTTCGCGGCGTCCGCCCGCGACGCCTGGGCGATCTCGCTCGATCCTTCGTCGCTCGTGGCTACCGCGACCGTGCGTACGAAGCCGACCGGCGGCGACGCGCGACGCGTGACCCCCATGCTCGCCGGCAGCAAGCTCATCGCCATGCCCGACGTCGATCGCAAGGGCGACCGCCTCGGCAGCCGGCGCGTCGTCGCCGCGAGCCCCCTCGTCGACGTCGGCGTCGCCGAAGGCGGGATCGTGTGGGCGCCGCATGGAAAGGACAGCTACGCGCGGCTCTTCACCCCCGACGGAGACGGTCCGATCGAAGCGCTCCGCGCGATCGCGCTCACCGATCGCAAGGGGATCGCCGTCACCTTCCGTCGCGGCAACGCGATTCACGTCGGCGCCGCGAGGGGCGAGAGCGTCCTCGAGGCGGAGGGCGAGCTCTCGCGGATCGGCGGTCTCGGTCAAGTCGGCTCGCCCGCGATCGCGGCGAGCGGCGACTCCGTCATCGCCGCCTGGGCCGATCGCACCGGCGCCGGCGCGGACTGGACGATCCGCTGGACGAAGATCAAGATCGGCAGCGCGACGGAGGAGGCGACGCCGTTCGCGCTCCCCGAGGGCGGCCTCGGCGAACACGCGATGTCGCCGAGCCTGGCCGCGCTCGGCGGCGGGCGCTTCCTCCTCGCGTGGACGGAGGGCCCCGTCTCGAACCATCAGGTCCGCGCGATCACGATCGGCGCCGACGGCTCGCCCTCGGGCGCGCCGATCGCCATTTCGGCGCCGGGCGACAACGCGGGCCAGCCGGCGGCGGTCGTGGGCCCCGACGGGCGCGGGGCGATCGCGTTCCTCTCCGCGCGCGGCAAGGCGCTCGAGGTCCACGCGGCCCCGATCACCTGCCCGCCGCGATGAGCGCCCCGTCATGCGCCATGGTTCGACGAAAAGGAGAAGAGCTGGATGAGGCTTCGTAGGACGGCCACCGCCACGGCGATCGCGCTCGGAGTCGCGTGTGCAACGCTCGTGGGTTGCGACCTCATCCTCACGCCGACGAAGGTCGCGGACGGCCAGCTCTATCAGTCGGGTGACGGGCGTTACGACGCCTACTTCGCCGCTGTCCATCACGAGCAGAAGGCCGCGGCGAACTGGCCGGACGAGTCGAAGGCCGCGCGAAAGCCGATCGTGACCGCGCTCGATCTGCGTCCCGGCACGTCCAACGCCACCATCCTCGCCGCCACGCGCAGCAAGCAGGGCGACGCGACGCTCGGCGCGGCCGTCGAGCAGACGACGGCCGCCGAGCTCGACTTCGCGCGCCGTCTGACGGCCACCGCGGCCAAGCTCGACGACATGCAGAAGCGCGGAGAGGACCTCAAGAAGCAGACCGTCGAGGACAAGAAGAACCTCGGCGTCGACAAGGCCGACGAGAAGAAGGCCGCGAAGAAGGACGAAGTGAAGCGCGAGATGTCGGCGGCCGTCGACGCCGTCGAGTCGATGGCGCGCGACGCACGCAAGGGCGCCAAAGAAGCGGACGACCTCGCGACGAAGCTCAAGGCGGCGTGGACCGGCCGGGAAGAGGACGAGCGCCCGCCGGTGAAGATCGAAGACAAGAAGGACGACAAGGAAGAAAAGAAGCCGGAGCCTGTCGCGAAGAAGGCGGCCCCGCCGGCGCCGCCGAAGAAGCCCAAGGCGGCGACGCCTCCGGAAGAGAAGAAGCCCGCGGAAGACAAACCCGCGAAGCCGCCGCCGGCGCAGAAGCCGCCGGACGAAGTCTTCAACCCCTGACCGCCGGCGCGCGTCGAGAGAGCGCGGCGGAGCCCGACGCCGCGGTCCTCTCCTCCGCCCCAAGCGCGTCCAGTAGGGCCGACGCCCCGTCGCCGAGCCGCGCGGGCGAGCCGGCGCGCCCGACGCCGTTGTCTATCATAATAGACAGCGCGCTCCGCACGTCCGCCCATGCGCGCATGCGGCGCCCTTGACAGTTCATTATAGTAGACATAGATCCTACTATCATGAACCTCCCGCGAACCGCTCCGGCCGAGCTACGCGGCGTCGCCAGCGCGCGGTGGCTCGCCGACAACCTCGGGGCGCCGTGGCTGCGTGTCCTCGACGTGCGCGCGGGCACACCGGTACGTGACGAGCGGAGCGGGCCGCGCCTCCGCACGGACGACGATCCGCCGCGGTTCGTCGAGCTGGGTCCGCGCGGCGGCTGGCTGCGGGCGGGCCGATGGCCGAAGGCGTCGCAGCCCTCCGCGGCGTTCCTTCGTGGACACATCCCGGGATCGGCGAGCCTCGACGTCGGCGGGCGCCTCTTCGACGCCTCCGGCGCGCTCGTGTGCGGGGCCGAGCTCGCGATGGCGATGAGCGAGGCAGGGGTCGGCGACGAGCACACCGTCGTCCTCGTCGACGAGGGCTGTCCGGCCGCCGCGCTCGTCGCCTCGTGGGCGCTCCGTCGCTACGGTCACGCCGACACGCTCATCCTCACCGGCGGCTTCCCGCGCTGGGCCGCGGAGGGGCGGCCGATCAGCCGGACGGCGACGAAGCTCCCGTTCGCCAGCTTCACCGCGAGGACGCCGTCGTGAGCGCGAACCGCGCACGCTCGAGCGAGCCGCGTGACGACGCCAGCGGCGTTCTGCCTTCGTCACGAACGCTCCGCGTGCTCGTGGTCGGCGGGCTGACCCGGCTCGACGCACACTACCGCGCCGCGCCGGCGGGCATCGAGATCGACACGGTGAACGCCGACTGCGGCTCGCTCGAGACGCGGGCCGGGGCAGCGGACGCCATCGTGCTCGTCGTCGGGAACGTCTCGCACGCTGCGGCCGCGAAGGTGCGGAGCATCGCGCGCCGGCGCGGGACACCGCTCGCGTCGACGACAGGTGCGAGCGTGTCTCGCGTCCGCGCTTCGATCGCGCTCGCGTTCGTCGCCGCGCGCGACGGCGAGGGTCTCGGCCTCGAGCCTTCCCTCCGGCTCGCCTGAGCCGCGAGCACGACCGCGAAGGCTGGCCGCGAAGCCGCCCCGCACGAGCCTCAACGATCGGCGCGGGGCACCTCGATCGGAGGGGGCAGGGCGACCGGCCCGCTGCCGGTGCGCGTGGAGTTGCCGACGAAACGAGTATCGCTCGAGATGAGCAGCGCGCTCGCGGCGGCCTCACCGTCGCCCTCGGCGAGCGACGTGCCGTCCTGCACGTGAACGCCGACCGTGTTGCGCGAGATCGTCGCCTGACGCACCGTCGCGCCGGCCGCGGCGCACGCGAGGCCGATCCCCTTGCTCCCGCTGATCGTCGTCTCCTCGACGCTGGCGAGCGCGTCACCGCCGAGGAGCAGGCCGATCCCGAAGGCGCCGTCGGCGTCGAGCGCGGTGCCGACGATCGACGACTCCCTCATGGTCAGCGACGTGCCTCCCAACATCGCGACGACACCGGTCTCCGCGTTGTCGACGAACGCCGAGCGCGACACATCGCCGACCGCCCCGTTCTGGAGCGACAACCCGCGCCCGCCGACCCCGTCGAGCGCCGGCCGGGTGCCGCGCACCAGCGTGTCGAGGAGCGTCGCCTTGCCGGTGACGAGCAACGCGGCGACGCGCGCGTCCTGGATGGTCGAGCCCGTGAGCGAGAGCGTGGCCTTCGACTCGACGAGGATGCCGAGGCCGATCCAGTGACCGTGCTCGTAGACGAGAGGGGCCGCGCGCGTGCCGAAAACCAGCGACGACTCCATCTCGAGGACGCCCTTGCCCTGGAGCTCGACCCCGGCGCGCGGGGAGACGATCGCGAGCCCGCGGGTCTTCACCTTCGAGTCGTCCACGACGAGGCCGAGGGCGCCGCGGTCCTTCACGCGTGTCGGGGTGCTCGCGCCGAGCAACGTGACGTCGGCGAGCTCGGCCGTCGCGCCCGTCGAGACAATGAGCTCGATCTGCGCGCTCTCGCCGATCGTCGACTGCTCGACGGTGAGCTTGCCGGAGGTGACCTCGACGCCTCGCCCGACGTCGTTCACCGGATCGTGCTTCGTCCGGCGAACGACCGAGCGCTTGATCGACCCGCTGCTTCGCGCGGTGCCTTGGGAGAAGACGGAGACTCCGGAGGCGCTGTTGTCGACGATCGCGCTCTCCTCGACGACCACCGAGGCGCCCTCGGCGATGTAGACGCCGATGCCGAACGCCCTCTCGAGGGGCTTGCCGTCACGGACGATCGATCGCGAGAGGCGGACGGTCGTGTTCGGCCGGGTCGCGCCGACGTTGACGAACTCATTGCCCGCGAAGACGCTGTCGGCGATCTCGACCTTCGCCCCCGCGGAGGCGAACACGCCGAACGCCTGTCCGCTCGCGGTCGCGCGCATCCGGCGGACGACGACGTTCTCGAGCGACACCTCGGCGCCGGCGTTGGCCGCGACCACGCCCGCCACCGTGCCGTCCTCGATGAGGAGCGAGCGGAGCTTCGCCCCGCCGCCGAGCACCGAGACTGCGCCGTTGTAGCCGCGGAACGAGAGGTCCTGGAGGACGACGCCGGTGTGACGGCCGACCTCGACGGCGCTGCCGTTCGCGCCCGCCTTCTGCCGAATGACGACCTTGTCCGCGCAGCGGCCGACGATGCGGATCCCGTTGTCCGCGAGGACGAGGTGCTCCTCGTAGGTCCCGCTCTCGACGGCGATGAGCGCGCCGCTCTTCGCGACGTCGACCGCTCCGGCGATCGTCCGCAGGTGCGTCGCGTCGAGCTGGCCGTCGGTGTACGCGGCGTTCACGAAGAGCGTCGCGCCGGCCGGCGGAAACGGCCCGTTGCAGTCGCTGAGCGGCTCGCACGTCCGCGAACCGAGGCGTTCGCGCGTCGCTCCCGAGCAGGCCGCGGGCGCGATGACCGCGTCGCATCCCCAACCGGTGGCGTCCTTCGCGAAGCCGGGCGCGCACTCCGTCGCGCCGACCGCGACGCACTCGGTGGAGCCGATCGCCGCGCGCGTCCCCGCCGGACATGCGTCGGGCGGGAGGATCGGCCCACACCCGAGCGTCGCGTCGCCCTCGACGGGCGCGAAGCCTTCGGCGCAGAGCCGCGCGCTCGCAGAGCCGGACGCCGCCTCGCCGTCCGCCGATCCCGGGTCCGAGCTGCACGCGGCGAGGAGCGCCGCGAGCGCGAAAAGCCATGTTCGTCGCACGTGCGGAATCTGACCCGCTTCGGCGCCAAGTCAACCCGTTAGGGGACAATGTAGGCACATTGTCCAAGCTACCGTCTTAGAAGGCGATTTCGGTGGCCGCTCAGGGCAGCTTCACGGCCTTCGCCTCGGCGTTCGCGGGATCGAGCTTGAGCGCCTCGTCGCGGTGCCGGGTCGCGTCGGCGGTCCTCTTGAGCGCCGCGAGCGACTGGGCGACAAGACCGTGGGCGGTCGCCTTCTCGGGGTCCTTCATCGGGGTCATGAGCGCGCTCTCGAGCTCGAAGACCGCCTTCTCGTGCGCGTTGCCCGCCTGGAGCGCGCGCGCATAGAGGACGTGCGTCGGACCGCCGGTGACGTCGACGAACACGGCGCCGTCACCGACGCGGCGCGCCTCGTCCCACTGCTTGGTGGCCACGAGCTTCTCGAGCAAGAGCCGCCAGATCTTCTTGTCGTGCTGCTCCAGCTGCGCGAGCTTGCGAAGGAGCTCGAGCTCGTCGCCCTCACGCTTCTCCGCGTGCGCGAGGTCGTAGAGGCCCCTGAGCGGGTCGATCTGGCTCGGATCGAGCCGGTGCGCCGCCTCGAGGTGGTAGCGCATCTTCGCCTTGTCCTCCTTGCCCTCGGCGATGTCGGCGAGCAGCGCGTGGACGACGAACCCGTCCTTCCCTGCGCTCCTCATCGCGTCGAGGTGCCTCTCGGCGCCGGCCGCGTCCTTCTTGCCGAGCGCGAGCTTGGCCGAGACGAAGCGCGCGTCGCCGTGCTTCGGGTCGATCGCGAGCGCCGCGTCGAGCTCCTTGCCCGCATCGGCAGGCTTGCCCGCGCGAAGCAGCGCGAGCGCGAGCTCCACGTGTGCGCCGGGATCGTTCGGCTTGTCGGCCGCGGCCTTCTTCGCCTCGTCGAGCTCGCGCGGCTTCAACGTGAAGACGTACTGATCCTTGTAGCGAGACAGGCGCGCGAGCTGCCACTGGCGGTAGCCCTTGTCGTAGTCCTCGGGCGTGACCCCGAAGGCGGTCTTGATCACCTCGGGCGTCTTCTTGCCCTGCCCCCAGAGCTCGAGCGCCTTGACCACGCCCTTCATTCCGAAGCGCTCCACCGTCCAGATCAGCATCTGGCTCGCCGCGTAGTACGCGGTCGTGATGTCGGCCGCGTCGCTCGCGTGGGTGAACGCGCGGTTCATGTCCACCGCGCCCGGCAGCTTGTTCTGCGTGATCGCCTGATAGAGCTCGGGATCGAGCTCACGCGCCCACTCGGGCCGGCGCGCGATGGTCTCGTACTCGCTCAGCCCCTCGGTGAACCAGCGCGGCACGTGGTTTTTCGAAAGCTGGATCGCGAACACGTGGCCGAGCTCGTGCCACACGACGTTGCCCCAGTTGAACGGCTCGGCCTTCGGGCTGATCGCCGCGATCATCCCGCCGAAGCACACGCCCTGGATGCCGATGTTCGGCAGGCCGCTCGTGCGCACGCTGAAGTGCTCGCGGTTCGCGTAGAGCTCGACCTGCACCGGGACCTTGGGGACGAACGCGTAGCGTGACTTCATCGACGCCCAGGCCTCGCCGAGCATCCGCGGGACGTAGCGCTCCATCAGCGGCCGCTCGTCCTTCGCGTAGCGGACCTTGAAGACGCCGTCGCCGAGGAGCTCGTACTGCGTCGGGATCTGCTGCTCGTACATGTTGAGCGTGTTGAAGACGCGGACGTTGAACTTGTCCTTGGTCCACGCCTTCTTGATCGCCTCGAGGCCCTTGTCCTCGTCGCCGGCGCGCATCTGCGTGAGGCCGAGCGCCGCCCACGCCTTGCCGTCGTCGGGATCGAGCTTCGTGGCCTCCTTCATCATCGCGACGATGTCGTCGTAGCGGTGCTCCCACTCGGCGTACTCGCCGACGATCCCGTAGAAGGTGGCGAACTCGGGGTTCCGCGTGAAGACGTCCTTCTTCTGGGCCTCGAAGCCGCGCGGATCGTCGTCGAGGAAGCGCGCGGCCGCCTTCAAGCTGAGGAGCTCGAGGTCGCTCGGGTTCACCGCGAGGCCGTCGGCGATCGCCTTGTCCGTCCGCGCGATGTCCATGTCGCGGAGCGCGAGGCCGGCGCGCACGGCGAACGCGCCGGCGTGACGCGGGTGGATCGCGAGGGCCTCCGTCACGAGCCGGTCGGCGGCGGCGAAGTCGAGCGTCTGGTCGAGCTTGACCCGCGCCATCATCACGAGCGCGTCGGCGCGCTTCGGGGCGACCGCGAGCGCCTCCTTGGTCACCTCGGCGGCGTGTCCGGGGTCGTACTTGTCGAGGAAGAGCTCGGCCTCCCAGAGCAGCGTCTCGACGCGGTTCTTCGCTGCGCGCTCGCTCTCCTTGAACGCCGTGTTGGCGTCCTTCGCGCTCCGGAGGAGGAACGCCGCGCGGCCCACCTGCGCGAGGCCCTCGGCGTCCGTCTGGGTGATCGTGTTGTCGTTGTAGTCCTCGATGACCTTCTTGAGCGGCTCGTCGGCGTCGCCGCGCCGGCCCGTGGCGATCAGCGCCTCGCCGAGAAAGAGCTTCGCGCGACGAGCGTCGACGGTCTTGCCGTTCTTCAAGGTCTCGAGGAGGGCGATCGCCTCCTTGACCTTGCCTTGCGCGAGCAGGATCTCCGCGCGGAGGACGCCGGCGCGCACCTTGAGAGGCGCCGATCCGGAGGCGGCGAGGGCGTGCTTGTCCGCGTCGGCGTACTTGCCTTGCTCGAGCGCCGCGCGGCCGAGCGCGATCTTCGCCTCGGGCTCGGCGGCGCCTCGCACCTGCGCGAGCTCGGTCTCGGCCTTCGCGTAGTCGCTCGCGGCGAGCGCCGCGAGACCCGACGCGAGCGGACCGGAAGGCGGCGAGGGCTGGGCGCCTCCGGTCCCGGCGGCGAGGAGGAGCGAGAGCGCGAGGCAGGGGAGGATGCGGAGGCGCGAGCGACGCATTCGGGTCAGACCAAGGTAGCCGAAAGCCCTTGGCTGCTCGACGCCGACGGCGCGACGCCCAACCGATCGCACGCACTCGCCGCGGCGAGCGCTCAGGCTGCGACGGGCACGGCGCCCTGCTCGACCGGCAGGCGGATGAGGAACGCCGTGCCGCGGCCGAGCTCCGTCTCGAAGGTGAGCTCACCGCCGTGCTTGTCGACGATGAGGCTCCGCGCGAGCGAGAGCCCCTGCCCCGTGCCTCGCCCCACGTCCTTCGTCGTGAAGAAGGGTTCGAAGATCTTGTGTCGGATCTTCGGCGGAATGCCGGTGCCGGTGTCGCGCACGCAGATGAGCACCGTCGACCCCTCGTGCCACGTGCGAATCTTGATGATGCCGCGTCGGTCCGTGCCTTCGACGACGTCCGAGATCGCGTGGGCGGCGTTGATGACCAGGTTCAAGAGGACCTGATTGAGCTCGCCGCCGTGGCAGGTCACCAGCGGGATCTCGCCGAGGTCGGTCGAGACGTCCGCGACGTGCTTGTACTCGTGCGCCGCGATCGTGAGCGTGCTCCGGATGCTCGCGTTGAGGTCCACCGAGCTCTTCTGCTGGCCGTCCGGGTGCGAGAACTGCTTGAGCGACCGCACGATCGCCGCGATGCGATCGAGGCCTTCGACGGAGCTGGCGAGCGCCTGCGGGATGTTCGCGAGGACGTAGTCGGTGTCGGCGGCCTCGTCGGCGGCACGGGCAGCCTGCACGGCCGACACGCGCTCCTCGGGGCCGACGGCGAGGAGGCGGCGGAACGACTCGACGAGCGACGCGAGCCCTGTGAACGACTCGGTGACGAAGTGGACGCTGTCGGAGACGAACTGCACCGGCGTGTTGATCTCGTGCGCGATACCCGCGGCGAGCCGGCCGACCGCTTCGAGCTTCTGCGCGGACCTGAGCTCGGCCTCGAGGACGTGGCGCGTCGTCACGTCGAGGAGGATCCCGCGGCGGACGGGGCGGCGCTGCTCGTCGAGGGCGGTGCTCGCGAACGCGCGGAGCCAGACCGGCTGGCCAGAAGCCGAGAGGAACCTGAGCTCGATCTCGGCCTTCGCTCCGTCGGTCGAGAGGTTGTCGAGCCAGGCGCGCGCGTCCGCGAGGTCCTCGGGGTGGAGCGTGCGTTCCAGAAAGCCGTCCTCCGCCCATTCGGAGAGCGGGCGCCCGAGCATCGGCGCGGCCTGCGGACCGACGTACGCGAAGCGATGACGTCCGGGAGCCATCTCCCACGGGATCGCCTGCGTCGTCTCGAGGAGCACCCGGTACTGCTCACGGCTCCCGGAGAGCTCGCGCGTGCGCGCCTCGACGCGCGTCTCGAGCGACTGGTTGAGCGCCGCGAGCTCGCGCCGCTTCTCTTCGACGACCCGCTTCTCGCTCTCGAGCGAGACGAGCGCCCTCTCGAGGTCGGTGGCGTTGCGCCGGAGCCGAACGATCATGACACCGAGCGCCCCGAACAAGACGACGCTCAAGAGGACGAGGCCGGCGCGCTGGGCCTTCGACTCGTCCTCCTCGAGCTCCGCTTCGATGCGCTCGGCGCTGAAGAAGTGGTCCGCCGAGGCGGGCCGGGCGGGGACGGGACGCGAGCGCGTGCGAAGCGCGGCCGTCGTCGAACCCACGCCGAGCGCGAGCGCACCGAGCAAGAGTCCGAGGAGAACGGGCCGCCGCTTCGGGCGCGCTCCGAGCGTCATGTCGGGGTGAAACGGCGAATCCACGAGGATCCTTCAGCGCCGGACTGAAGAATTCGGCTCGGGGGCCGTTGAGTCACAGGGAGGCCGATCCTCGGGGCTCGTCCCCTCTTCCACGCGCAGCCCACGTCGAACCTTGCACAAGCTCCTCACCCGACAGCTCGAGCGCGGCCCCCGCGCGGAGGCGTGCGCAGCATGATGGCGCCGCGCCGGGTCCTCCTCGTCGACGACGAGCCCCGCATCGTCGCCGGGCTCCAGCGCCTCTTGCGTCCACACCGCGCACTCTGGGACGTCTCCGTCGCGACGTCCGCCCACGAGGCGCTCGCGATCCTCGACGATCAGAGCTTCGACGTGATCGTGAGCGACATGCGGATGCCGGTGATGGACGGCGCCGCGTTCCTCAGGGTCGCGCGCGAGAAGTACCCCGCGACGATGCGCATCGTGCTCTCCGGACAGACGGACGCCACCGCCGCGGAGCGCGTGGTCCCGGTCGCTCACCAGTTCCTGAGCAAGCCGACCGACCCCGTCATCCTCCTCGAGACGCTCCGACGCGTCGCCGACACCCGCGGCGACATCGCCGATCCCCGGGTGCACGCCGCCGTCGGCGGGATCGACGCGCTGCCGAGCTTGCCGTCGATCTGTCGCGAGCTCATCGAGCTCGTGTCGAGAGAGGACTCCGGCGTCGAGGAGATCGTGCGCGTCGTCCAGAGGGAGCCCGCGATCGTCCTCAAGCTGCTCCAGGTCGTGAACTCTTCGTTCTTCGGGCTCCGCCGGCGGATCTGCAGCGTGCTCGAGGCGATCACGTACCTCGGCACCGAGCGGCTCAAGAACCTGGTCATGTCGCTCAGCATCGTCAACAGCCTGCCGCCACGCGCGACGCGCTTCGACGCCACGGAGTTCCACCGGCACTCGCTCGAGGTCGCTCGCGTCGCCCGGCTCGTAGCGGGCGGCGGCGAGCGCGCGGAGACGAGCTTCGTGGCCGCGCTCCTCCACGACGTCGGAAAGCTGGTGATGGCCTCGACGATGCCGGCGGTCTACAACGAGATCGCGGCCCACGCGGAGGCTTCCGGCGTGTCGTTCGAGGAGGCCGAGCGCCAACGCGGCGACTCCGGGCACGTCAAGGTGGGCGCGTGCCTGCTCGAGCTCTGGGGCCTGCCCTTCCCCGTCGTCGAGGCCATCGTCGGTCACGCGAAGGCGCCGGCGCTCGAGGGCGCGGGGCTCCAGAGCCGGGACGCCGTGTACATCGCCCACCGCCTCGTCGAGCCGGGCCTCGAGCCGCTCGGGACCGACGCCGATCGGGCCTACCTCGAGCGCGTCGGCGTGCTCGCGCGGCTGCCCGAGCTGATCGCCGAGGCGGGAGAGGGCCTGGAGACATGAGCGCGTCCAGGCCGAAGCTCCTCGTCGTCGACGACGAGCCACAGATCCTCGAGGGGCTCTCGCGCGGGCTGCGCGCGGGCTTCGACGTGCGCACCGCGACGTCGGGCGCGATCGGGCTCGAGATCCTCGCGCGCGAGCCCGACGTCGCGATCGTGATGTCCGACATGCGAATGCCGGTGATGAACGGCACCGTCTTCCTCTCTCGCGCGCGCGAGGTCGCGCCGAACGCCGTGCGCCTGCTCCTCACCGGGCAAGCCGACATGGAGGACGCGATCGGGGCGATCAACGAGGGCGCGATCTTTCGATTCCTCAAGAAGCCCTGCGCGCTCGACGTCATGCGCGCGACCCTCGGCGACGCCGCGGACCAGCACCGGCTCATCATCGCCGAGCGCCAGCTCCTCGAGCAGACGCTCCACGGCGCGGTGAAAGCGCTGTGCGACACGCTCGCCCTGGCGAATCCGAGCGTGTTCGGCATGGCGATGCGCGTGAAGCGCCTGGCCGCGCGCATCGCGGCGAAGGTGGGCGGGACGGAGCTCTGGCAGGTCGAGGTCGCCGCGATGCTCTGTCAGCTCGGCGCGATGACGGTCCCGGCCGGCATCTACGAGCGGCGTGCGCTCGGGGAGCCGCTCGTGCCCTCCGAGCGCGAGATGCTCGACCGCGTCCCGCTCGTCACCGATCAGCTCCTTGCGCCCATCCCGAGGCTCGAGCCGGTCCGCGAGATCGTCCTCCACAGTCGATCCGGCTTCGATCTCTCCGGGGCTCCGGAGAACCAACCGCGGACCGGGTTCGAGATCCCGCGCGGCGCGCGCGTCCTCAAGGTAGCCCTCGACTTCGAGGAGCTCGAGAGCGCGGGCCTCGCGCCCGACAAGGCCATCGAGCGCATGCGCGCGCAGGCCGAGCTCTACGATCCCGTGATCCTCGACGCGCTCGTGGAGCTCTACGTCGCAGCCGACACCACGGTGATCGAGATCCCGATCTCGCGCCTGCTCGAGGGCATGATCATCGCCACGGACGTCATCACGCGGAACGGGACGCTCCTCGTCGCGCGCGGCCACGAAGTCACGCTCGGCCTGGTGCGACGACTCGAAAACTTCGCCGCGTCGATCGATCAGGAGACCGTCGAGATCATGGCCGACGCCAAGCTCCAGCCGCTCCGACGAAACGCCGCGTGAGGGCACCTTGCGGGCCGCGGCGGCGTGATCACGCCGCGGCGAGATCGCCGGAATGGCCGGCGATCCTCGACGTCTTCAACGCGAGCGAGCATCTGGCCGCGGCCATCGCCGCCGTCACGGGCGACGGCGACGAGGCACGATTTCGAGGCGGCGCGCGAGCGCCGCCTCGTCGAGGACGATGGTGTCGACGCGGTGAGTGGCGCTTGTCAGCGCCAGCCCCCCTCCGAGAAGATCGCGCCGCGTTCCTCCTCGGAGAGCACGCGGTCGTACACGCGCACGTCGTCGATGGCGCCGGTAAACGGCTCGGGGTCGTGATCCAGCGGCGAGCGTCCGATGACCAGCTCGTTCGTCGTCGTGTCGAGCTCGACGTCACCGGATACGCTGTAGAAGGCGTCGACGTAGACGGTAACCGTCTTGCCGTCGAACACGGTGACCATGTTGTGCCAGGCGTCGTCCGTCACGTAGCGCGTTCCCGGAAGGTCCGCCCACTGGCCAACGAAGTAGTCGGTGGTGTCGAGCACGAGGAGCCCGAAGCGCTTGGCGACGTCGTTGGAGCCCCAGTTGACGATGCCACCAGCGATTGGGTACGTCGCTGACGTTCGGAACCACGCGGACACCGTGCGCGGCGCCGCCCCCATGGGGAGGAGACCGTGGTCCGAGACGATCATGTAGTTGTCCTCGCTGCCGTCGAACCAGGCGGCGCGGTCGGGGTTGCCGAAGCGGTCCGGCACGCGGAAGACGTCACCGACGATGGTCGCGTTCTTTCGGTTGCCCGAGAGATCGATGCCGTCGCCGCGGTAGCGCGCGACCAACCCGTTCTTTGCGGCCTCAGAGGCGGAAGCGCCGGTCTCGCCCTTCGCGCCCGTGTCGCCCTTTGCGCCTCCGTCCCCCTTCGCCCCTGCTTCACCCTTCGCGCCCGACGGCCCTGCGGAGCCGCTCGCCCCGTCGTGCCCCGGCTCGCCCGGACGTCCAGCCTCGCCGACCAGGCCGTTTCCGGTGGAACAGGCCGCGAGCACCAAGAGCGAAAGCGTGGCCAGGGCGAAGCCGCCCGACCTGTAGATCGTCTCGTTCATCGTTCTCCGTCCTCCGCGATAGGTCTCTCGTTACCAACGGCGTGCACCGCCGCTCGATAAGCCCGGCGACCGAGAATGGAGACCTGCCCCCGCGGTGTCGCTCATGACGCGCAATGCATGCGGGCGACAGGTCGGGAGCTTCAGAGGCGCACTCGATGACCACGGAGGACCTCGCGCAGGACACCGACATCCACGCCGCGCTCGAGTCGCTCTCCGATCCGGGGATCGCGTCTGCCTACCGACGGTCAGGCGACGCGATAGCGGCTCTGAACGAGGCCGGAGGGGAACGGACGGCTCTCCTCGAGGACGAGATCGTGGTGCGGGAGGGCGTCGCCGAAGAGACGGATGCCGCGGCCGAGGATCACCGGGATGACGGAAATCGTGAGGTCATCCACGAGCTTCGCCTCGAGGAACGAGCGGATGACGGCCGCGCCGTCGATGTACGCGCGCTCCACGCCCTGGACGCGGAGCTCGGCGACGACCTCGGTGGGGGAGCCAGCGAAGAGCTCGGCGCCGTGGCGCATGTCGCTCCCTTTCAAGGAGCTCGACAGCACCCACACGCGCGTCCCCTCATACCGCCACTCCGGAAAGCCGAGCACGACCTCGTAGGAGCGGCGACCCATCACGAGGACGTCGACGGTGTCGATGAAGGCCTTGTAGCCGTAGTCCTCGCCCGGCCTCTCGACGGAGGCGAGCCAGTCGAGCTCGTCGTTCGGGCCAGCGACGAAGCCGTCAACACTCGTGGCGATGTAAACAGAGCAGCGCATAGTTATTCTACGTTGTAGACTTATCGGCATGAAGGCGCAACCT
>JAHBWC010000059.1 GCA_019637225.1 Labilithrix sp.
TGCGAGGAACGCCTTCACGACGCCGAGCTCGACGTCGGCCTCGAGGAGGCTGAGCCGCACTTCACGCAGCGCGGCGTCGATGTTCTGCTCGGTGAGCTCCGTCAATCCGGCGAGGCGGTTCTTCGCCTGCCGGAAACCCTTCGCGATCGCGTCGAACATTGCGGTGTGTCGGGGGCTTACCACGGACGTTCGGGCTCGGAAACGGGCGTCGCACAGCGGCGGTTTACAACAGCAGAGTTTTAGTGTTATCCCTTTAGAGATAATGGCCGCACCGCACGCGGAGTTCGAGACGAGGGACGTGGGCGGAGCTGGGAGGACGGCATGGGAGTTCGAGCGAGAGCGCGTCTGCGGTTGGCGGTGGCGGCGTCGGCGCTGACGGCGGGAGCGGTCTTCGATCCGCGCGACGCGCGCGCCGAGGCCGACACGTTCGGCGTGGGGGACGGACACAGCGGCGCGAAGATCGTCGCCGGGACGGAGACCATCAACTCGTACGCGTCGATCACCGCGGACGCGCCCGCGGGCGCGAGCACGATCGCGATCGGCGCCGTCATCGGAGACGCCGCGGGCTTCGCGGCCGGCGACCTCGTCCTCGTCTGGCGCGCGACCGGCGTGACGGCGTCGGAGGCGCCATCCGGCAACCAGACGAAGCGGCTCGATCTCGCAACGACGCTCGCGACGACGTCCACTGCGGCGAACCAGGCCGGGCTCGTCGGGCAGTACGAGCTCGCGCGCGTCCAGTCGGTCGCGGGCGCCGCGGGCAGCCAGACGCTGACCTTGACCAAGCCGCTCGTCCGGGGCTTCACGAGGCACGTCTCGCAGGTGGTGAGGGTCCCCGAGTACACCACCGTGACCGTGCCCGCCGGCGCGACGCTCGCGGCGACCGCGTGGCAAGAGGTCGGCGGCACGCCCGCGAACCCGAACCCGGCGAACCCGTGGGCGGGAGGCATCCTCATCTTCATGGCGACCGGCGAGATCGCCAACGCCGGGACGATCCACGCGAACGGCCGCGGCTTCCACGGCGGCTTGCCGGAGGCGCGCGCGATCAACACCGTCGGCATCGTCTGCGACACCAACGCGCTCGACGGCAACCCGCGCACGAGCGCGTTCGCGCCGAAGGGAGAGGGCGTCGTCCAGTCCCGCTACACGCGCGACGTCGGCGCGAGGGGGAACGTCTCGATGGCAGGCGGCGGCGGCAACTGCCTCGAGGCCGGCGGCGGTGGCGGCGCCAACCGCGGCAACGGCGGCAACGGCAGCAGCTCGGCGCTGAACCGCGGGCGAGGCGGCCTCGGCGGCGTCGGGATCGACTACGACCTCACCGAGCGGATCACGATGGGCGGCGGCGGCGGCGCCGGCCGCCACATCGTCGGCCTCGCGAGCCAGGTGAGCTTCGGCGGCTTCGGCGGCGGCGTCGTCTACGTCCGCGGCGGCTCGATGAGCGGCAACGGCCGGCTCCAGGCGAACGGCGGCGACGGCGAGGACTCCGGCATCGTCGGCCTCCCGACCGGCATCGCGAGCGAAGGCTCGGGCGGCGGCGGCGCGGGCGGGACGGTCATCGTGCGCCTGACCGGCGCGCTCGACTGCGACAGCCTCGGGAGCGGCGGCGGCAACGGCGGCAACGCGCAGGTCCTCGGCGTCGGCATCTTCGGCGCGGGCGGCGGCGGCGGCGGCGGCCGTGTCCTCTTCCAAGCCGCGAGCAAGACCGCGGGCTGCGACGTGATCGTGACGCCGGGCGCTCCGGGCAATAACGGTCAGGGTGGCTCGCAGCCCGGCAACCCCGGCGCGACAGAGCCTCCGCCGAGCGGCGGCTTCTGCTTCGATCCCCAGCCGAACAGCCCGAACCCCTGCGCCGATCCAGAGCCGGTCTGCGACACGGCCACGGGCGAGTGCAAGAAATGCTCGGGCCCGTTCGGCGGCGGCTCGACGCTCGCGTGCAAGGTGACGGTCGAGCCCGTCTGCATGGCCGACGGCTCGTGCCAGCCGTGCAACGGTGACTTCGGCTCGGGCACCACGCAGACGTGCCAGCTCAGCGCGAGCCCGTACTGCTTCACGACGGGCGGCGCCGCGGTCGAGGGCTCCTGCGGCAAGTGCACGGCGAACGCCGACTGCGCGGGCGCGGGCCACCCCGGCCCGATCTGCAACGTCGTCGCGGGCAACTGCGGCAAGGCCTGCACGAAGGACGACGACTGCGCCGCGAGCGAGTGGTGCGCGCCGCAAGCCGCCGACGGGACGAACGTCTGCACGCCGAAGACGCCGAACGGCCAGCCCCTCCCGGCCATCCCGCCGATCGACGGCGAGTGCACCAAGGAGAAGGGCCTGCGCGTCTGCCTCGCCGCCGTGTGCGAAGAGGACGACGACCTCTGCGGCTTCAAGAACGGCTCGCCGTGCGCCGGCGTCGCCGAGTGCCGCTCGAGCATCTGCTTCGCCGTCGACAACCTCTGCGGCCTCCCCAACGGCGAGCCTTGTACGGACGCCGACCAGTGCCGGAGCGCACAGTGCGAGAACGGCACCTGCCGCGGCTGCGACGAGGACACCGACTGCAAGCTCGGTGAGGTCTGCGACGTGGCGAACAAGGCCTGCGTCCCCGGCTGCCGCCCCGGCGCGACGAGCCCCGCCGACGCCGGGCGCGTCCACGGTGCCTGCCCCGCGGGACAGGACTGCGTGGCGGCCGACGGCGGCCCGATCGGCCAGTGTCAGCCCTCGGCCGACGCCGGGTACGGCGGCACCGGCGACGGAGGGGACGCCGACGCGGGTGACACGTCGGGTATCATCGAAGGCGGCGGCTGCTCGTGCAACGCCACGCTCTCCTCGGCGGCTTCGCCGTTCGCGATCCTCGGCGCCGCGCTGAGCGGCCTCCTCGTCGCCCGGCGTCGGAGGAGCCGCTCCGCCGGCTCGCCCGACACGCCGCCGCGAGATCCCACGCGCCCGTCGTCCGACCGCTGATCCAGGATGAACATGAAAACGGCAAGCAGACTCTCCCCCGAGGGCCTCCGTCATTCTCGCGCGTCCGACGCGCTCCGCTCCTCGCGCTCGTCCGGCGTGCTCCGCGTCTCGCGCTCACGCGCCTCGCTCGGAGCCGTCGGCGCGCTCTCGGCGGCCTTCCTCTGCTCCATCGCGGCTCCCGCCGGCGCGCAGTCGCGCACCGGCTTCGCCGTCAACCGCTTCGAGCCCGCCGAGCGCGGCAGTCAGTTCTTCGTGAACGACACGCTCGACTTCCGCGGCGATCTCCGCCCTGCGCTCGGCGCGACCCTCGACTACGGCCACAAGCCGCTCGTCGTGTACGACCGCGCGGGCAACGAGAGGAGCGCGCTCGTGCGCCACCAGCTGTTCACCCACGTGGGCGGCGCGCTCGTCCTCGGCGATCGCGTCCGCTTCGCCCTCAACTTGCCCGTCGCCGTCTACCAGGACGGTGAGGCCAGCGTCGTCAACGGCGAGCGCTTCAAGGCCGCCGAAAAGGCCGCGCTCGGCGATCTCCGGCTCGCCGCCGACGTCCGCATCCTCGGCGAGTACGGCGACGCGTTCACCCTCGCGGGCGGCCTCCGGGCCTGGCTCCCCACCGGCCAGCGCTCGCAGTTCACGGGCGACGGCTCGACGCGGCTCGCGCCGCAGCTCATGGCCGCCGGCGACCTCGGCCCCATCACCTACGCCGCCCGCCTCGCGCTCGTCTACCGCGCGCGCGACGACGCCTACGCCGGGAGCCCGCTCGGCAGCGAGCTCGCCGGATCGGCCGGCGCCGGTCTCAAGACGCTCGACGACAAGCTCGTGATCGGTCCCGAGGTCTTCGCGACGAGCGTGTTCACCGACGCGAGCTCCTTCATGAAGACGCGCGGCACTCCCGCGGAGTGGCTGTTCGGCGCGCACTACGACGTCGGCGACATCCGCTTCGGCGGCGGCGTCGGCGGTGGGCTCACCCGCGGCTACGGCTCGCCGCAGCTCCGCGCGCTCCTCTCGCTCGAGTACGTGCCGGCCTACGAGCGCCCCGATCGCGACAAGGACGGCGTCTTCGACGACGAAGACGCCTGCCCCGACGTCGCCGGCGTGCGCGATCCCGATCCGCGGAAGAACGGCTGCCCGCTCGAGGCCGCGCCCGCCGACACGGACGGCGACGGGATCATCGACGCCGAGGACGCCTGCCCCGCCGCGCCCGGTCCGCGCACGAACGATCCGCGCACGAACGGCTGCCCCGATCGCGACAGGGACGGCATCGTCGACAAGGTCGACGCGTGCCCCGACGTCCCCGGCGTGAGGGACCCGGACCCCGCCAAGAACGGCTGCCCGCCCGATCGCGACGGCGACGGCATCGTCGACGCCGTCGACGCGTGCCCCGACGATCCCGGCGTCACGAACCCGGACCCCGCGAAGAACGGCTGCCCGCCCGATCGCGACGGCGACGGCGTCATCGACGCCGAGGACGCCTGCCCCGACGTCCCCGGCCCGCGCGATCCCGACCCGAAGAAGAACGGCTGCCCCCTGGTCGTCATCACCGAGAAGGAGCTGCGCATCAACCAGGAGGTGAGGTTCAAGTTCGACAGCGCCGTGATCTTGCCGGAGTCGGACACGATCCTCGACGCGGTCAAGCAGGTGCTCGAGGCGCACCCCGAGATCAAGAAGGTGCGCATCGAGGGCCACACCGACAACGTCGGCAAGGCGGCGTACAACAAGACGCTCAGTCAGAAGCGCGCCGCCTCCGTCATGAAGTGGCTCACCGACAAGGGCATCGACAAAAAGCGCCTCTCCTCCCAGGGCTACGGCCAGGAGCAGCCGCTCGACAGCAACGGGACCGACCAGGGCCGCGCGAACAACCGTCGCGTCGCCTTCACCATCCTCGACCGCGACGCCGCGGCGAAGGCCGTCGAGCCCGCGCCGAAGCCCTGACGCCGCGACCCCGCCCGCTCGCGTGAGGCTTCACCGAGCGGGCGCGACGGCGGCGGGCGCGCCGACCTCGCGTCCAGCCTCGATGCTCGGGCCGGACGGTGCGTCGAGCGCCGGACCGGCGCGACTCGGAGCACCGGTCCACGACGACTCGATCGGGAGGCGCCGGAGGAGCGTCATCGGCAGGAGGCCGAAGCCGAGCTGCGCCGCGAGGAGCGCGGCGAAGACGATGCGCTTGCGCGGGAGGAGGTCCGACGGCGCAGAGGCGACGTCGGCCGACGCGGGGCCGAGGAACGCCCGCGCGAACGCCCTGAACGCGGTGACGCCGTTCAGCGCCGCCACGACCGCGAGCGCGACGCCGAGGGCGAGCTGCCGATGGACCTCGCCCTCGAGCAAGAGGTCCTCGCCGACGTAACAGGCGAACCCGGGGAAGCCCACCGCGGCGAGCGCGCACGCGAGGTACACCGAGGCGATCCGCGGCATCGATCGATGAAAGCCGTGGTAGCGCGAGACGTCGATCGGTCCGACCCGCGACTCGAGCGCGCCCGTCGCGACGAGCAAGCCCGTCGCCGCGAAGCTCTCGCCGATGGAGAAGAGCATCGCGCCGCGCATCGCGTAGGGCTCGGCGGTGCACAGGCCCGCGAAGACGAGCGCGCTCTCGCTCATCACGACGTACGCCACGGCGTAGCGCATGCGGCGCTCGCCGAGCGCCAGCAGGGCGGCGTGGAGCGCGCCGACGACGGCGAGCGCGCCGAGGACCGAGAGGCCGCGCGGCGACCACGCCGCGACCGGCACCGCGAGCCTCGCGAGCAAGTACGGGCCCGTGCACGATCCGACGAGGGGGAGCGCCACCACGCAGGGCGCCTCGACCAGCATCGGCGCGAGCCACGAGTGGAACGGAAAGAGGCCCATCCTCCCGAGGACCGCGACGAAGAGGACGCCGAACAAGACGGCGTCCACGGCGCCGTCGCGGAGGAGGACGACGACGACGAGCGGCGCCGCGGTGCCGACGAGGAGCGGTCCCGCGGTCCGCGCGACCACGCGCGGGACGCCGCGGACCGAGCGCGCGAGGACGAACGCGGGGAGGCCGACGGCGCTCCACACGACCACGAGCGGAACGACGCGCGTCATCGCGAACGTCGCGAACACGAGCGACTCGGTGACGAACAACAGAGCCACCGGCGTCGGGGCGAGCTCGCGGCGCGGCGCGACGATCGCGACGACGAGCACGAGGACGCCGCACGCCAGCGCCATCGAGGCGGAGAGCATGTCGAAGGCGAGCAGCGGCGCTCCCTCCCAGAGCCACGGATCGGCGCGGGGCACGCCGGCGCTCGACGCGACGAGGGCGGTGACGATCCCCACGAGCGCGAGGGAGCCGGCGGCGCCGACGACGACGAGCGCGCGAGTCGGACGACGCCGCGCGAACGCGACGATCGCGACGACGAGGGGCGCGGCGAGCGCCAGGGTCAGCCACGGCGTCTCCGTCACTCCCCCACCTCGGTCCGCGAGCCCAGCTCGCTCTCGATCTCGCGCGACGCGGGGCCAGGCTGGCGGCCCTCACCGCGCCCGAGGAGGATCGAGGTCCAGGCCGCCTCGAGCGCGACGGCGACCCTGGCGAGCCCGAAGAGCGGGCGGACGACGATCGCGTCGACGTGATCGTCGAGGAAGAATCCCTGCAGGGCGGAGGCGTGGAGGCGCGCGCGGAGGCGCGGCGACAGGAGCCTCTCCCAGTGAGCACCCACGCGCGGGAGCGGGCCGCGGAGCGCATCGCGCATCTCGTGGACGTCCTGGACGATCGCCGGCGCGCGGAGGAGCTGCCACGTCCGGAGGCAGGCGTGGCCGACCATGTGGAGGAGCGCGAGGCGCGGATAGCCGGCGGCGACCTCGACGAACATGACCCCGACCTGCGTCATCGTCGCGTAGGCGAGCCCGCTCTTGATGTCCGTCTGCACGCGCGCCAGGAGCGCGCCGTAGAGCGCGGTCGCCGCGCCGACACCCCCGATGAGGATCCGGACGCCGACGAGATCGGCCATCCACGGCGAGGTCCGCGCCAGCAAGTAGAGCCCCGAGTGCACGGAGAGCGCGCCGTAGAAGATGGCGCTCGAAGGCGTCGGTCCCTCCATCGCGCGCGGCAACCACCCGCCGAGCGGCACCTGAGCCGACTTGCCCATCGCGGCGAGCACGAGGAAAACGCCGACGATCGTGGCGTGCGCGCCCGAGAACGCGAACGCGTCGTGCGCGGCTCCGGTCGCCGCCTCGTTCTTCTCGAGCAGGACGGCGACGAGGAGCCCGACGTCACACGCCCGGTAGACCGCGAACGCCCGGAGCCCGTGGCGGACAGGGGCGGCGCGCTCGTGGAAGAACGCGATCAAGAGCGTGGAGGTGAGCCCGACGAGCTCCCAGCCGATGAAGAAGAGGTTCAGCGATCCCGCGAGGCAGAGCAGGGCCATCCCGGCGACGAACAGGCTGAAGAGCAGGAAGAAGCGCGCGTAGCCCCGCTCGCGGTGCAGGTACGACGCCGAGAAGGACGCGACGATCGACGAGAGCACCACGGTGAGCGCGAGGAACGGCGCCGAGAGCTCGTCGAGGACGAGGGTCGGCTGGCGACCGGGCATCTCGAGCCAGGGCGCGAGCCCGAAGACGAGCTCGTGTGTCGGGCTCACCGCCGTCGCCGCGAGCGCGCCGGCCGTCGCCAGCGTGGAGACCAGGACGCCGAGCTTGGCGGCGCGCGCGACGCGATCCTCGGGGAGCCGTCCGTCACTCCGAAACGACGGGATCGCGATGCCGGCGAACGCGAGCAGCGGACCGGCGACGATCGCCGGGAGCAGGAGCGCCGGTGTCATGCCGCGCTCACCTCGCTCCTCGCGTCCCCCGCGCGCCCGACGCGCGCAGGCCAGAGATGCCCCCGGCGGCCGCGGCAGTAGGCCGTCGACGACGGCGCCACGGGCAGAGGGCGCGCGTCGGGGGTGAACGGCTCGAAGCCGTCGCGCGTCATCACCGAGACGGCGCCGCTCTCGGGATCGATCGCGGCGAGCTGGATCCAGCCGTTGACCACGAGCTCGCGGACGACGGGGGCTCGGGCGGCGATGGCGAGCAGCGTCGCCGGCGTGCTCTCGACGACGACGAGGAGACGCACCGGCTCGTGGACCTCGACCATCTGCCACGGCAGGCCGGTCCGGAGATCGCTCTGGTGGCCGTTCATGACGCCGAGCAGGCCGACGACGTTGTGCGGGAGCTTCGTCCCGGAGCCGAAGCGCTCGTTGTCGACGAAGGAGAAGTAGTACTCGAGGCTGATCCCCGCGCCGACGGGCGCGACCGCGCCGAGGATCCGCTCGAGCACCCGGCCGCCGGCGTCCCGATCCGGCTCGTAGCAGCACAAGAACGCGCGCCGATCGAGGAAGAGCCCGCGCGTGAGCGCGCGACGGCCGATGATCGCGATCGCGTTGGTGCAGTGCCCGAGCTCGGGCCGCGGCTCCGCGAGGCTCTCCGCCCGCGCCTCGACGTGCTGGAGGGCGGCGTCGGGATCGCCGTCGAGCGGGAACGCCTCGAAGCGGCGACATCGCTCCTGGGCGTCGAGCCGCCGCGCACGATCGAGGACGGCGCGCGCCTCGGCGAAGAGCGCGCGATGGCGCTCCGGAACGAGATCGACGTCGAAGAGCGCGACGGCGTCCGTGGTCGTGTCGTGGCAGGCGCCGACGAACCACGTATCGTCGGGGATCGCGATCCCGCCGGCGAGGAGGTCGGCACGGACGTCGGGATCGTTGGCGAGCGCCGCGAAGACGCGCGCGTTGGCCGCGCCCCGATGGCCGCCGCACGCGCCGCAGTGGTAGGCCGAGTCGTGCGGGTTGTTGCGCGTCGAGCCGCCGTGGCCGACGACGAACACGAGCGGTGCGAACCGCTGGACGCCGAGCTCCTCGAACGTCCGCGTGAGCCGGAGCGCGGCTTCCTCGCGGCGAAAGCCTCGCGCGAGGTCGGCTGCCGGCTCGATGTTCGGCGCGCTCCCCTCGCCGGCGAGCGCGCCGACGCGCGTGCTCGGCCGCGCGGCGACGAGGCGATGCGCGGCGTCTCGCGCGGCCCGCGCGAGGCGGGGCGAGAGCACGCGGAGGAGCATCGGCAGGAGCGCGAGCGTGCCCGCGAGCAGAGACGCGAGGGCCGCGCGACCGAGTCCGCGCGACGCCACGTGCGCCGCGTGGAGGAGCCGCCCGAGGAGGTGCCGCCGCCCCGCGTGCGCCTCCACGCCCGACGCTCGGCTCGCCGGCGCCTCGACGACGAGGTGACGCGGCACCTGGTTCGCCGGGCAGAGCGGCTCCGGGCGGGCGCGCTCGAGACCGTGGTGGGCGATCGCGAGGCCGAAGAAGCCGGCCGTCGCGTGCGTGGCGAAGTCGGCCCGCGCCTCCTCGATGTGGCGGCGGAGCGACTCCTCGCGATCGTCGATGCAGAAGACCAGCTGAACGCGCGGCGCCGCCGGCGGCTCGTCCGCCTCGAGCGCGCGGTTCTTCGCGATCGCCGAGAGGATCGTGCGACGGTGCCACCGCTCGTAGGCGTGGTGCCAGAGCCTCCGCCGCGCGATGCCGTCACGGGCGTCGAGCACGCCGAGCGCCGCGTGCGCGTCCTCGCGGGCGGCGAGGACGAGGTCCGACGGCGCGACGCCGACGAGCTGGAGCAGCTGGAAGAGCCGGAACGCGGCGTCCGCTCGCTCGCTGGGCGGCCGCGGCGCCTCTGGGACGTCGGCCGGAGAGGACGCCTCGATCGCGTCGTCGGCGGCGGCGCGATCGAGCACGAGGCGGAGCGCGAGGAAGTCGGCGAGCCGCGGCGCGATCGCGAGCGCCTCGCCCCACGGCGGCCGGTGCTCGAGCCGGGCGAACATCCCGGCCCAACCGGGCAGCGCGAGCGCGACGCGCTCGAGGTAGTCGCCCCACTCATGAACGTGCAGCGCCTCGCGCGCGAGACACCGCTCGATCACCACCTCGGCGGAGGCGCGGGCCGCGACGAAGGCCGCGAGGCGCTCACGCGCGAGCGCGAGCCAGCGCGGAGCGAGCGCGGCGTCGCAGATCGAGGAGCTCGCCCAGGCGAGGAAGCTCGGCGAGCGCGGCGCCGTCCAGTGCGCGAGCCCGCGGTCGAGGAACGCCGCCGCGAGACGGACGAGGACGGCGTGGACGCGCTCGTCGAGGTCGAGTCCCGACGCCGCCAGCACGCGATCGCGCGGACGGAGGACGGCGGCGCGCCGCGCCGGCGACGTCGAGACGTGTCCGCGCGCGAGCCGCGTCGCGCTCGCCCAGAGCGCGGCGACGCCGAGCGCGAGATCGGATGGCGGCCCGCGGCGGCGATCGAGCGCCGCGAGGAGCTCGGCGCGCGCTCGCCCGTCCCTCCCGACGAGCGCGGTCGCGACGGCCTCGGCGTCCTGGCGATCGACGCCGCCGAGCGCTCGCCGGGTCCCCGCGACGAGGCGCTGACGCGCGACGGACGAGACGTCCGCGCGAAGCCGTTCGAGGAGGCCGTCCTCGTCGATCTGGAACGCGAGCGCCGCGTCCGTGGTCGCCTCGATGGGGTGAAGCATCGCGAGCCGCGCGATCACTTCGGGAGCCGCGGGAAACGGGCGTCGCGCGGCATCGCCGGGCGCGGCGTCGGCGAGCGCGGCATCGCCGGGCGCGGCGAGCGCGGCGTCGAGATCCTCGTCCTCGATGCGCCCCTCCCGGTGAAGAGCGCGGTACGCCTCCTCGCTCATGTACGGCTCGGCGCCGAACACCTCCGCGGCCGCGCGCACCGCGTCGTCGAAGTAGAGGTGCTGGAACGCGTGCAGCGTGTTGTGGTGAATGAAGACGTCGATCGGCCCCTGATCGGGCAGGACGCGCGCCGCGCGCTCGAGAGCTTCCGAGACCGCATCCCCCGCGCGCGAGGCTGGGTCAGCGCTCATCCGACCTCCGACGTCGCGGCGGCGCGCACGCGGACGGCGTGCGGGTGAGGCGACGCCGCGCGGTGCGCGTCGAGGCCGCGGATCTCGAGCGCCCCGCCACCCGACGCGCGCTCCGCACGCAGCGCCTCGAGGTGCGCCAGCACCGTGTGATCGACGAAGTAGGTCTCGCGAAGATCGACCACGAGCCGCTCGGTGACCGGCACGCGCTCGAGGTGGGAGCGGAGGCTCAGGTAGTTGGTGAAGAGCGCGGCGTTCCTGACCTTGAGGGTCCAGCGATCGCCGTCTTTGGAGAGCTCGTGCGACGAGCGGGCCACGTGAGCGAGCTTCACGCCGCGCGCGAGATGGAAGACGAGCTTCACGCCGACCCCGACGGCGACCCCGACGAGGAGATCGGTCGCGAGCGTGGCCAGGATCGTGGCGACGAAGATCGTGAGCTGGTCGCGCCCGACGCGGTACATGCTCACGAACTCCTTCGGCGCCGCCAGGCGATACCCCGTGAACACGAGCATCGCGGCGAGGGCGGCGAGCGGGATGCGGTGCACGACGCCCGGCATGAGCGCGACGCAGCCGAGGAGGAACGCACCGTGGAAGAAGTTCGCCCACCGCGTGCGCCCGCCGTTCTGCAGGTTCGCCGAGCTCCGGACGATCTCCGAGATCATCGGGAGGCCGCCCACGAGGCCCGCGAGCGTGTTGCCGACGCCGACGGCGATGAGGTCCTTGTCGAGCTTCGATTTTCGGCGCCAGGGGTCGAGCGAGTCGATCGCCTTGGAGCTCAGGATCGACTCGAGGCTGCCGACGAGCGCGAACATCATCACGTACTTCAGCGACGTCGCGCTCAGGAGCTCGGAGAAGTCGGGGAACGTGACGATCGACGAGAGCTGCTCGGGCACCTTCACCAGGAACTCCGGCCCGACGTGCTGCTCGTGGAAGCCGAGCACCCGCTCGTCGTGGCTCGAGTCGAGCCCGAAGTAGAGGCCGAGCGGGACGGCCACCGCGAGGACGACGAGCTGCGCGGGGATCCTCTTCGCCCACGCCGTCTTGAAGTGCGGCCAGACGAACATGATGGCGAGGCTCACGAGCCCGATCGTCGCGACGGGGGCGTTCGCGTGGATCACGCTCCGCGGGATCTCGACGAGCAGCCCGAGCGGGTCCCTCGCCTGCGGCTTCACCCCGAGCGCGACGTGGACCTGCTTGGCCGCGATGATGACGCCGATCGCCGCGAGCATCCCGTGCACCGCCGCGGCGGGGAAGAAGTCTCCGAGCCTCCCGGCGCGCATCAGGCCGAAGACGATCTGCAGGAGCCCCGACGCGACGACGACGGCGATCGCGAGGCGATAGCCGCGCGCGGCGTCGCCGCGTCCGAGCTCCTCGACGGCGCCGACGGCGATCACGATGAGGCCCGCGGCGGGCCCCTTGATGGTCGCCGGCGATCCCATCATCAGCGTGACGACGAGACCGCCGATCACGGCGGTCATGACGCCAGCGAAGGGCGGGAAGCCGCTCGCGATCGAGATCCCGAGACAGAGCGGGAGGGCGATCAGGAAGACGAGGAAGCCGGACAGGGCGTCTGCCTTCCAGCTCCGGAGCAGTCCGGCGACACCGTCGGCGGGCGGCTCGCCGGGCGCGGGCGCCGCCGAGGACGCGGGTTCGGTCATCACGACGCGCTATCGCAAGCGCTGTGCCCCCCGTGAGCCCTCCATGAAAGCTCGGACGTCGTCGAGGATCGTGTCCGGACGACACACCCCACGCCCCCGAGCGAGTCGTCTGGACTCGCGCGCAAGCGTCGCTCGACGCGGCCGCGCGAAGGGTCGCCCGCGAGCGCCTCGCCGCGGTCGACGACGCGACACGCGCCGAGGGCGCGTGGCATGCGCGGTGCTGCCCCCACCTCGACCCATGCCGGCGCCCTTCTCTGGTGCAGTCGCCTTGCTGCTTCGTCTCGCGATCGCCGACGTCTCCCGAGCCTCCCCGCCCCCTTCCTCCGCGCCGGCGACGACCGAGCCCGCCCCGCCGCCGAGCGCCGCGACGCCGCGACGCGCGAGCGCGCCCGGCGTCGTCCCGTTCGCGTCGCTCGACAAGGGTGTGGGCGTCGCGTCGGCGGACGGCAACGACTCGCTCGGCGTCCACCTCCTCGTCCAGGCGCGGTACGAGCACGTCGAGGGCGACCGCCCGCGGGAGGACGGCTTCCGCGTGGCGCTCGCCCGCCCGGCGCTCCGCGGCGTCGCCTTCCGCAAGTGGCTCTCGTACTTCGTCCAGTGGGAGCTCGCCGGCGCTTCACCTTCGCTGCTCGACGCGGAGGTCGTCGTGCAGCCCCTCCCCGAGGTCGGCCTGAAGGTCGGGCAGTTCTTGACGCCGTTCTCGCGCGAGTTCCTCGTGCCGCCGGGCGCCTTGCTCTTCCCGGACTTCTCGCCGTCGAACGTCCTCTTCCGCGACAACCGCGACACCGGCGCGATGGTCCTCGGTCGCGCGTTCGACGGCCGGCTCGAGTACTACGCCGCCGCCGTCAACGGAAACGGCATCAACCGCGGAGGCAACGACAACGCCGAGCTCGAGTGGGTGTCGCGCATCGCGGTCAACGCCTTCGGCCAGAACCCGTACACCGAGATGCCCCAGCTCGTGACGCGCGAGCCGGGGCTCGCGCTCGGCGTCAACGCGAGCCACGCCGAGGTGGAGCAGACGGTCACGACGGTCGATCCGGCGACCAACGCGAGCACCGTCCGCCGGCTCGGCAGCTCGCCTACGACAAAGCTCGGCGCAGACGCGCTGTTTCACGCGGGCCCCTTCTCGCTCCAGATCGAGGGCTACAGCCGCGCCACGCAAGCCGTCGGCGGCTGGGCAAGAACGAGCGGCCGCGGCGGCTTCGCGCAGGCGGGCCTCTTCGTGATCGGGCGCACGCTCGAGATCGCGGCGCGCGGCGATCTCGTCGACGCCGACGCGACGCACGCGGGCCCGCTCGACAAGCGGATCGACGGCGGCCTCGCGTACTACGTGAAGGGCGATCACGTGAAGCTCCAGCTGCGCTACGCGTGGGCCTCTTCACCGAGCGGCGCGTCGCCCTCGCCGAAGGGCACGTCGAACGCCGTGACGCTGCAAGCGCAGCTCTGGTTCTGACGCGCCCCGCGGGAGCTCACGGCCGACCGCGGCCCGTCGCGCGCACGACCCGCGCGCGAGGCGTCGCCGGCGGCCGTTCAGACCGACTTCGGCAGCTCGTCGTCGCCGCTCCGCCAGCCCCACTGCTCGAGCTTGCGGTAGAGCGTCTTCCGCTCGATCTGGAGGATGCGCGCGGCCGCCGCCTTGTTGCCGGCGACGCTCTCGAGCACGTGGATGATGTAGCGACGCCCCATCTCCTCGAGCGAGACGAGCTCACCTTGCGGCTGCCAGCTGCGCTGCACGTCCGGTGGCTCTGCGCCGACGACGCGCGCCGGCAGATCGTCGATCCCGATGGTGTCGAACTGCGCGAGCGCCACGGCCTTCTCGATGCTGTTCTTCAGCTCGCGCACGTTGCCGGGCCAGCGGTGCGCGATGAGCCGCTCGGCGGCGGCCGTGGAGATGCCGCGCACGGGCTTCTTCAGCTGCGCGGAGACCTCCCCGAGGAAGTGCTGCACCAGCGCGAGGATGTCCGACGAGCCGCGCGCGCGGAGCGGCGGCAGGGCGATGTCGACGACGTTGATCCGGAAGTAGAGGTCCTCGCGGAACGTGCGGGCCTCGACGGCCGCCTCGAGATCGCGGTTCGTCGCCGAGATGAAGCGCACGTCGATGGGCAGCTCCTTGCCGCCTCCGACCGGGCGCACCGTCCGCTCCTGGAGGACGCGGAGCAGCTTCGGCTGCAGGCCGATCGGCATGTCGCCGATCTCGTCGAGGAACACCGTCCCGCCGTCCGCCTCGCGCAAGAGGCCCGTCCGCGACTCGCGCGCGTCCGTGAACGCGCCGCGGACATGACCGAAGAGCTCACTCTCGAGCAACGCCTCGGGGAGCGCCGCGCAGTTGATCGCGACGAACGGCTTGCCCGCGCGCGGGCTCGCCGCGTGGATCCGCCGCGCGACGACCTCCTTGCCGGTCCCGCTCTCGCCGGTGATCACCACCGAGGCGTCGGTCTGCGCCACGCGGCCGATCCGGTCGTGCACGGCGCGCATCGCCGCGCTCCGGCCGATGATGTCGTCGGGGAGCGCCGCCCGGTCCATCTCCTGCCGGAGCCGACGGACCTCGGTCGCGAGCCGACGATGCTCGGTCGCTCGCTGCAGCGCGAGCGCCAGCGCGTCGATCTTCACCGGCTTGGAGAGAAAGTCGTAGGCGCCGGCGCGGATCGCCGCGACCGCGGTGTCGAAGCTGCCGAACGCCGTCAGCACGATCACGGGCACGTCGGATCGCGCCGCGACGATGCGGCGGCACAGCTCGATGCCGTTCATCCCCGGCATGTTCACGTCGCAGACGATCGCGTCGAAGTCCTCGTCGAGGACGCGCTCGGCGGCGCGCTCGGGCTCGTGGACGACGAGAGCCTCGTAGCCTCGGCGCGCCAGACCGTCGCGGAGCGTCTCACAGAGCCCGCGATCGTCGTCGACGAGGAGCACCGGGATCATCACGTCACCTCCGACGGAAGGAACACCTCGAACGCGGTCCCCTTCGGGCGCGACGCCGACACCGCGATCCATCCGCCGTGATCGCGCACGATGTTGTCGGCGATGCTCAGGCCGAGCCCGGTGCCGCTCCCGACGTCCTTCGTGGTGAAGAACGGGTCGAAGATGTGCGCGAGGTGCTCGGGGGCGATGCCCGGTCCGTCGTCCTCGACGCGGACGCGGACGAAGGGCTTCGGCGCGGTCGACGCCGTCGCCGTGGTCGACGCGCCCTCCGGCGGGACCGCCTCGGGCACGGCCTCGACGAGCACGCGGACGTGCCCGCCGCCGGGCATGGCCTGCACCGCGTTCATGACCAGGTTCGTCAGCGCCTGCTGGACCTGGAGCTCGTCGACGTTCGCCACGGCGTCCCCGGCGGCCTCGACCTCGATCTCCACGCGCGACTTCGCGCCGAGCGGCGCCACGAGCGCGACCGTCTGGCGCGCGAGCCGCGCGACGCTCGAGGCCGTCCGCTCGAGCACCTGCGGCCGCGCGAACGCGAGGAGCTGCCCGATGGTGCGGGTCATGCGTTCGCAGCTCTCGACGATCACCGACGCCGCCTGCCGCGCGGGCTCGCCGGCGATCTCGCCGGTCGCGATCATCGACGCCCGGACCTCGACCACGTTGAGCGGCGTCCCCATCTCGTGCGCGATCCCCGACGCGAGCCGGCCGACGGTGAGCAGGCGATCGACGTGACGGAGCTGCTCGAGCGTGGCGATGCGCGCGCGTGTCTCCTCCGCGGCCTTGTCGGTCGCCTCGCGGAGCTGCGAGGCCATCGCCCGCATCTCGACCGCGAGCGCGCCGAGCTCGTCGGCGCTCTCGAGCGCGGGGGGCGCCTCGAAGTCGCCCCGTCCGATCCGACGGGCGGCGTCGATGAGCTTCCTCGTCGGCCTCCCGACGAGCAACGTGCCGAGCGAGAACGCCGTCAGCGCGAACGCGATCGCCATCGACGCGGCCGACACGAGCGAGTCGAAGAACACCTCGCGCGAGTACGTCCGCTCGGCGTCGGCCGGCTCCGAGACCTCGATCGCGCCGGCGGACGCGTCGCCGGAGACACGGACCCAGGTGTACATCCGCGCCCGCCCCGCGCCGTCCTCGGTGACCCGCGAGAGCTCGGCGGCCGGCGAGAGCGTCGCAAGCTCGTCGCAGCTCACGTGCGCGTCGAGCGGACGGCCGGGATCGCAGACCCAGCGGATCGCCAGCGACCCGTCGCGCGCGTTCGCCTCGTGGATGAAGGCTCGCGATGCGTCGGGGCCGTCCGTCGCCCGCACCGCGCTCGCCGCCTGCGCGAGCGCGTGGGCGATGCGGCCGTGGTCGAGGACGAGGTCCGCGTGGAAGGCTCGCACCTCGTGACGAACGCGAAGGACGCCGTTGATCGCGAGCACCGCGCAGGTGACGATCATGAAGGCGACCGTCAGCTTGGTAACGAGCTTCATGCCCGCGCTTCGTACCGCAACTGCTGGCGGCCCGCATCCCGCGCCCGCGCCGCGTCGCGGCGGACGAGCTTGTCGCGGGCGGCGCGGTTTCCCCGTATCCTCCGTTGCATGCGAACACTCGCGGCGCTTTCGCTCGTGGTTCTGCTGGCGTGCAGCGGTCGCCCGTCGTCCGGCGGCGCGGCGCCCGTCGCCTCGACGCCCGCGGCGGAGCTCCCGCCTCCGCCGCCCGCTCCGCCCCCGAGCGGAGAAGGCGCGACGCCTCCGGCCCCGGACGCGGCCGCGCCGGTCGCCGCGCCCGCGCCTCCGCCCGTGGAGCGCAGCGGGAAGGTCTGGCCGTTTCATGCCTGGGATCGCGCCGAGGCGGTGACCTTCAATCAGTTCGGCATTCGCGAAGACGTCCAGCTCAACGCCTACGACGAGCACGGATGGAGCCCGCACCTGGTCGATCGCAAGGCGCTCGACGCCGCGCACGCGAAGAAGGCCGTCGACCTCGTGACGCAGACGGAGGGCGAGGTCACCGTCTCGAAGTGCCCGTTCCCGCGGCACGCCGTCGTGCTCTACGACGGTGAGGTGCCGGTCGCGAGCATCAACGTCTGCTTCTCGTGCGGAGACATCGTGCTCTGGCCGAGTTGGTCGCCCCGGCCCGACTGGGAGAACATCACGAAGAAGCAGCTCGCCGAGCTCGAGCGGCGCTCGAAGAAGCAGGCCGCGCTCTACGAGAAGGCCTTCCCGCGGTGGAAGGCGTTCTTCCGCGACGAGGTCGGCTTCGCGATCGACGGCAAGTACGACGGCCACTGAGCTCGAGGGCGGGCGGGGTACGTCCGATGCATCGAGCGCCGTTCGATGGATCCGCGAACTGTGACCGTCGAGGAGCGATGCCGGCCGCGCCTCGTGCTCTGGAAGCTCGCCCTCGCGGCCGCGCTCGGGGCGGCCGCGTCGGCGGGGATCGTCGGCGCTTGCTTCGATCGCGGCCATCGCGCGGGCGAGGCGCGGCCGATCGGAGAGCACGGCCGCGTCGCGACGACGCCGGAGCGCTCCCTCCCCGCGCCGAGCCCGGCCCTCACGCCGCCTCCGCCCGGCCCGGCCCCCGCGCCGGCTCCACCCGGCCCGGCCCCGGCGCCGCCGCCACCGACACCACCGTCGGACGAAGCCCACGCGTCACCGAGGGATGCCGCCGCGCCGAGCGGCGCTCCGCCCGGCGTCGCGAGCGACGAGCCGATGCTCCTCGGCAACGGACCGTTCATGCCCTCGCTCGCGCCCGCCGCCGCGTCACGGAGCGCACCCGCGCGGGCTCCCGGAGACCTCGCGTCGGCCGAGGCCGCGGGCCTCGCCGGCGCGACGGAGGGCAGCGCGGCGGACGCGAGCGAGCCGCCCGCACCCGCCGCGCCCGGCGTGACCGCCGTCGTGATCCCCGTGGCGCCGCTCGGCGCGGCGGCGAGCGAGGAGCCGATCGCCGGACCGAGCGCGGGCGCGCTCGCGCCGCCTTCTGCGCTGCCAGGCTCCACGCCGGTCGTCCCGATGGGCGCCGTGGCCGGCGCGACCGCGGTCGTGCCGCCCGGCGCCTCCGCGACGCCGAGCCTCGGCCCGATCGGCGGAAGCCCGGCGACGCTGATGGGCGGCGTGTTCCCACCCTCCCCGCCGCTCTACGGCGCGCCGGCGAGCGCGGCGCCGCTCGGTCCGACGCCGTCGCCGGCGGGGTGGCCGACGCGTCCCTGGTAGACGCGCCGCGCGTCGCTCAGATGCGGTGCTTGCGCTTCAGCGCTTGGATCTGCTCGTCGCATCGCGCGAGGCCGTCATGCCCTTGCTTGAGGAGCACCTCCGCCTCGTCGAGCTTTTTCGGGAGCGCCGCTGCCTCGGGCGAGTCCTTCGCGATCGTCCCCTTCTCGAGCGCGTCGAGGCCCTTCTCGACCTCGGCCTTCAGCCGCAGCGCCTTCGCCGTCGCCTCGCCCGTCGCTGCGCAGTCGTCGCGTGCCTTGCACGCGTCCGGAGCCGAGCACGGCGTGGCCTTGAGCGCTTCGACCATCGCCGGCGTCGAGGCGTTGTCCGCCGTGCGGAAGCGCGTGACGGCGATGACGACGCTCTGGGCGTCGCGGCGCTCCGCGCTGTCGCACCCGGCGAGCGCGGCGATGGAGGCGACGAGCGCGAACACGAACGGCGAACGAGCGATCACGACAGCTCCACCTTGCTCCACATCTCGCGGAGCATCTTTTCTTTCCTGCGATCGGTGCGCGTGATGACGCGCGCGACGCCCCACGCCGCGAGCAGCTCGCCCTCCTGACCGAGCGCCGGCAGGACGCTCCGCCCGGCGACGAACACGTTGCCGAGGGCGGTCCGGATCGACTCGCCGGCGAGCCCGGCGAGCTGCGGCGGCGTCACGCGGAAGCGCGGCACCATCGGCTCGGCCTCCATCGATCCGCCGCTCGCGCGGAGCCGCGCGCGATCGACCATCTGCGCGCGGAGCCCCCACGACGCGTGGCCGACGCTCGGATCGCCGCTGCTCGGGTTCCTGAAGTCCCAGAGCGGTCGGCCGTCGTGCGGCGAATCGCAGACGACGAGGTGGCGCTCGACGAACGGGAGGAAGCTCACCACCGTCCCGAGGATCTCCTCGCGCGCGCGCTCGAGGCCGGCGTCGCGCTCGGCGTCGTCGTCCTCGATGAGCGCCTCGGCGACGAGGAGCGCCGTGCCGGGCGAAGCGCCGGGGAGCTTCTGGAGGTGCACCTCGCGGCCCGACTTCGGGAGGAGGAACGACTCGGTCGCGAGCTGCTTCGGCAGCCCCTCCGCGCGCACGACCATCGAGACGACGAACCGCGCGCCGGACGCGTCGACGTCGGGATCCTTGTCGCTCCGCGACGGCTCGAAGCCGCTCGCGAGGTCGAGCAGACTCGGCGTCGACATGTCGGAGACCACGAACGTGACGCCGACGGGCGCCTCGTCCCCGTCGACGACGACGCCGCGCACCTTGCCGCCCTTGTGGACGAGCTCGCGCGCGCGATCGGTCAGCCGCGTGTCGCCGCCGTGGGCGCGCACACGCTCGAGCAGGAAGTCGACGAGCTCGTCTTCACCCGCGGCGAGGCGGCTGACGCCGCGGGTCCACGCGCCGTGGAGCCGCGCGAGCGCGAAGGCGGGGACGTTGCCGTCGAGATCGCTCGCGAAGCGCGCCGGCGCCGTGACCACCTCGCGGAACGCGTGGTCGCGCGGGAACTCGGCGAGGAAATCGCTCCCGTCGAGGTAGGGCAGCGTCGACAGGGCGCGCGCCGTCTCGCGCCGCTCCCAGAAGCCGCCGGGCGGCCACACGGCGTCCCGCTCGAACGCGGCGTCGGCCGCGGCGTTCGTGCGCGCGAGCTCGGCGTAGAGGTCGTCGACGACGCGGCGGACGGCCGGGAACTCGCGGTCGATCTCGCGCGCGAAGAGCTGCGTGTCCGGCGGCAGGTCGAGCCGCATGTCGGGCGCCAGCACCTGGAGCATGGGATCGAGCGACGAGAGCCGGCGCCGGAACGTCTGCGACTGGGCGAGCTCGACGAGCACGCGGCCCCACGCCGGCGATGACGCCGAGAGGAACGTGAACGGACGGCGCGCGAGCGTGTGGTTGTCGTAGGCGTACGTCGGCCGGCGCCAGCCCTGACCGAGGACGAGCACGCGCCACGACCGGCGCGCGAGCAGCGCCGCGGCGGCGAGAGCGCCGACGCCGCCGCCGAGCACGACGACGTCGTAGTGCTTCGACGACGAGCTCATGGAGTGATGCGGACGCGCGTGCGGGGCCGGCCGCCCTCCGGATGCTCCACAACGACGCGGCCCTCGGCGATCCACTGGAGGACCATCGGCAGGAGCTCGTGCTCCTTCTGGAGGATGCGCGCGGTGAGCGTCGCCTCGTCGTCGCGGTCGAGCACGGGGACCGGCGCCTGCGCGATGATCGGCCCCGTGTCGGTCCCGGAGTCGACGAAGTGCACGGTGCAGCCGGAGACCGAGACCCCGTAGTCGATCGCCTGCCGCTGCGCGTGGACGCCGGGGAAAGCCGGAAGGAGCGCCGGGTGGACGTTGACGACGCGGTTCGGGAAGGCGTCGAGGACGGTCGGCGTCACGAGGCGCATGAAGCCCGCGAGCACCACGCAGTCGACGCGGTGCGCCTGGAGCACCTCGACGACGGCGGCGTCGAAGGCCGCGCGCGAGGAGAACGCCTTGTGGTCGACGACGATCGCCGGGACGCGCGCGGCCTTCGCGCGATCGAGCGCCTTGGCGGTCGCGACGTTCGACACGACCACGCCGACCTTCGCGCGGAGGCTGCCTGCCTCGATCGCATCGAGGATCGCCTGGAGGTTCGTGCCCGATCCGGAGACGAGCACGCCGAGGACGAAGGGCGCCTCGCTCACGGGAAGATGACCCTCGCCTCGAAGTCGGTCTCCGCCGGGACGGCCACGACCTCGCCGAGATCGATCGGCGCCTCGCCCTCGGCGACGAGCGCCTCGCGCGCGCGAGCGGCGTGCTCCGCGGCGACGACGAAGACGAACCCGACGCCGAGGTTGAAGACGCGCCGGAGCTCGGCCTCGTCCACCTTCTCGCCGATGAGCTCGATCACCGGCGGGCGCTTCCACGGCGCGCCGAGGCGAACGCCGAGCCCGTCGGGGAGGACACGCGGGACGTTGCCGGGGAGGCCGCCGCCCGTGATGTGGCTCATCGCGCGGACGTCGACGCCCGCGGCGAGGACGGCCTTCACGTGGCGCGCGTAGAGGCGCGTCGGCGCCAGGAGCGCCTCGGCGACGCTCTTGCCCCCGAGCGCGGACGGGCGGTCGCCGGGCGCGAGCTTCATCGCGTCGAAGAGGACGCGGCGCGCGAGCGAGTAGCCGTTCGAGTGGAGCCCGCTCGAGGCGACGCCGATCACGCGATCGCCGGCGGAGACGCGCTTGCCGTCGACGATGGCGGGGCGCGAGACGACGCCGACGGCGAAGCCCGCGAGGTCGTACTCGCCCTCGGCGTACATGCCGGGGAGCTCCGCCGTCTCGCCGCCCAGCAGCGCGCAGCCGGACTCCTTGCAGGCCTCGGCGATCCCCTTGACCACGCTCTCGGCGACGCCGACCTGGAGCTTGCCGGTCCCGAAGTAGTCGAGGAAAAAGAGCGGGCGCGCGCCGGTCGTGATGATGTCGTTGACGCACATCCCGACGAGGTCGAAGCCGATCGTGTCGTGGACGCCCGTGAGGAAGGCGACCTTGAGCTTGGTGCCGACGCCGTCGGTGCCGCTGACGAGGACCGGATCGACGACGCCGCCGGGGACGGCGCAGAGGCCCGCGAAGCCGCCGACGTCGCCGAGCACCTCGGGGATGCGCGTCATCTTGGCGAGCGGCTTGATGCGTTCGACGAGCTCGTCCCCCGCGTCGATGTCGACCCCGGCTTCACGGTAGGAGATGGAACCCATCGGCCGAGACCCTTAGTCGCGAAGACCTTTCGCGACAACCAGCGCGGCGCCGGGCGGCTCGAACCACCGGAGAAAAGCGCGGCCGCCTCGCGGCCGCCGGGCGCCGCGGAGCGCCGGACGCCGCGGCCGCGCTGCTGTCGCGGTACGCGGCGTCGCGGACGTCCACGCGGCTCGCGGCTCGGCTCGAGCGCGCGGCACGCCGACTGCACCAGCCGACCCGAGCTGGAGACGGCCTCGCTCGAACGAGGCGGTCATCGAAAGGAGGGCTGGGACGTTCGCGCGCGTCCCGCCGTGAGGCTTCGCATCCCTTCACGGCGGGACAGCTCGACCTCGCTTCCGGCCTCCGCCCACCCGGCGCGGTTCGCGCGCCGCGCCACGAGCCGCGCGCGTCGCGCGTCGAGGAGAAGGAAGCATGTCGATCATGAGGTCGTGGTCCGCGGCGCTCGCCGCAGGGCTCGTCGCGGCGACGAACGCCGGCTGCTCGTCGGGGCCCGAGGAGGTCGCGACGTCGGGGAGCGCGACCTGCGCGAGCCGCGCGGCGGCGACGTCCGAAGCGCGCAACGTCTCGTTCGCACGCGACGTCCTCCCGGTCTTCCAGTCGAGCTGCTCGTTCTCGTCCTGCCACGGCACGCCGGGGCAGAACGGCATCTACCTCGGCGCCGCTCGAGGCGCCGCTGCCTCGGCGATCCGCGCGGCGCTCCTCGAGACGTCGCCGCGGGCGTCGATGCCGTTCGTCGCTCCGGGCGAGCCCGACCGGAGCTGGCTCCTGCGGAAGCTCGACGGCGACTTCTGCGGCGTCACGTGCAACGGCGGCTGCGGGGACCGCATGCCGAAGGGCGGGGTTCCGGTCGAGAGGCCGGAGCTCGACGCGATCGCGGCGTGGATCGCGAACGGCGCCCCGGACAACTGAGCCGGGCCGAAGGCGCCGTCGTCGTCGTTCGCGTCCCCGGATCGCGGCAGAGAAGTTGCGCGCGCGGAGGCGACCATCGTCCACTTGTTCCATGACGATCCGAACGAGGCGGGCCGCTCCTGCCGCGATGCTCGCGTGCGCGCTGCTCTCGGCGATGACCTGCACGGGCGCGGCGATGGGCGCACGCGGGCGCGGCCAGCCGCGGACGAGCCTCCTACGACGTGCGTCGGCGACGACCGCGCCGCCCCCGGCGAGGGCCGCCGAGGCGGCGCCCCCTGCGGCGCCGAGCTTCCGCTGGGCGGCCGGCCACCTCCCCGCCGGAGGCGCGCTCGCCAAGAACGGCACGTCGGTGGTCCACACCGTGCGCGCGGGCGAGAGCTGGCAGTCGATCGCCGACGCCTACCTCGAGCTCACGAGCGTCTACGACGCGCTCGAGCTCGCGAAGGCGATCGTGAACGAGAACCTCCCCGAGTCGAAGCGCGGCGCGGCGCCCGGCCTCGAGGTCCGCATCCCCCACGTCCTCGCGTCGGCGCCGAAGACCGGCGCGCGAGAGCGCATCGGGCTGCCGAAGGACGGCGTCCTCAAGGGCCTCTACGTGCGCGGCTCCACGGCCGGCGGCAAGGGCTACCCTGCGTTCCTCGATCGCGTCGCGGCGCACGGGATGAACGCGATCGTCCTCGACGTGAAGGACTACGACGGGCCCCTCACCTACCCGTCCAAGGTCCCGCTCGCGGTCGAGAGCGGCGCCGTCCACAAGCCGCCGATGCGCTCCTACGCGCGCGCCGTCCGCTTCGCGCACGAGCGCGGCGTCCGGGTCATCGCGCGGGTCTCGTGCTTCAACGACCAGCTCATGGCGAAGGCCCACCCCGGCATGGCGATCCGCGGCGTGTCGGGCCACGTCTACCGCAACGGCTGGCTCGATCCGCAGAACGAGCGCGCCCAGGCCTACGCGATCGATCTCGTCCGGGAGGCGATCGACGGCGGCGCCGACGAGATCCAGCTCGACTACGTGCGCTTCCCCGTGATCGGCATGAAGAACATCGACTTCGGCCTCGACACGCGCAAAAACCCCAACGCGAAGGTCGAGGTGATCACGCGCTTCGTCGAGCGCGTCCACGCGATCACGCGCGCGAGCGGCGTACCCTTGTCGCTCGACGTCTTCGGGGTGATCGCCTTCGGTAAGCAGGTCGATATCCAGAACCTCGGCCAGGACCCGGTGGAGCTCGCCAAGCACTCCGAGTTCCTGAGCGCGATGGTCTACCCCTCCCACTACGACGACGGCTTCATGGGCTTCGATCAGCCGGGCGATCACCCCGAGCTCGTCGGCCTCGGCGTGAAGTACATGCGCAGGGCGATGGAGGAGCGCGGCGTCGATCCGGACAAGGTCGCGCAGATCCGCCCCTGGCTCCAGGCGATGCGCCACAAGTCGTCGAACTACGGCCCAGGCTACATCCAGGACGAGATCCGCACCGGCGACAAGGCCGGGGCGAGCGGCTGGCTGCTCTGGAACCCGGGCCAGGTCTACGACGTCGCGTGGCGCGCGGTCCCCCGAAAGCCGACGGGCGGCGACAAGCTCGTGCGCGCCTCGCTCACGCGCAGCCGCTAGAGGCTCGCGAGCCGCACCCGCGGCGAAGCGCGTCCGACGCGCGCGACAAAACTTGGCCCGGTCGCGCGAACCCTCCTAACCGGGGAGTGCACGAACCGTACGTCGTCGGCTCCGGCTCGCCGGATCCCGCGTCATCGCGGTCCACGCTCGGCGCTCGCCGGGCCGTAGTGAACTTCCGGGAGGTCCTCTCATGCGCCGATCCGCTGCGCTGTTCCTTGCTGCAAGTGCCGTCTCTCTCGCCCTCGTGGGCTGCGCGAAGAAGCCGGTCGCGAAAGACCCGACCGAGACCACCTCCGCGCGTGCTCGCAGCAACGTGAGCGTGTCCGAGGACATCATGAAGGCGTGCCAGATCCACGTCGACAACGTCGATCGCGCGCCGAAGTTCGACTACGACGACGCCGATCTCCAGCCCGAGGATCGTGACGTGCTCGAGCAGGTCGCCAGGTGCGTGACGACCGGACCGCTCAAGGGCCGTCACCTCTCGCTCGTCGGGCGCTGCGACCCGCGCGGCGAGGTCGAGTACAACATGAGCCTCGGCGAGTACCGCGCCGAGAGCGTCCACGACTACCTCGCGAAGCTCGGCGTCGATCCGGCCGCGATGGCGAAGACCTCGCGCGGCGAGCTCGACGCCGAAGGCAAGGACGAGGACGGCTGGCGGCGCGACCGCCGGGTCGACGTCTCGCTCGCGCCGGCGAAGGCCAAGACCGACATCGCGCGGCGCGACTGACGCGCCGCCCAGCACGCGCGCGGAGGCCCTCGCAGCAGAACGCGCGCGGAGGCCTCAGCGGGCGCCGCGCGCGACGCCTGCAGGCCGTTGCCGGTTCCGGCGGCCGGTAATCTCGACCGCCGTGAGCTGAGTAGAGCACGCCGCCCCGCCTCGCAGTATGATGCGGGCATCCATGGAGGCTCCGGAGAGCGCGCTCGTCCCCGGCTACCGGCTCGATCGATACGAGCTGCTCTGTCCGATCGCGTCGGGCGGCATGGCGAGCGTGTGGCTGGCGCGGCTCCGAGGCAAGCGCGGCTTCGAGAAGCTCTTCGCGATCAAGACGATCAAGACCGAGCTCATCTCCGATCCGCATTTCCAGGAGATGTTCCTCGACGAGGCGCGCATCGCCTCGAAGATCGTCCACCCGAACGTCGCGCAGATCCTCGAGCTCGGCGAGCAGGACGACACGCTCTACATCATCATGGAGTACGTCGACGGCGACTCCCTGGCGAAGATCAACCGACTCGCCATCAAGCGCGGCTCGCCCCTCCCCCCGGGCGTCTCGATGCGCATCGTCGCCGAGGCCTGCGCGGGGCTCCACGCGGCGCATCAAGTGAAGGACGCCGACGGCGAGAGCCTCGGCGTCGTCCACCGGGACGTCTCTCCGCAGAACATCCTGCTCACCACCGAGGGCGCCGCCAAGGTCATCGACTTCGGCCTCGTCAAGGCCAAGAACCGCAGCGCGGGCGAGACGGGCCAGGGCGTCGTCAAGGGCAAGATCCGCTACATGGCGCCGGAGCAGGTCGCCTCGAAGGGGCTCGACCATCGCGCCGACGTCTGGGCCGCGGGCATGTGCCTCTACGAGCTGCTCGTCGGTCACACGCCGTATCACACCGAGGACGACCTCGACGTCGTGAAGCGGCTGATGAGCCCCGATCCGCTCCCGCCGTTCGACGTCGCCCTTCCGCCGCCGATCGAGAAGATCCTCGCCAAGGCGATCGTCAAGGATCCCGACGGGCGCTTCGAGTCCTGCGCGCAGATGCGCCGCGCGATCGAGAGCGCGATCCTCGAGCTCGAGCTCCCGGCCGAGAACGAGCACGTCGCCGAGTTCCTGAAGGAGACGCTGCCCGACCTCGCGTCGAAGCGGAAGTCGACGATCGCGAAGGCGACCGTCGCGGCGGAGTCGCGGCAAGCCCACGCGGACTCGCTCGAGAGCCTCGGGCCGGCGGACATGGCGTTCGCCGCCACCGAGGTGTCGGCGCGCGAGGCGAGCGGCGACGACACCGAGGTGCCGCTGACCCGCCGGCGCGGCGCGCAGGACGAGAGCGATCCGGACCGCACCGTTTCGAGCTACGGCGCGAGCCGCACGACGAGCGCGACCTCGCTTCGCGAGCAGCTCGGCGAGCGGAAGAAGCGCGGCGGCGCGGGCCTCTGGATCGCGGGGCTCGTGGTCGCCGGCGCCGGCGCGTGGATCCTCTGGCCGCGCGCGGGCGCGCCGACGGACGAGCCGGCCGGCTCGAGCTCGACCGTCGCCACGGCGTCGGCGGCACCGTCGAGCTCCGCGGCCGCGAGCGCGGGGTCCGCGGAGCTCACGACGCTCGAGCTCGAGGACGGCGACGCCGACGTCGCGCCGAGCCGGCCGGCGACGACCGCGGGCAACCTCCCGAGCCCGCCCGCGTCCCCGACGGCGGCAGAGGCCCTGGACGCGGCGCCCGCCGCGCCGACGTACAACCCGGCGTGGTCGATCCTCACGAACCCGCCCGAGGCGGGGGTCCCGCCGCCGCCGACCCCGACCACGACCGACGCGTCGGCGCCCGCCCCGACGCAGACCTCCCCCGCGCCGACGGCCTCGACGCCGCCCGTCCCCGCGCACGACGAGCCGAAGTAAAGCGCGCTCCCCACGGCACCGAGACGCGCCGGCGCCTCCGCGATGTGCGATCCTGCGCCCGATGGCAGACGCCACGCACGAGCCCTCGGTGCTCTCCGAGGCGATGATCTTCCTGGCCGCGGCCGTGATCGCGGTGCCGCTGTTTCGACGACTGAAGCTCGGTTCGATCCTCGGCTACCTCGCCGCGGGCGTCGCCATCGGTCCGTACGGCCTCCGGTTCTTCACCGATCCGCAGTCGATCATGCACGTCGCCGAGCTCGGCGTCGTGCTGTTCCTCTTCGTGATCGGGCTCGAGCTGAACCTCTCGCGGCTCTGGGCGATGCGACGCGACATCTTCGGGCTCGGCGCCGGTCAGCTCCTCGTGACGGGCCTGCTCACGATGGTCTACCCGCTCGTCGTCGCCGGTCGGCCGTGGCAGGCCTCGCTCGTCGCCGGCCTCGGCCTCGCGCTCTCGTCCACCGCGCTCGTGATGCAGCTGCTCGAGGAGCGCGGCCACGTCCAGGCGCCCTACGGGCAGAAGTCGTTCGCGATCCTCCTCTTCCAGGACCTCGCGGTCGTCCCGCTCCTCGCGCTCGTCGCGTTCCTGTCGCCGGTGAAGGCGACCGCCGCCGTGCCCGTGTGGATGTCGGCGCTGAAGATGGTCGGCGGCGTGGGCACGGTCGTCCTCGTCGGACGATTCCTCCTGAACCCGTTCTTCCGGATCCTCGCGAACACCGGCGCGCGCGAGATCATGACCGCGGCGGCGCTCCTCGTCGTCATCGCCTCCGCGGGGCTGATGACCTACGCCGGGCTCTCCCCTGCCCTCGGCGCGTTCCTCGCGGGCATCATGCTCGCCGAGTCGAGCTACCGGCACGAGCTCGAGGCCGACATCGAGCCGTTCCGCGGGCTCTTGCTCGGGCTGTTCTTCGTCTCGGTCGGCATGTCCGTCGATCTCGGCGTCATCCCGCGCTTCTGGCCCATCCTCCTCGGCGCGCTCGTCACCTTGACCGTCATCAAGGTCGGCGTGGTCTACGGGCTCGTCCGCCTCGGCAAGGGTAACCACGCGACCGCCCTCCAGTCGGCGGTCCTCCTCAGCCAAGGCGGCGAGTTCGGCTTCGTCCTCTTCCGGACCGCCGTGCTCGCCGGCGTGATGGTGGAGGAGCAGGCGACGCTCCTCGTCGTGCTCGTCACCCTGAGCATGGCGGTGACGCCGCTGCTCGTCGCGCTCGCGCCGCGCCTCATCCGCGAGGAGACGCGCACGCGCGACGAGACCTTCGCCGGGGCCTCGAAGGGCGCGGTGCTGCTCATCGGCTTCGGTCGCTTCGGGCAGATCGTCAGCCAGATGCTCCTCCCCGAGGGCGTCGAGGTCACGGCGATCGACAACGACATCGAGATGATCGAGGCGGCCGAGCGCTTCGGCTTCCGGGTCTACTTCGGCGACGGCGGCCGCCTCGACGTGCTGCGCGCGGCCGGGGCGGAGCACGCGCGGCTCATCTGCGTCTGCGTCGACAAGCGGGAGACCGCCACGCACATCGTGGAGGCCGCGCGCGAGGCCTTCCCACTCGCGCGCCTGTTCGTCCGCGCCTTCGACCGCGGTCACGCGCTCGAGCTCCTCGAGAAGGGCGTCGACTACGAGCTGCGCGAGACGTACGAGAGCGCGATCGTCTTCGGGAAGGCTGCCCTCGGGGCGCTCGAGCTCGAGCCGGAGCGGATCGCGGAGCTCGAAGAGGCGCTCCGCACGCGCGACCGCGAGCGGTTCGTCCTCCAGCAGCAAGGGGGACTCGACGCAGGGCGCGACCGGCTCCACACGCGGCCCGCGCCGCGCCCCGAGCCCCTCGTCAACCCCGCGCGCAAGGGCGTCGCCTTGAACCCCGACGCCGTCGCGCAGGCGGAGGCGGAGGTCGGCAGCGTCGACGACCCGCGCGACGTGAGCGCCTGAGCGCCGCGCGGAAGAAATCGTTTTCCACGGTTTTCACCGAGACGCTTCGCCGCTAGAGTTCTGCGGATGAGTGGAGATGGTGACGAGACGTCGAGCGGCGACGGCGCGAGGAAGGCGTCGCCGAGCATCGTCCCGGCGATCGGCACGCCCGACGCGACCGAGGGGCTGCTTCACGCCATCGTCGAGAACATCCCCCACATGCTCTTCGTCAAGGACGCCGAGCGCCTCGCGTTCGCGCTGTTCAACCGCGCAGGCGAGGACCTCCTCGGTCTGTCACGCGATGCCCTGCTCGGCAAGACCGACTACGATCTCTTTCCCGAGGCCGACGCGGCCTTCTTCCAGAAGAAGGACCGCGAGACGCTCGACGGAAAGCTCCTCGTCGACATCGAAGAGGAGCCGCTGCAGACAGAGCGCGGAGTTCGCTGGCTCCACACGAAGAAGGTGCCGATCCTCGACGCCGAGGGTCGCCCGCAGTTCTTGCTCGGCATCTCCGAGGACATCACCGAGCGCAAGCTCGCGGACGCGGCGCTGCGCGAGGCCAAGACCCACGCGGAGGCCGCGAGCGCCGAGCTCGAGGCGTTCTCGTACTCCGTGGCCCACGATCTGCGGGCTCCGCTTCGCGCCATCGACGGCTACTGCGCCGTCCTCGCCGAGGACTACGGCGACAAGCTCGACGACACGGGCCACAAGCACCTCGAGAGCGTGCGCAAGGCCGCGCACCGCATGGCCAGCCTGATCGACGACCTGCTCACGCTCTCGCGGGCCACCCGCGTCGAGCTCCGGCGCGAACGGACCGACATCACGGCGATCGCGTCGAGCTGCGTCGAGCAGCTGCGGCGCGCCGATCCGACGCGCGCGGTCGAGGTGGCGATCGAAGACGGGATGACCGCCCTCGCCGACCCCCGTCTGATCGCGGTCGCGCTCGACAACCTGATCGGCAACGCGTGGAAGTTCACGAGCAGAAAACCCAGCGCGCGCATCGAGGTCGGCGCCGTCGCGCCCGAGTCCGCCGGGAAAGCGCCGACCTTCTTCGTCCGTGACGACGGCGCCGGGTTCGACATGGCCTACGTGGGGAAGCTCTTCGCGCCGTTCCAGCGCCTCCACCACGTGTCGGAGTACGAGGGCACCGGGATCGGCCTCGCGACCGTGCAGCGGATCATGCGCCGGCTCGGCGGCCGCACCTGGGCCGAGGGGAAGGTCGACGGCGGCGCGACGATCTACTTCACGCTCGAGGCCGACGGGACCACGTGAAGGGCCGAGCGTGACCCGGAGTCATGCTCGGTCCCCTTCACCTCCTCGCGTTCAGCGCGCGGCGGCGAGCTTCGTCGACGCCTCGACGGTGCCCATGTCGACGTACGCGCGGTCGATCATGACGACGAACGGGCGCTCCTCGAACGAGAGCCCGCCGTTGCCATCGTGCTCGAGGACCTGCAGCTTGCCCATCCCGTAGCCCATCGGGCCGCGCGAGTAGTAGTGCGCCTGCAGCGTGTACGGATACGCGCGCTGATCGCGCGAACCGCGGATGGTGAAGCACTCCGGACCGTAGCCGGTGGTGACGTCGGCGTAGAGCTCGCCGCCGGACGCCAGCCGCATCTGCGAGTAGTACGCGTGACCGCCCTTGCCGTCGCGGATGTGGAAGTCGACGTCGTTCGCGTCGGTCTCCCAGTTGAGCACGAAGCGGAGGCTCGGACCGCTCTCCTCGGTGCCGCCGGCGTCACGGAGCTTCGCCTTGATCTCGCCGGCGCGGCTCGGCTGCGCGTGGATCCACGCCGCCGCGACGAGGCCGAGGTCCTCCTTGAGGATGCGGTCGACGCCGCGGAAGCGCCCCATCGGGTAGCTGCGCGTCGCGCCCTTCTTCATCGCCTCGAACGCCTTCTCGTGATCGCCCTGCTTGAGGAGCGCGAAGGCGTAGAGGCGATGGCTCGCCGGGTGATCGGGGCGCTGCTCGGCGGCCTTGCCGTACGTGTCGACGGCGAGCGCGAGCGCCCGCGCGTCGGCGAGGCGCTCGAGCCGCTCACCCGCGAAGCGCCGCGAGTCGGCGCGGAACGAGAACAGCTCGAGGATCGATCCGTACGCGCGCGCGGCGGACTTGAGGTCGTTCTTGGCCTCGAAGACCTCGCCGAGGGCGACGAGGGAGAGCACGTCGCCGGGCTGATCGGCGTGCCAGCGGTTCGCCTCGTCGAGCGCGCCCGCCTTGTCTCCGCGCTGGAGGGCCTCCATCACGACCTTGAAGCGGCCCTCGAACGGGAGCGCCTTCGGCGCGTCCGACGGAGCGGTCGCGACGTTGCCGCCACCGCCGACCAGATCGAACGTCTGAGTGAAGCGCGCGTCGCCCGAGCCCGGCGCCGTGAACCGGAGCGACTTCGCGACGGCGGAGAGGCAGCCTTTGAACGTGTCGCTGCCGGGCGCGTCGGTGAGGTCCGCGCTCCTGACGTCGCCGCTCTTGTCGAGCGTGAAGCGGATCGCGAGCCGCCCGCTGACGCTCGAGCCGCGACCGAGCTCGGACGTGTAGCAGGCGCGGAGGTGGGGGACCGCCGCGCGCATCACGCGCTGGACCTCGTCGGCGGCGATGCCGCCCTCGATCGTGAGCGTCCCGGGCCGGACCGCGCCGGCGTTCGCGGCGGCGCTCTCGCCGACGGGCCCCGCGGCGCTCGCGGCGGGTCTCGGTTGGGCGTCGAGGTCCGCGCAGAGCGGATCGCCGGGCGCGCATCGCGTGACCGTCGTCGGACGCGACGCCGAGGCGCGCGCGTCGGCCCTCGGCTCGGCCAGGGGCGCGACGGGAGCGCTGCGCCGCAAGCCTTGGGAGTCGCCGTGCCCGATCGCGCCGGCGCTCCCGGCGAGATCGCCGTTGTCGCCACCACGACCGCCGCCACCTTCACCGATGCCGCCGAGGCCGAGCCCGGGCGCGTCGGTCGGTCCGCGCAGGTTCCCGTCGGCCGCCGGCGACGACTCCGTCTCCTCGGCGGGAGCTTGCGCGACCGCGGCGGACGCTGCCGCCGTCGCCGTCGCGATCGCCGCGGGAGGCGCCGCCGCGGGCGCCTCCGGGCTCGCTTCGTCGCGCGTCCGCGAGGCGCTCCCGCCCGTCGCGCGCCCCTTCGCCGGCGGCGGCGGAGCGAAGAGCACCTTGTTGCGCTCCGCTTCCCAGGCGCGCGCGCCCTGCGTGACCGCGACGCGTCCGTCCTGGATCGCGAGGATGTCGACGGTAGCCGTGCGGTCGATGTTGAAGCGGCGGTAGTCCCAGTCCGTCTCGAGGACGAGCAGCGCCGTGTGCGGCGAGAGCACGCGATGGCGCGTCGACAGCGCGATGATCTGCTGCTTCGTCGCGGCCGGCGACTCGAGCGGCGCCTCGACGAGGCTCTGGATCTTCGCCTGCGCCCACGCGCGCTCGACGAGCGGCCGATCGATCGCGCGCAGATCGGGCCGGAACTCCTGCCCGCCGACGTCGACGCGCACGGCCTGCGTGCCGGCCGCCTCGCCGTCGAGCTCGGCGTAGACGAGGACCTCGTCGCCGGCCTGCAGGCCGTCGAGCTTGTCCGGCCACGACCACTTCGCGCCCTCGACCTTCACCGCGACGCCCGAGCTGGTCGCCTCGCCGAGCCGGCGCGCGAGCGCGTCGGCGCCGAGCTTCGCGTCGAGCACGACGCCGTCGCGATCGAGCACGCCGCGCACGACCGTGCGGAGAAACCCGTCGTCGCGGATCCCGCCGATCGCGATGGCGTCCATGCGCGCGACGCCGGCCCCGCGGAGATCCTCGACCTTCGTCTTGAGCTTCTGTCCGTCGGTCTCGCCGGCCGTCGCGACGCCGTCCGTCAGCAAGATCACGCGCGACGCCTTCGTCTTCTTCGCCTCTTCGGCGGCCCAGCCGATCGCCTGCTCGAAGTCGGAGGCGCCGAGCGCGCCGCGCGCGATGATCGTCTTCACCTCGCGCTCACCGAAGCCGCCGGCCTTGCCGGTGAAGACCGGGACGACCTCCTGGTCGAAGCACGCCACGGTGACGGACGTATCGCCGGGGAGCTTCGCCAGGATCGCCTGGAGGGTCCTCGCCTGCTCGGCGATGCCGAGGCCGCGCGACGCGCTCGTGTCGACGAGCACGACGGCCGAGCCGACCGCCTCGGGCCGCGACGACGCGAACGGCACGACGCGCGTGATCGCGAGGTTTCCGCTGCGAAGGCCGGGGCTCCGCGGGATGCGCTTGCCGTCGACGACGAAGTCGCCCGCCGGCGTGAAGCGCCGCTGGTGCAGCCCGTGCACCGCGTCGGTCTTGCCGCCCTCGACCGCGGCTCGAGATCCCGAGACGTGCACGTTCACGTCGAGCGCGCCGAGCTCCGGCAGCCCGCGGAGCGGCAGCACGTAGGCCGCGCCGAGCTCCACCGCCTCGGCGTACGTGACGATGAGCTCCTTCGTCCCGCGCGCGGGGATCGGGAAGACGCGGGCGGAGAACTCGTTGCCCGCGCCCTGCTCCATCAGCGCGGGGTCCTGCTTCCTGTGGAGGAAGTCCTCGTAGGCCTGGCGCGCCGCCTGCTTCTCGACGACCTCGCCCTCTTGCCAGGCGTCGCCGACCTTCATCGCGAACCGGCTCAGCGACGCGCCCTGAGGCAGCGTGATCCGAAAGGTCCCCTCGAGGACGCGGTCCTCCGGGTTCTCGAACGTGAGGTGCAGCTCCGTGAGCGCCAGCGGGTCCTCGACCGCCGCCTCGGCCCGGAGGGCGACGAGCTTGAGGCCCGTGCCGTCGGACGCGGTCAGCCGGACTGGCACCTCGGCCCCCGCGACGCCCTTCGACGCGTCGATGAGCGCGACCGGCGCGATGTCGATGCGCGGGCCGTCGCCCTTCGCCTTGTACACGCCGATCGCAGCGGCGATCGCGGTGAAGCCCAGCGCGCTATAGAGCAGCGTCTTGTCGTGCATTTTCGCGTGTTCCTCGGGTCTCGACGGGCCCTGCCCGGCACCTTCCGCCGCAACGACGGGCAGAGGCCGGTCCGCGGCCGTCCCCTACGGACGGACGACGAGGGAAAAAGTTCCGATCGCCCCCGCCGAGGACCATGCAAGCACGTCCCCGTCGAACGGGGGAGACGATCGCGCCGATCCGCCGGGGTCGGCCGCGCGGGCGCCGAGGACGCGCCGGCGAGCGGCTCTTGGAGGCGATGCGCTCAGCGCCCGCGTCGGTCGAGCCTCGCGCGGAGGGCGTCCGCGGCCTCCCACTCGGGCGCGACCATGCCGCCGATGGCCTCGTTGACGTCACCGTACGCGGCCGCGATCTCGTGAGTGAACTCGCCGGCGCGGACGCGGAGGCGCTCGCCGTACTCGTCGGTCTTCTGCGGGACGGTGACCTTCGTGTAACCGGTGCCGGCCTGCACCGTCGCGCGCCCGATCACCTCGCGGTGATGGCCGAGGAGCTCGAGCGTCACCGGGCCGAGCGTCCGCGTGCTGCGGACGGCGAAGGTGCGGCCGTTCTCGGGGCCGTCGACCGAGAGGATGGCCAGCGGCGGCGCGGCGAGCGCCGGCGCCGTGTAGCTCGCGGCCCACGGCTCGCGGAGGTCTTTGAGCTTGGCGGCGTCCTCGTCCTTGAGGCGCCGGTTGAGCGGCGCGACGTGCTCGAACCCGCGCGCGACGGGCCCGACCATGACGCGCGGGGCGCCCCCGACGTCGACCACGAAGAGGCCGAGGCGAGGATTGCTGGCGCCGGCGTAGACGACCGCGTTCGCGTTCGACGACGAGAACCAATCCGCGAGGAAGCCGTGCTCGTCGAACGCGAGGCCGGCGTGGAGGAAGAGGTCGAAGTACCAGCCGTCGAAGCTCCCCGGCCCGTCCGAGGACGGCGGGACGATCTCGACGACCATCGAGAGCCAGCGCCTCTCCTCCTCGGACAGCTCGCGGCCTGCGAGCTCGTCCTTCACGATCGCGATCAGCACGGTCATCGTCGACTCGAGGCGCGCGAAGTACGCGCTCCGGTCGGCCGCGTCGTCGTCGGTGGCGGCGATGGCCTTCATCGCCTCGGCGCCTCGGCGCGCGTAGGCGACGAGCCCCTCGTAGACGGCCAGCGCGGGCTCGACGTAGCCGTCCGGCACCTCGCAGCCGCCCTGATCGTACGCCTGCCCGGCCAGCAGCACGTAGTTGTGCCGGATCTGGCCGTAGGCCGCGATCGCCGAGTTGACGCGGTAGTCCTGAAAGGCGGTCGTCCTCGTGAACGACGGCAGCGTGCCGGGCGGCGTCACGCCGAGCCCGCGCACCGCGCCGAGCCACGCCGCGTACATGTCCGTCGGCGGGACCGCGGCGAGGAGCGCGCGCCCCGCGTCGAGCTTCCCGCCGAGGGCCGGGAACGCCGCGAGGTCCTTCGCGAGCCAGGTCTTCGCGCGATCGTGCCCGAGCATGAAGGCCACGTCCGCGAAGCTGGGCATCGAGCGGTCGGCGACGTGCGCGTGCACGAGCGGCGTCTCCGCCTGGGCGTCGGCGACGACGCGCGGGCCGAGCATCGTCGCGATCGCGGGCAGCGGCGTCGAGCCCTGCGGCATGTAGTGGAGCTGCGCGGTGCGCTGGAAGCTCGAGCCGATCCGCGCCCTGAGCTTGTCGGCCGAGTCCGGGACGGAGAGCGTCGTGATGCCCGCCTGCTTCTTCAGCGCGAGGAGCGCGCGCAGCGAAACGTCCTCGCGCCGCCCGGCGAAGTGCGTCCAGGTGGACTCGAAGACGTCGAGCTCGTCGAGGACCTTCGCGCGCTCGGCGAGGTCCGCGAGCGCCAACGCGAGCACCGCCTCGCGCGGCGTCTCCTCGGGGTTCGGCTTGAAGCCGGGCTGGGAGCTCCGCGACCCGCGCGACACGAGGTTCATCTCGAGGCGTGAGAGCCACATCGTCGCGCGGAACCAGCGCTCGAGCTCCTCGCTGTGGGCGTAGTGACCGCGCGGCGCGAACTGCGAGAAATCGATGACGCGCGGGCGCCCGAAGAGCGTGACCGTCGTGAGCCCGCCCGAGGCGGCGCGGGCGCTCGCGATGAGCGCGCTCGCCTCGCTGTCCGTGCCGAGCGCCGACGTCACCGACTCTTCTGCGAGGAGCGAGCGCGCCACCGTCAAGTAGACGTCGGCGTCGCGCGCGATCTCCGGCGGGTAGTCGCGCACCTTCGCGAGCGCGTCGTGCATCTGCATGAGGACGCCGACGAGGCGCGGCATGAGCGCCGTCTCGGTCTGTTCGAGGATCGCGTCGTTCGATCGGAAGACGGAGTGGAGGATCGCGTCGGCCGAGACGTAGGTCGGGAGCTGGGACTGGTAGATGTCGTGGAGGGCGTCGGCGTAGCCGCGCGTCGCGAGGCGCGCCGGCACGACGAACCCGTTCTTCGCGAGCATCGCCTTCTCGGCGGTCGTGAGCGCGTAGCGGTCCGCGACGAGCTTGGTGTACTTCGGCGGCGTCTTGCGATCCCACGGCGTCTTGGCGCCCGCGGCGTCGGCGCGACGATCGGCGGCGACGATCGCCCGCGCCGCACGATCGAGGTTCTCGCGGACGGGCTCGCACAGATCCGCCGGATCGCGCCGCCGTCGCGGCTCGTTCCACCAGGACACCGGCGTCGGGAGAGGGAGCGCCGAGCCGCCGCTCGCCGGTCCGCCGGAGTCGCCGTCCCCGGCGTCGCCCGGCACGCTCGCCGGAGCCGCAGGGCTCGAGCGAAGGGCCTCGCGAGGAGCGGGGCAGCCAGCGACCAGGGCTGCCGCGAGCGAGAGAGCGACGAGGAGTGACCGTGTGCGAGCCATCGTCTTCCCCATCGCGGAGCCCCCAGAAATCGTGACGCGCCCTGTCCCCCCGCTTCGGTCACGCGCTCCCCGACGCACCCGCGGCCGGCGCTTGCGCAACCGTCGCTCCGCCGGGGTGGGGCGCGGCGAGGATCCGGGCCTTTGTGCTTCTTGGATCGTCCGTGGACCAGATCATCGCCCGGAAGGCCTTCTGGAGCCCGGCATACATCGTGCGAAAGCGTAGGACGTGGCGCTCGCTCCCCTTCGGCTGCTTCGCTCCCTCTTCCCGCTCCTCGTGGTCCTCGCGCTCGCGTGCGTGGGCTGCGCCGACGAGGCGTTCGAGGACTCGGCGAGCTCCCGATCGGCCTCGAGCGAGGGACCGGTCGCGAAGCAGGCCGCCGACAAGCTGAAGGCCGCCGTCGAGAAGAAGGACGCCACCGACGTCCGCCTCGGACGCGCGCTCGCCCGCGTCTCGCCGATGATCACGGTCGAGCAGAACCGCGCGTTCGTGAACGCGTTCCAGGCGCTGCCCGACGTGCGCGCGGTCTCGGTCGACTACCACGCGCGGGCGTCCGCCCTCGACGCCGAGCTCCGGCGCATCCTCGCGAGCGACTCCGAGCGCGCCGCGGTGATGGACGGCCTCACGCTCGCGGGCACCGACTACATCGTCTACGGCCCCGACGATCTCTTCGACGGCTACGCGCTGCTCGCGCAGTCGCCGTCGGCGTCGGGCGCCTTGAGCTTCGCGGCGCGCCTGCTCGCGGGCGATCCGAAGCTCGCGGCGATCCGCGCCTCCGACAAGGAGATCGTCGAGCGCATCCTCATCCCCGCGCTGCCCGGCGCGTACTTCGAGAAGCTCCTCACGAGCGGATCGACGACCCAGGCGACCTCGCTCACCAAGCAGATCCTGAGCACGGGCGGGAGCAAGCTCCGCTCGGTCGCGCGCTGGCTCGACACCCACGACAAGCTGACGGGCAACGACATCACCGCGGACACGATCGACGTCTCGGGGCGCTCCGTCGGCGAGGCGCTCCGCGGCGTCGCCGCGGTGATGGCGATCTGGGAGCTCGGCGGCGACCTCGCGCGCGGCGACGTCGACGCGCTGATCCAGGGCTTCGTGAAGGGCGGCCCCCAGGCGGTCGGCGGCCTCGCGTCGGCGACGTCGCTCTTCCGGCGCGTGCTCCTCGGCATCGACGAGACGCCGCTCGCCGACAAGATCGTGAAGTACTCCGGCAACCTGGCGAAGGGGATCTCGTTCGTCTCGACGATCTTCTCGCTCATCGACAACGCCGGGCAGTGGAACGAGAGCGTGGCCGCCAAGGTCCGCGTCGCCGGCGACCTCGTCGCGCTCGGCGCGAGCGTGCTCGCCCTCCTCAGCGTCGGCGGCCCCGCCGGCCCGATCCTCGCGACCGTGGCGGTCGGCATTCACCTCCTCGCGGACTGGCTGGAGAGCCGCGCGATCGCCGCGCAGGAGCGGAGCGATCTGGTCGCCTGCCTCCCGTCGACCAACGTAGGCACCGTGCTGGTCGACCGGATGCTGGGCTCGCACCCGGCGCTCGTCCGCATCCTCACCGAGACCGTGAAGCTCTCTCCGACCGATCTCCAGTGGTTCATGACGGTCTACCCCGAGGCGGTCGCGAAGGACTCCTACACGCCGCTCCAGTACATCGGCGTCCAGGTGACGCAGAAGCTCTTCGACCTCGACGGCGGCGAGACCCGCGGGATGCTCGCGGCGGTCGTCGGAGCCGAGAGCGACGCGCAGAAGAAGACGCAGATGCTCGACATGTTCCTCCGCGGCATCGAGTACGGCCAGGGCTGGAACGGCGACATCACGAAGGCCCAGGCGCTCGCGTGGCTCGATCGCGAGGCGACCAGCGAGACCTCCGGCCGCCCCGCGGAGCGCGCGCTCCGGCAGGCCGCCTTCAAGAACGCCCGCGCGCACCTCGCGACGCGCTGACCTCGGCGGCGCACGCCAACGGCGACGGCGGGACGGACTCGGCGCGCGACGGACGTCGACTCGGCGCGCGACGGACGTCGACTCGGCGCGCCGCCGGAATCGCCTCGTCGACCTCGAGCGTTCTCGGGTCGATGTTCCGTCGCGTCGCTCCTCTCTCGCTCCCCCACACGCTCATCGCCGCCCTGTCCGTCGCGAGCCTCGCCGCCTGTGTGCGCGGGGCTCCGGACGACGCGCACCGGTCCGCCTCGACGCCGAGCGGCGCGCGCGCGAGCGCCGGCGCAGCCGCGCCGCCCGATGCCGTCCCGCCGAGCGCGCCGCCCCCCGCGGTCCGTCGCCTCGACGCGTCCCGCCAGGGCTCCGGCGTCCTGCTCGCCGATCTCGACGGTCGACGAGTCGCGTACGTCGCCGACGAGGACGGGTCGCTCGTCCGCGTGATCGACGTCGAGGCCGAGCGCGAGCTCTCCTCGTTCGCGCCGGGCGGCGCGCCGTCGACGATGGTGATGCTCCCGGACGGACGGCTCGTCGTGGCGGTGCGCGACGCGGGGCAGCTGCTCGTCCTCCGCGGCGGCGGAACGGCGACGTCGCGCCTCGTGGTCGACACGCGCATCGACGTGCCGGCCGAGCCGGTCGGACTCGCGCTGTCGCCCGACGACGGCACGCTCGTCGCGACGAGCGGCTGGGGCCGAACCGTCACCGTGCTCGACGCGCACACGTTCACCCGCAAGGCCGAGCACGCCGTCGCACGGGAGCCGCGCGCCGTCGTCATCTCCGCCGACGGCAAGCGCGCGTTCGTCTCCCACGCCGTCGGTCAGTCGCTCGACGTCCTGCCGCTCGACGGCGGCAAGCCGGGCAAGCCGCTCAACCTCGGCGGCACCGAGGAGATCTTCGGGCGCGGGGGGATGCCCGAGTCGCAGGGGCGCGTCGCGTGTCAGGGCTTCGCGCTCGCGAAGACGGAGACCGGACGCGTCTTCGCCCCGCACGTCCTCGTCTTTCCCGGCGAGCCGGAGGTCTCGTCGGGGTACGGCGGCGGCGACGAGGGGCGTGAGTCCGAGGTCTTCCACGTGCCCGTGATCGACGAAGACTCCGCTACGATCGTCGGCGAGTCGCGGACGCTCCGCGCCGGCCTCGCCGGCACTGCGCGCTGCGCGCTGCCGCGGGCGGCGGTCACCGGGCGCGCGGGCCTCTTCGTCACGTGCCTCGGCGAGGACAGCGTCGTGCTCCTCGACTCCGACGCGATCAACCCACACGACGTGAGGGTCAAGCAGTGGTCGGTCCCCGCCGGACCGACCGCGATCGCCCTCGACGAGGAGCGCGACCGCGCGATCGTCTGGTCGCAGTTCGCCCACGCGCTCACGACGATCGCGATCGGCGAGGGCGGCGACGGCGCGACGCCCCCGTTCGCGCTCTCGAGCCTCACGCTCGTGCGCGAGCACGAGGACGCGAAGGTCGAGCGAGGCCGCGTGCTCTTCCACGCGACCACCGACACGCGCATCTCGAGTGACGGCCGCGCGTGCGCGAGCTGCCATCCCGACGGCCGCGACGACACGCTCGTGTGGTCTTCGCCGAAGGGGCCGCGCCAGACGCCGATCCTCGCCGGACGCCTCGACGGCGCCGCACCGTTCGGCTGGAACGGCGACGCGCCCGACGCCTCGTTGCACGTGGTCCAGACCGTGAAGCGCCTCGGCGGCACGGGCCTCGAGGGTGAGGACAAGGAGGCGCTCATGGCCTACGTCCGCGCGATGCGCGCTCCGCCCGGCAAGGTTGGACGCGCCGCGCCGGATGCGATCGAGCGCGGGCTCGCGATCTACCAGTCCGAGCAGGCCGGGTGCGCGAGCTGCCACGGCGCCGGGGGCGACATGCCCGACGGCGCGCAGCACGACGTCCGGAGCCGCGCCGGCGCGGACACGCAGGCGAAGTTCGACACGCCCTCGCTCAAGCTCGTCGGCGGCTCGGCGCCCTACTTCCACGACGGGCGCTACCCGGACCTCAAGACGCTGCTCGTGAAGTCCGACGGCAAGATGGGCCGCACGAAGCACCTCTCGCCGTCCGACCTCGCGGACCTCGAAGCCTACCTGGAGACGCTATGACCACCGCCACGATCGAAGCACGCGAGACCCGAAGCGAGGCGCCCCGAGGGCGCGGGACGTTCCTCCGGCGCTCGGGCCGGCTCGTCGCGTCGGCCGCCGTCGCGACGGCGCTCCTCGGAGCCACGCCCGCGACCGCGGGTGAGCGCTCCCTGCTCTCGTCGCTCCCGACCCTTCCGGCGCCGCGCGATCGGACCGACCCTCCGAAGGACTACGGCGTGCCGGGGCTCGCCGTGAAGGAGCACACCAGCGCCGCGCGGACGTACCTCGAGCTCACGGCGGCCGGGTCCCAAGGCTACTGCATCGTCGACCAGTCCGGGCTGCGGCTCAAGACGTGGACGACCGAGACGGAGAACGACTCGACCGAGCTGTGGCGCCTCGTCGAGAAGGACGGGAGCGCCACGTTCGAGCGGACACGCTACGTGGTCGCGTCCTACCTCGCCAGCGCGTGGGTGAAGAGCAAGACGTCGATCGCGCTGCGCGAGATCACGAAGGCGAACGGCGTCACGGTCTGGGGCTATCGCGACGCGAGCGGAGACGTCGTCTTGCTCGCGCGCGGCGTGACGAGCGGACGCGAGGTGCGCCCGGCGAAGCCCGAAGAGGGACTCGGCATCGACTTCGTCGCGTCGGAGTGCGGGTTCGGCGCGGCGCGCCTGGGCATCGGAGCCGCGAAGAACGGCGTGCTCGCGCAGCTTCGCGGCAAGCTTCCGCCCGTCGGTGAAGGCAAGGCGAAGGTCGTCCCGCAGTTCGTGGTCGACGGGACGTTGGCGAAGCTCGCGCGCGACCCCGAGCCGGTCCTCTCCGTCCGCGTTCGCCTGATGGAGTGACGCACAACGCGCAGCGTCATCCTCCCGTGTGGGGGTGTGAGCAACCCGTCACCCGCCCGTCAACATCCGAACGGGCCACCGGCGCACCATGAGGACCGTTGTTTTCGCAGCGAATTCTCCTATCCAATACGGTCTAGTTATTGCTTCATCGCGCGCATGGTGCGTTTCCGGACCTTTGGCCCGCTGCTGGTCGCGGCCGGCATCGTGGCGTGCGGCGCGAACGAGACGGGCGGAGCGAGCAGCGGCGCGGCCCCCGAGCCGGACGTCCTCGCCGACCTTCGCGCAGACTCGAACCGTGACGGCGAGATCAAGTTCGACGACGACTCCGACACGCACAAGACCGCCTGGGACAGCGAGAACGGCGCGGTCTTCCTCGCGAACATCGACGACGACAACGAGCGCTGCAAGACGACGGGCGACGACCTCACCCTCGCGAAATGCAACGACGCCCAGGACGAGGTCGTCAACGGCGACGACGACGCGCTCGATCTCGCGCGCCTCAAGAGCCGCCCGTGGCCGAAGACCCCCGAGGACGCGACGGCCCACCTCGCGATCGTGACGGAGGCCGCGAAGGACTACGTCCGCATCTTCAAGAAGGTCGGCGAGGGCGCGACGGACTTCGAGGTGCTCGGCGAGGACAACGTCTTCACGCACGAAGAGATCCGCGCAGGCTTCGAGCTCGGCATCGAGGCGAAGGACATCGTCCGCGATGCCGCGAAGTGGGACGGCTACGTCGAGCTCGAGCTCACGGTCACCTCGCCCACGAAGGGCACGTCGACCGACGTGGTCCTGATGCGCGTCGCGCCGGTCCTGACCTTCCACCACCTCCTCCCCGCCGAGCAGATCTGGGTCTCGAACACGCGCACGCCGGGGAACGCGGCGATGCGGAAGGACCTCGCCGCGTCCTGCAAGGCCGCCGGAATCGGCGCGCCGAAGACGATCGAGGTCCCGGACCCGTGGACGCAGGACTACTTCGAGCCCGCGTACATGTCGATGCCGGGCGAGGGCGGCACGCAGCACGTGATGCGCGTGAACTACCGCTCGGCCAACGTGTTCGAGCCGAGCAAGGAGAAGAGCCCGCTCCGTCCGGCCGGGCAGTTCGTCTTCCAGGTGCGCGGGCGTAACGTCGCCGGTGTCCAGCAGTTCGACATCGACCACAACCCGGACATGGACACGCTGAACTCGTTCGGCAACTTCGAGACGGTCCCGCCGTACACGAAGGACGGCGTCTCGTTCCCGCTCGGGCGCGTCGTCCGCGGGAAGACGAAGTCGTATTACCCCGACAAGACGTTCGCGAAGATGATCGCGGCGCAGGGCCAGCAGCCGGAGATCGACGTCGACACCTCGTGGCTCCTCGTCGCGCACATCGACGAGACGATCTCGTTCGTGAAGGCGCCGACGCCGCGCGGATGGGCGCTCCTCGTCAACGACGCGCCGATGGCGAAGAAGATGCTCGAGGACGCCGTGAAGGCGGGCAAGGGCGACACGCCCATGTTCGTCGGCAAGACCTGGATCGACTTCGAGAGCAACAGCGAGCGGCCGGCGGAGATCACCATCTCCGAGGTCCTCGCCGACACCGAGGTGATGAAGGCGAGCGCCGAGGCGGCCGCCGAGATCGACGGCCAGCTCGAAGTCCTGAAGACGGAGCTCGGACTCGCGGACGACGAGATCATCCACGTGCCGTTCCTCCACATCAACTACAGCGGCAGGTCGGCCGCCTACCAGCCCGGCCTCGTCAACGGCGTCTACGTCTCGGACACGCGCTTCGGGGCGCCCGATCCGCACGGGCCGGTGATCAACGGCAAGGACATCTTCAAGACCGCGTTCTCGGAGCCGCTCGCGAAGATCGGCATCACCGTCGACTACATCGAGGACTGGGACGAGTACCACCTCGGCATCGGCGAGGTGCACTGCGGCTCGAACTCGACCCGCGCGATCCCCGAAGAGCGCTGGTGGAAGAGCGGACGATGAGGAACATCTCGATGAACAAGCGCCTCCTCACCTTCGGTCTCTCCCTCGGCCTCGCTGCCCTCGGCGGCGCGTTCACCGCCGGCGAGGCCTCCGCCGCCCCGCCGGCCGCGGCCTTTCGCATGCCGGCGAAGCCCTTCGCCGCGCTGAAGGCAGAGATCGGGAGGGCGCGCGCGGTCGATCCGCGGGCGTTCGTCGCCGTGAACGGGATCGTGTCGCACGCGGCCGAGTCCGACGCGCGAGCGCGTGGCCGGAAGGCGCCCATCGCGCTCTACCTCGCGAAGCTCGGGCCGAGCGCGCTCATGCCGATGCTCGAGATGCTGGCGATCGACGCGCCCCGCGGCGTCCCCGCGGCCACGGCGCCGGGCCTCCGCCGCGACCTCATCGAGGCCGTCGGCCTGCTCAAAGACGCGCGCGCGCTCCCCGTCCTCTATACGATCCTCGAGGACGAGACCGAGGACGCGGCGACGACGCGCACCGTGACCGAAGCGGTCGCGCGCATCGGCACCGACGAGGCCGCCACGCACATCCTGAGCGCGCTCGACGCGTCGCGCGACGAGGACCGCACGCGATCGATCCTCGCGGGCATGGGCGACTGCCGGCGCCTGCGCATCACCGAGGCGCTCGCCTCGCGCCTCCGCTCGACGAGCGACGAGGCGACCGCCCGCGCCGCGGCGCGCTCGCTCGGCCGCGCGGGCAACGCCTGGGCGTGGAAGACCGTGGGCGACCGGCGCGAAGAGTCGCGGATCCGCGAGACCGCCGCGCGGGCGCTCGTCGAGGCGTACGTCCGCCGGGACGGTGAGGCGCGCTACGCCGCGTCGAACGCGCTCATGGTCGTCGACGCCCCGGAGACTCCGGCGATCGTCGCCGAAGCGAAGAAGGGCGCGGGGCCCGATCTGGCGAAGGCCCTCGACGCGCTCGCGAAGCGCTTCGCAGAGAACCCGACGCGGACGCGCTGACGCGGGCGGGCTCGGGCGACGCGACGACAACGATGAAACACATCGCCGTCATCACCACCACGGGCAGCGCGGATGAGGCTCGGCGGATCGCGAAGAGCGTCGTCGAGCGGGGGCTCGCGGCGTGTGCGCACGTCTCGGAGATCGAGAGCTTCTACGTTTGGAAGGGGGCGCTCGAGAACGACAAGGAGCACCGCGTCGTGTTCAAGACGACCGCCGATCGGTACGACGCGGTGGAGAGCGCGATCAAGGCGCTGCATTCGTACGAGGTGCCGGCGATCTACTCGGTGCCGCTCGAGCGGATGTTCGCGCCGTATGCGGCGTGGCTCGAGGAGAACAGCAAGGGAGACGGGGGAGCGGCCTAGGGGGCGGCCTGTTCTGGTCGGCGTGATCAGAGGAGAGAGCGGGCACGGGCACGGGCACGGGCACGGGCACGGGGAGAGGAGACGAGAGGGCGCGATCGAAGGGCGGGCTCTGCTAAGGTTCCCGTCCCATGCGCCCCTCCGTAGCGGTTGGGCTGTTCGTCGTCGCGGCGTGCGCCCCCGCGCCGGCGTCGGCCCCGGCCCACGCGCCCGCGCCGGGCGCCGCGTCCACGAGCTCGTCGATGACCCAAACGCCGATCGTACAGACAGGAGCTCCGGGGCTCCGCGCGCGCGCCGCGGAGGTCCCGCCCGAGCGCATCGCGACCCAGGAGATGCGCGAGCTCGTCGCGACCATGATCGCGACGATGCGGGCCGCTCCCGGCGTCGGTCTGGCTGCGCCGCAGATCGGCGTGCCGCTCCGCGTGATCGTCCTCGAGGATCGCGACGAGCTCCAGGGCTCCCTCACGCCGGACGAACGCCGCGAGCGGGAGCGCGCGTCGTTCCCCACGCGCGTCTTCTTCAACCCCGTGCTCACGCCGATCGGCGACGCACGCGCGACGTTCTTCGAGGGGTGCCTCAGCGTGAAGGGCTTCGTGGGGCTCGTCGATCGAAGCCTCGAGGTGGAGGTCACGGGGCTCGACGCGAACGCGGAGCCGCAGACGTGGCGCGTGCGCGGCTGGCCCGCGCGCATCCTCCAGCACGAGGTCGATCACCTCGACGGCACGCTCTACATCGATCGGATGAAGACGCGCTCCTTCGCCACGGCGGAGCACGCGAAGGCGCTCTACGGCGGCAAGCCGATCGCCGAGATCCTGAAGTCGCTCGAGCCCTGACGCGCCGGCGAGCGCGCGCCCGGCGGGCCGGCGGCGATGCGGCGCGCGGCGCGCCTTCACGGCAGGTGCTATCGTCGCGCCGTGACGCTCCTCTCCACCACCGCGGACCACGACGCGGCCGAGGTCATCGCCGACCGCTACGAGCTCCTCGGCCTCGTCGGCTCGGGCGGCATGGGGACCGTCTACCGCGCGCGCGACCGGGAGCTCGACGAGATCGTCGCGCTGAAGATCCTGCGCGGCGAGCTCTCCTACGATCCGCAGGCGCTCGCGCGATTCCGGCGCGAGGTCAAGCTCGCGCGGCGCGTGACTCACCGAAACGTCGCGCGCACGTTCGACATCGGCGCGCACAAGGGCACGGCGTTCCTGACGATGGAGCTCGTCCACGGCGAGTCGCTCGCGCAGCTGCTCGCGCGCAAGAAGCAGCTCTCGCTGGAGCGCGCCGTCGAGATCGCCCTCGAGATCGCGCGCGGCCTCGGCGCGGCTCACGAAGCGGGCGTCGTCCACCGTGATCTCAAGCCCGACAACGTGCTCGTGTCGCGCGAGGGCCGCATCGTCGTGACCGACTTCGGGATCGCCTTCGCCGAGGAGGCGCTCGCCGCCGAGGGCGGTCATCGCCGCATCGTCGGGACGCCGGCGTACATGGCGCCCGAGCAGCTCGAGACGCCCGAGCAGATCGACGGGCGAGTCGACGTCTACGCGCTCGGCCTCGTGCTCTACGAGATGCTGACCGGAGAGCTGCCCTGGGTCGGCAAGACCGACCTCGCGCTCGCGACCGCGCGCCTGCTCAAGCCACCGCGCGATCCGCGCGAGATCGTCCCCGAGCTGCCCCTGTCGGTCGTCGCGATCGTGCTGGCCGCGCTCGCCAAGGACGCCGGCGATCGTCTCCCGACCCCCGAGGTGCTCGCGACAAAGCTCTCGGGCATCGTCATGCCCACCACCCCGACGCTCCTCGACGAGAGCGGGAGCTTCGCGAGCCTCATTCCCCCGCCCCCGGTCCAGCGGAGCCTGGCCGTGCTGCGCCTCCGCCACGCCGGCGCGGACGACGACGACTACCTCTCCACGGGCATCGGCGAGGCGCTGGTCGACGCGCTCGCCGGAGCGGGCGTGCGCGTGCGCGCAGCTCCGGCCGACGTCCGCGGCCGCGACCCACAAGAGGCCGGCCGCCAGCTCGGCGTCGACGCGGTGCTCTCCGGCGCGGTCGAGGTGGGACCGTCGAACCTCCGCGTCGCGCTCCGTCTCGTTGGCGCCAACGACGGCTTCGCCCTCTGGGCGGGCCGCTTCGACGGGAGCCGCGGCGACGCGCTCGCGATCGCCGCGAGCGCCGCGCGGAGCATCGTCGAGGCGCTCTCCGGCGATCGCGCGCCGACGCCGGCAGGCAACCTCGCGGGCCCCGAGGCGGTCGACCTCTACTTGCGCGGCCGCCGCACCTACCACCGCTTCTGGCGAACGGGCGAGGCGGTGGCGCTCCTCGAGCGGGCGATCGCGAAGGCGCCGGACGATCCGCGCTTCCTGGCGGCGCTTGCGCTCGCGCTCTCGCGCGAGACGGGCGCCGAGACCGACACGGCCTCCGCGCGCGAGGCGGCGGTGGCGCGCGCCGAGAGGGCCGTCGCGCTCGCGCCGTCGCTCTCCGAGGCCCACGTCGCGCTCGGCGTCGCACGCCTCCGTGACGGCGACGTCGGTGCTGCGTCGGAGCTCATCCGGCGCGGGCTCGATCTCGCGCCGGGCAACGTCGACGCGCTCGAGCACGCCGGACGCCTCCTGCTCGAGACGCACGCGATGGAAGAGGGCATCGCGCACGCGGAGCTCGCGATGCGCGTCGAGCCGCTCCTCCGCCTCGTGCTCCAGTATCAGGTCGTGCGCGCGCGCGCGCTCCTCGGGGAGTGGGACGCCGTCGACGCCGAGCTCCGCCGTCGACCCAGCGAGGACGCGGGGAAGGTCGCCTACTGGCTGACGCGCACGCGGCTGGCGCTCTGGCGGAGCGATCCGGGCGAGAGCGCGACGATCCTCGCCGAGCTCACGGCGGACAGCTTCCCGAACAAGGCCTTCCCCCTCGCCTACGCCAGCTACCTCAGGGACGGACGCGCCGGACCCGTGGAGCGCCAGCTCCTCGAAGATCGAATGCACGCGCCTCGCAGCTCGCCGCGGCAGCGATCGTTCTTCGCGCAGCTCCGGGCCGAGCTCCTGCTGATGACCGGAGACCGCGACGACGCGATCGCCGCGATCGAGGCGGCCGTGAGGGACGGCCTCTTCGACGAGGCGTGGATCGATCGCTGCCCTGCCCTCGACACGCTCCGCGACGACGCGCGGTTCGTGCGCGCGCAGCGGGAGGTCCGCGCGCGCGCCGCGGTCGTCGTGGCGACGCTGCTCCGCCGGGGATCCGACGTCAACGCCGGCGCGGCGCGTTGACGAGCCGCGCGATCGGCACCCGTCCGATCACATTGCGGATCCGCTGGGCCTGATCGGCGGGCACGTTCCCGACGAGCTCGACCTCGGCGCGCCCCGACGATCGCAGGATGCGCACGGTCACGCCGTCGAGCGGAGGCCGCTTCGCCACGTCGCGCAGGTCGGCGAGGATCGGCGGCGCGATCCCGCCTCGAACGACGCGGACGGAGCCGCGCTCGATGTCGAGCTCGGCGATCGTCACCGCGCGTCGCGCGGCGACGTAGAGGGCGCCGATGGCCGCGATGACGAGGACGACGGGGGCGATGAGCGTGGCATCCATGGGTCGGTTTCCCGCGACGGCGAGGACCTGTCGGTTTACGCTCGCCGGGTCGTCCGTGTCCACCCGTGCCTTCTTCGATGACGCCGCGAAGGCGGCGGTGACCGCTGCGATCAAGCGCGTCGAGAGCCAGACCTCGGCCGAGGTCGTCGTCGCGGTCCGCCGGCAGGCGGGCGTCTCGTACCGCGAGGCCGATCTCGGCTTCGGCGCGCTCGTGGCGCTCGTGAGCCTCGCGCTCCTCCTCTTCGTCGACCGGGAGTTCGCGACCACGTGGATCCCCGTCGACGTGGCGCTCTCGTTCGCGGCCGGTGCGCTCCTTTGCCGCTACACGATGTCGCTCCGACGCCTCCTCACCCCCGCCTCTCGCCGGCGCGACGAGACGAGGCGCGCCGCGTGCTCGGCCTTCCAGGAGCTCGGCATCGGGCGCACGAGCGGCCGAAACGGCATCCTCGTCCTCGTCGCGCTCTTCGAGCACGAGGTCGCCGTCGTCTCCGACGTGGGCGTCGATCCCGCCGCGATCTCCGCCTCGGTCGCCGCGCTAGAGGGCTCCGTCCGCCGCGTCGTTCCCGACTTCGACGCCTTCGTCGCGGCGCTCGAGTCGCTCGGGCCCGCGCTCGCGCCCGCGATGCCGCGCCGCGACGACGACGTGAACGAGCTGCCCGACGAGGTCCTGTGACCGTGCGCAGCCCTCGCCTCTTCGACCCCAAGCGCCTGCGCCGTCTCGCGCCCGTCGCGATCGCCGGCGCGCTCGTCGCCGTCGCGATCGTCCTCGTCGCGGTGAGCGCGGCCGCGCGCCCTGGAGGCGGCAGCTCGTACTCGGGAGGAGGCTCGGGCGGTGGTGGTGGCGGCGGAGGCTCGGACGGCGGCGGTGACGCCGGCGCCCTTTTCGAGCTGCTCTTCATCCTCTGCATCGAGCACCCGGCGATCGGCATTCCGCTGACGCTCATCGTGATCGGTTTTTTCATCTTCAAGAAGATGGCGGGCGGAAAGCAGCGCGACTGGAGCAGCGGCGGCGCCAGCAGCCCGGCCGCCCAGGCAGCGCGGTACGTCGCCGCGGTCCGCACGTCCGTCCGGCTCGACGTCATCCGCGGCGTCGATCGCAACTTCTCGCGCGTCGTCTTCGAGGACTTCGTCTATTCGCTCTACGCCGAGGTCCACCGCGCGCGCGGCGCCGGCGCGCTCAACCGCCTCTCCGCCTACCTCTCCCCCGGCGCCGCCGCGGCCCTCCAGCACGGGACCCGAGGGCCCGTCGACGGCGTCATCGTCGGAGCGATGCGCGTCCTGCAGGCGAGCGCGACGACGCAGTCGGGGGCGCGCGTCTCCCTCGAGTTCGAGAGCAACTACACCGAAGCCGGCCGAGGCTGCTACGTCGTCGAGCGCTGGGCGCTCGTGCGCGGCCCGTCCGCCAAGTCGCGCACGCCCGACCGCGTCCGCGTCCTCGGCTGCCCCAACTGCGGCGCGCCGCAAGAGCAGCTCTTCAGCGGCACCTGCAAGCACTGCCAGCGCGTCGTCAACGACGGCTCCTTCGACTGGACGGTGGAGAGCACCCAGGTCGTCCGCCGCGAGGAGCGCCCGCCGATCGTCGGCTCGAGCGCCGAGGAGCAAGGGACCGACGATCCGACGATCCGCGATCGAAACCTCCCGCAGGCGATCGCGGCGCTCCGCGCGAAAGATCCGTCGTTCGACGTCGCGCAGTTCCAGGCGCGCGTCGGGCTCGTTTTCCAGCAGTTCCAGCCGGCGTGGTCCGGGCGAAACCTCGCCCCCATGCGCCCGTTCCTCAGCGACGCCCTCTTCACGACGCAGCAGTACTGGGTCGCGGCCTACGTCGCGCAGCGCATGCGCAACGTCACCGACGGCGCGCGCATCACGAACCTCGAGCTCGTGAAGGTCGAGTCGGACGCGTTCTACGACGCGATCACCGTGCGCCTCTTCGCCACCGGTCTCGACTACACGGTGACGGACGACGGCCGCCACGTCTCCGGCAGCCGGACGAAGCAGCGCGCGTACAGCGAGTACTGGACGCTCATCCGCGGCACCCACCGCAAGGGTCCGACGCGCACGGACCTCGCGTGCTCGAACTGCGGCGCGCCGCTCGCCGTGAACATGGTCGGCCAGTGCACCTACTGCAAGGTGAAGGTCACCACGGGCGACTTCGACTGGGTGCTCTCGCGCATCGAGCAGGACGAGTCGTACACGGGCTGAGCGGCGCCTCCGTCGACGTCGACGGTCAGCCCCCGTACGACCGCGAGCGCCGACCATCGCGACGCCGTCAGCGCGCGCGCGCATGGGCCCAGCGGCCCGCGCGCTCGCGGCGCTTGCGGGCGAGGCGCTGCTTGCGGCGGTGACGTCGCCGCTCGACGCGGCCCGAGTCGTCGCCGATGACCGTGCTGATGGGCGCCTCCGGAATGCAGAACCGATCGTCGTCGCTGTCGTTCATGGTCGTCCTCCCAGACGTCGAGCTCGAGTTGCAGCCGCGGTGCCAGCGATCGACGCCGCGCAAGCGCGGAAATCCCGCGCGCTCGCGCGAGCGGGCGGCGCGAGGCTGTCGCGCTGTCGAGACGCTCGCTTCGGGCTCGATCCATCGAGCGAGGATCATCCCCACGACGCCGCGAGATCGCCTCCGAGCGCGCGAAGGCGCGTCGATCATCGAACGCGAGCGCTCGCGTTCGAAGAGCCGATCTCCGTGACGCCGGCGAGCCCCCTCCGCGCGACGCGCCGGTCGGCGATCTCCGTGACGCCGGCGAGGCCCGTCAGCTCGACGAGGCGCGCGTCACTTGCAGCCCGGCGCGCCGGTCGGCTGCTTGGTCGTCGGATGAATGCACGGCACGCACGTCTCGGCGGTCGGGCAGCCGCCCTGCGAGAGCAGGAGGCCTTCGAGCAAGCCGAACTCGATGCACTCGCTGACGCAGACGCCGGCCCCGCCGCTCTTGGGCGTGCACGTGTCGGGGACGTTCTTGAGGTCGAGGTTCTTGCTCGGCACGCACAGCTCGGTGTCGCCGTCGCACTCCTCCTCGGAGAGACGCGACTGGAACTGGCTCGGGACGTCCCTCGCCGGGACGCACTTGCCGCGCATCTGTCCGCGCTTCCTGCAGCAGTCCCGGAGGACGGGCGGCGTCTTCGTCGCGGCGTCGCACGTCACGGTGGTGCACGCGCCGGTCGGCGTCCCGTCGGCGGGGTTGAAGCACGGGATGCAGCGATCGTCGGCGCCGCAGACGTCGCGCTGGAGCAGATCCTTCTGCGCGGCGACGTCCTTGAACACGGTGCTGAAGCATCGGCCCTCGATGCCCGCGAACGACGAGCACGCCATCGGCTTGTGCTGGCCGTACTTCTTCAAGTACTCCTCCGGCACGCAGAACCCGGTCGCGCAGGTCGCGAGCCGCGCGCGGAGCTCCGCCCTCGTCTTCGGATCGGTCACCGCGTCGTCGAGGAAACCCTCCGTCACGCACCGGCCGCCCGGCGCGCAGACCGGCATCCTCGAGACGTCCATCTCGGTCCCGGTGAACGGACACGAGATCGCTCCCGGCGGAGCCGGAGCGCCGGTCCCGCCGTCTCCCGCGCTGGCGCAGGTCGACGGCGACGGCTTGCCGATGTCGCACACGCCCGAGGGAGCCCCGTCGGGCATCGTGCACGGCACGCACCTCTCGTCCGTCGCGCACGTGTCGCCGTCGCCCTGCGTGAGGGCCTCGGCGTACTTGGCGACCTTGGGGACGCAGAGGCTCACGCAGCGCCCCTCGGCTCCGGACGTCTTGCACGACGGTGGCTCCGCGCGGCTCGCGAGGATCGTCTCCGGCACGCAGGCGCCGCCGGCGCCGTCGCAGTCGGCGAGCTGCTTCGAAAGCGACGCCGGGATCTTCGACTTCGCGACGCAGCGCGCCTTGCCGCCGGCCTTGCACTCGCACGGCGTCACCGCGGCGGGATCGAGCTCCTCGAGGGTGTCCGGCGACGCCGGATCGCTGCAGGTCGCCGCCGTCGTCGTCTGCGGGTCACCCGGGGCCGCGCCTCCGCCGCCGGGAATCTCGGCGATGCTGCACGCCGCGAGCGAGGAGATCCCGAAGACGAAGAGGAGGCTCGCCGCGCGCACGATCATGATCGGGTGCTCTTCAAGAGGCGGACCAAGGCTCCGCGCGCCGAACCCGTCGGCCGGAGGAGAGGCGGCGCGCCGGCCGGCGCGCCCAGAGAGCCCGAAAATCCAGCGCGGAGCGGCCCGTCGAGGGAGGGGCAGCGGCGATGATGTGCGATAGAAATCAACTGGATACCGAGGGGCCCGGGCGTGTCATCGGCCGGTGACACGCCCCGCGCGCGATCCAGATCAAATCGATCCGCTCCCCCTCGCCGCCGCCGTCCACGCCCTCCCCCGCGCCTCCGAAACACCGCGCGTTTTCGTGAGCCATGCGCGCCTGGCGGTCGCCGCGGAGGCGCGCTCGGGAGCGCTCGCGGGGCGGCACCGACGTTGCACCATCATCCCTCGACGACGACGCCGGGCGCGCTCTCCGAGAGTCCACGGCGTTCACCAGGAGCCTCTGCGATCGGCCACCCGCCGAGGTGGTCGCGTCGCGCCCGTCTGCCCAGCAGGAGCACATCGACCATGAAGACCTCCCTCGCCCTCTCCGTCCTCCTCGCCGTCGCCTCGGGTGTCGTGGTCCACGCGCCGGTGAAGGCCGCGGCCGAGACCAAGACCGCGGCGCCGGCGCTCTCCGCCGCGCAGATCGTGGCGAGGGTGGTCGAATCCGATCCGTGGGGACTCGGCGGCGCCCAGGTCGCGGCGAAGGCCGTCGTCACCGAGAAGGGCGGCAAGAGCCGCGCGCTCGTCTTCGACGCGAAGAGCCGCCGCTACGCGCCGCCGCTCGGCAAGAGCGTCATCACGTTCCAGGCGCCGGCCGACGTCGCCGGGATGAAGTTCCTCCAGATCCAGAACCGGGACTCCGACGACGAGCGCTTCCTCTACACGCCCGAGCTGAAGCGCTCGCGCCGCATCGCCGGCTCGAACCGCTCGGAGTCGTTCATGGGCACCGACTTCTCGTACGCCGACCTCGACGGCCGCGACCTCCGCCAGAGCACGTCGGTGCTGAAGGCCGACGAGACCATCGGCAAGTTCGACTGCTACCGCGTCGCCGCGACGCCGAAGAACGCCGACGCCGTCTACGCGAAGATCGAGCTCTGGGTCCGCAAGGACAACTACGTCCCGCTCAAGTGGGTCATGTTCGACAAGAAGGCCCAGCCCGTGAAGACGCTCATCGCGAAGGAGATCCAGCGCCACGGCGGTCGCTGGTTCATCACCGGATCGCGCATGACCGACGCGGCGACGGGGCGCTCGACCGAGCTGGTGCTCGAGAAGATCGACCGCCGCGAGGACATCCCGCTCGACAACTTCTCCGTCCGCGCGATCGAGAAGGGCTGAAGGGCGAGCGACAAGGGCCGCGACCGCGAAGAACGAGAACGACAAGGAGCCACCGTGATGTCCACCGCATTCGTCGACGTCGTCCGCCTCTGCAAGACGTACTCGCAGGGTCCGCTCGCGACGCCCGTGCTCCGCGAGGTGTCGATGGGCTTCGAGCGCGGCTCGTTCAGCGCGATCGTCGGACCGTCCGGCTGCGGAAAGACCACGCTGCTCAGCGTGCTCGGCGCGCTCGACTCCGGCGACACGGGTCAGGTCGTCGTCGACGGGCTCGATCTGGTGCGGGCGTCCGCGCGCGAGCTGACGGAGTACCGCCGCCGCTCGATCGGCTTCGTCTTCCAGTTCTACAACCTGCTCCCGTCGCTCACGGCAGCGGAGAACGTCGAGTCCGGCCTCGAGTTCCTCGGGCTGACGGCCGCCGCGCGCCGCGCCCGCGCGCTCGACTGGCTCGCGCGCGTCGGGATGGCCGACCTCGCCTCGCGCTTCCCGGCGCAGCTCTCCGGCGGCCAGCAGCAGCGCGTCGCGGTCGCGCGGGTGCTCGCGCGGGAGCCGAAGCTCCTCCTCGCCGACGAGCCCACGGGAAACCTCGACGAGGAGTCGGGCGAGCGCATCTTCGCCTGCATGAAGGCCCTCCAGCGCGAGAGCGGCGTCACGTGCATCATGGTGACCCACGACGTCGACCTCGCCGCGCGCGTCGACGCGGTCGTGCGCCTGCGCGACGGACGCGTCGTCGAGGAGACCTTCGCGCGGAGCGGCGAGGTTCCGGTCGTCCGTCCGCGCCAGGAGTCCGGCACCGAGGCGACCCTGCGTGGCGGTCGGCACGGAGCCGCGGTCCCGAGCCTCCGCGCCGTCGGCAGCTGGCGATGAAGACGCTCCTCCGCTTCGCCTGGCGCGAGCTCCTCCGCGCGAAGGGTCGCTTCGCGTTGATCGCGCTGATCCTCACGATCCAGGCCGC
>JAHBWC010000006.1 GCA_019637225.1 Labilithrix sp.
AACATCAACCCGCGCACCGGCTACCGCTTCGAGCACTGGCACATCCGCTTCGTCGGCAAGGACGCCGCGGCGCGCTTCGCGAAGGCCCACGCTGCGAGCGGCGTCGGCACGCCGGCCGAGATCAGCGTCGAGCAGTGGCTCCGCGCCGAGAAGGGCCTCGTGGGGCCGGACGCCGAGGTCCCCGTCTGCGACGGCTGCAACTGCGGCGCGTGCAGCACGCTCGCGGCTCCCGGCGAGAACGCTTGCGACAAGAAGGGCGGCGCGCTCCACCTCGACGAGCACGGCAAGCCCCTGGTCACGTCGGAGGCGCCTTCGATCGAGAGCGTCGCGAAGGGCAAGGCGCGCAAGTGGCGCGGCAAGGTCGTCGAAGTGAAGCTCGACGTCCCGTCCGGCACGATCACGCAGCCGCCGATCGTCGGGCTCGATGGCGCGGGCTACGCGACGGGCGCGACCTTCGGCGCGCTCGCGCCGTACCCCGAGACCGAGCCGCGCACGTACGCACCGCTCGCGGACGCGTGGGTCGTCGCGGTCGAGCCTGTGCCGAACGACACCGGCGTCGCGTGGCCGTACCGGGCGGGGATCTCGGCCGCGCTCACCGGCCAGATCTACAACCGCGCCAACGTTCTGCTCCCGACGCGCGGCGGCGCCACGGCGCTACGGGTCCCGATCCCGAGCGGCGTGCAGCGGGCGAAGGTCGTCCTGCTCCGCGGCGGCGTCGCGCACGGCCAGGAGCGCGCCGTCTCGCTCGACTAGGATGAAGCGGCGCCCCGAACCCGTCGGCTCTGCCCGACACCGCAGTGCCTTCCCGCCGGCACGTCGATCGACGGGGCGAAGGGTACTTCTCCCGTGCGGTGCGACACCCTAGCGTCATCGCCATGCAGCGTGCCCTCCTCCTCGCCACCATCCTCGGCATCGCGGCGTCGTCGACCGCGTGCGCGACCCAGGACATCCCGCAAGCTCACCGCGGGCGCCTCTTCTCGCGCACCGGCCTGCTCGCCCTCTACACGGGCAGCAACGGGATCAGCGGACCGGTGCTCGATCCAGGGACGCACTTCCTCGGGGTCTACAACGAGCTGCGCACCATCGACTGCTCGACGACGACCATGCGCGAGTCGCTCGACACGCTCACGCGCGACGGCGTCCACTTCGGCTTCGACCTCGTGGTGCGGTTCAGCGCGGACTGCTCGGACGAGGGCGTCACGCAGCTCATCGCGACCCTGCGTCCCGACACCGAGGACACGATCTCCGCGAAGCGCGTCTACCAGACGTTCGTGCAGCCGGCGATCGGCGAGGCCGCGCGCGAGTACGTCTCGCCGCTCCGCGCGAACGAGCTCAACGAGCGGCAGGCGGCCGTCGCCGACGGCGTGAAGAAGCGCTTCGGCGAGATCATGGCGACGCGCGAGCGGAAGCTCGTGAAGATCTACGAGCTGAACATCTCCCACTTCCAGTTTCCGCAGGCGCTCGACGCCGCGAACCTCGAACGCGCGGCGCAGGCCCTCATGCGGGACAAGGCGATCGCCGAGCGTGAGCGCGTCGCGGCCGAGGTGGAGACGATGGCGATGCGCAAGGACCTCGCCGAGCAGGAGGCGGCGGTCGCCGTCGTCCGGATCGAGAGGATCGGCGCCGCGCTCGAGAAGAACCCGAGCTACGCGCAGTGGGAGTTCATGCAGCGGCTGCCCGACATCTACCGGGAGGCCGGCGCGCGCGGGAACCTGGTGCTGGCGGCGCCGAACCCGATGAGCCTCCCGCAGCTCACGACGCCGGCTCCTGCGCCGTCCGGCGCGCCGCGGCTCCCGTCCGTGGAGCTGCGTCCCGCGCCGCCGCCGAAGCGTTGACGCGGGACGCCGCGCCCGGGCGAAAGCACCACGCCGCGCCCGGCGCCGACGGCCACGCCGCGCCCGGCGCGATCACGCCCGGTGCTCGATCTCCGGCGCGACCTTGAAGAACGCGTTCCTCTCGGGATCGTTGTAGCTCCGCCAGTCCGGCACCCACGGCACGATGCGCGCGACCGAGCCGTCGTGCGTGATCGTGAGCGCCATCGGCGTCACGTCGCGGTACGTGCTCTCCGCCGGCAGATCGTTGTTGTCCTTGCCGCCCGCCGAGAACACCGTGACGAGGCGGCCCGCGTCGTCGTCGTACGCCGCCGAGAAGCCCTCGATGATCTTCTCGTGGCCGCGCACCATCGTGTTCGTCCCGACGCGCTGCATGAAGGCGCGGAACTGCATCCGGCCGAACGCGAAGCGCGCCGCCTGATCCTGCAGGTCGGCCGGGATCACGTCGGCCGTGCTCGGATCGCTCCACATCATCTGGAAGCGCATGTCCGGATCGTTCAGCGACGAGAGGTCCTTCCAGCGCTCCTTGATCAGGCGGTCCTTCGGGATGCCGCCGTGCACGAACATGAAGCGATCGAACAGAAAGACGTTCGGCATCTGCTCGAAGAGCGTGCGGTAGTGCCGGAACACGTCCACGGGCAGGAGCGGCTTCAGCGTGTTGATGGCCTCGGCCGGCTTCACGCCGCCGTACATCGTGCCGTTCACCTCGACGTAGTACTCGTGGTTGCCTCGCAGCATCACGACGTGGTCGGGCGCGGTCACGAAGAGCTGGAGCACGGTGCGGAGGACGCCGTTCAGGCTGAAGCGGCCTCGATCGATGTAGTCGCCGAGCAGGACGAGCAGCGGGTACGGGACGTTCGCCGGATCCTTGCGGTAGGCGTCGACGCGCTCGAAGAAGCGGCTCTGGAGGACGGTCGCTTTGAGGATGCTGTAGCAGCCGTGGAGGTCGCCGAGCACGGTGAGCTCCGTGCGGGTCCCCGGCCGCGGCATGCGCACGTAGGTGTGACCGTCGAGGAACGGCTCGGTGCCCGCGAGCTCGGCGACGTTCTTCTTGCCGGCGAGGCGGCCGCTGCCGGCCTGACGTTGCGTCTCGATCACGGAGAGGGCGCGGTCGATGAGCGCGCGGTCGGCGGCGACCTGCCGCGTGAGCGCGTCCGGATCGCGCGAGAAGTGGAACTCGAACGGCTTGAAGAAGGGGTGGTCGACGGTCGACGGTCCGGCGTCGACGGGCTTGGCCACCGCGACGCGCGTGCTGTCGTAGAGCTCGCCGTCGTCGACGATCTCGACCTCGACGTCCGACTCGAGCAGACGCCCGAGCTCGCTGCGGAACTGCACCTCGGCGGGGTGCGCGACGCCGTCGGCCATGAGCAGGCTGTCGATGAGCCGCATCAGCTCGCCCTGGCCTCGCTGATCGAAGCTCTGGAAGATCTCGAAGCAGCGGACCTTGAGCTTCGAGTGCACGAAGGCCTTGGGGTCTTCGTTCTCCGAGACGCTCTCCGTGAAGAGCTCCTTCACGTTCTGATCGATCCCCTCGAAGACCTCGTGAAAGTGCTTCGTGAACTTGCCGATCACCTCGGCGCGCACGGACGCGGCGGCGTCGGGCATCGCCGTGTTCGCGCGGTGCTCGATGAGCTTACCGATGATGTCGCGGACGAAGCTCTTCTCGGCGGCGTCGAAATCGCCGTCGATGTACCCGAAGGTCACGAGGTAGAAGATGACCGCGTGCATCTCGTGCTCGGCACGCTTCGGGTCGTCGCTGAAGGTGATCATCGAGCCGACAGGCTACCAGCGGCGCGAGCGTCCGCGAAAGCGCGCAGATCCGGCTAAAGCGCGAGCGGGCGCGACCCGTGTCTCGGGTCGCGCCCACGTGGAGAGTCTGCGCCGATGAATCAGAGCGGGTGCGACCCGGTGCACGGACCGAACGGACCCGACGTCGCGTCGCCGCCGCGGTACCAGCCGCCCTCCATGCACTGGAACCAGACGTTGCTCGAGCGTGACTGGACGCACACGCGCGCGTCGACCATGTCCTGCAGCGTGCCCGACCAGCAGCCACCCTCGCCGCCGTCATCCGGCTCGGACGAGCCCGCGCCGTCGTTCGGCGTGTCGTTGTCCGCCGGCGAGGCGATCTGCGCGCTGCCGGGCGCGGCGTAGCGGTCGCACTCGGTCTTGTGCTTGCGGTAGCCGTACCAGGCGCGGATCCCCTGCATGTTGTAGATGGCGAGCGCGCACTTCGTGTTCGTCGCGGGGTTCCAGAGCGCGTCGGCGTTGCCCTTCGACGGGCAGCCGCGCGTCCCACCGAGGTGGATGCTGTTGATCTGGAACAGACCGCGGTCCATCGAGCCGTTGCGGTTCTTGTTCGAAGCCCGCTCGTAGAAGCTCGACTCGTACTTCGCCGCGCAGACCATCTTCCCGATCGCGTTCTCGGGGAAGCCGGCGTTTCGGAGGTGCGTCGCGACCTGACCGGGCGTCAGCCGCTTGCCGGCGAGCAGGCGGTCTTCGGACTCACCGACTTCTTCTTCTTCGACCATCTCCGCCGCGCAGCCCGCGGAGACCATCGAGATCAGGGTGGTGAGTGCGAACGCTCCGAGCAGTCTGGCTGAAGACACAGGTCACCTCGAACGGCAGGTTGGGTCGCGAGACCGAGCTCCCGAGAGGTTGGTTCAGCAACTGTCGGACCAGCGCCTACATAAACGCACTGAGTCTAAATGATGTGTGATTTCAACGCTCGAGGCACGAGGCAGAGGGATGATCTGCCCGCCGAGCGAGGGAATCACGATCCAGTCGTGCGATCCGCCGCGGGCCGCGCGTCGCGCAGATGACGTGTGATTTCAAGGGCTCCCATGCACCGAACCTTCGGTGATGGCTGGCTAGCCCTCGGTCCAGACGCCCTTCGTCCGCTCGGCGCGCGTCGGGACGTGCGTCATCGCGTGCTCCGCCATCGCGGTGATCGTCAGGCTCGGGTTCACGCCGAGGTTGGCCGGGATGACGGAGCCGTCGACGATGTAGAAGTCGTCGTAGCCGAACGCGCGGCTCTGCGGATCGACGACGCCGTCGTCGGCGGTGGTGCCCATGGGGCAGCCGCCGAGGATGTGCGCCGTCGAGGCCTTGCCGAGGAGCACCTCGAGGAGGCCGCTCTGCGGCGTGCCCTCCATCTTCGTCGCGAGCTTCCTCGCGACGAGGTTCGCGATGGGGATGTAGGTCGGCGCGGGCTCGCCCTCGCCGGGCGCGCTGTCGAGCTTCTTCGAGAACGGCCAGTACCAGGGGCGGTGGAGCCGGTAGGCGAGGTGGTTGTCGACCGGCTGCATGACGAGCAAGATGGCCGTCTTCTGCGCCCAGCCGAACGGGATCACCGATCGGAGAAACTGCACCGGGTGCCGGACGATCGTGCCGAGCCAGCGGAGCGGGCGGGGGAGCCAGCCGCCCCCGTCGGTGAGCACGGTCGCGAGCGGCGCGAGCGCGTCGGAGCCGCGCGGGTAACGGACGACCTCGATGTGCGTCTTGTCGTCGACGAAGACACCGCTCGTGATCGCGAGGCCCTTCGAGTAGTCGACGTCCCGCCGGTTCGAGCGCACGCCGAGCAAGGCCTCGCTGTTCGTCCGGAGGTAGCTCCCGAGGCGGCGCGAGAGCTTGCCGAGCGTCCCGCGGTCCTTGCAACGCATGAGGAGGTCGACCGTCCCGTACGAGCCGCCGGAGACGACGACGCCGCGCGCGCGTAGCTTCCGGCGCCGCCGGAACAGGCCCGTCGACGTCTCGATCGCGAGCTCGTAGCCGCCGCCGTCGAGAGGTCGCACGTCGACGACGCGCGACTCGGGCTGGATCGTCACGCCTCGCTTCTCGGCGAGGTAGAGGTAGTTCTGATCGAGCGTGTTCTTCGCGCCGACGCGGCAGCCCACCATGCAGCCGCCGCACATCGTGCAGCCGGTCCGCGGCGGGCCCTCGCCGTCGAAGAACGGATCGGGCACCGTCTCGCCCGGCTCGCCGAAGAAGACGCCGACGTCGGCCTTCTTCCACGTGTGGCCGCGGCCCATCTCGTCCGCGACCTCCTTCAGCAGGCGATCGGTCTCGACGATCACCTGGCTCTCGGTGACGCCGAGCATCTTCTTCGCCGTCGCGTAGTGCGGCTCGAGCGCCGCCTTCCAGTCCTGCCCGACCCAGCGCGGATCGGCGAACGCCTCGTCGGGGGGGACGAGCAGCGTGTTCGCGTAGACGAGGCTGCCGCCGCCGACGCCCGCGCCGTGGAGGAAGAAGGCGTCCTTCACCAGCGTCATCTGGAGGATGCCGTACAGGCCGAGCCGCGGGCGCCAGAGGTACTTCCGGACGTCCCAGGTCGTGCGCGGGAAGTCGTCCTTCGTCCAGCGCTTGCCCATCTCGAGGACGGCGACGCTGTAGCCCTTCTGCGCGAGTCGTAGCGCGGAGACGCTCCCGCCGAAGCCGGAGCCGATGATCGCGAAGTCGAAGTCGAAGGCGCGCTCGCTCACGCGATCGAACAGCTACCACCCCGCGCGGCTCGCCGCGAGCGGGACGGCTGCGACGGCGGCCGGGGAAACGGGTAGGATCGGGTCCGATGGCGCGGCCTTCCATCCCGACGATCCCTCCGGGCACGGTGCTCGGGGGCAAGTACGTCCTGGGCGCGAAGCTCGGGAGCGGAGGGATGGGCGCGGTCTTCGAGGCGACCGACGATCGAGGGAACGTCGTCGCGGTCAAGACGTTGCTCGTCGGCCCGCACGCGCCCGCGGTCGCCGCCGAGACGCGCGCGCGCTTCGAGCGCGAGATCGACGCCACGGCGCGGCTCGTCCACAAGCACGTCCTGTCGCTGCTCGACGCCGGCGTCGACGACGTGACCGGCGCGCCTTACCTCGTGATGCCGCGCATGCGCGGCGAAGACCTCGGGCAGCTCCTCGCTCGTGTGAAGGTGCTCGAGCCGAGCGTCGCCGTACCGCTCGTCATCCAGGCGTGCCGCGGGATCGCCGCCGGGCACGCGGCGGGCATCATCCATCGCGACATCAAGCCTTCGAACCTGTTCCTCGAAGAAGAGGACGGCCTCGTCGTCGTGAAGGTGTCGGACTTCGGCCTCGCGAAGATCCAGGACGCAGGGATCGACTCGCTCACGTCCTCGGGCGCGCTCCTCGGGACGCCGCACTACATGTCGCCGGAGCAGGCGGAGAACGCGAAGCGCGTCGACGCGCGCACCGACGTCTTCAGCCTCGGGATGGTGCTCTACCACGCGCTCACCGGCAACGTGGCCTTCGCCCGCTCGGGATCGTTCATGGCGTTCTTGGTCGGTCAGGCGCACGTCCCGCACGTGCAGCAGGCGGCGCCGTGGGTGCCGGCGCCCGTCGCGCGCGCGGTCCACGCGGCGCTGCTCCGCGCGCCCGACGCGCGCTGGCCGAACGTCGGCGAGCTCGAGCTCGGGCTGACGATGGCGGCCGGCTTCGAGATGGCGCACGCCCCGCTCTACAAGGCGTCGCTCGCGACCGTCTCGCAGGCCACGCGCGCCGACGCGGCGCCGCGCGCGGCGCCGCCCGCGCACTGGGAAGAGCTGCTCCGAGGCTGACGCCGGCGCTCACGCCGGGCAGGAGAGCGTCGCGCGGAGCTCGGTCACCGGCGTCGTCCAGTGCTCTTCCCAGCGGAACGTGGGGAGGAAGCTCGTCGCCGCGCCGCGGCGGTAGGCGTGGCGGAGCGCGGCGAAGTGCGCCCCGCCGAGCTTCATCCAGCGCAGCGAGCCGAACACGGCGAGGAAGAGGGCGCTCGGGGCTCGGATCTGCGCGTACGTGAAGGCCTGGAGGAGGAGCTCGCCGCGCACGTCCGGCGTGTAGCCGGTGAGGACGTGCCAGAGGTCGTGCGTCTGGCGCATCCGCAGCATGATCCATGCGGCGCGCTCGTCGGCGAGCGCCGGGAGCTCCTCGAAGGCGTCCGGCGAGATCCCGTTGTCGTCGAGGAAGCGCGTGTACTCGCGCCCGAGCGTGCCCTCCGGAAGCTGCCGCAGCGCGTCGAAATCGACGTGCGCGCGATCGATGCGCGGGCGCTCGGCGAAGAAGCGCCGGCCCTCCTCGGACGCGCTGAAGCGGGTCACGGCGCGTGCGACCGTGCCGGCGTTGAGCGCCTGCGTCATGACGAGGACCTGATCGAGGCGGCCGTGATCGCGCGCGAGGATCCGGAGAGCGCCGAGGAAGGCGCTTGCGCGCGCGGTGAAGGACGGGACGACGGGCGGCGGGGCGGCAGCGAGCGTATTCATGGGCGGCTCCTTTGTTGTCACTGTTGACAATAGGGCCCCGTCTTCTATTGTCAACGGTGACAATAGAAGATAGCTTCGACGGGATGTCGGTCCGGAAGACGGCGCGCCGCGGGGCGAGCCCGAAGGCTCTGCGCGCCGCGGATCGCACCACCGATCCCGTCCCGGCCAGAGCAGGCCGTGGCGACGGAAAGCGCACGCGGCGCTCGCCGGAGGAGGCGCGGACCCTCATCCTGGAGGCGGCCGGGAGGCTGTTCGAGACGCACCTGCCCGACGCGGTCGGCCTGAAGGACGTCGCGCGCGAGGCCGGCGTGAGCCACGCGCTCGTCACGCACTACTTCGGCACCTACGCGGCCCTCGTCGAGGCGACGCTCGAGCGTCGCTTTCACCAGCTCCGCGACGAGCTCGTGCCGATCGTCATGACGCTCATCACCGACGACGCGGACGCGAAGGCGATGCTCGCCGCGCATCGCCGGGCGATCGCCAAGGCGGCGGCGGACCCGGCGACGCTGCGCCTCGTGATCTGGGCGCTGCTCAGCGGGCGCGTGGCGGCCGACGACTTCTTCCCACACCGGATGCAGGGGCTGAAGCTCCTCGCCGACTCCCTCGAGGCTCGCTCGCCTGCGCCGCGGGAGGACCTCGAGTTCTTGCTGATCGCCTCCTTCGCGCTCACCACCACGTGGACCTTCGGCCGGCGCGCGTTCGCCGGCGCGCTCGGCCGCAAGTCGACACGGGAGCTCGAGGAGGCGTTCGATCGCCGCATCGACGCGATGCTCGAGGCGTTCCTTCGCTCCGCCGAGCGACGTGGACGATGACGCGTTCGCCGACGGGCCGCAGGGGTTGGAAGGGCCGGGGGCTCGCGGTATGGTTTCCCCGGACGGCGCGGCATCGAGCGCGTCGCTCTTGGCCCCTTAGCTCAGCTGGATAGAGCAAGTTATTTCTAATGACTCGGTCGCTGGTTCGAATCCAGCAGGGGCTGCCGCCGGATCTCCTGTGATAGACGTGCTCCTCGCATGACGAAGGCCGAGGGGTTGCGGAGCGCGGAGCTCGCCGCCGCGCTGGAGCGAGCGATCGCGGGCAAGACGGCGGACCTCTACCGGCAGCTCGAGCTGCAGTCGGGGCTGCCGGGGCCGCGGGTGAACATGAACCTCGGGCTCGCCTTCGCCCACGAGTGCGCGCGCATCGGGCCGACGAGCGACGAGCTCGCCTACGCGATGGCGAACCTGCCTCCCGACGAAGCGCGCGGCGCGTCGGGCAAGGAGTTCGTCAGCATGTGCGGTGTCCTCGCCGTCGGCGCGCGGGCGACGGCCGCCAAGGAGGACGCCGCCCGCGACCGCGCGCTCGCCCTCCTCGAGGACAAGGCCGACGACGTGCGCTTCCGCGTGCGTGACGCGGTCCCGCTCGCCCTCGCGTCGCTGGGCAGCAAGATGAAGGGCGAGCTCGCCGCGCGCGTCGCGCACTGGATGGATCGCTACTTCCACGCGACCGCCGTCATCCGCGCGCTCTCGGAGCCCGCGTGGCTCGAGACGTTCGCGACCGACGACCACGGCCCGCCGATCGACCTGCTCGAAGCCGCGTTCTGGCTCGCGCACGACGCGCCCCGCTCGGCGTTCCGCTACCCCGGTCACAAGGCCCTGGTCGAGGCGCTCGGCTCGGCGCCGAAGGCGGTCGCGAAACGCTTCTCGCAGCAGATGTTCGAGCGCTACGCGATCTGGGCGGAGAAGGTGAAGATCCCCGAGCTTCGGGAGGCCATCCTCGCCAACATCGACGACACGCAGATGAAGAAGCCGTTCGGCGAGGACATCAAGCGGATCAAGGCGCTGGTCGAGCAGAGCAAGGGCCCGCCGCGCGATCCGACGATCATCCGGCACGGGACGCGCGGGCGCGGAAAGAAGCGCGACCGAAGCTGAGCGCGCGGCCGTCGCGCTGTGTCAGCGCGGCACAGGCGGAGGGATCGACGTCCGAGCCGGGCGAAGCGACGGCGGCGCGTCGCCGTCCACGCCGCTCGGGCGCATGCTGCGCGGCGCGAGCGACGGCGGCACGCGGTCGTTCAGCTCGGCGGCCGCGTCGACGATCTTCGTCGCGGCCGCTGCGCGCGCGTTCTTCTCGGTGAGCGTCGCGTGGTCGACGACGGCGTGTCCTTCGAGCAGGTCGAGGTACTCGAGATCGAGCTCGCCGCCGCTCGGCAGGATGAACACGCCGAAGAGGTGCGCTTGGCGGCGGACCTCTTGAACGAGCTGTCGCGGCACGTGGAGCGCCGCGTGGGTGATGAGGTGCACGACCGGATCGCGCTGGTCGCGCGCGCGGAGAAGCGCGAGCTCCGTCGCGAGCTGCGCGAAGACGCGGGCGGGGTTGCGCCCCCGCTCGCCCTTGAAGCCGAGGATGTACGCCGCCGGGAGCTGACCCGGTCGCGCCCTCTGGACGTCGTAGAGGCGGGAGTCGAAAAAGCGCATCCACACCTCCTCGCCCGCGAGCTGGAGCTTCTTGCCGAGCGCGATCGACAGCCCGCGCGCGAACACCTGGCGATCGCCGCGCATCGAGGCCGAGGCGTCGATGAGGAAGTAGTGGAGGCGGCGCGCCTCGTCGGGCGCTTGCTCGCGCGTGTAGTAGAGGACCTCGTTCTCGATCATCCGCCGCGCGAACTCGCTCTCGTCCCAGGCGAGCTCCGTGAGCACGAGCGAGTCGAGCGAGCCCTTGTTGCCGATGCCGGCGTAGCCGTGGACCGCGTGCGTGCCGGTCGCCTTCGCGCGGCGCGTCTCGAGCACGCTCGGCAGGAGCTCGAGGGAGAAGTTGACGATGTCGTTCGCGGCCGGGCTCGAGATGGCCGCGAGCAGGTCGACGTGCGCCAGCGCGCCGGCGGCGCTCGACTCCGGGCCGAGCATGCCGAGCAGGCGCAGGGTGTCGAGGTCGAGCGCGTCCGCGAGCGTCAGGACGTGCAGCCGCGAGCGCACGAGGCCGTCGAGCATCGCCATCTCGAAGTTGCGCGGGAGCGCCGCGAACAGCCCGGCGAGCTGGGGATCGAGGTCACGCACCATCTCGGGATCGAGCGGGAGCGTCGCCGGGTAGGGCGCCTTGACGCTGGCGCGCTGGACGAGCGAGCCGAGGACGCGCGCGAGCACCACGACGACGAGATCGTCGCTGAGGCGCATGCTGCGGGCGCGCGCGCTCGCCTCGCTCTCGGCGACCTCGCCGAGGACGGAGCGGTAGCTCGCGAGCAGCTCGGCCGATCGCGGCACGCGCGACGCGACGCCGTCGAGGCCGGGCCGCGCTCCGATCTCGAGCTGCTCCCTCGGCGCGGCGTAGAGGAGGCCGAAGTCGTGGACGAGGAAGAAGGGCAGGTGGAGGCCGAGCCGCGCGAGGTCGCGGTACCAGCGCACCGCGCGGACGATCATCATCGGCGTCGCCGCGCGGACCGCGGACAACGCCAGCCCGCCGAGGGGGCCGGCGACGACCGGATCCTTCGCGTGTGCTGCCGAGACGGGCATCGCGCCGGGAGCATACCCCGGATCCGGCCGACCGCCCCGGCGCGTGCTTGGCCTTGTTGCCCCGCGAGCGCGCTCTCGATACGCTCGGGCCAGAGGGCGGAATGAACTTGAAGGCTGCTTGGATCGCATCGGTGGTGGTCGTCGGCGCGCTCGTCGCGTCGATCAACAGCGGGTGTGGTGACGACGACCCCACGGCGGGCGTCCCCGCGCGCCTCGCGCGGAAGGGTGAGGCGTGTCAGACGACGAACGACTGCGCCGCGAGCCTCGCTTGCATGCCGAGCGCGAGCACGAACGGCGGCGTCTGCGTGGTCGGCGTGTTCAACGTCACCCAGACCGGCAAGGAGTGCGCGATCACCGAGTGCCAGCAGGCGAGCGACTGCTGTGACACGCCGCCTGCGGGTTGCGACAGCTTGAAGCAGAGCTGTGAGGACTACGACGCCGGTCTCGGCGGCAGCCCCTCGTCCTGCCAGCAGTACGAGAGCCTCTGCGTCTGCGACGCCGCGACGCGCGACTGCGAGAACGGCCGGTGCGTCGTGAAGTGCACGAGCGACTCGTCGTGTACCTCGAGCGGCAGCGGCTCCAAGTGCCTCGGTGGCAAGTGCGCGCAGTGCGCGAGCGACGACGACTGCGGCGGCTCGAGCAGCGATCTCGCTTGCGTCAACGGCAAGTGCCAGTCGCCCTGCCAGGGCGATGGCGACTGTGCGGGCTTCGATCGATGCCTCCAGGGCAAATGCGTCGAGGGCGGCTGCCAGACGACGCGCGAGTGCATCGCGGCGACGCGTAACGTCGAAGCGACGTGCGGGACCGACGGCAAGTGCATCGTGCCGTGCCAGACCGACCTCGAGTGCGGAAATCCTCGGGGCTACTCGTTCTTCTCCTGCGTCGGCGGGCAGTGCCTCTACATGGGCTGCGAGTCGGACAAGGACTGCAGCCTCCTGCTCGGCAGCAGCCTGGGCTCGAGCGGCGGCACCAGCGGCACGAGCGGGACCAGCGGCGGCTCGAGCGGTGGCCTGACGTCGAAGCAGCACGTCATCTGCCGCGACAAGCAGGTCCCGAACGCCACGACGCGGCCGGCGCAGTAGTCGGCGGCCCCGAGAACGACACGGCCGGCGCCGCGCTTCGAGCGTGGGCCGGCCGCCGTCGTTTCAGAGGCCCGAGACGTTTGCGCGTCTCGGGCGGTGCTCAGAGGCCCGAGACGTTTGCGCGTCTCGGGCGGCGTCTCACAGGCCCGAGACGTTCGCGCGTCGGATCGTCCCGTCGCTGTGCGAGGTGTAGACGTAGGTGTTGTCGGCGGTCATCCCGTTGACGCCGCTGAGGCCCGTGCGGAACGGCTGCGTCGCGCTCGGGCCGGTCCCGCCGAAGTAGTACGCGTGGTAGATCGCCGACGAGCTCGCGACCCAGAAGAACGACGCGCTGTTCTTGTCCTCGGCCAGGTGGCGGAAGAGCGTCGAGGGCGGCACGTCGGTGTCGTACGACGTCGTCGGCGCGCTCTTGCTCGACGAGGCATAGACGTAGCCGCCAGACTCGAGCCAGAAGAAGCGCGAGAAGTTCGCCTCGAGGCTGTTCGCGCCGACGGCGCTCACGACCGTCGTCGGCGAGGCGTCGGCGCCGGACGCGCCGAGGATCGGGAGCGAGAGGATCGCGCTCGTGCTCGAGAAGGTCATCGAGCCGGAGGCCGACTCGACGTGGAGATCGTTGCCGCTCGGGACCGCCGTGTAGAGCACCGTCGGGGTCGCGTAACCCGAGGAGGCGAGCCACTGGACGATGGTGCTCGTCGTGCGGCAGTACACGTTGTAGCTCGTGTCCACCGCAAGCGCGGCGCACGTCGGAGGCGAGCCGCCCATCGTCGACGGCGTCGTCGAGCCGTAGCGGATGACGCTGATCGCGCCGAGGTTCGTCTGGTACGCGACGCCGTAAGCGTCGACCTCGAAGACGGTGATCGCCGAGCCCGGCGCCACGATCTGCTGAACCGTTTGCGGAGCGACCCCGCGCGGGTTCGACCCGTAGGCGACGCCGCTCTGCCCGCCCGACGTGAAGTGCCAGTAGAGGTAGCCGCCCTGGGTGATCCCGATCTCACGCCCGACCGCGCCGACCGTGGGCGTGGTGTAGAGGGCCTCGAGAGGGGGGCCGCCGTCGTTGCCGGCGTCGACGATGGCGGGCGGATCGACGTCGAACGTCGCCGTGACGCTGTAGACGACGGGCACCTTGTTGAAGTCGACGCACGGGCCTTCTTGGCCGGTGGGGACGATGCCGGCGGTCTCGCCGTACGGGAGCTCGATCTCGAGCGCCTTGGTGTCGACGCTCGGATCGGCGCCGGCGCGCACGACCGGGTTGCAGTTGGCGGGACCGCGGCCGCGGGTGCCGACCGGCTCGGTGCTGAACGACCAGCCCTTGAACTTCGAGCCGCGCGTCGGGCTCGCCTTGAGCGAGATCGCCCCTGCCGCGCCGTCGGCGCCCGCGCTCGCGAAGACGTACTTGGCGAAGCAGTCTCCCGGACAGTCGAGGCCTGGGATGTTGGTCGTGACGCGCCCGCGGCCGATCACCGAGACGGAGATCTCGGCGCCGTGCGTTCCGCCGGGATCGACGTAGACGGGACCGCCGAGGGAGCCGTCGCTGTCGTCGGCGCAGCCCGCCCACGCGAGCGCGACGATCGGCGTGAGGCCCATCGCCGCGACGGCGGTGAAGCGCCGGGAGCGCCGCCCTTGCCGCGCGCGCGTCCTCACCGTGACGTTGGTGCCGTTCGAAACCCGACCCTGCGGCCCGCGAAGTTCGTCCAAAGCGCCCCTCTCCTCCCGACCGAGTGTACCATGGTGGGAACCGGAGGAATCAATGTCGCTCGAGCTCGTCGTCACCGCCGTCGGGCCGGATCGCCCCGGCATCGCGTCCGACTTCACCGGACAGGTGCACGCCGCAGGCGCCAACCTCGCCGACACGCGGATGGTGAACCTTCGCGGTCAGTTCGCGCTCATCGCGCTCGTCGAGGGGACGAGCGCCGTCCTCGACGACGTGAAGAAGCGCCTCGCCGAGGCCGCGCCTCGCATCGGCCTCGCGGTCGAGTTCTCGACGCCGTCGCCGAGGGAGGGGACCTCCCCGCAGCGCGAGGGAGTCCCCTTCCGCCTCAAGACCTACTCGATGGACCAGCCCGGCATCGTGCACCGCGTCACGTCGTACCTCCGCGAGCACGGCGTCAACGTCGAGGAGCTCGTCACGCGCCTCGAGTCGGCGCCGTTCATGGGGACGCCGGTCTTCACGATGGAGATCCTCATGCTCGTCCCGAAGAACGTCAGCGTGAAGGCCCTCCGCCACGCGCTCGAGGAGCTCGGCGATCAGCTCAACTGCGACGTCGACATCGACCCCGCGTGACGGGGGCGCGCCGCGCCGCGCGCCCCGACGTCACTCCGCCGCGTAGTCCTCGATCGGCGGACACGAGCAGATCAGCTTGCGGTCGCCGAGGGCGTTGTTGAGGCGCGAGACCGACGGCCAGAACTTGCCGTCGCGCGTCCACGGCGCCGGGTAGGCGGCGACGTCGCGCGAGTACGGGTGCGTCCACTCGTCCGAGACGCACGCTTCGATCGTGTGCGGAGCGTGCTTGAGCGGGTTGTCCTCGCGCGACCACGCGCCGTCTTCGACCTTACGGATCTCCTCGCGGATCGCGATCATCGCGTCGCAGAAGCGATCGATCTCCGCGAGCGACTCGCTCTCCGTCGGCTCGACCATGAGCGTCCCGGCGATCGGGAACGACATCGTCGGCGCGTGGAAGCCGTAGTCCATCAGGCGCTTGGCGACGTCGTCGACCTCGACGCCGGCGCTGCGCTTGAACGGCCGCACGTCGAGGATGCACTCGTGCGCGACCTTGCCCTTGGTGCCGACGTAGACGACCGGGAAGTGCGGGCCGAGGCGGTGCGCGACGTAGTTGGCGTTGAGGATGGCGACCTTCGTGGCCTGCGTCAGGCCCCAGCCGCCCATCATCTGGATGTACGCCCACGAGATGAGGAGGATGCTGGCGCTGCTCCAGGGCGCGGCGGCGATCGGGCCGACCGCGTCCGGCGAGCGCGGCTCGACGACAGGCTTCGCGGGCAGGTACTTGCCGAGATGCGCCGCGACCGCGATCGGTCCCATGCCGGGGCCGCCGCCGCCGTGCGGGATGCAGAACGTCTTGTGCAGGTTGATGTGCACGACGTCCGCGCCGATGTCGCCGGGGCGGCAGAGGCCGACCTGCGCGTTCATGTTCGCGCCGTCCATGTAGACCTGGCCGCCGTGCTCGTGGACGATCGCGCAGATCTTCTTGATCTCCTCCTCGAAGACGCCGTGCGTCGACGGGTAGGTGACCTGGATCGCGGCGAGGTTCGCCGAGTGCTCCTTGGCGCGCGCCTCGAGATCGGCGACGTCGATATTGCCGCTCGCGTCGGTCTTCACGACGACGACCTTGAGGCCGGCCATGACGGCCGACGCCGGGTTCGTGCCATGCGCGGAGGCGGGGATGAGGCAGACGTCGCGGTGACCCTGGCCGCTCGACTGGTGGTGCTTCTTGATGACGAGGAGCCCTGCGTACTCGCCCTGGGCGCCGGCGTTCGGCTGCAGCGAGACGGCCGGCAGGCCGGTGATCTCGGCGAGCGAGCGCTCCATCTCGGCGAAGATCTGGGCGTAGCCCTTCGCCTGCGACAGCGGCGCGAACGGGTGGATGCGGTTCCACCACGCGTCGGTGATGGGCATCATCTCCGCGGTCGCGTTCAGCTTCATCGTGCAGGAGCCGAGCGGGATCATCGAGTGCACGAGCGAGAGATCGCGTCCCTCGAGCTTGCGCATGTAGCGGAGCATCTCCGTCTCGGAGTGGTGCTGGTTGAAGACGGGGTGCGTCAGGTAGGGGCTCTTGCGCTCGAGCTCCTTCGGGATCGCGCGGCGGAACATCTCCGCCACGGTCTCGAAGTCCTCGGCGACCTTCCCGAGCGAGAAGACGTCGACGAGGTCGCCGACGTCGCGCAGGCTCGTCGTCTCGTCGAGTGCGACGGTCACGCTCGTCGGCGAGAGGCGCCGGAGGTTGATGCGCTTCTTGTCCGCCGCGGCGAGCCAGTCGGCCACGCTCTTCTCGGTGCCCTCGACGCGGAGCGTGTCGAAGAAGGCGTCGTGCGCGACCTTCAGATCGAGCTTCGAGATCCCCTCGCGCAGCGTCGCCGTCAGCGCGTGCACGCGCTCGGCGATCGCGCGGATGCCCTTCGGGCCGTGGTAGACGGCGTACATGCTCGCGACGACGGCGAGCAGCGCCTGCGCCGTGCAGATGTTGCTCGTCGCGCGCTCGCGGCGGATGTGCTGCTCGCGCGTCTGGAGCGCCATCCGGAGGGCGGGCTTGTTCCGCGCGTCCTGGCTGAGGCCGATGATGCGGCCCGGCAGCTTGCGGACGAACTCGTTCTTGCACGCGAAGTACGCCGCGTGGGGACCGCCGTAGCCGAGCGGGACGCCGAAGCGCTGCGTGGTGCCGACGGCGACGTCCGCGCCCATCTCGCCGGGCGACTCGAGCACGGCGAGCGCGAGGACGTCCGCGGCCATGACGAAGATCGCGTCCGCCGCGTGCACCTTTTCGCCGAACGCGCGGTACGAGAGCACCGCGCCGTCGGTCGCGGGGTACTGGACGAGGGCGCCGAAGACGCCCGCGAGATCGGCCGAGGCGTGATCGCCGACCTTCACCGTGATGCCGAGCGCCTCGGCGCGCGTCGTGACGACGTCGATCGTCTGCGGGTGGCAGCTCGACGAGACGAAGAAGGTGTTCTTGTCGTCGCCGCCCTTGAAGTCGTAGGCGAGGTGCATCGCCTCGGCGGCGGCGGTCGCCTCGTCGAGCAGCGAGGCGTTCGCGACGGGGAGACCGGTCAGGTCGACCACCATCGTCTGGAAGTTCAGGAGGGCCTCGAGGCGGCCCTGCGCGATCTCCGCCTGGTAGGGCGTGTATTGCGTGTACCAGCCCGGGTTCTGCAGGACATTTCGCAGGATGACCGGCGGCGTGACGCAGTCCGAGTAGCCCATGCCGAGGTACGAGCGGTAGATCTCGTTCTTCTGGCCGATCGTGCGGGCGCGCTCGAGGAGCGCCGCCTCCGTCATGCCGGGACCGAGATCGAGCGCGCGCTGCAGGCGGATCGACTTCGGCACGGTGTCGGCGACGAGCGTGTCGAGGGACGTGGCGCCCATCGCCTTGAGCATCCGGGCCTGGTCCTCGGGGCTCGGTCCAACGTGACGGCGAACGAAGGTATCCGGATGCTCGAGGGGCATCGTCATGACGGCGCTTCTTAGCGTCTCCGCCGCCGCGCTACCACCGGCATTCGGCCACCGCGGATCCCGATGACGCGGGGCGCCGGAGCCCGCCGCGGGCCCTCCCTGGGACGGGGGTCCAAGGTCGAGCTTGTACTAGAATGACTGCATGTTCGCTCGACGCGCCGCCCGCGCTTGCCTCGCTACCGCCGTCCTCGCCGTGGCCGCGCTCGGTGAGGTCCGCTGCGTCGGGGACGAGCCGCTGCCCGCCGGTGGGGGCGGGAGTCAGGACGGGGGCGGCTCGGACGACACGAACGACGCGTCGCCGGCTGGCGACGACGCCGGCGCGGGAGACGGGGCGACCGACGACGCGGCGACCCCCGCGCAGCACGCCGCCGCGCCGGTGTGGTTCTCGAAGGCGTCGACCACCGGCGGCGGACCGCACGTCGCCGTGGACGGGGCCGGCAACACGTACCTCGCGTTCGTGTTCGATCGGCCGACGACCATCCTCGGGAGCGCGATCGCCGCGAGCGGCGGCTCTACCGACGTCGCCGTGGTCAAGGTCTCGCCTGCCGGTGCGGTGCTGTGGAGCCGCGTCTTCGGCGGCGCGGAGGCCGAGACCGTCGACGCGATCGTCGTCGACGCGAGCAGCAACGTCTTCATTTCGGGTACGTTCGTCGGCCGGACGCTCGCCTTCGGCGACACCGTGAGCGTCACGCACGCGATGGGGAGCGGGCGGCCCGCCATCTACGTCGCTCGGTTGGCCGCCTCCGATGGGGAGGGCGTCGCGGCGAGGACGATCACGGGAATGGGAGGCTCGGAGTCCACCTCCCTCGCGCTCGGCACCGGAGGTCTCGCCCTCGGCTACCGGGCGCTCGGCGCCATCACAGTCGACGCCTTTCCGAACGGCGTCGAGACCGTCCCGGTCGTCGGCGACTCGTGGAGCGGCGTCGTCTCCTCGCTCGATCCGAGCACCCTGCGGGCCAAGTGGACGAACCGGTTCGGTTCGTCGTCGAACGAGGACGGTGTTCGCGGCGTCGCCATGTCGAGCAACGGTAGCGTCTTCGCGGCGCTCCGGATCGGAGCGCGTCCGTTCGACGACTGGAGGGGCGGGCCGACGCTCACCGACGATACGCGCCGCGACGTCATCGTGCGCCTCACGCCGGGCGGTGGCCTGCGCGTCGGCGCTGTCGAGATGCCCGAGAGCGCAGGCGCGAGCCTTCGTGTCGGCGCGCTCGCCTCGGGCGCAAGCGACAGCGGCGCGCACTTCACCGCGACGTTGACCGGGACCGTCTCCCTCGGCGCTGCCTCGCTCGCCTCCGCCGGCGCCACCGACATCGTCGTCGGCGAGCTCTCCGCCGGCGCCACGGTCACCGCGGTCGCTCGCTACGGCGGCGCGGGGAGTGACGCCCCGACCGCGATCGCGCGGCGTGACGGCCGGACGTACGTGGCGGCGACGTACGGCCCGGGGCCGATCGCGCTCGAGGGGGTCACGTTGCCCGCGGGGGCCGGCAACGTTGGCGCGAGCGTCGTGTTCGAAGCGTCGCTCACGTCGAACGGCTCCAAGTGGGTCCGGGCCGTTCGCGGGAGCTCCATCGTGGCGAGCGCGGTCACGGTCGACCCGCTCGCGAACGCCGTCATCCACGCCGGCATCTTCCGGGGAGCGGCCTCGCTCGGCGACGGCGTGACGGCGAACAGCGGCGATCCGCTCGTGTACGACGGCTTCCTCGTCCGCTGGAAGAAGTGAGCGCGGGCGCGCCCTACTCGCTGAGCTGGCCGGGCGCGACGCCCTCGGAGTCGCCGCCGATGGACTTGATCTCCGGCGCCATGCGGAGCTGCTTCACGTTCTTCCAGCTGCTGCCGACCTCGGAGTCGTTGAGCCCGAACTCACCGTCGAGCTCACCGATGTTCTCCTTGTTGACCTTGTAGACGAAGTAGCCCTTGCCCTTCGTCGTCGAGCTCGCGCCGATCATCCCGACCTTGTGCTCTTTCCACGTGTAGTGGAGCACGTTGCCGGTGACCGTCCCGCTGAGCTCGCCCCAGTGGCTGTGGTCGGTGCGCTTCCACCGCGCGACGACGTTCGAGCCCTCCTCCTGCATGTGGAGGTAGCCGAACACCGGGTGGAAGTAGACGCCCGTCCACGTCTCGCCCTCCGGCATGGGGCCGGACGCGACCTTCGCCGTCTTCGGTTCGTTGCCTTCTGCGCAGCCGGCGGCGCTGAGCGCGGCGAACGCGGTGACGGCGGTGGCGAGGGCGACGTGGCGGAAGGAATGGACAAGGCTCATGGCGGGCGGGAGCTTATCAAAAAGCATCGGGGTTCAAGGTCTCTTCGTGAACACGAACGACGTCTTCGTGACGAGGTTCGAGACGACCAGGGAGGTGTCGAGGGCCGTGTAGGTCACCTGCTCCTGGAGGGGCGAGGGGCAGGTGATGGCGATGGTCGCGTTGGTCCCGCTCGGCGTGAAGGTGCCGGAGCTGCGGGTCTCGGCGCCGGCGCCGGCCGAGCTCTTGAAGACGACGACGCGCTCGTAGACCTGGCCGGTCACGCGGATCGACCCCTGGTACGAGTTGCCGGTCAGGCCCGGCAGCCCGGACGCGCTCTGATAGAGGCGCACGCTGCTGATGTCGTAGATCCCGTCGGCGATCGTCCCTCCCGTCCCCGGCGGGAGCTCGTCGTTCACCGCGTTCTCGTCGACCTCGAGGCCGGTGTTTTCGAGCGCCGTGCAGCTGCCGCCGTCGCCGGCGTCGAGGTCGTCGTCGAGGCCGCCGTCGGTCGGCGTGGCGCTGCCGCCTCCACTCGGCTGGGGCGGGCCGTCGGTGAGGACGGGCGGTCGCTTGGGGTCGTCGCTGCAGGCGCCCGCGAGGATGGCGCCTGTCACGAGTGCCAACGAGACGAGCAGGGGCTTCGTCATGGGCCTCGACGCTAGCGCGGCGAGCCTGGCCCGGCCAAGTTGCGTCGGCCCTCGAGCTTGTTCGCTCGCGTGCCGCCCGCGCGCGGCCTTCCGCGGATCTGCGGCGCCGGCGGCCCCTCCGGCCGGCGGGCCGCGTGGCCTGCCGTGCTATCGTCCGGGACCTTGAGCCTGGCCGTCGCCCGCCCCGAGCCGCTCCTTTTCGCCGACGATCTCCGCGTCGACGTGGACGGCGTCCCCGCGTGCGACGGGCTCTCGTTCAAGACGACGGGCGAGCACCTGCTCGTCCTCGGCGCGCCGCGCGCGGTGTTCGATGCGGCGACCGGCCTCGCGAGCGTCGTCCGCGGCGGCCTCTCCGTCCGCGGGCGCCCCGCCGCCGAGGCCGCCGCCGCGGGGCTCATCGCGGGAGCGCCGCGGGAGCCGCCGGCCCCGCCGCGCTGGACGGTCACCGAGTACGTCCAGTGGAGCGCGCGCCTCGCCGGCGTGCCCGCGTTCGAGGCGCGCGCGAGCGCCGAGGCGGCGATCGCCAAGCTCCAGCTCCGCGCGATGGCGAAGACCGAGCTCGCGCGCCTCGTCGCGCACGCGCGGCGCGCGACGATCGTCGCGGCGGCGATCGCGACGTGCGCGGAGGTGATCGCGCTCGAGGACCCGCTCGGCGGTCTCGCGGATGAGCTCGTCGCGCCGTACGCGAAGGTGCTCGCCGAGGCGCTCGCCGATCGCGCGTGGATCGTCTTCGCGCCGCGCATGCCCCTGACGAACCCGCTCGCGGCGGCGGCCGACGAGGCGATCGTCGCCACGGCGCTCCGGACGGAGGCGCAGGGGCCGCCGGCCGAGCTCGTCGCCGCGGAGCGCCGCTTCGTGGCGCGCATGGACGGTCCGCTCGACGCCGTCGCGCCGGCCCTGGCCGCCCGCGGCGCGAGCATCGAGGCCCACGGGGCGCATCTCGTCGTGGACCTGGGCGCGTCGATGACGACGAGCGAGCTCGTCGCGGTCTGCGACGGCGCGAACGTCTCGGTCATCGAGCTCGTGCCGGCCTTTCGCGCTCTCTCCTGAGGATTGCGGTAACGTGGCGTCGATGAGCAAGGACAGCGCGGCGAGCGCGACCGTGGAAGAGGCCGAGGAGGCGATCGCCTCGCGCCGGAGCGAGGCCCTCGGGCGCCCGCAGTTCGGAGGCGGCCGGCTCGGGACCTACACGATGCTCGGCGCCGCCTCCGGCGTCGTGCCGCTCCCCTGGGTGCCGGACGCGATCGTGCGGCGGGTCCGCGGCGCGCTGGTCCACGATCTCACGGCTCGGCACGGCCTCTCACTGACGCCCGACGCGCGGGCGGTCCTCGTGGAGCCGAGCGGCGTGGAGGGAGCGAAGGGTTACATCCAGCAGGGCATCACGTTCGCGGTGACGCGCGTGCTCGGCCGGCTCGGTCCGCTCGCGATGCTCGGACCGGTGCGCACCGCGCTCGGGACGTTCGTGCTCGGTCACCTGCTCGAGCGCTACCTCGACACGGCGCGCATCGCGCGCTCGGTTCGCATCGACGTCGAGGAGGCGCGCCGCGTGCGCCGCGCGATCGACGAGGCGCTCGTCCAGGCCCTCACGACCGAGGGAAAGGGGGCGCGCGAGAACCGACCCTTCGGGGCGGAGGACCTGCGCGATTCGACCACGCAGATCGTCGACGGCGTCTTCATCTCGATCGCGAGCGCGCCTGGATGGCTCGTCCGGCGCCTCGACGCCGCGTTCGACGAGACCCTCTCCACCGTACGCGCATGAGCGATTCGCGCGCTGCCCTGCGCGCTGCCCGGCGCGTCGTCGTCAAGATCGGGTCGAGCACGCTCGCGACGGACGAGCCGTCCGCGCACGCCCGGCGTGAGAGCCCCTACGATCGCCTCGCTCGCGCGGTCCACGCCCTCCGTCAGGACGGCAAGCTCGTCGTGCTCGTGTCGAGCGGCGCGATCGCGCTCGGCGCGAGGAAGCTCGGCTACCGGGCGCGCCCGAAGGAGATGGCGAAGCTCCAGGCGTCGGCGTCGGCGGGCCAGAGCCTCTTGATGCGCGCGTACGAAGAGGCGTTCGACCGCGTGAAGATCCCGGTCGCGCAGGTGCTGCTCACGCACGCCGACCTCGCCGATCGAGTGCGCGCGAACAACGCACGGGCGGCGCTCTCCGCGCTGCTCGACGCAGGCGCGGTCCCGATCCTCAACGAGAACGACGCTGTCGCGATCGAGGAGATCAAGTTCGGCGACAACGACGAGCTCTCCGCGATGGTGACGCCGCTCGTCGCCGCGGACGTCCTCGTCCTCCTCTCCGACGTCGCGGGTCTGCTCGACGCGTCGGGCGAGCGCGTGTCCGTCGTGCGCGACATCGCCGCCGAGGCGGTGCCGCTGATCCGCTCGGGGCGATCGGGCCTCAAGAAGAGCGGCGTCGGCACCGGCGGCATGGCGAGCAAGATCGAAGCGGCGCGGCGGGCCACGCTCGCCGGTGCGCACGTCGTGATCGCCGACGCGGGAAAGAAGGACGTCGTCGGGCGCATCTTCGCGGGCGAGGACGAGGGGACGCTGTTTCTCGCGGCGACGCGGCGGCTCCCGGCCAAGAAGCACTGGATCGCGTTCACGCTTCGGCCGCGGGGCGACGTCTGGCTCGACGCGGGCGCCTCGGCCGCGGTGCGGAGCAAGGGCACGAGCGTCCTCGCGGTGGGCGTCGCGGGGGTCCGCGGTGACTTCCGCGAAGGCGACTCGGTCCGCGTGCTCGCGCTCGACGGCACGGAGATCGGCCGCGGCCTCGCGCGCTGCTCGTCGACCGACGCTGTCCTCTTGGCGGGGAGGAGGGATCGTCTCGGCCCCGGCGACGAGCCTGGCGTCTTGATCCACCGCGACGAGCTCGTCGTCTGGTGACGGGCTCTACGCGCGCGTCGCGGCTGGCCTAGCGCTGGGCGCGACGCCGCCGGAGCCACGCCGCGAGGACGAAGAGGGCCGCGCTGCCGGGCGCCCACTTCTCCGTGAGCTCGCGCCGCCGGCTGCTCGCGCAGGCGCTCTTGCTCGGCCGCTCGTCGGGCTCCGAGGTGTCGCGGAGGGCCTGATGGAGGTGGGTCACCGTGGTCGAGGCCTCGGGACCAAGATCGAGGTCGGCGGTCAGCGCCGACGCCGGGAGGCGCGCGCGCATCCGCGTCACGATGACGTTCGGCGCGCCGACGGTCTCGCGCATCAGCTCGAGATCGTTCAAGCCCGCGGGCCGGCAGCGGAGGCCGGTCGGCCGCTCCGGCGTCGTGGGATCGACCGGCGTCGGCGTCGGTCCGGCGTCTCCGGGCTCCGAGCCCGCGTCCCCGTCGTCCGCGCCGGCGTCCGCGTCGCCGCCGGCGTCTTCGTCGCCGCCCGCGTCGCCCGTCGGGGTGGGGATGCCGCTGTCGACCTGAACGGGATCGTCCACGCAGGGCGAGGCTGGGAAGGGAACCGAGGTCCGCTCCGTGCCGTTCGGTACCCCGCCGCTGCACAGCTCCTGGTACGCCTCGGCGAGGAACGGCAGCGGCGACGCGTTCGGCAACGGCGGAGGCGCCGCCGGCCTCGCGGCCTCGAGGAGCCACGCGCGGCCGTCCTCACGGCGCATGACGTCCGCCGCGAGGCTCTCGTAGTTCGAGCGGTTGTCGGCGAAGGACCAGACGAGCGCGTCGTCGTCGAGCTGGCCGTGCGGGTAGCCGAGCGGGACGTGAGCGGCCTCGGCGAGGACGAAGAGCGTGATGTTCGCCGTGTTCGCCGCTCCGGCGAGCGCCATGCGGATCAGCACCTTCGGGACGGCTCCGGGCATGACCATCCGCACGGGCTCCATCTTCGAGGCCGTGCAGCTCGGGCGGAGGCGGAGCGCGGCGAAATCGAAGCCGGCCTCCGCGTAGGTGCGGAGGAGCGGCGCGACCTCGGGCGTCACGCTGTAGCCGTTTTTCGTGAGCCACGTGTACGGCGCCTCGGGATCGCCCTCCGAGCGGATCGTGACCGTCTCGTACGGTCCGATCACCGACTCGTCGACGACCACGACGCCGCTGCCCGGCGCCGAGCGTGGGTCGAAGCCGTCGGACGACTCGGCGCACCCCGTGAGCGCGCACCCGCCGATTTGCCGGTCTCGGGGACCGTAGACGATGGGCTGCGTGCTCGTGTCGAGCGCGTCGATCCACTCCGAGCTCGCCAGCTCGATCTTCGTGCCCGGCATCACCGGCGACACCCAGGCGAGGTCGCGCGGGTTTCCCTCGAAGCGGACCTCGTCCCAGATGACCGTCTGCGAGCGTCCGATGGCGATCGCGATGCGGTGGTCCTTCACCACCTGGCGCGCGGCGGGCCGCTCCGTCGGCGGGATGAACACACCACCGCAGGCGGCGGCTTCGCGCGCGACCGTCGGGCCGGCGGTCGAGGCGACCGCGGCGATCATGAACGCGAACCAGGACGACGCGCGACGCTTCATGGTACGACCGATCTCTCTCGTATCATGCGCCGCGGGCTTTTTCATCGCTCCACGCCTTACGTCGTCGTGCTCTTCGTCGGCATCGCGCTGTCGTGCGGCGAGATCACCGAGGACGAGATGGTGTGCGAGGAGGCCGTCGCGCGCCTCGAGGGCTGCTGCCCCGAGGTCGATCCGCGCCGGATCAACTGCGTGTTCGCGCAGGGCTGCGACGCCGATCTCGCGCCGGTGCTCACGTCGAAGGCGTCGGCGTGCCTCGGCGACGTCTCCTGCGCCGACATGCGGAGCCGGGGCATCTGCTCGGGCATTCGCCAGCTGTCGCTCGAGCCCTACCAGTTCCAGTCGCGCGCGGCGATCGAGGCGGAGGCTTGCCGATGACCCGCCGTCCGTTCGTTCGTGCGGCCGCCGCGCTGGGGCTCCTGCTCGTCGCTCCGGTCGCGCTCGCGCAGCAGCCGGGGCCCGCGCCCTTGCCGCCGCTGCCTTCTCCCACCGCCGCGGGCGCCACGGGCGCTTCTCCGGCCCCGCCGCTGCCTCCGCCGCAAGGCCCGACGGGCGCCCCGGCCCCGACGAGCGCACCGCCCCCGGCGAGCGCCCCGGCGCCCTCGGACGGCGTCGGCGGGGCCGGCGACGAAGCCGTCCCGCTGGCGGCGCCGCCCCCGGCCGAGTCGCAGCCGGTCGCGCCGAGGGTGACGGGCAAGGAGTACCGGCCGTCGCTGAAGGGCTCGGCGGGCTTCCAGTACGCCCAGGCGCACGGCGTGCCGATCACCGGCGGCCGGATGCGCCTCGGCGTCGGCGGACAGAACGACACGAGCGCTTTCTACGCCGTCCTCTCGATGCTCTACGGCAGCACGGCCGAGGGGCTCCGCACCTGGGACGTTCGTGGGAGCATCAGCGGCGATCTGCTCCGAACCGGGATCCTGCGCCTCGGGATCGACGTCGAGATGGGCTACCTCGTCGTGCGCCGGGTGACGGTCGACTCGCGCATGTGGGCGCTCGGCCTCGGCGCCGGGGTTCACGCCTCGGTGGACGTCTACCAGTTCGGTCCGCGCGACGACCACGCGATCTTCCTCGAGGGCAAGCTCGACGCGCATCTCCACTTCGGCAGCGCGTTCATGTGGGGCCCGAGCGTCCTCGCGGGCATCCGCTACTAGGGCGCGAGGTCGGGGCTCAGAGCGGCTCGGCCACTGCCTCGCGGAGCAGGCTGTTCACGGCGCCCTCGAAGGTGACGTCGCCCGTCTTCATGAGCAGCGACTGGATCTGCTTCCGGATGGTGTCCGGGCGCACTCCGCGGACGATGGCGAACTCCTCGCGCGGAACGCCGCGCGCGCCGAGCGCGAGCAGCTCGGTCTCGGCGGCGGTCAGGTTGTGGCCGCGCGTCCAGCGATCGAGCGCGACGCTGACCCGCCGGTCGCCGGCGTGCCTCCTGGCGCGGGTCTCCTCGACGTGGACGCGGAGGTGCTCGGGCGCGAAGGGCTTCAGCAGGTACCGGACCCCGAGCTCGTGCGCGCGCGTGATCGACGCGTGCTCGATGCTCCCCGTCAGCACGAGCACCCAGATCGCCGGCCAGATCTGCCGCGCGCGCGGGACGAGGTCGAGCCCGTTGCCGTCCGGGAGCTTGATGTCCACGACGAGCGAGTCGTACTTGCGAGCGCGAAGCGCCGTGCGCGCCTGAGCGCAAGATGAGACGCCCTCCGCGCGCCCGTGATTCGACAGGGCCCGAACGAGCGCACGTCGAAGTACGTCTTCGTCTTCCACCACCAGGAAGGCGAGGGAGTCGTCCATGGGAGCTTGCACGATCTCACGGCCGCACCGCGGCAGTCTTTACCCCTAGGGGTATTGCGGCACCGCTTTTCTTGGCGTAGTCCGCGACGGCGACCGCTACATGCTCGTGCTCTCGCTCCAGCGAGCGGCTCAAGGCTCCACGAACGTTGCGCCCTCTTCGTAGCGCTTCGGGTCGGCGCAGAGCGCCCGCACTTCGTCCTTCGTGCGGACCGGATCGTCGAAGAGGGGAGCTCCGTCGCCGGCGTCGTCACGCGCGCTCGCGTCCTCGAGCTCGGACACGTCGTAGTACCAGTCCCAGACCTCCGAGCCGTCGTCGTTCTCCTTGTGCAGCTTGCAGCCCGCGATGACGTTCTCGCGCGGGCATTTCCCCTCACCGGTCCGCGCGGTGTGCTTGTCGCGGCAGTCGTCCTCGACCTCGCTCACCGCGAGTGTGTCGATGACCTCCTGGCAGAAAGGCGCGGGGTCCTTCGTCGGGCCGACGAACCGCCGATCGCAGTAGACGTCTCCCGTCACGCCGATGACGTCGCCGAAGACGTTCGCCACGCAGCCTCCGGCCTGGCAGCCGCTCGCCAGCACGAGGAGCGCGACGGTGACGAGACGACGCGCGGTCGGAGCGAGGGAGGAGAACACGCCGCGAAGGGATCTAGCGGTCGCCGGCGGATGGCGCCAGCGACGCGACCGAGTGCGGCGCTGGCGTCTCGGGCGGGCCTTACGGCGTGGCAGGCGGACCGGTGATGGGGCCGCGCGCGGCCGGAGGCTTGTTCATGTCGAACGGCGGCTGGAAGCGCGACAGCGTGCTCGACGCCTGGGTGACGAAGTCCGGCTGGAGCGCGGCGTCGACCGCGCGACCGGAGATCGACCCGTGGCACTGCCCGCAGAGCCCGCCGAAGAGGTCGGCGCGGAAGGCCTGGTGCGTGTACTCGCCCGGCGAGAACGACATCGCCTCGCGCTGCACGCGAGGCAGCCCGAGCTCCGCGGAGAGCTTCGTGGGCGGCAGCTCGAGGACGATCGGAACGCCGCCGGGGATCGAGAACTTCGCCGAGCCGTCGGCCTCGATGCGCGCGGAGCCGAGCAGGCGACGTCGCACGTAGACGCGCCCGAACGCGTCGTTCGCGACGAAGCTGCCGCCCTTGTCCATGGCGTCGACGTCCGCCGTGGGCGGCATGTCCTCGTAGACGTTGAACGTCGTGAGGTCCGGATCGATGACGCGGCCGGTCGGTGTGTTCTGGAAGAGGAGCGACGCGAGCACGCGCATGTCGAGCACGTGGATCTCGGCCTCGGGCTTGCCCTCGAAGACGAGCGAGTGTCCGTTCGGCTCGTCGAGCGTGGAGCGGAAGATCGGGCGCGGGAGGCGCGCGTAGACGGCGACGGCGTCGACCTCGGCGCTCCCCGCGTCGCCGAAGAGCTTCGTCTTCGCGCCGGTGCTCGGCTCCATCACGTAGACGTCGTAGTCGCCGCCGCCCGACTCGAAGCTCACGAGGAGCGACGTCGACGGGAGCGCCGACGGCGAGGTGTAGTAGCCGCTCGTCGGCGCCCCCGGGCGGGCGTTCGCGGCGCCGTCGGGGAAGCGGAGCGAGCGGAGGAAGAAGGCCGGATCCGGCGCCTGCAGCTGCGCCGGGTCGAGCACGCCCGGATCGACGGGGTAGTCGGCCGGATCGGGGCTCGTGAAGTCGAGGCCGATCGAGCGGTTGAACACGCCGAGCGCGCCGCCGCCGGCGCTCGCGGTCGCGGGCGTCGAGAAGATCGTCGCGAAGTCCTTGTCCGCGAGCTCGACCACCTGCGTGGCCTCGGGGTAGCCGATCGAGCCCCGCTGCGCGTAGAGCGGGTGGTAGTCGCCGGTGTCGAGGTTCAGGCGCCGGAGCGAGAGCTGGTAGAAGCCGGGCGCGCGCTTCTCGGCGGTGAAGATGACGCGTCCGTCGTTCATGAACGTCGGCTGGCGCTCGAGGTTGAGGAGGAACGTCAGCTGACGGATCCGCGTCTGGGCCGGTGCCGCGGGATCGGGCTCGAGCGTGTAGAGGTTCGAGTTCGGCTTCGTCGGATCCGCGGGGGTGCGCTGCGGCCCCTGGTAGTCGTACGCCGCGCTCGAGAGGTTTCCGCGCGTCGACGCGAAGACGATCCGCGAGAAGCCGCCGTCGGGCGGCGCGTAGGTGGGATCGAAGTTGTGGATCAGGAGGCCGTTCTCGGACGGCGCCGTCGCGTTGATGACCGGGTGCTTGGCGCAGCTCGATCCGTCCGCGTTCATCTCGTAGACGGCCAAAGGCTCGCTCGCGCTCGACCGCGCCGCGAAGGCGACGCGCGCGCCGTCCCACGAGACCTGCGGGCGTCGGATGTCGGCGGTCGCGGGATCGAGCCCGCAGCCGGCGGTGAGTGAGGTGTCGTTCGCGCCGCTGAGCGCGAGGGCGCCGTCCGTGATCGCCGCGCCCACGCGGCGGAGGTCGGCGCCCGGCGCGTAGACGTCGAAGTCCTGCGCGCGCTTCAGGCTCCCGACGGGGCGCTTCACGTAGACGATCGCGCTCACCGGCGCGAGCTTGTGGAGCTCGCGCTCGCGCTTCAGCCACTCGACGAGCACGCAGTACGCGGGGATCTTGTCGAGGTCGCCGTTGTCGTAGTCGTGGTTTCCGGCGGCGCACGCCTCGGGGCTCGCCCGCTCGGAGCCGAAGTCCTCGAGCAGCGGGCCGCCGCGGTGCGCGATGCCCACGGGCTTGTCGCAGCCGGCGACGCCGCAGACCTCGGGGCGGTACAGGTTCTTGCGCACCATCCGGCTCGCGTTCGGGTCCTCGCTCTCGACCGCCATCTGCGCGAGCGACAGCTCGTAGTTCCGCCGGGTCGCCGAGAGCGAGAAGCTCCCGCCGGAGCCGCCGTGCAGCCGGTAGTCGTGGAACATCGAGGCCGAGTGGCACTGGATCATCATGCAGCCCTTCTTCACGAGGACGGGCTGCACCTTGTGCGCGAAGAAGGTGAAGGCGGGATCGGTCGTGGGCGCGAGCGCGGGCCCGTGCTGGCGGGCCCACTCGTCGAAGCGGCGGTACCCTTCGTCGCTGGACGATCGGAACATGACGCCGCCCTCGTGGTAGGCGCCACCCTGCGACGGCTCGAGCGGCCGGCGAAGGAGCTCGCTCTGCTCCGGCGTCTGGGCGAGGTACTCCTGCGCCGCGAGGTAGTTCCAGCGGAGCTGCTCGGGCGTGCTCCCGCACGTGAAATAGAGCGAGTTCGAGAGCCGTCCGTGGCAGTTCGACGCCGCGCAGGCGAGCTTCTGGAGCGACTCGTCGTCGACGCTCCCGCTGATGACGCCGTTGACGCGATCGCGGAACGTCGCGAAGTCCGGGCGCGCCGGATCGCGCGTCAGGTCGAAGTCGGCGCGTCCGGGGATGAACGTCGTGCACGGGAGGCGCTCGACGTTGGAGGGCGGGACGCCGGTGTTGTTCTCGGTGGCGCCGTTCTGGATCCACCGGCGGAGCGTCTGGTACCCGGTCCCCGCGGGGTCGAGGATCGAGCCGCCGGCGTGCTTGATGTCCGTCGTGATGAGCGACTTCACGCCGTCGTAGCCCTGGACCTCGACCTGGAACGGGTCGACGTTCTTGAGGAGGAACGCCGGCTGGCCGTAGGGGCCGTAGTCGACGAGGAGGTCCTTCCGCTTCTGGACGCCCTCGTAGCTCGCGGTGTCGAGGTTGCCGAGGGCGTTGCCGCGCCCGTCGGCGACGTGGCAGCCGGCGCCCGTGTTGGTGCGCACGCACGACGTCGTGAGGATCGGGCTGACCGTGCGCTCGAAGTACGTCGACTTCGTCGGCTCCTTGGTCGAGCACGCCGCGGCGAGCGCGGCGATTCCGGCGGCGAGCGCGGGGACGCGGAGACGGACCCAGCTCGACCGTGCTCGGCTTGGCTGGACGGAGTCCGAGGAGGAACGACGGGGTTCGGCGGAGGCCGAGCCGGATTGAGGCAAGCCCTTCACGCTTTCGAGGTTACACGGTCTTCGGGCCAGCTCAGAGTCGGCGGAGCGCGATCTGCGCCTGGTCGCGGACGAGCGTGTCCGGATCGTTCTTCGCGAGGTCCTCGAGGACGCCGCGGGCGCGCGGATCGTGCAGCGCGCCGAGCGAGTGGCACGCGGCGTTCCGGACGTTGGCCTCCGGGTCGCGCGCGAGCCCGAGCAGTCCGTCGACGCCCTCGGGAGCGCGGAGGTGGCCGAGGAGCTCGGCGGCGTTGCGGCGGACCTTGGCGTCGCCGTCGCCCGCGAGCCGCGCGACCGCCGGAGCGTCGGTGAACGCGTTGATGCGGCCGGCGCTGCGGATCGCCGCCAGCTTCACGCGGGGGTCGACGTCGGCGAGCGCCTTCGTGAGCGCGCCCTTGCCGTCGTCGTTGAGGCGGCCGAGCGCGGCGGCCGCGGCGGCGCGCACGGTGGGGTCGGGGTCGCGCTCGAGCGCGACCGCACAAGCGTCGATGCCGGGCAGCGCGAGGAACTCGCCGAGCGCGGTGGCGGCGTACATGCGGCGCACCGGATCGGTGTCGGTCTGGAGCGTCTGGACCGTGCGCTCGTAGACCTGGCCCTTGCCGAAGACGCCGAAGACCCGGCGGCGGAGCCACCACGCGGCGATCTCGCGCGTGCGCGGGTTGGCGTCGTAGAGGAGAGGCTCGATCGCGGGGATGCAGTCGATGCACTCGACGCGCTCGCCGTGCTCGAGGGTCTCCCAGATCGCCATCATCGATCCCGACGCGGCGACGCTCTTGATGCGGTCGGTCGTCGAGATGTGCTCGATCTGATCGGGCGGGATCGGGCCGTAGATGCGCTGCGTGCCGCCGATCGTGTCGGTGGTGTTCGCCGTCGCGTCGCCGCTCGAGACGAGCGACGCACAGGCGAGCGCCATCGAGGCGATGATCCCGAAGTAGCCGAGCCTCCGCTCGCTCGAGGAGCGGGACGGGCGCGACGCGCGAGTCGTGTCGAACGAAGAGGGGATGCGCATGGTCTTCATCTCCTCAGTACTTCCGCCCCGGGGCCACCGGATCGCTGGTGAACGGGACGAAGCCCGTGTTCTGTCGAGCGTAGAACTGGCCGCCCACGTCGATCGACTGGATGAGCGCGAGCCGCTCGGCGTCCGTCAGCTCCACCCCCTTGTCCTCGGGGTGCATCGTCGGGTTGCCGTAGGCGAAGGTGCCGTCGGTCGCGCGCACGTTCAGCTTCTTGATCATCGCGGACTCACGCGCGTTGTTCGGGATCGCCCAGAGGGGTGGCTGCTCGCCGACGAGCTGCGACATGCCCATTCCCATCTCGGTCGTCGCCGGGAAGAAGAGCGAGACGTACGACTTCGGGTACTTGGCCGCCCGGCGGTCGTACACGACGTCGATCTCCGCGGAGGACAGGTCGAGGTACGGCACCGTGAAGGTCTGAGCGGCGCCGGTGCCGGGGATGGTCGCGGACATCTGGTAGGTGCGGCCGGCGAACGGATCGTTGGCTCCGCCCGAGTGACACTGGACGCACTTCTTGTCGAGGATGTCCTGGATGAGGATCTTCGGCGTCTGCGTGATCGTGTAGCCCTCTTTGAGCGCCCAGGGCAGCTCGACGCGCTCGGCGATCGGCGCGAGGAACTGCTGCGCCTGGCGCTGCTCCGCGACCGTCGGGTTCTGCCCGAGCGACGGGGCGCCGACGCCGGAGCGCTGCTCGTGGCAGCCGATGCAGCGGCGGTCCTCGCCGGGCATGCCCTGGATCCAGAGGCGCTGGTTTCGGATCGAGAGCCCGAACTTGTCGATCGGCTGGAGGTGGACCGGCACGTACGGCGGGATCTCCGCGAGCCAGCTACCGTCCGGGTTGACGTCGGCCTCGCCGAGGATCGCCGCGCCTTCGTCCATCGTGAGGCCGAACATCGTGACGCCCTTGGCGCCTTCGCTCGAGAAGCCCTCGATGACGCGGACCTTCACGGCCTGCTTGAGCGCCTCCGCGAGCGGGACGCCCTGCTCGCCGAACTGCGCGCCCTTCACCGTGTCCTTGAGGCTCGTCTGCTTGACGTCGATCGAGCCGATGCGGACCGGCGTGCCCGGGTCCACGTTCGGGCCGACGAGGTCGCGGATCAGCGGCGGCTCGGCGCGCGGCGCTACGGCGATCGCGTTGAGCTCCCAGGTCGCTCGATCGTTGTAGATGAGCTGGTTCTTCTTCGTGACGGGATCGAAGATGTAGACGCCGAAGTCCGGCGGCGTGACCGACTGCTCGGAGAGATCGTTCACGGGACCGTCGGCCCACGACACGAGGATTCGCCCGTCCGGCAGCGCCGACGGCTCGCGGTAGCGGCCGACCGGCGACGGACCGCTCGAGGTCGGGACCTCGGGGGTGAGGATCGTGTACTCGACGTTCTCCTCGTCGACGCAGGCGCGGCCGCCCTTGTCGAGGACCTTGGCGTCCATGCAGACGTCGTCGCCCTTGTTGCGGGCGTCGATCTTGACGAGCGCGCCGGAGTGGATCGTCCGCTCGCGCGTCGTCGCGATGCCGATCATGACGTTCGGCTCGAGCTCGCGGACGCTCACGAGCGAGTTCGACGGCTTCGCGTGCTGACCGGCGAGGCCGACCATCTGGGTGCCGTCCGGGTTGGCGGCGAAGAGCTTCACGTCGTTGACGCCGCCGAGGTGCTCCCAGCGCGAGTAGCCGATCTTGCCGTCGAAGCGCATCCACGGCGCGACGGTGTGCGAGAGGTTCTGCGAGGCGAGGCGCCGATCGGCGTCGCCGCCGTCGACCGAGATGGTCGCGAGCTGCGTGACGCCGCGCCCGTGGTTGTACTCGTCGTGGCGCGTGCCCATCGCCGTGTACATCTCGTTCGTCACGAACGCGATGCGGCCGCCCGGAATGTAGATCGGGTTGATGTCGTCGTGCGGCCCGCCGGTGCGCTGGTGGATCTCGAACTTGCCGTCGCCGCCCTCGGTGAGCTGCGCGGTGTAGATGTGGTAGTGATCGTCCGCGTCGCGCTTCATCGAGAAGACGACCTGCTTCGCGTCGAACGAGACGTCCGCGCCGTTGAAGTCGGCCGTCGTGAAGTCGCTCGTGATCACCTTGAGCACGCCGTCGGGGCGCGGGGGCGTGAGCATCACGAGCTGGCCGCCGGGCTCGAAGCGCTCGTAGTCGAGCACCTGCCCGTTGCCGCCCGCCACGTTCACCGTCGCGCCTGCACCGGCGCCCGCCGTGTGCTGGCGCTTGATGAAGATGACCGCACCGACACCGGTGCTGGTGTCGGTGGAGCCGTCCGAGCCGCAGCCGGTGGTGAAGGCGTGGCTGGCGGGCAGGGCCCCGACGACCAGGGCGAGCGCGGTGACGCGGGTGATGTTCTTCATGGGACGTGGAGATGAGAGCAGGAGTCGCGCCAGGGCGGTAGACCTCTGAGACCACGTCGTTCCGCGCTCATCGAACGCTTCCGTGCATGCTGCAAGGGGCTCGCGGCCCACGCTTCTCGTGGGCACGCGCCCCCAACGCTGTCCGCCGTCGGCTCGCCCCCCGGTGTCGGCCCTGAAATCCGAGGCTGGCGCGGTTGTAGGAGCGTCGCCCAGGGCTCCGTACCGCTTTCGCGGCACCGAGGTGCATCCTTCGATCGCCGCCGTATGAAATAGTCGTGCGGCTCGTTCACCCCGCCCGCGCCGCCCTCCTCGGGCTCGTCGCGGCGATCACGACGGGCTGCTCCTACTCGATCCCGCGCCTCTCGTTCGCCGTCGAGCAGCGTTTCCTTCGCGAGACGACGCTCGACGACATGCCCGAGGGGCAGGCCGCGGACGGCGACGGCGTGGTGCGCGTGGTGCGGATGGGCGCCCATCCGGGGCGCTGCTCGGGAGCGCTCGTCGGACCGCGCCACGTCCTCACGGCGGCTCACTGCATCGCGAAGCGGGACGCCAAGCGCGAGCTGACCGTCGGGCAGATCGTGCCGGGCGACGTCCACGTGGAGCTCGGCGGCGGCTACCTGCCGTGGGGGCGCGTCGGCGTGCGCTACGTGCGGGCGTGCGACGGCTACGTCGGCGATCTCGAGCACGACCTCGCGATCCTCGTCCTCTCGAAGGCCGTTCCGGTCGAGGTGAGGCCGTTCGAGCTCGGCTACGACGTCCCCGACGAGGCCGCCGTCTACGAGCTCGCCGGCTTCGGCTCGAGCGCCAAGCCGAGGACGATGCCCGAGACGGGCTGGGCCGTGCTGTCGCTGGAGCGGCACGTGTTCCGCGGTCCGGTCGTCGGCGTGACGGACGATCGTCTGATGGTCGAGGTGCCCGGGCGTCCGGGAGACTCGGGCGGCCCGATCGTCGACACGATCACCGGCCGCGTCGTCTCGGTGGTCTCGCGCGGTCGCGTTGGCGACGAAGGGTCGGCGAGCGGCGAGGCGACCCCGCTCGTCGGAGGCCCGCGCCTCTTCACGTGCAAGAGCGCGCTCGCAGACGCCCTCGCGCGCTGACGGGCGCCGCCCGCGCGGACGGCGCGGCGTTCAGCGCAGCGAGGAGCCGTCGAACGCCATCGGCAGGAGGTCGGCGAGCTGGACGACGTGGCCGATCTCGCCGTCGCGCGAGCCGAGCCCGACGAGGACGACGGGCATGTCCTTCGCGAACTCGGAGAGCACCTGGCGGCAGATCCCGCACGGCGACGCGCCCTCGTCGTCGCCCGTCACGACGGCGCACGCGATGGGATCGCGCTCGCCGGCGGCGACCATCTGGAGGATCGCGCCGCGCTCGGCGCAGATGGTGGCGCCGAACGACGCGTTCTCGACGTTGCAGCCTTCGAAGATGCGGCCGCTCTTCGTCGCGATCGCCGCGCCGACGCGGTAGCGCGAGTACGGCGCGTGCGCGTTGTCGCGGACCGCCTTGGCGCGCTGGACCAGCTCGTCGAGCAGCGAGGCCTGCGGGTGATGGTGCGGCGCCGCGCTTCGCGTCTTCGCGCGCGTCTTCGCGGCCCTCGTCGCCTTCGCGCCCGCACGCGCCTTTGCGCCGGAGGCCTTCTTCCGGGCGCTCAAGGCTTGCCGGCCTCGACGATCCAGCCGCGGAGCAGGCGCTGGAGGTCGTCGCGGCGGGCCTTCGCCGTCGCCTCGACCTCCGCGTGATCGAGCTCGCCGTCGCCGACGCCGGCCGCGAGGTTCGTGATGCACGACAGGGCGGCGACCGGCACGCGCATGTGGCGGAGCGCGATCACCTCGGGCACGGTGCTCATGCCGACAGCCTGCGCGCCGAGCACGCGGAGCATCCGGATCTCGGCCGGCGTCTCGTACGACGGGCCGGAGAGCGCGGCGTAGACGCCCTCGCGGAGAGGGAGCTTCTCCGCGGCCGACACGGCGGCGAGCTTCGCCCGAAGCGTCTTGTCGTACGCGCTCGTCATGTCCGGGAAGCGCGTACCGAGCGCGTCCTCGTTCGGACCGAGGAGCGGGTGCTGCCCCATGAGGTTCAGGTGATCGCTCACGATCATCAGGTCGCCTGCCGCCCAGCCGGGCTCGAGCCCGCCGGCCGCGTTCGTCACGAGCACGCACGAGACGCCGAGCCGCGCCATCACGCGCACGCCGTGGACGACCTGCCAGATGGGGTGGCCCTCGTAGAGGTGCACGCGGCCCTGCATGCAGACGACGGGCACGTCGTCGACGTGGCCGAAGCAGAGGTTGCCCGCGTGGCCGACGACCTTCGGCGGCGGGATGTGCGGGATCTCGGAGTACGGGATCTTCTGGGCGTCGCGGAGCGTGTCCGCGAACGCGCCGAGCCCGCTGCCGAGGACGACGCCGACGCGCGGGGCGACGCGGGTGCGGGCGCGGACGGCGTTGACGGTCTCCTCGAGGCGCGCGACGACGCTCTGATGCTCGCTCATGAGGGCGAGAAACTACCACGGCGAGCGCACGGAACAGCGCGTCAATCGGCCGTGATCTCCGCCGCTTCGCTCGGAGCTCAGGCGGGGCGGGCCGAGGCGAACTTCTTCGCGAGCGCCTCGCACACGACCGGCGGCGCGTAGCGCGAGACGTCGCCGCCGTGGCTCGCGATCTCGCGGACGAGCGAGGCGCTGACGAAGCCGTGGCGCGTGCGCGTCGGGAGGAACACGGTGTCGACCTGCGGGCCGAGGTCCGCGTTCGCGTGCGCGATCTGGAGCTCGTACTCGAAGTCCGTCGTGACGCGGAGGCCGCGGACGATGACGCCGGCGCCCTTCTTCACGCAGTACTGGATGAGCAGACCGTCGAAGCTGTCGACGGTCACGTTCGGCAGGTGCTGCGTGATCTGCTCGAGGAGCGCGATGCGCTCGTCGGGGGAAAAGAGCGGGTGCTTGGTCGGGTGCACGCCGATCGCGACGATGACGTTCTCGAAGAGCGCCGAGGCGCGCTCGATGAGGTCGAGGTGACCGAGCGTCGCGGGATCGAAGCTGCCGGCGTAGACCGCGATGCGCGCGCTCATCGCGCGGCGCCCTTGCTCTCCGTCGGAGCGCCGGCCTTCGGGGTCGGTGCCTCGCTCTTCGGCGTCTCGCTCTTCGGGGCGGCGGGCGGCGCCTTCGGGGCGGGCGACGTCTTCGGCGCCTCCTTCGAGCTCGGCGCGCCGGGCTTTCCGGCGGCCGGCGGCGCGCTCTTCGGAGCCTCGGCCGGAGGCTCGTCGAGCGGCGGAGGCGCGCCCGGAGGCGCGTCGAGCGGCATCCCGCCGGGGCCGCCCATCGAAGGATCGAGCTCGAGCCAGAGCCACTTGCCCTCGTCCGCGAACGTGACGCGGAAGACGGAGAGGAGGCCGGCGCCCGCGACGCCGCCGAGGTCGACGTCGAAGATCTGCTTGTAGTCGCCGAACGGCGCGCCCTGGACCGCGGGGAAGCCCGAGATGTCGACGCCGCCGAGCTTGAAGAACGGCAGCGGGCCCATCTTCCACGACGGCGGGGCGCCCGGCTCCGGGCGGAAACTCGAGAGGTCGGCGCCCGAGCGCTTGAGGAGCGCGTCCTCGAGCGCGAGCGGGTAGAACGCCGACGAATCGACGAAGAGGAGCGCGTTGCCGTCGTCCTTGCTCGACACCGACGCGCGCATCATCATCGCGCCGCCGCGGGCGTAGAAGATCGGCATCTTGCTCGCGTCCGGCGGGGGCGGCGGATCGCTCTTGCGAACGACGAACTGCGAGCCGCGACGATCGAACGTCACGTGCATGTGGCGGAGGACGTTCACGCCGAGCAGCGCCTTGATCGTCGCGCCGAGGGTGCGCGAGATCCCGGACAGGTCGTGGGTCAGCGCGGGGACGTCCTTGACCTCGAACTTGTCGCCGAAGCGGAGGTTCACCCAGGCGGGCTCCTTCCGGCTCGACGAGTCGATCATCAGCTCGCCGAAGTTCGTCGCGACGAGCGCGAGGATGCGCTCGCCCTCGAGCTCGCACGGGACGACGAGCGCCGGGCCGCCGCCGCCGGGCATCTCGACCGCGGCGACGACGGCGCCCTCGATCGCGAACGGGTGGCGGCCGTGGCCGCGGCGCGCGAGCTTGGCGACGTCGCGGGCCCACGGGTCCTTGATCGCCGGGTCCTTGAGCATGTCCTCGAGCTCGTCGGCGGCGCGCTCGATGTCGCCCGTGTACCAGAACGCGCGGCCGCGGACGGCCTTGGCGTCGCTGCCCTCCATGCCCTCGGTGAGCTTGATGGCCTCTTCGAACTCGAGCTTGGCCAGCGCGATGCGCGCGGCGAGGAGCCGGGCCTCGCGATCGCGCGGCGCCGCCTTCAGCGCGCCGTCGATGGCGACCGCGGCGTCCTCGGCGTCGCCGCTCCGGTAGCTCTGCTTCGCGCGGGTGAGCCACTTGTCCGCGAGCTGCGAGCGGTTCGGCGAGTTGGCGTCCGGACCGTCGCCGCAGCCGGCGGCGGTGACCGCCGTCAGGCCCGCGAGGGCGAGGAGGGCGAGGGCATGAACCGGAGCCCGGCGGACGGGGCCTGTGAGGGTCGAAGAGGGCGCGGCGAAGGCCGGGCCGGATTGAACGGGGCGTCGCATCCGTGCTCCAGGGGAGGTCTCAGTGCCCGTCCTTCGGCGTGTCTCCGGACGGTTTGGTTCGATCGATGGCGTCGTCGGTCTCGATGCGGAGGATGCGGTCGGCGCGCAGCTCGCGGCGCCCGCGTCCGGGGAGCTGATAGCCGATCACCCGTGGGGGGTCGAGCCCAAGGTCAAGGGCGGTCAGGACCATCCGCATGGGCTCGGCGGGGCGGGATCGGGCCCGGTAGTGCACCGTGACCTCCCGGCCCGCCGCGACGGAGTCTTTGCATTGTGCAAGGATTTGCTCCCGTGCCCTGCCCTCGGCGATGCGGACCTCCCAGAGGTCGCGCGGGGTCGTCGGGGCCGCGGCGCCCGCGTGCGAGTCGAGCGCGGCGACGCAGCGGGCGAAGACCTCGCGCAGGGCGACGACGTCGGCGTCGGCCCGGTGCGCTCGCGTCGCGTCGAGCCCGAAGTGCGTGCGGAGGGCCTCGAGCGAGTGCTTCGCGAGCCCGAACGCGCGCCGCGAGAGGTTCAAGGTGTCGAGCCAGAACTCGACCGTGAAGTCGCGTCCGGCGCGGCGCATCTCGGCGTGGACGAACGAGACGTCCCAGGCCGCGCCGTGGGCGACGAAGACGGCGCCCGAGAGCAGCGCCTCCACGCGCTCGGCGATCTCGGCGAAGGTCGGAGCCTCCTCGAGCGCCGCCGCGTCGAGGCCGTGGACGTGGACGTTGCCGGTCTCGCCGCCCTCGGGTCGCACCAGCGTGTGGAGGCGGTCCTCGACGACCTGGCCGCGCACGCGCTCGATGCAGACCTCGACGACGCGATCGCGCTTGGCGTCGAGGCCGGTCATCTCGAGATCGACGAAGGCGAGCGGCGCGTCGCCGAGCGGCGAGTCCCAGGGCGCTCCCGCGGGGGGCCCTGGACGAGCGCGCGTCGCGTCGCGACCGCCGGTCACCGCTCGACGCACATGGCGATGCCCTGGCCGACGCCGATGCAGAGCGCCGCCATCGCGCGCTTCGCGTTGCGCGCGCGCATCGCGTGGAGGAGCGTCACGAGGATGCGGCACCCGCTCGAGCCGATCGGGTGGCCGAGCGCGATCGCCCCGCCGCGCACGTTGACGCGCTCGGGATCGAGCTCGAGCCCGCGGATGCACGCGATCGACTGGGCGGCGAACGCCTCGTTGAGCTCGACGAGATCGAGATCGCCGACGTTCCAGCTCGCGCGGGCGAGCGCCTTCTTGCCGGCGGGGATCGGCCCCTCGCCCATGAACGCCGGCTCGACGCCGGCGGTGGCGTGCGCCACGATGCGCGCGAGCGGCTCGAGCTTCTCGGCGCGGAGCACGTCTTCGCTGACGACCAGGACGGCGCTCGCGCCGTCGTTGAGCGGTGAGCTGTTGCCCGCGGTGACGCTGCCGCCCTTCTTGAAGACCGGCTGGAGCTTGGCGAGTCCCGCGAGCGACGAGTCGGCGCGCGGGCTCTCGTCGGTCGAGACGACGATGGCGTCGCCCTTCTTCTGCGGGATCGAGACGGGCGCGATCTCGGGCGTGAAGTCGCCGGCCTTCTGCGCGATCGTCGCCTTCTGGTGCGACGCGAGCGCGAACGCGTCCTGCTCCTCGCGCGTGATGTTCCACTTCTCAGCGACGTTCTCCGCGGTCTCGCCCATCGAGTGCAGGGGGAAGCGCGCGGCCATGCGCGGGTTCTCGAAGCGCCAGCCGAGGCTCGTGTCGAAGACCTTCGGCGCGCTCCGCGGAAACGGCTCGTCGCTCTTGCCGAAGACGAAGGGCGCGCGCGTCATGCTCTCGACGCCGCCGGCGATGACGCAGTCGGCGTCGCCCGTCGCGATGCGCCGGGCGGCGTCGCAGACCGCCTCGAGGCCCGAGCCGCAGAGGCGGTTCACCGTCAGCGCCGGGACCTCGTACGGGAGGCCGGCGAGGAGCGCGGCCATCCGCGCGACGTTGCGGTTGTCCTCACCTGCCTGGTTCGTCGCGCCGAACACGACGTGGTCGACGCGCGGGAGGAGCGCGGGGAGGCGCTGTCCGAGCGACGCGATCATGTGCGCGGCGAGGTCGTCCGCGCGCACGGCGGCGAGCGCGCCTCGATGTTTCCCGATGGGGGACCGAGCTCCGGCGACGAGATAGGCGGACCGCATGGCGAGCGAGCCTAGTTGGGGACGGGCTGTCCGTCGACCCAGCGGTAGAAGCCCTCGCCGGTCTTCTTCCCGAGCTTGCCGGCGCGCACCATGGTGCGGAGGATCGCGGGCGGCCGGAACTGGTCGCCGATCTCGCGCTGGAGGTGCTCGAGGATGGCGAGGCGCACGTCGAGCCCGACCAGATCGGTCAGCTTGAGCGGCCCCATCGGGTGGCGATACCCGAGCTCCATCCCGCGATCGATGTCCGCCGCGCTGGCCACGCCCGTCTCGAGCATGCGCATGGCCTCCGCGCCGAGGATGACGCCGAGGCGGCTCGTCGCGAAGCCGGGCACGTCGCGGACGACGATCGGGGTCTTGCCGAGGCCCTTCACGAACCCGAGCGCGCGCGCGAGCGTGTCCTCGGAGGTGCCGAGGCCGCGGACCACCTCGACGAGCTCCATCACGGGCGGCGGGTTGAAGAAGTGGAGGCCGACGGTCCGGTCGGCCGCGCCGAGGCGCGCGCCGAGCTCGGTGATCGACAAAGACGACGTGTTCGACGCGACGATGGCGCTCTTCGACGCGCTCGGGAGCACGGCCTCGAGGACGGCGAGCTTCAGCGCCATGTCCTCGGGCACGGCCTCGATGACCACGTCGGCGCCCGCGCAGGCGTCGCGCGCCGAGGTCGCGGCCGAGAGGCGGTTCAGCGTGCCGGCGCGGAGGTCCCCGGTGATCTTTCCCTTGCCGACGAGCTTCTCGAGCTGGGCGGCGATCCCCTGCACGGCCGCGGTCGCTCGGCCGTCGGCGACGTCGTAGAGCCGGGTCGTGTGACCGCTCTGCGCCGCCACCTGGGCGATGCCTTGACCCATCGTTCCCGTCCCGAGGACGGTCACCGTGAGGCTGATTGCACTCATTTCCAGACAGCTCCTTTGCTTTGTGACGCCTTCGGCGCGACCATAGTCGATGTAGCCGTGGCGCGAGTCCTCCTGGTCGACGATAGCGCGAGTGCTCGCGCGCTTCTCGGTGTGCGCCTTCGCGAGAAGGGGTACGAGGTCGTCGAGGTCCCGACGGCGGCCGAGGCGGCCGAGCTCGCGATCGACAAGCAGCCCGACGCGGTCGTCACCGACCTGTGGATGCCGGGCATCTCCGGGCTGCAGCTCTGCCGCCTCCTCCGCGCCGAGCCGGTGACGGCGCACGTGCCGGTGGTCCTCCTCACGGCGTCGGACGATCGCCGCTCGCGCTTCTGGGCGCGGCACGCGGGCGCGACCGCGTACGTCACCAAGACGGAGATCGACCGGCTGATCGACGTGCTCGGCGACCTGACGTCGTCGCCGAAGACGCGGCCCCCGCCCGCGACGACGCCGCCCGTGGTCACGCGCGGCAACGTCCAGGAGCGGCTCTCGCAGCTGCTCGACGCGTCGCTCTTCGAGTCGACGATCGCCGGAGAGGTCCGCGCCCTCGCGCAGAAGGCCGAGGAGCTCGAGCAGCTCTTCGAGGGGCTCGCGGCGCTCGCGTCCGACGTCGCCGGTTACCGCTGGCTCGCGCTCGCGACGGAGAGCACGGCGGAGCCGCAGGCGAGGCACCCGACGCGCCTCTTCATCCACACGCACCCCGATCAGCGCGAGGCCGCCGAGCGCGAGGCGCGCGACGCCCTCGACGTCCAGCACCCGCCGGAGCGCCGGAGGCCGGCCGAGGCCGACGCGGTGATCCTGGCGGACAAGCGCTCGGTCGAGGCCGAGTGGTCGACGCCGCCGATCCTCCTCCCGGTGCGGTTCGGCACCACGTCGATCGGGCGCATCGCGATGTCGCCGAGCCGGCGCGGCGCGTCCCACGACGATCGTCGCTTCATCGCGCTCCTGTCGAACGAGCTCGGCGGGCCGCTGCGCATGGCGTCGCTCGTCGCCGAGGCGCGCCGCCTCGCGTCGACCGACACGCTGACCGGGCTCCTGAATCGCCGCGCCTTCGTGGAGCGGATCGACAAGGCGCGCGCCGCTTCGGACACCGGGCTCTTCCCGATGAGCATGCTCCTGCTCGACGTCGACCACTTCAAGAAGGTCAACGACACGCTCGGTCACGACGCGGGAGACGCCGTGCTGCAGGGCGTCGCGCGCGTCCTCTCCAGCATGGCGCGCAAGAGCGATTTCGTCGCGCGGTGGGGCGGCGAAGAGTTCGTCGTCGCGCTCGCCCAGACCGCGGAGGCCGGCGCGCGCGTCGCGGCCGAGCGCGTCCGCCGCGCCATCGCCGAGGCCAAGTACGTCTTGCCGAGCGGCGCCGAGCATCGCGCGACCGCGTCGGTCGGCCTCGCGAGCGCCGAGGGGCCGGACTGGCAGGTCGACGAGCTGCTCGGCCGCGCCGACAAGGCCATGTACTCCGCGAAGCACCGCGGCCGAAACCGCGTCGAAACCGCGTAGCTCGCTGGAGTCGTGGAACGCGTCCGGCTCAGCCGGTCCAGATCTCGCCCTTGGCGCCGTCGATGGTCACGAGATCGCCCTTCGCGAGGACGATGTCTTCGGTGTCGCCCGAGGACGACTCGCGCCAGACGGTGAGCTTGTCGGCGGCGTAGTCGACGTGGAGCGGCGCGCAGGAGGCGATGCACGGCTTGCCGAGGCTCCGCGCGACGATCGCGGCGTCGCCGGTGATGCCGCCGCGGGTCGTCACGATGCCCGCGGCGATCTTCATCCCGGGGACGTCGTCGGGCGTGGTCTCGATGCGGACGAGGATGACGGCCTTGCCCTCGGCGGCGAGCGCGACGGCGTCCTCCGATCGGAACACGATGACGCCCGTCGCGGTCCCTGGGCTCGCGCCCATTCCCTTGGCAAGTAGCTGCTTGGTCATCGCATCCTCCGCTCGGCTCGGGTGACGAGGTTCGTCAGCTCTCCGCGGTCTCCTCGGCGGTCTCGGAGCTCGCCGACGTCCGCTCGTCGGAGGCGTCGTCGTCGCTCGCGTCCACCTCTTCGACGTCGTCGATGCCCTCGAGAGCCTTCGGGCGAAGGTGAGCGAGGGAGTCTCCGCACTTGCACTTCTTCGGGACCGACTTCTTCAGGTAGACGCGCTCGCAGCGCGAGCAGACGCGCGCGTCGGGCTCGTACGAGACCGTCGTGCCGGTGACCGCGCACTTCTTGCCGACCACCTGGAGCGCCTCGAGGTCGACGCGTTGCCCCGCGTGCTCGTACGCCTCCGGCAGCTTCGCGAGCAGGTCGTCGTCGATGTCGACGCGGCGCGGGACGCGGTCGAGCGCCTCCTTGACGATCCACGCCGAGGCCTCGGGGTGCGCCTTGACCGGGACCTTGAACGTCCAGTCGGAGCCCGTCTCGTCCTTCCCGGTCACCACGAGGGCGAGGGCGCCGGACTCGAACGTGATCTTGTCGACGCTCCACCAGGGCATGCGGCGAAGCTCGCCCTTCTCGACCGAGATGCCCGGCGCGCCGACGCGGACGGGCGACTCGCTGCTCGTGCCGATCCAGATCGTGACGCCCATGAACACCGCGCCCGCGGCGATGAGGTACGACGGGACGGCCTTGAGCGCGTCGTCGTCGGTGAAGCTCTTCGCGTAGAAGTAGGCCCAGAGGCCCGCGCCGAGCAGGAGCGCCGAGAGGGCTCCGATCGCGCGCACGACGTTCGCGTTGGTCGACGCCTGGGAGACGAAGCGACGCTCCTGCCGGCGCACAGCGCCGCGTCGGGTGTCCTTCTTCGCCGTCTGCTTGCCCTTGCTCTTCTTGGCCATGACTCGACGACCCTTCTAGCTGCAAAAAGGCCTCGGGGCTATGCCGCGGGTCGAGGGCGTCAGACGCGAGCGAGCGGTAGCGCGTCGAGCCGTTCGAGCACGACCGCCTTCACCGCCGGCGGAGCGTCGAGCTCTTCGAGGAGCGCGGGCCAGCGGCTCCGCGCGAGCGCGACGGTGTCCTTCACCGCCGCGGTCACGATGCGATCGGGAAGCTTGGTCGCGCGCGCGAGCTCTCGGTAGGTCGCGAGCGTCTGGGCGCGCTGATCGGCGTCGATCGCCACGTTCTGCTTGAAGGCGGCGAAGCCGGGGAGCGCCGCCACGCAGACGATGTCGTACGCCGGCGAGAGCGCGGGCCGTACGCCGTCGGGATAGACGAACGAGACGTTCTTCAGGTGCGCGTCGCTGTTGCCGAGCAGCGTGTTCACCGCCTGACGCACGAAGAACTGGCGGACGTCGGCGACGCCCTTCACGCCGAACCGAGCGAGGAGCTGGACCAGCGCGAGGAAATCGCCGGCCCTGCCGTACTTGCGGTTCGGCATTCGCGTGAGGACCTGGCACCCGTCCTCCGCGTGGACGCGCCGGTCGGGCAGCCGATCGAAGCGATCGACCGCGAGAAAATGCAGGTCTGGGCCGAGGGCTTCGGCGAGGCCTTCGACGTCGACGGTCGACAGGGGCATCGGCCGGCAGGAGGCCGTGTCCACTCCGGCCGCCGCGGCGAGCTGCATCGAGACGTACTCGTTCCAGATCTGCGAGTCGTCGTTCTTCGCCGGGAGCTTCGCGATCAGATCCGACGGGTGCCCGCGCGTCGGCATCGTGTAGCGCCGGCCGGCGTGCGCCGTCGAGAGCGCGAGCTTGTTCTGCACGCCCGAGATCGAGGCCGCGCCCTCGGTGTCGCCCTCGACTGGTGCGATCTCGGGAGGAGCGCCGCCGGGCGGGGAGGCGACGGCGCGCCGAACGGACTCCGGCAACGTCTCGGCGTCCGAGGGCGTGACCTCGAGCGCGCCCGGCAGGTCGAGCCCCGCCGCGGCCAGCACGCCGAAGCTCGTCCGATCTTCGGGATGGGTGCGCGTCTGCTCGAGTCGCTTGAGCAGCTCGCCCTCGGGCAAGAGGCCGGCGAAGTACGGCGGGAGCGCGCCGCCGGTGTTGTAGAGCGCGGGGTGAAAGGGGTTGTCGAGGATCGCGCTCGTGACGTCTTCGTCGCCGGGGATCGTGATCGAGAGGCTCAGCGTCGGTCGGTCGCGGTCTCCGCGGTACCCGTCGGCCGGGACGAAGCGGCACGCCTGATCGATCTCGCAGAGGTATCCCGAGAGCGTGTCGCCGAGCCGGACGTCGAGGAAGCGCGCGCGCGCTCGCGTCGGGGTCATGGTCATGCCTTCGGGCCCAGGAGCAGCTCGACCGAGGTCTTCGCTTCCTGATCGGGCCCCGTGCCTTTGCCTTCCAGCAGACGCTGCACCGCGAGGCGATGCTCCCTCGGGACGAGCACCCAATCGGCGTCGAGCGCGGCGGCGATCGCCTCGAGGGTCGAGGCGCGGACGTCGTGCTTGCCCTGGATGGCCGTCGCGAGGTTGCTCGCGGCCATCCCGATGACGCGGGCGGCGTCCGCCAGCTTGACCCTACGTTGGCGACGCAGACCTTGGAGCTGCTCGTAGAAGCCCATGACTATGACATAGCATAATTAGAGCCACCATATTATGACATGTCATAATAATTCTTCACTTCGAGAGCAAGGCAAGCGCGTCGCGGATGAGCTCGGGCAGCGGCGCCTCGATGACCTTGTCGCCGAGTTGCTCGAGCGCGCGGTCGGCCTCGCCGGCCTTGTAGCCCATGTTCACGAGCGCCCTCGCGAGGAGCTCCGTGTTCGAGCTCGGCTGAGGAGCGGGGGCGACGGCGCTCCCGGCCTCGGCGCGCGGCGGCGCGGCCTGGAGGATCGCGAGCTTGTCCTTCAGCTCGAGGAGGAGGCGCTCGGCGGTCTTCTTCCCGATGCCGCTGATCGACGTGAGCTTGCCGAGCTCCTTGCGGGCGATCGCCTGACCGAGCTCGTGCGCGGGGAGCGCCGAGAGGACGGCGATCGCCGTCTTGGGACCGACGCTGCTCACGCCGATGAGCGTGCGGAACGCGAGGCGGTCACCCTCCGACGCGAAGCCGAAGAGCGAGAGCTGGTCCTCGCGGACGTGCGTGTGGACGAAGAACGTGACGCGTCCTTCCGGATCGACCTTCGAGCGGCCGACGGTCCCGAGCGGCGTCACGAGCTCGTAGCCGACGCCGTTCACGTCGAGCACGGTCGTGCCGTCGTCTTCCTCCATCACCCTGCCGGTAAGGCGGCCGATCATCGGCGCGGGACGATAGTCGGTCTCGTGCGTCCGCGGCTATCGCGTCGAGCGGGCCTCGAAGCTCCGCCCGACGTCCGCCCCGGACGACGCGTCCGTCAGCGCGGGTCGCGGCGGCGGCGGATGGCGTGGGCGGCCGCCACGGCGGCGAAGCCGAGCCCGAGGCCGATCCACGCGTTGCCGGTCCGGGGCCCGGTGGCGCAGGTGAACGTGCCGTCCCCGCCGCCGGAGCCGACGGTGACGTCGCCGCTCGAGCCGTCGCCGTCGTCGCCGCACCCGGAGAACGACGGGCACTGCGGTGTCCCGACCGCGCTCGTGAGCTGGCGCACATTCGAAAGGACGCTCTGATCCGGAGACGCCCGCATCACGAGATCGGCGTCGAGTGCGGCGTGCACGAGATCGGCGCGGAGGCGCGTCACCCGCGAGGTCGCCGTGGCGATGCCGTAGAAGAGCGTCCCCATGTCCTCGTCGCGGACCTGCACGGCCGTCTTGGTCGTCGCGCCTTGGTCGTCGGTGACGGGGAGGTAGTCCCGCGCGGCGCGCTCTTCGTCCGTCTGGGGGAAGGGACCGCTGCCGTCGTACGACCCTTGATTGACGATGCTCTCGATCTGCTGGCGATAGACGATCGTCGAGCTCTCGATCTCCCACGTGCGCCCGCTGCCGGCCGCCGTCTTCTGCGCGCGGAGCTCGGTGTAGTTGCTCTTGCGCTGGTTCCAGTCCCAGACGATGTCGGCGGTCGGGATCGTGAACGACGCGAAGTTCTGCGGCTCGTAGCGGCCCTCGCCGACGACCCACAGCGCGATGCCGACGTTCGGGCCCGTCCCCGCCGCGACCATGCGAAGCGGCAGCGCGACGTTCGCTCCCTTCGTCGACACGCGGACCGGCCGCATGTCCTGGACGCCCTTGCCCGGCACGAGCTTCAGGGCGAGGAAGTTGAAGTTCTCTTGCTGGTATTTCGCGACCACCGGCTTGACGTCCGCGGGGACGTTGAAGCCGTTCTGCGCGAGCCAGTCGTCGAGCGCCGTCGGGTTCGTGGCCTGGAGCTGCACCGTCTCGTAAGGCCCGACGACCTCCTTCTTGATGACGGTGACGCCGTTGCTGCCGTCGTCCTCCGCGCCGGTCGCGCCGCCGAAGCCGCTGCTGCTCCCGCGGCAATTGGCGGGCGGCGCCGGGCAGTTCAGCGGCGGCGGATTCAGCTGGGTCTGCGTGATCTGGTCGAGCCCCGAGAACACGATGTCGGCGGAGAGACCGACCGTGATCTCGCCCGAGATCGGCAGCACCCAGGCGAAGCTCGCCGGGCTGCCCTGGTAGCGGATCTGGTCGTAGAGCGTCGACTGGTCCTTCGAGATGCTGAGGATCATCCGGTGGTCGGTGACGACCGTCGGGTTCTCCGGCGGGTTGAAGCAGCCGCCGCAGGCCTCCGCGTGCCCTTCGGCCGCGATTACGGCGAGCACCGTCGCACAGAGCCCCACCCCCAAGATCACTCGTGTACGCATCGGTCGACCTCCCTCGGCCCTCGTGGCGGGCCTCCTCGCACCTTCGTCAGTCGTTCTTGGCGCCTTGCGCGATCCAGCGGCGAAGCGTGTCGCGGGTCTCGAGCGGCAGCGCGTCGTCGTTGTGAGGCATCGACTGACCGCAATCCGACCCGGTGCACTGCGCGTCGAGCGCGCACTGGCTTCCGTCCATCTTCCTGAGGAGGAAGCTCTCGCGCGGATCGCCCGCCTTCACGAACGCCATCGCCGGCAGCTTGCTCGAGCGCACGTCGACGATCGACTCGTGGACGCGGGTCGGATCGGTGCCGCCGAGGAAGACGCCGTTCGAGCTGCCCGACGCCGAGCCGTGGCAGGACGAGAACGCGCAGCTCTGCGTGAAGATGGGCATCACGTCCTTCGCGAACGACACCGTCGGGTTCTGGGCGTCGAACGACGCCGGCGGCGAGTAGTCCTTGCACGCGCTCGCCTCGTCGCCGGGGCACCCGCCGAGCGGGACCGCGAGCGCGACCGTGGAGAGGAGCATGGCGAGGGCGATCGAAGAGGAGGAAGCGAAGCGCATGGCGCTTTAGTTAGCATGGCAGCGCGAGGGGGCGAGCGTCGTGACGTTCGCGAGCGCCGAGATCGGTCGCGCTCGTCGTGAGGAGACGTCCATCCGTGCTCGTCTCCGCGGTGAACGAGGTCGCCGTATCCCTCAGCGAGCGCGGCGGCGATCGCGCACGGCGCGCGCCATCGCGAGCGCGACGAACGCGCCGATGGCGCCGGCGCCGCCGAGTCCGCCGCGCGAGCTGCCGGTCTGGCAGGTGAACGTCCCGTCTCCCTCGGAGGCGCGCGCCTCGGCCTGATCGCGCGGCAACGTCCCGGTCTGACGGCAGTCGCCGTCGAAGATGGGGCAGAGCGGCTGGCCGATCTCGCCCTTCGGGTTACGGAGGACCGGGATGGCCGCCTGATCGAGCGAGGCGATCACGGAGAGATCGGTCGCGAGCGCAGCGCGCGAGAGATCGGCGCGCATGCGCGTCAGGTGCTCGCGTCCGGCGGCGATCCCGGCGAACACCGTGGCGAGGTCCTCGTTGCGCACGGTCTCGGCGGACTTGGTCTCGAGCCCGTTCTCGTCCTCGATCGGCAGGTAGTCTCCGCCGGCGCCGGGCGGCGGACGGCCGGGGACGAAGCCGCCGGAGAGGACGGCGCTCTCGATCTGCTGGCGGAAGGTCGGGTTCGAGCTCTCGATCTCCCACATCTTGCCCGGCTGCGTCGCCGAGCGCTGCGCGCGGAGGTCGCGGTAGTTGCTCGAGCCGACGTTCCAGTCCCAGACGAGATCCTCGTCGCGGATCACGAACGACTGGAAGTTCTGCGGCTCGTAGCGGCCTTCGCCGACGACCCACAGCGTGATGCCCACGTTCGCGCCGGTGCCGGCGGCGACCATGCGGAGCGGCAGCACCGCGCTCGCGCCCTGCGTCGTCACGCGCACCGGTCGCATCGACTGCGTGCCCTGACCGGGCCTCAGGCGGAGCGCGAGGAAATTGAACTTCTCGGCGACGTACTGCTTGATGATCGGCTTGATGTCGGCGGGGACGTTGAAGCCGTTCTGCGTCAGCCAGTTCTCGAGGGCCAGGGCGTCGTCGCTCTTCAGCTGCACCGTCTCGTAGGGGCCGACGACCTCGCGCTTGAGGACGTCGACGGCTGCGCCGGCGTCGGAGGAGCCGCCGGGGCTCGCCGCGCCGAAGGCGCCCTCCGGCGACGGGCACTGCGGAGGAGGGGGGCAGTTGCGCGGCGGCTCGAGCACGGTCACGGCGCTCAGCGTGTGCAGCGCGTTGAAGAGGCTGTCGGCGCTGAGCCCGACGTCCACGGTCCCCGAGATCGGGAGCACCCACGCGAACTCGCTCGGAGAGCCCTGGTACTGGATCTGGTCGTAGAGGGTCGTCTGCGTCTTCGAGACTGCGAGGATCATCCTGTGGTCGGTGACGACCGAGCTTTGCTCGCCGGGCGGGGGGAAACACCCGCCGCACGCCTCGGCGCGCGGCGTGACGAGGCTCACGGCGAGGCTCAGACCCAGACCGGTGAGGAGCGGCAGTGCGAAGCGCATCGAGGATCTCCTTTCCACACGACGCCAGGTGGCTCACTGTGGACCGGGCGAATTGAGCACAGGCCGTGCCACTGGCTCACATGCCGTTGGAGCCTTGAATGCAGGCAGTTCGCGCGGGCTCCCCGCAGGTGCCTCGGACGAAGCGATCGCCTACGGCGCAGCCTGGCACATTTCGCGCCCTGGCGAGCCGCCCGTTCACCCTGAGCGCGCGTACCGCATTTTGTTGCCCGGCCGGTGGGCGCGCGTTAGAACCCGCGGCGTAGTTAGCTTGAGCTTGTTCCCGCGGCGCGCACACCCTCGGTGTCCGCGCCGCGCGTGTTTGGGGCGCGGAGGGCGGCGGCCGCGAGCAGGCAGAGCGCCGGGGTGACGACGATGTGGTAGCGGTCGTCGCCGAAGAAGACGGCGTGCGTGAGCGCGGTCGTCGCGATCAGCACGATCGGGAGGAGGAGCGCGGCGTGCGTCGGGGGCCGTCCCGGCAGCGGCAGCCACGCGAGGACGCACGCGCCGAGCACGATCGGCCAGAAGGTCGGCGTGGCGGCCGAGATGCCGAGATACGCGGCGAGCGCCAGGGCGAGGAGGAGGCCTCCCTGCACGGGAACGGACGGCGACCGGCGCGCCGGATCGCTCGACGCCGGGGGCGCGCCGGCGGCGTCCGCCGCGAGAGAGAAACGCCCACCGCGACGGCGGGGCAGGATCAGCGCGACGAACGCGAGCGGAGACGCGAGCACGAAGATGCGGTGCACGGCGGTGAGGACCGATCGCCAGGCGACGCGGCGCGCCTCCCACCAGTCGGAGGGACGCGCTTCGCGGAGGTACTCCACCGCGAACGACTCGTGATCGAACGTGTTCGACAGCTTCGCCGGGACGAGCGAGAGCCAGCGGCCCGGCGCACGCGCGATGTTCGCGATGCCGTACTCGAGCCAGCAGCGATCTTGTTGCACCTGGCCGGTCACCTCGCTGCAGCCGTCGGACGAGCGCAGCGTCTCGAAGCGCCCCGTCGCGCGCGGGAAGGCGCCGATGGCGAGGTTCCATCCCGCGTTGGTGCTGACGAGCGCGCAACTGTCCATCACGCGGCAGTTTCGCGCCGTCCACGGTAGGACGGGCAGGAGCGCGAAGACGCATGCCACGATGGCCGCTCGAGCGCGCGGCGCCCACCGACGGGCCCGCTCGCGCCACGCTTCCCGCGACGTCGGCGAGCGCGACGCCGGCGCATCCGACACGATCGCGAGCGCGAGGAACGGCGCGCAGAGCAGCGCCTGCGGGCGAACGAGCGCGCCGGCGCCGAGCACGAGCGCGCCGGCGGCGACGCCGCGTATCCCGCGGAGCCACGGCGCCGGTCCGCGCGAGCCGCGGATCGCGACCCAGAACGCGGTCATCACGGTGAGCGCCGAGAGGAGCTCGCCCATCACGAGCGCGCCGTAGAGGATGAGCCCGGGGTGCAGCGTCGCCAGCGCGCCGGCGAGCCGCGCGCGCCGCTCGCTCAAGGCTTCGCGCCCGAGCAGGTACACGATCACGCAGGCGAGCGCGCCGGTGACGCCGTTCGCGAGGTGAGCGACCCAGCCGTGCGCGCCGAAGAGCCAGTAGAAGAACGCGAGGTAGCCGCTGTAGCCCACCGGGTAGTGGCACCACGGGTGCCACTCGAGCCTGCCGCCGACGAGACGATCGTCGGAGTAGCCGTGGCCCTCGGCGATCCGGCGCGCGCCGAAGTCGTAGTAGTGCCCGTCCCACACCGGCTCGCCGGCGAGGAGGCGCGCCGCGAGGAAGCGGAGCGTGAACGCGACCACGAAGATCGCGAGCGCCACGAGGGCCGGCGTCGCCTCGCGCTCGATCTTCGCGTCACCGCGCTCGTCGCTCGGAGAAGGCGATGACGTCGGGCCGTCCGAGAACGCGCGGCGCTGCGTCGTGCTCGGCTCGGCCTCCGCGGTCACGAGGCGTGGTTCTCGCGCATGCGCCGGAGATACGTCCGCTGCACCTGCGCCGGATCGAGCCGCAGGTACTTCGCGAGCTCCGTGACGAACCCGCGGACGTACACGATCGCCGGGAGGTGGGCGTAGACCTCGTCCTCGAGCGCGAGGAGGTGCGCCTTCGAGATCTTCGTCCGCGAGCTGATCTCGGCGATCTCGATGCCCTGCGACTCGCGCACCTTGCGCAGCAGCGGGCCGGTGAACTCGGTGTCGGGGCCGATCTCGCGCGCGAGCTCGCTCTGGAGCATGAGCTGCTCGGCCGCGAGCGCCGGGCGCTGCACCGAGAGCGCGTCCGGACGGTCGACGTCCGGCTCCGGGAACATCGACAGGTCGTATGCGCGCCTCCGCACCGGATCGAGCAACGTGTCGTGGGCCTCGTCGACGCGCCCCTGCGCCACGGCGAGCTCCTTGTCGTCGAGCAGCGAGGAGGTCGCGAGCCCGCCCGTCGCGTAGATCTCGCGTTGCCGCTTGAAGGCGCGGCGCACCTCTTCGTCGTTCGACGAGCGGCCGATGCCGAGCACCGCGTAGTGGTCCGGCGGCGCCAGCACGGGCGTGAGCGGCGCCGGCGGCTCCTTCGGCTCGGGCTTGGCGGCCGTCAGCGCGACGACGCGGCGCGCGATGCGCTCGATGTTCCGCGCGGCCTTGGAGGTCGGGCTGTCGACGAGGAGCGGCTTTCGGCGGCGCACGGTGAGCCAGACCGTGTCGTCGTGCTCGACCCATCCGAGCTCGTCGAGCGTCACGCCGTAGTGCCGCTTCGCGAGCCCGCTCATCGCGCCGGCGAGCTCGAGGTCGGTCCGGACGCGCGTCTGGTTCACCGTCAAGTGGAGGTGCATCCGCGTCGCCTCCGCCCACGCGAGCTCGGCGAGCGTGCGATCGGTCTTCGCCAGGAGGCGGATGACCTCGAGCGGGGAGGGGAGGCGTCCGATCTCCTTGATGGCGCGGTCGACGAGCGAGAGGCGGAAGCGGTCGCGCACGAGCGCGCGACGGAGCTTCCGGCGATAGGCCGCGCGGACGAAGCGGTAGGTCGCCTCGATCGCGGGCGGCTCGGGGACCGTGACGCAGATCGCGATGTCGGCGGCGAGCATCACGTCGAGCGCGAGGTGGGCGTTTCCGGGCCCGACGTCGACGACGAGGTAGTCGGCCGGGAGCGCTCGCAGGCGGCTCAGCCAGCGGCTCTTGCGCCCGGCGCGGAGCTGCAGCGGCGGATCGATGGCGTCGTGCGGACCGGGCAAGATCGACAGGCCGGGCACGAATGTCGGGACGAGCGCCTTCGCGAGCTCTTCGGTCGTGTCGTCCGCCGGCGGGTTCGCGTGCGCGGTGACGCCGAACTGCGCGTGCAGGTTCGCGCCGGTGGGATCGAGATCCACGAGGATGACGCTCTTGCCGAGCTGCGCGAAGTAGACGGCGAGGTTCTGCGCGACGAGGCTCTTGCCCGCGCCGCCACGACCGCCGCCGACGGCGAGCATGCGGCGCGCGCCGCGCGTGCCTTCGAGCTCGGCGAGCGAGTCCGGCCCGAGCACGGGAGGAGCGGAGCTCGAGTCGGAGACGGAGGACCCCGGCGCGCCACTCGGCCGCCGGCTCGGAGGGGGAAAACTCTCGGTCAACGTCCTTGGCTCCCGACCGCCCCACGTGCCATCCGAGCTCGACGAAGAAGGCCGAAGATCCGCGCGGCGAGCTCGGGCGTGCGGAACGGCTTCGGCAGAAAATCGTCGCCGCCGCTCGCGAACGCGTCGACGACGTCACGCGACGTGGGCTTGCTCGACAAGAAGAGCACCGGGATGTCCGCGATGCGCGCGTCGCCGCGGAGCTTGCCGACGAACGCCCGCGAGTCGCTGCCGCGGGCGTGCAGATCGAGGACGATCGCGTCGAAGGCCTGCGCGCTCATGCGCTCTTCCGCGCTCTTCGTCGTGCTCACGAGCTCGACCACGAGCCCCATCTCCGCGAGCATCGCGCGGAGCTCGCCGCCCGCGCCGCCGTCGGCGTCCACGACGAGGACCCGCGCGCCGAACGGGATGCGGCTCGACTCGATCGGCGTCGACGCCGGGATGTCGTCGAGGCGCCGCGAGCGCGGCGGGGCCTCGCTCACCGCCGGAAGCGCCGGCGCCTCGGAGGCGATCGCGATCCTCCCGGACGACGTCGGGCCGGCCGACGGCCGCGCGGCGCGCATGTGCTCGCTCCGCGCCGCGACGAACCCGACGAGGCGGTCCCAGTCGCGGCGCTCGAACTCGAGGTGCGTATCGCCTGCCGCGCGGACGCCGCGCGCGGCGGCCGCCGTGGCGCGGCGCCGCGACCCGATCTCGAAGATCGCGAGGACCCACTCGCCGTCCCCCACGGTCTCGCCCTCGGGGAGAGGGAGCGAGCCACGGGTCTCGGACAGCGCGCCGGAGAGGGCGGCGATGTCGAGATAGCGAAACACCACGCTACGCAAGGTGGGCAATGTCTAGCCGCGGACGGCGGCCCACGCAAAGCCCATGAAGTCGGCGCGGCAGCGCCGGCGCGGCGGGCGAGGCGGCCCCTGCCGGCGGTGGTCGGCCGCCCCGTCGCGGCGAGGAGAAGACGCGGGGTCCCCATGTCCCGACGCTTTTGGTAAGCTCCCGCCGCGATCCCATGGCAATGAAAGCACTATCTGCCGTAATTCTCGGGGCTTTTGCGCTTTCCGGGTCGACCTGCGGGAAGTCGACCGAGGAGCCCACCAAGGACAAGGCCGGGCCCGACGCGCCTGTGGTCGTGCTCGAGGGGATCGACACCAACGCGCTGACGCAGCGGGAGAAGAAGGAGTGGAGCTCGTACGTCTCCGAGTTCATCTCTCCCTGCCCGAGCGTCCCCGTCCCGATCGCCCAGTGCGTGAAGGAGAAGCGCGAGTGCGACAAGTGCGCGCCCGCGGCGAAGTACCTCGTCAAGCTCGTCAAGGACGGCATGCCGCGCGAGCCGCTCGAGAAGAGCTACAAGAACCGCTTCGATCCCGACAAGGTCAAGAACGTCCCGCTCGACGGCTCGCCGACGAAGGGGCCCGAGAGCGCGCCGCTCACGATCGTCGAGTTCGCCGACTTCCAGTGCCCGCACTGCGGCCAGTTCGCGCCGGTGCTCGACAGGGTCGTCGAGAGCCGCAAGAGCGAGGTCCGGTTCGCCTACAAGTTCTACGTCCTCGGGAAGTTCCCGAACTCCGAGAACGCCGCCCGCGCCGCGATCGCCGCTGGCAAGCAGGGCAAGTTCTGGGAGATGCACCACATGATCTTCGCCAACCAGGAGAACCTGAGCCAGCAGGGGCTCGACAGCATGGCGAAGGAGCTCGGCCTCGACGTGGGGCGTCTCCACGCGGACATGCAGGCGCCGGACACCGCCGAGCGCATCGCGAAGGACAAGAAGCTCGGCGAGGACCTCAAGGTCGAGGGCACGCCGGCGATCTACATCAACGGGCGCCAGTTCGACGGCCACCAGGATCTGAACGAGTGGCTGAACCTCGAGCTCACGATGATGGGCAAGCAGCCCGCGCCCCCCTCGACGGCGGCGGCGGGCGACGCCGGCGCGAAGACCGGCGAGGCCGGCGCGAAGGCCGTCGACGCGGGCACGAAGGCGCCCGCGGCCCCCGCGAGCGCGCCGAAGCCGTGAGGCAGGCCCGGTGACCCGCGCGCTGGGTGACGGGTGCGGCTGCTTCCCGACGGGGCGGCACTACCCCGGGATCGCGCACCTGCTCAAGGTCGCGATCCGCGGCCTGGCGGAGGGCTTCGCGCAGGACGCCGCGTGGCAGGACCTCGACGTCGCGCTCCTCGACGTCGAGACCACCGGTCGCGACGCTTCGGTCGATCGCGTCGTCGAGGTCGGCATCGTGGTAGGCCGCAACGGCGACGTCGTCGCCCGCTACAACTGGCTCATTCATCCGGGCATGCCCATCCCGGCCGAGGTCACGGCCATCCACGGCATCACCGACGAGATGGTGAAGGACAAGCCGCGCTTCGAGGACGTCGCCTCCGAGATCGCGCAGGCCCTCCGCGGCTGCGTGCCGGCCGCGTACAACGCGCTGTTCGACCGTGCGTTCATGATGGGCGAGTTCGCGCGCGCGAAGGCCGACACGACGGGGATCCCGGCGCTCACGCGCGACGTCGAGTGGGTCGATCCCCTCGTGTGGGCGCGCGACATCCAGCACGACGAGAAGTCCCGCTCTCTCGGCGACGTCGCCGCGCGCCTCGGCGTGAAGCTCGAACAGGCGCACCGCGCGAGCGACGACGCCGAGGCCGCGCTCCGCGTCATGTACGCGCTCGGCCGCGATCCTCGCGTCCCGAGGGCCTACGGCGCGATGGTTCAAGAGCAGCGGCGTCTCTCGCAGGCGCAGGCCGATCAGCGCCGCATGTGGCGGAGCTAGGACGCTGACGGCGCCGCCCGAGCGCGAGCCCGACGGACGATCGCACCTCGCGCCCGCGCGACTCCGCGCGGGAGCGCAGCCTCGGCATGCGGAGCGCGAGTCGCCTTCCGTGACGCGCAACGAGCGAGCGTTCGAGCGCTCGACATGCGTTTAGTACGTGAGCCTTACGCGCGCGTCGGCTTTCACAGACACGCGTTTGTAGAGGTGACGCGTCGCGCAAGCTTCCCTATATTCGCGGCTCCCCGCTTTCCCCCTTCCCGCGGAGCCCAAGTACTGGGCTCTTCTCTCCAGCGCCGCAGGCATTCTCTAGAACCCCATGTGTCCCATGGGGTTACCGGCTTTCCCCGCCCGGCGGGGACGAACGCGCGGCGGTCAGACGTGAGGCACCCATGAGCGACAAGGTCGAAATCAAACTCAAGGACTCGACGTTCGAGGCACCCGTCATCGTGGGCACGGAGAACGAACGGGCGATCGACATCGCGAACCTGCGCAACAAGACGGGGCTCGTCACGCTCGACCCGGCGTTCATGAACACCGCGTCGACGAAGAGCGCGATCACCTTCCTCGACGGAGAGAAGGGCGTCCTCCGCTACCGCGGGATCCCGATCGAGCAGCTCGCCGAGAAGTCGAACTTCGTCGAGACCGCCTACCTGCTCATCTACGGAGAGCTGCCGACGAAGCCCGAGCTCGAGCGCTTCCGCAGGCTCCTCACGCGCCACTCGCTCATCCACGAGGACATGAAGCACTTCTTCGACGGCTTCCCGTCGACGGCCCACCCGATGGCCGTGCTCTCGTCGATGGTCTGCTCCCTCTCCACGTATTACCCGGAGGAGCACGACATCAACGACAAGGACAAGATGGACGTCACCATCGCCCGCCTCATCTCGAAGGTGCGGACGATCGCGGCGTACGCCTACAAGAAGTCGATCGGGCACCCGTTCATCTACCCGCAGAACAACCTCAAGTACGTCGCGAACTTCATGCAGATGATGTTCGCGGTGCCCTCGGAGCCGTACGAGGTCGACCCCGAGGTCGAGGCGGCGATGAACCTCCTCTTCATCCTCCACGCCGACCACGAGCAGAACTGCTCGACGTCGACGGTGCGCCTCGTCGGCAGCTCGCGCGCGAACCTCTTCGCGTCGGTCGCCGCGGGCATCCTCGCGCTCTGGGGCCCGCTGCACGGCGGCGCGAACCAGGAAGTGATCGAGATGCTCGACACGATCCAGGCCGACGGCGGCAACGTGAAGAAGTTCGTCGACCTCGCGAAGGACAAGAACTCGAACTTCCGCCTCATGGGCTTCGGCCACCGCGTCTACAAGAACTTCGATCCGCGCGCGAAGCTCATCAAGGCCGCCGCCGATCGCGTCCTCAAGAAGCTCGGCGTCAACGATCCGCTCCTCGACATCGCGAAGGAGCTCGAGGAGGCCGCGCTCAAGGACAGCTACTTCGTCGAGCGCAAGCTCTACCCGAACGTCGACTTCTACTCGGGCATCATCTATCGCGCGCTCGGCTTCCCGACGACGATGTTCACGGTGCTCTTCGCGATCGGGCGCCTGCCCGGCTGGATCGCCCACTGGAAGGAGATGATGGAGGACACGTCGACGAAGATCGGCCGTCCCCGTCAGATCTACACGGGGCCGACCGAGCGTTCGTACGTCGCGATCGACCAGCGCAAGTAGACGCGGCATCGCCTCGAGCGCCGTGCCCGCGGGAGGGGGAGGCACGGCGCGGGCGATCTCGTCGTCACGGGGCCATCAGAGGACGGGCCACAAGAACGGGAGGAGCTTCTCTTTCAGCCATTCGCCTGCGAAGAGCAGCTCGAGGATGGCGAGGATGAGGAAGGGCCCGAAGGGGATCCTCGCGCGGGGCGCCGCGTCGCTCGCGTCCTCGCCCTCGGTCGTCGCGCTCGCGTCCTCGCCCTCGGTCGTCGCGCCCTCGCCCTCGGTCGTCGCACCGTCGCGCTCGCTCGTCGCGTCCCGGCGCCCGCCCGCGTCGTGGCTCTCCTCCGCCGCGCCGAAGAGGCGGCCGAAGAAGCGCACGATGAACGCGTCGTTCCCGTCCTCCGTGAGCGGGTCCTCGGCGAGCGCCTTCTTCGCCTCCTCGTCGCCCGCGGCCGCGGCCTTCTCGAGCTCGGCGATGTCCTCGAGGACGGCCGCGGGCAAGGTCGGCTCGATGCCGAGGAGGCGCGTCACGCCCGCGTAGACCGAGCCCTGCACCGCGCCCGCGAGGAGCGTGAAGAGGGCTCCCGGCCACCCGAACCACGCGCCCGCGAGCGCGAGGAGCTTGGCGTCGCCGAGGCCCATCCCCGTCCGGCCGAGCAGGCCCTTGTAGAGAAAGATGAACGGGATGAAGATCCCGAAGAACCCGGCCGCCGCGCCCGCGATCGACGACATCGTCCCGAGCCCCCGCAGCGACGCGGTGAAGACGCCGACGATCGCGCCGCCGATCGTGATCGAGTCGGGCAAGAACATGTGCTCCGCGTCGATGAACGCCGCCGCGACGAGCCCGAGGCACAGCGCGAAGTCGGCGACGTAGATCGCCGCCGCGTGGCCGATCGAGGTCGAGCCCGGGAGGTTCAGGACGATCACCTCGAGGATCGCGAGCGAGAGCGCCCCTCCGATGAGCTCGACGAGCGGGTACCTCGGGCTCATCCGCGCGCCACAGCAGCGGGCCCGTCCGCGGAGGATGACGTACGAGAGGACGGGGACGTTGTCGTAGGCCTCGACGGGCTTGCCGCAGCCGGGGCAGTGCGAGGCCGGCCTCACGACGCTCATCTCGCGCGGCACGCGGTAGATGACGACGTTGAGGAAGCTCCCCCAGAGCAGGCCGAAGACGAAGACCGAGCTCCGGACCAGCCAGAGCGGGACTATCGAGAGGAGCTCGTCGAGGCGCATCGCGTCGGGTGGGATCGGCAGTCGGCGCCGGCGCGCGGGACGCGGAGCGTGGCCGCGGCGGCTACCGTGACGAGGCGCCCATCGTAGCAGGCAGGTCGCGCCCCTGTCCGGGCCGGACGAAGCGGCGGAAACGATCGCGTGACGCGTCGGTCGCGTCGATGAGGCGGCCTGGCCGAACGCCGTGAGCGATGCGCGCGCGAAGCTCGTGCTCCTGTTGCGCGGGCGCACGGCCTGGTACGGTGCGAGCCTTCCGCCCGCGGAAGCTCCGATGCTGATCCAGGTCAACCCGCTCCACCCGGAGCCGCGCAAGATCCAGCGCGCCGTCGACGCCCTCCAGGCGGGCGAGGTCATCGGCTACCCGACGGACACCGTCTACGGGCTGGGTTGCGACATCGGGAGCAAGAAGGCCGCCGATCGGCTCTACCAGATCAAGGGAATGGATCGGGCGCACCCGCTCGCGTTCATCTGTCCCGACCTCTCGGAGATCGCGAAGTACGCGATCGTCGACAACCAGCTCTACCGCGTCCTCAAGCGGTTCCTCCCCGGACCGTACTGCTTCATCCTCGAGGCGACGCGCGAGGTGCCGCGCCTGCTCCAGACGAAGCGCAAGACGATCGGCATTCGCGTCCCGAACCACGAGGTCATCCGCAGCGTCGTGAGCTCGCTCGGGCGCCCGGTCATCTCGACGACGGCGCAGCGGGAAGGGGCCGAGCCGCACGTCGACGCGCGCGAGATCGACGACGACTTCTCCGGTCTCGGCCTCGTCCTCGACGGCGGCGCGGGCGGCGTCGTCCCGACGACCGTGGTCGACCTGACGGTGCAGCCGCCGCAGATCGTCCGCGAGGGCGCCGGCGCGGTCGACGAGTTCCTCGACGAGGCCCCGCGCTCGCTTCGCGGGATGCAGTCCGACATGCGCCGCCTCAAGCAAGAGTGGTCGTAGGCGCCCGCGGGTGACCTCGGCGCCCGGCGCGGGACTATCCGCGTCGGCACGGGCGATCGACGCCGTCCGAGCCGCGCCGCGGTCTTGTGCTTGTGCTGGAAGCCCGCGCAAGCGAGTATGGGCGCCAATGCGACGCGTCTGGCCCTCACCATGTAGGACCACGTCCGTCGTCATCGGAGCCGCCCTCGGAGCCGCGGTGATCGCGGCGCCGAGCCGCGCGAACGCCCAGTGCGTCGACGAGGAGCTGAAGCAGGAGCTCGTCGGCGGCCGTCACTACCGTGGGGTGCAGCCGCGCCTGTTCACGAAGGCGTTCCGCCACGAGCTCTCGGCGATGGGCGGGTATTACGGAGCCGACCTCTACTCCTCGAGCTGGCTCGCCGGCGGAGCGTACACGTTCCATTTCAGCGAAGACCTGGGCCTCGAGGGGAGCTTCCAGCTCACGCGCTTCCGGACGGCGGCGACCGACTCGTACGAGCGGCGCTACCCGCAGGTCCAGGTGGAGGAGCGGACGAACCGACCCGGTCGGCTCTACTTCGGCCACCTCGTCTGGAGCTTCGCGTACGGCAAGCTCCGCTGGATGGGCGGCGGCATCACCCGCTTCGACTTCAACGCCGCCCTCGGCGCGGGCGTGACGGACGACTCGACGTCGCAGGGCCTGACCGGCAGCTTCGGCATCGGGACGAAGTGGTATTTCGGCAAGTGGTTCGCCGTCCGCATCGACGTGCGCGACCACCTCCTCAAGCAGACGTTGATCGGCGAAGAGCACCTGGTCAACGACATCCTCGTGACCGGCGGCGTCAGCATCTTCTTCCCGTTCGGAGGATGACTCGTAACATGGGAGTCGGAATGGCCACGAAGAGGAGCCGCCGTCGTCCGCCCCGCCTCGTCTTCGCGATGCTCGTCGCGTGCGCGCCCGTGCTCGCGACGATCGCGCTCGCGCAGACGAAGCCGAGGGCGCCGGCGAAGCCGAAGCCCGTCCCCGCGGCCAAGGTCGACGCCGGGGCCCCCGTCGCCGAAGAGACGAACGGCGCGAACGGCGAGACGCCCAAGGGGGCGTCGCCGGCCACCACCGAGATCCCGCCGCCGCCGAGCGAGCCGAGCGACGGCGGTCGCCTCTCGCCGCTGAACCCGCAGCCGCCGGAGCTGCCGAGCAACGCGGTCGATGCGGGCGTCCCCGTCGACTACGACCGGCTGCTCGCGGACATCGCCGCGCTTCGAGCGCGCGTCGCGGCGGTCTCCGACAACCTCTATCAGTCGCGCATCTCGGTCGCCCTGCAGACCGACGGCGATCGCGCGAAGATCAGCCGGCTCACCGTCTCGCTCGACGACGGCGTCGTCTTCACCGCGCCGCAGAGCTTCGCCGCGTCCGACATGACCGCCGTCTACGACCACGCCGTCGCGCCGGGGCGTCACGCGGTGACGGTCGACGTCGACCGCAAGGACGCGCGCGACGAGGCGTTCCGCACCTCGCAGCGCTCGCGCTTCACCGTCGACGTCCCGCGCGATCACAAGGTCGACGTGCAGGTGAAGATCCTCGACGACTCCTCGATGGGCGCCGATTTCCCGTCGGATCGAAGCGGCAAGTACGATCTCCGCTTCCGCGTGAAGGCGGTGGCGAAGCCCGTGGGGAAGTGACGATGCGACGCACCCTCGCGCTCGGGGTCTGCCTCGCCCTCGCGTCGTCGATCGTCGTCGCGGAGGCGCAGCCGGCGCCGCCCTCCGCTCCGCCGGCGCCGCCGCCCGCCACCGAGCCCGAGCCCGAGCCGGCGCCCCCGCCGCCGAAGGCGGCAGCGCCCGTGGACCCGACGCGCGGTGATCGCATGCGCGCGTACCACGACGCGATGCTCAAGCGTCGCCTCGGGTCGCAGGACGGCGTGACCGAGCGGCTGTCCGAGCGCGTCGCCGACGCCGAGGCCCTCGTCTCGACCGGACGCCACGACGAGGCGATCGCGAAGCTCACGGAGATCGTCGAGCACCCGCGCTTCGACGCCTCCGCCGAGACGCCGGAAGGCCGCGCCGCGCTCTACCTCCTCGGCCACGCGCTCGCGTCGGCCGGCATCAACGAGTCCGCGCGCGCCTACCTCCGGCGCTCGCTCGCCGCGAAGGGATCGTGGGAGCAGTACGGTCCCTACGCGCGCCGCGCCGTGCGGCGCATCGTCGAGATCGCGCTCGAGACGCGCGCCTACGACGCCGGGATGAAGGATCTCGAGGCGGTGCCGCCGAGCGCGCCGCCCGAGGTCCGCGCGGAGATCGCCTACCTCCGCGGCCGCGCGAAGCAGGCGGCCGGAGACGCCGAGGGCGCGCTCGCCGCGTACGCCGAGGTCCCGCAGACGTCGCGGTTCTGGTCGCAGGCGACGTACCTCTCCGGCCTGATCCAGGTCGAGCGCGGGCGCCCGAAGGAAGGCGAGAACCTGTTCTGTAAGGTCGCGGATCCGAAGCGGCAGGACCAGACGGTGCCGATGTTCGCCGACGAGCGCTTCTTCGCCGTGCGCGATCTCGCGCGCCTCGCGCTCGGACGCGTCGCGCACGAGCAGCTCCGCCACGACGACGCGCGGTATTACTACTACCTCGTGCCGCGCGACTCCGACCGCCTCGCGGAGGCGCTCTACGAGGCCGCGACGACGCGCTACGAGAAGAAGGACTACCAGGGGGCGCGCGAGCTCCTCGACGAGCTCTCGGGCCTCAAGATCCATCACCGCTACGAGGACGAGGCGCGCATCCTCGACGCGTACATCGATCTCGCGCTCTGCCGCTTCCCGTCCGCTGACGCGAAGCTGCAGGCGTTCCTCAAGGACTACGAGCCCGCGCGCGACGCCGCTCGCCGGCTCGGGCAGAGCGAACGTGGAACGCGCGCGCTGCTCGCGGCGGCCCGGAGCGGCGCCGACGCTGCCGGGACCGAAGCCTCGGGCGCGGCCGTCACGCCGGAGCAGCTCCGCGCGGTCGCGGCGCTCGTGCGCGTCGATCCGGTCTACGGCGAGATCGCGAAGCGCCGCGCCGTGCTCGATCGCGAGACCAGCGGCCTCCGCCTGACGCTCGGGATGCTCGGCGACATGCAGCGGAGCCTCGCCACGACCGGCGGCGTGCGGCCGGCGGTCGACGAGAACGGCGACCCGCAGGAGAAGGCGAACGACGCGCGCGCCGCGCTCGACGGCGTCCGGCGGCAGATCGACGATCTCGTCCAGGCGCGCGCTCCGGCCGACAAGATCGCGCCGCTCACGCGCGAGCTCGCCGAGCTCGAGGGCCGCCTCGGCGAAGGCTCCGTGGCCGCGACCGAGGCCGCCGCCGCGGAGGCCGCCGGCAAGGATCTCCCCGAGCTCCTCCGCGCCGACGCCGCCTACGCCGTCACGCTCGGCCGCGAGATCGAAGGCACGCGAAACGAGCTCGCGGCCGCCGAGAGCGCGCTCGCGAAGGACGCGCTGCATCGCCTCGATCTGCGGCTCTCGCGGCTCCTTCGTCGCGCGCGCCTCGGGCGCATCGAGTCGGTGCTCGGGAAGAAGCGCGCGCTCGAGGTGGAGATCGAGGCGCTCAACGCGGGCTATCTCCCGAAGGACGCGCTCGACTCGCTCGACGCCGCGCGCTACCTGCGCGACGACGAGGAGTACTGGCCGTTCGAAGGGGACGACTGGCCCGACGAGTTCGTCGGCGGCGAGGGGCTCAAATGAGCCCGCGGACGTGCGCTCGCAAGAGCGCTTCGATCGCCGCCTGCGTGCTCGCGAGCGCGCTGCTCGTGGCGTGCGGCGGCCGCGGTCGCGCTTCGAAAGAGCCGATGATGGCCGATCCGGCCGGAGCCGCCGCCGACTCCGAAGCGAGCGGCGACACGGCGTCGACCGATGCGAAGAGCGACGCCGACGGACCGCCGGCCTCCGACCCGAGCGATCCTCCGTCGGGCGCCGCGATCCTCCAGGGCAACGAGGACGGCGCTCGCGCGCTGCTCGAGCAGTTCGTCGCCGCGGACGCCGATCACCACGCGCTCACGCGCTCGCTTCGCCCGACCACCAGCGACTACAAGACGCTCTTCGACGCCAAGGCGGCGGCGAAGATCGAGGCGGCCCAGGCGAAGGACTGGGACTCCAACAAGGCGGTCATCAAGCCGAAGGCCGGGCAGACGGAGATCAAGGTCTGGGGCGCGACCGGCTCGGACCTCGCGAAGGGAACGGGGAACGCGCGCGAGTTTCCCGGCGGCTACAAGAAGGTCGCCAAGCACCTGTCTCCCACGGTCCTCTTCTTCCGCTTCAAGTTCGTCGAGGCCGGCAAGGACACCGGCACCGCCTACGACGGCCTCGCCTTCATCAACGGTCACTGGGTCATCGCGCCGAAGCCGTGGCGAGCGATGGAGGGGAAGACCGGCGGGATGGAAGACGACGCCGAGGCGCCCGCCGAGAAACCCGCAGCAAAGAAGAAGCCGAAGGCCGGCAAGAAGAAGAAATGAGCCCGGAGCGTAAGCTCGCGCCGCGCCCGGTGGGTGTATCATCGACCGCAGTGGTTCGGCCGAAGACGGGTCTCGCGGCGTTGATGGGCGCGCTCTGCCTCGCGCCGGCGCTCGCGTTCGCCGCGCCGGAGAAGGGCAAGCCCGCCGTCGCCCCCGAGCCGGCGCCCACCGTGACGCCGCCGCCGTCGAGCGGCAGCGTGCGCGCCGCCGCCGAGAAGACCATCGAAGCCAAGCCCGCGGCCAAGCCCGGAGCCGCCCGGCGCGCGCAGCAGGGCTCGGCGGCCTCGTCGCTCACCGGCGCCGGCGGCCGCCCCGCGATCAACGGCCCGAAGATCCCCGACGCGCTCCGGGCGCAGCTCCACAAGCAGCTCGAGGCGCGCATCGATCGCGACGTCGCGCAGATCCGCCAGCTCCGCGGCGAGGCGATCGGTCTCTTGTCGACGTTCGTCGCCGAGACGCCGCGCGAGGCGCGCGAGATGCCGGAGGCGATGCTGCGCCTCGGCGAGCTCAAGTGGGAGCTCGAGCGCGAGCAGTTCGTCGATCGCTTCAAGGCGTGGGAGGCCAAACCCGTCGATCAGCGCGGGCCCGTCCCGGAGCCGAACTTCCAGCCCTCGCGCGATCTCTTCGCGCGCGTGCTCAAGGACTACCCCTGGTTCGGGCAGTACGATCTCGCGCTCTACATCGACGGCTTCCTCGCCTACGAGCAGGGCAAGCAGGACGAGGCGCTCGCGCGGTTCGATCGCATCCTCAAGGAGCACCCGAGCTCGCGCTTCGTTCCCGACGCGCACATGGCGCGCGCCGAGGCGCTCTTCAACGGCAAGTACGACTACGCTGGCGCGCTCGCCGAGTACGAGCAGGTCCTTCGGTTCAAGAACAGCGACCTCTACGGCCTCGCGATGTTCAAGAGCGCCTGGTGCCTCTGGCGCCTCGGACGATCCGACGAGGCCGCCAAGCGCTTCGTCGCCGTCTTCGAGATCACGGACAGCGAGGGCAAGAAGGTCAGCGCGGTCCAGCGCAAGCAGCTCGACGAGCTCCAGAGCGAGGCGCTCAAGTACCTCGTCGAGGTCTTCACCGAGGACGAGAAGAACACCGCGCAGGACGTCTACGGCTTCCTGACGAAGATCGGCGGCGACCGCTTCGCCGGCAAGGTCGTGCGCGCGCTCGCGGTGCAGTTCTACGACCAGGCGCACTACGACCGCGGGATCGAGGCGTACGAGCTCCTGCTCAAGCTCGAGCCCGCGTCGCCCGACGCCGGCAAGTGGGTGCTCGCGATCGCGCAGGGCTACAACGCGGTCGAGGACTGGCCGAAGCTCAAGACGACGTACGATCGCGCCGTCACCGGCTACACGGCGGGCTCGCCGTGGGCGAAGACGCAGGGCGATCCGAAGGTCGTCGCCGAGACCTCGCAGGAGATCGAGAGGCAGCTCAAGGAGCACGCGCTCCAGCTCCACGCCAAGGCGCAGCGCGACAAGACGAGCCGCGCCGAGTTCGAGGGCGCCGCGGGGCTCTACGGGGTCTACCTCTCGAAATTCGGCGGCGAGAAGGACGCGTACCAGATCCAGTACTACCTCGCCGAGATCTACTTCTACCGGCTCGATCGCCCGACCGACGCGGCGACGCACTACATGGCCGCCGCGCGCGGGATTCCGAGCGCCGCCGCGGAGAAGGAGCCGCTCAAGACGCTCCGCCACGACGCGATCTACAACGCCATCGCGGCGCTCGAGCGCGTGCGCTTCGCGGAGCTCGAGGCGCGCAAGAAGCAGCGCGTCGACGAGAAGGGCGGCTCGGCGTTCCAGGAGACCGAGGCCGACAAGAAGTTCGCCGAGGCGCTGGAGCTCTACGCGCAGCTCTATCCGAACGATCCGGCGCTCCCCGAGCTCTTCTTCCGCCAGGGCCGGCAGTACTACGACTACGGCGTCTACGACGCCGCCGTGAAGATCTGGGGCTCGCTCCTCGAGAAGTTCCCGCGCAGCCAGTACGCCCTCTCCGCCGGCGAGCTCATTCTCGACTCGTTCAACCGCGCCAAGAACTACGAGAACATCGAGACCTGGGCGCGCCGCCTCAAGACGACGCCCGCGTTCGCCGGCGAGACGAACCAGAAGAAGCTCGACACGCTCATCGTCCAGGCGGTCTTCAAGCAGGGCGAGCAGAAGTCGCAGGCTGGCGATCACCTCGGCGCCGCCAAGGCCTACCTCCGCGCCGCCAAGGAGTTCCCGAAGGATCCGCGCGCCGCGCAGGCGTGCGTCAACTCGGAGCTCGCGGCGCAGAAGGCGGGCGATCACCAGACGCTGAAAGAGGGCGCGCAGCTCATCACGGGCAAGGACTACCGCGACCGGCCGGAGTCCCCGCAGGGCGCGTGGATCGCCGCGACCACGTTCCAGTCGATGGGCCTCTTCGCCGAGTCCGCGGAGTTCCACGAGGCCATCGCCGGCCTCGCCGACAAGGAGCACCCGCACTACCTGCGCTTCGAGCACGCGAAGGACGCGGCGTTCAACGCGGTCGTCCTCCGCGTCGCGACCGGCGAGCACGACAAGGCGATCGCCAACGGCAACCGCTACCTCCAGAGCTACGGCTCGTCGAGCGACGCCGACGAGGTCGTCTTCCAGATGGGCAAGGCGCACCAGAACGCCGGCCGCAACAAAGAGGCCGTCGACCTCTATCGCCGCTACGTCGCGCGGTCGAAGAACCAGGACCATCGCGTTCAGGGTTACGTGCTGCTCGCTCAAGCGCTCGTGAAGAACGGCGACGAGAAAGCCGCGGACGACGCCCTCCGCACCGCGGTCGACATCGGCAAGCATCGCAAGGGCGAGATCGGGCCCGACGGCAAGTACGCCGCCGCCCACGCGCGGTACATGGAGGGCGAGCGCGTGCTCGCCCGGTTCGACGCGATCCAGATCTCCGGCGACGTGAAGCAGCTGTCGCAGCGGCTCAAGCAGAAGGCGGAGCTCCTCGCCAAGGCGTCGAACGTGTTCCTCGACGTGGTTTCGCTCGGCGTCGCGGAGTGGACGACCGCGGCGCTCTACCAGATCGGCCGGACGTACGAGAACTTCGCCAAGGCGCTCCGCGATTCGCCGGCGCCGTCCGGGCTCTCCGACGCGGACAAGGAGCAATACCAGACGCAGATCGACGAGTTCGTCGTCCCGATCGAGGAGCGTTCGCTCGACGCCTACGAGAACGGCTGGAAGAAGGCGACCGATCTCAACATCTACAACCAGTGGACGGCGAAGATGCGCGAGGCGCTCGGGCGCCTGAACGGCGAGCTCTACCCCCCGTTCCGGGAGACGGGCTTCGAGGTCCGCTCGCAGGGACCCATGCCGCTGCCGGCGCTCCTCGACGGGCCGCGGCGTGGGCCGGCCGACAAGGCCGACAAGGCCGACAAGGCGGGCGCGAAGCCCGCGGCGTCGCCCGCAGCTCCTTCGCCCAAGGCCGCGGCAGCGCCCGCGCCCGCGCCGGCGGCGTCGAAGCCCGCGGCGCCTGCGTCCGCGCCGGCGCCGAAGAAGGACGACAAGCCTGCGGCGCCCGCGTCTTCCGGTGGCGCAGGCGCGATGGTGCCGGACGACGACGACAAGCCGGCGATCGACGAGCCGCGAAAGCCCGAGCCGAAGAAGCCGGCCAAGCCCGCGCCGAAGAAGGGTGGCAAGTGAGCCGCGTTCGCGCCGTCGCCGTCGTCCTCGCCGCGCTCTCCGTCGCCGCCTGCGGCGGAGGAAAGGCCAAGCAGGGGCCGAAGGTCGCCGAGAGCGGCCTCCCGCCCGCGAACCCGCTCGCCGTCCAGCGGATGGTCGAGGGCGTCGCGGCAGCGAAGGAGGCCGCCAAGGATCCGAAGGCGCGCACGCGCGCGATCGCGCTCTTTCGGGAGGCGATCCAGATCGACCCGAACCTGTGGGAGGCGCGCTTCGATCTCGGCGTCGTGCTCGCGGGCGCGGGCGACCTCGCGCACGCCGAGGAGCAGCTCAAGGCCGCGGCGAAGATCGCGCCCGAGCGCGAAGACGTCCTGGTCGCGCTCGCCGAGGTGAGGCGTCGCCGCGGCTCGAACAAGGAGGCGGCGAACGCGCTCGACGACTTCGTCAAGGACCACCCCGGCGCGCTCGACGCGCGCACGCTGCTCGTCGCGGCGCTGCGCGACTCGGGCCAGCACGACAAGGCCATCGCCCAGGCGCGCGAGGTCCTCGTGCGCAAGCCCGGAGACGCCACGGCGCTCGCGGAGCTCGCGCTCTGTCATCTCGGCAAGGGCGAGCGTGACGTCGCGCAGCTGCTCGTGAAGCAGTCGCTCGACGTGAACGCGAAGAGCGCCGTCGCGCATCGCGTGCAGGGCCTCGTGAGCCTCGCCGGCGGCGACGACGCGGCCGCGTTCCAGGCGTTCTCGAAGGCCGCGCAAGAGGACCCGCACGACACGACCTCGCGCCTGAACATGGGGGCGGTGCTCCTCCGCGCCGGCTCCTACGCGAAGGCCGCCGATCAGTACAAAAGCGCGCTCGCCGCGTCGCCGGACGAGCCCGCGGCGCAGCTCGGGCTCGCCGCTGCGCTCCGCGGCGAGTCGAACAACAAGGACGCGCGCCTCATCGAGGAGGCGCGCTCGCTCCTCGACAAGGTCCTCGAGCGCGATCCTCACAACGTCGCGGCGCTCTTCAACATGGGCATCCTCCAGGCCGAGTCGCTCAAGCGACCCGCCGAGGCCAAGGCCTACTTCGAGCGCTTCCTCGACGACGCGCCTCGCGATCACCCCGCGCGGCCCGAGGCCGAGCGTCAACTGACCGGCGCGAAGAACGCGGCCGCCGCGCCCGCACCGCCGCCGCCGGCCCCGCCCCCTGCGGCTCCGCCGAAGCCGCCGGCGAAGGGAGGCAAGACATGAAGAGCGCTCGTGGATCGATCGCGCCCGTTGAGTCGTCGCGTCGAACGCGGCGCGCGTCCGCTCCGGCGCGGACGATGAGGCGCCGCGTGGCTTTCTTCGTGATCGCGCTCACGAGCGCCATCACGCTCGTGTCGGCCGCGCAGACGAAGAAGCCCGCCGCGAGGCCTGCAGGTGCGGCGCCCGCAAAGAAGGCTCCGGCGAAGCCGGCCGCGGAGGACGGCGACGCGGCGGCCCCGCTCGCCGGCAAGGAGTCGGCCGAGCCCGTCTCCGCGGCGAGGGACGCGGGCGCAGGCAAGGGCGGCTCGATCGTCGACCAGAAGACGCTCGACGGCGGCCAGCGCGTCTTCCGCTTCGGCGAGGTCGAGGTCGAGGGGCGACTCAAGAGCCCGCAGATCGTCTACTTCCTCCGCCGCGTGCGCGCCGAGTTCGCCGCCGGCGACCTCGGCCATCGCTCGTTCATGAGCGAGCTCGGCGAGACGAAGAACGAGCCGAGCTTCTGAGTCACCGCGTGCTCGGCACGCTCTGGCTCGTCGTCGCGCGCGCGCCTCGACAGCTGGCCAGACGCGCTGAGTCACCGCGTGCTGGGCACGCTCTGGCTCGTCGGAGGCGTCTCGATGACCGGAGTCGACGCGACCATCGGCTCGGTCTTGCCGGCCTCCTCGACCTCGCCGAGCTCGTAGTCCACCAGGCGCCCCTGGATGTACGCGAGGTGACGGCGTTCGTCGTCGCGGTTCCGGAGCAGCACCTCGCGCACGTGCGACGGCAGATCGATCCGCTGGACGGCGCGGTCGTAGGCGAGGTTCGTGTCTCGCTCGTTCGTCTTCATCGCGAGGAGGACCATGCGATCGCCGACCAGCGACGCGAGCACGACCTTCCCCTTCGTCAGCACGCGCTTGATGTCGGCCTTCTCGACGGGCTTCTCCCCGAGCTCGACGACGAGCGGGTGCATCTCGCACACGTGACGTTCGTGGTCGCCCTTGAACTCGGCGAGCTGGGCCTTGTCTCCGTCGTCGTCGATGCGATCGATCGCGACCTCGTAGGCCTCGATCGCGTCGTAGTCGATCGCGAGGAGAGAGTTGAGGAGGTCTGCGATGTCCTTCTGCTTGCCAACCAGCGTTCCCATGGTCGCGATTCCTTTCGTCAGCGTGTTCGCCTTGCCGCGTCGGTGGGGGCATGGTTCGCGCCAGCTTCGGGCGGAGCGGCTCCGCTGCCGGCGGCGGTCGCGTGCGCGCCGTCGTTGCTACGCCGCGCTCAGGTCGCGATCGGGCCGTCGACGCGGAGCGGCGTACCCGAACGCCTCACGGAACGACGCACGAGACGGAACGAACCGGGCCGGTGCTGCTTTTTCGGCGTCGACCCCGTCCGCGGCGCGTCCGAGCCAACGTGTCGAACGCGGCGGCGTCGCGGACGTGATGTGCTAGCCCTCGGGCGTGCACACGCGCTCTCTTCTCGCGTCGCTGGTCCTCTTGGTCGGCGCGTGCTCGAGCGAGGGCGAGGGCGGCTCGCCGGACGGCTCGACGGCCTCGAGCGGGAGTGACGGAGGGCCGAGCAGCGCCCCGCCCGACGGTGGCGTGACCGAGCCGATCGACGCGGGCGATCCCGCCACGGCGTGTCCTGCCCCGTACGACGCCGCCGGCCCGAAGGCCGGCGTCAACGAGGGCTTCTCCGCGGGAGGCCAGTCGAGGACGTTTCATCTCGTCCTCCCGCCCGACTCGTTCACGGGACCGCGCCCGCTTCTCTTCGCCTTCCACGGCACGACCGAGAACGGGCCGAGGTTTCTCGCGCGCGCGAGGCTCGCCGACTTCGCGGCGAAGGGCTTCATCGTGGTCGCCCCGGACGCCGTCGGAAACGGCTCCTTCTGGCCCGTGTGGGACGCGATGCGCGCGCCGGGCAGCGAGGCTCTGCCGAACGCCGACCTCGAGCTCTTCGACCGCCTCCTCCGCTGCACGGCGGCAAACTACGCCGTCGACAAGAACCGTGTCTTCGCGACGGGGCACTCCGCCGGAGGCATCTTCACGAACCGCCTCCTCCGGAGCCGCTCGAGCGTCCTCGCCGGGGGCATCGTGGGCTCCGGCGTCTTCGACTTCACCGCGTCCGGCACGAAGGCGCCGCTCGAGCCGATGCTCGTCGTCGTGACCTGGGGCGGCGACAACGACACCTACCGCGGCACGACGCCGAACGGCGTCAACGTGCCGGCGTTCAGCTTCGTCGAGCAGGCCTCGCTCGCGTCGAAGTTCTACGCGGCGGAGTCGGGCGTCGCTCACGCGCGCTGCCGCGGCGACAACCTCGGTCACGCGTGGCTGCCGCTGAACGACTGGTTCGCCGACCTCCTCCTCTCCCGGCCGAAGGGAACGCCGGCCTCGGCGTTCGCGCTTCCGGCGCTCCCGGCGAACGCACGGGCCGCGTGCTCGGTCGCTCCGTACGAGCTCGCGCCCTTGCCCGACATGACGTGCGCGCCGACGACGCGTGCAGGATGCACGGAGGCATGCCAGCTCTTCGCCGACTGCGCCGTCGAGAACCGCACCGTCGGGCCGTCGCTCCAGGCGGAGCTCTCGGCGATCGGGTTCACGCAGTCGAGCTGCGCGGGCTGCGTGCAGCGCTGCCAGACCGGAGCGACGACCCAGGTCGACGCCGCCGCGCTCGCCTGCTTCGCGACCAAGCAAGCCGCCGCGACGTGTGGACCGGGCATCGAAGGTGCGACGCCGCTCTTTCAGGCGATCAACGAGTGCTGCAAGGGCAGGAGCGGCTCGAATCTGTGCGTCGATCTGTGCACGACGCTGAACGGCAACTCGGCCGCGAAGGCGTTCTTTCCGACGTGCCAGCAGATCGTCCTGTGATGGCGCAGCGCTCTCGGCGGCGGGAGGCATGCGACGCAGACCGGCGTCGCTTGGCCGCTTCAACGGAGCCGCCGATCGAGGCCAGGACGAGCTCCTACTTCCTTGGGCGGGTGAGCTCGGTGCCGACCTTCAGCCGATCCAGGTAGGCGCGGTAGGCGAAGGAGCGATCGCGCTTCTTCCCCGTCGACTCGACCAGGACGCCGGCGTCGACGAGCAGCTCGACGGCTCGGATCGCCGTCGGCTTGGTGGTGTCGAGCAGCTTCGTCGCGGAGGCTACGGACACGATCGGGTGGCGCGGCAGGAGCTCGAGGAGGCGCAGCGACCCGATGGAAACCTTGTCGGTGGAGAGTACGCGCGCGCGATCTTCGGCCACGAGCGCGAACAGCTCGCGCGCGGCGGCGACGGCCTCGTTGGCGATCGTGGCGACCCCATCGAGGAAGAAGTCGATCCAGCCCTCCCAGTCGCCGTCGACCCGCACGGCGTCGAGACGGCGGTAATAGTCGTCGCGGTGGCGCTTGAAGAAGAGGCTCAGGTAGAGGAGCGGCTTGGTCAGCAGCTTCCAGTGCTCGAGCAACAGCGTCACGAGCAAGCGGCCGATGCGCCCGTTCCCGTCGAGGTACGGGTGAATCGTCTCGAACTGCACATGGAGCAGACCCGCGCGCACGAGCGGGTGCTGCGCGTCCTCGCCGTGGAGGTACTTCTCGAACGCGCTCAGCAGCGCGCCGAGGGCGTGCGGCGGTGGCGGCACGTACATCGCGTTGCCGGGGCGGCTGCCACCGATCCAATTCTGGCTCCGACGCACCTCGCCGGGCTGCTTCTCGGCGCCGCGCACGCCACGCATCAGCCGTCGATGCGCCTCGTTGAGGAGCCGCATCGACAGGGGCAGGCCGCGCGGATCGGCGAGCTCTGCGCGCGAGTACACGAGCGCGTCGAGGTAGTTGCACACCTCCTCGACGTCGGCGTTCGGCGCGGCCTTCTCGTCCGTCGCGGTGGCATCCTCCTGCGCTTCGAAGGCGAGCAGGTCGACGAGAGTGGCCTGCGTGCCCTCGATTTGGGACGACACGACGGCCTCCTTGCGGACGAAGGCGTAGATGAACCAGTCGAGCGACGGCACCATCTCGCCCGCCAACTCGAGCCGAACGAGCGACTGCTCGGCCGCCCGCAGGCGGTCGACAAGCGCCGAGGTAAGCGCCAGCGGCGGATCCGCCGGCGGAAGCGCGAGCGGGATGAACGCCGCGATCTCCTCACCGCCGACCGTGCTCCGCTCGAGTCTTCCGGTCGTTCGCGTCGGCATCCTGGGCTCCATGAGTCACGGCTGCTTGACCGGTCCGGAGCACTAGTCACGTCTGCTTGACTAGCGAGGGCAGCTAGGAAAGACATCTTGACTAGCAGCGGACACTAGTCAAGAAAACTTGACTAGTGTCCGTTGGCGAGGCGAAGGCTACCGCTCGGCGTTGGCTAAAAACATGAGTTATTTTATGGCATTGGGTTGGTGCCAGCGTAGGTGTAAGCTAGCTCTTCTTCTCGTGTGCGCGGGCATCGAGGCCACGCCGACCATGCGCGGGTTTCAACGGAGCCGCCGATCGAGTTCGACGGGGGCGCGGTGGCGCCACTCGACGAGCAGACGGGCACGCCTTCAACGGAGCCGCCGATCGAGATCGGCGGAAGGCCGGCGACCTGCAGGCGGAGCTCGACCTCGAGACGGTGCTTCAACGGAGCCGCCGATCGAGATCGGCGGAAGGAGGGCTCGACGAACGGCACATGGGTCCAGGTCGACCTGCTTCAACGGAGCCGCCGATTGTGGTCGATGGATAGGTGAGTCTGTCGAGGACAGCGCCACAGCGTCAGGACCGCGGTCGGTCCTCGGACTGCCACCCGGCACGAATGAAGCAACTCAGTGGACTTGCCGCAGTCGTCCGCGGCGCTAGCGTCGCTCTCGAGGGCGTTCGCTTGCATGGCCGGGGGCCCCGCCGTAGGCTTGCCAAAGGACGATGGATCGCAACCTCGACCTTCCTCAGCGGCTTGATCCCCGTGTTCGCGCGGAGGAGAAGAGCGCGTCTCGTGAAGACGATGCTCGAGCGCTCGCGATGCAGCTCAAGAGCGCGGAGGATCTTCGCGCCGAGAATGGGAAGTTCGCGTTCCCTCGTGCCTCGATCGATTGGTCGAGCGCGCGCCGCCACTGGTGAGTGCGGGTCCGCAGCTCTCATACCGGGACACTGCTGAGATCCTCGTCCGCCTTGGCGCTGTAGCTGAGGACATCGTCCTCATCGGCGGGCAGGCGCTTCACTTTTGGGTCAGCCAGTATGCGGCGCGCGATTCGTTCCTGTCGTCGGGAGCGCCCTTTACGAGCAAGGACGTCGACTTTTGCGGCGACGCCGAGGAGGCGCGAGCCGCAGCCGAAGCGCTCGGTGGAGAGGTTTGCGTTCCATCGCTGGACGATGCGACTCCCTCGACTGCGCTCGTGCGCTTCGAACACTCGGGCGCCAAGCACGAGATCGACTTCCTCGACAAGCCGCACGGTATTACTCGACTGGACGTCGAGCGGATGAGTCTCCTCGTCCACACGGGCATCGGCGAAGGGCGCTTCCGCGTGCTGCCTCCGATCCTTTGCATGGAGAGCCGGATCTGTAACGCCAGCCTTCCCGGCTACACGACCCCGCAGGCGCTTCGACAACTGCGCGCTTCAATCGTCTGCGCGCGCGAGTTCCTATGCGACCTCCTCGAGCACCAGGGGCTGCGTCCCTTCCTCAAGGCTGCGGAGCGCGTGTTTCGATTCACTCGCCTTCGCCTGCAAGCAAGGAACGTCTACGACGACCATGGGATAGATGCGCTGGACGCGATCCCGAGAGGACGTCCCGAGCCTGGCCTCGTGATGTTCAACGCTCAACGCCTTTCGCAGATGGAGACCATCCTCGCTCGGGAAAGGGCTCGGCGGCGTGCGATGGCTCAGGCACGAAGCCCGAGGTCGCCCGACCAGTAGGTGGCGGAGAGGGGAGCGATGCCCGCATCTCGGGCCGTTTGGCCCCGGCTTCATGGGAGCCGCCCGATCGAGACCGGCGGAGAGGCCCGCGCCCCTGAGGGTGCCGTGGGCCATGGAGCCGCTTCAACGGAGCCGCCGATCGTGATCGGCGGAGAGTGATCAAGATCACGCCCTCTGTCTCCGGCAACCTCGTGCTTCAACGGAGCCGCCGACCGCGATCGGCGGAGAGAGCACCCGGCGCGGCGAGCGAACGTGCGAAGCGTGGTGCTTCAACGGAGCCGCCGATCATGATCGGCGGAGAGTACACCGGCGAGTGCGCGTGCCTCGTCGGCACGATCGCGCTTCAACGGAGCCGCCGATCGTGATCGGCGGAGAGGCGCCGCGCGGCATCATCATCGCCGGTGAGGAGGGTGGCTTCAACGGCTCCGCCGATCGTGATCGGCGGAGAGAGCCCTTCACGGTGTCGTGCGTCAGTAAGACTGACCCCCTCGCGTCACTAAAGCTGACCCCTTCCTGGAGTTCGAAAGGAAGGTAAAGTCGATGGAAGTAGAGAAGAAAATGGCTCCTCTCGGTGCGGAGGTAGCGATGATCGAGGCGGAGCTCGCACGTGCCGAGACCGAGGGCACGCTCGACGCGAAGCTCACCTTCTTCGCCAAGCCGAAGCTCCTCGTCATCGACGAGGTCGGCTATCTGCCCTTCGAGAAGCGCGCCGCACACCTCTTGTTTCAGCTCGTCGCCCGGCGCTACGAGCGCGGGAGCTCGCTGATCACGACGAACCAGGTCGTGACGCAGTGGGGGGCCGTCTTCGGTGACGACGTGTCGATGCTTCAACGTAGCCGCCGACCGCGATCGGCGGAGAGCCTTCGCGATGCCCGTTGCCTGCCTCAGTTGGTTGTTGCTTCAACGTAGTCGCCGACCGCGATCGGCGGAGAGGAGGAGGTGCGGTGGGTCACGCCCCATCACGGTCAGGCGCTTCAACGTAGCCGCCGACCGCGATCGGCGGAGAGACCGACCGCCAGATCCGGTTCTTGACCCTCTGGCACGCTTCAACGTAGCCGCCGACCGCGATCGGCGGAGAGTCCTTGAAGTCGATGCAGAGCACCGCCATCTCGTCGCTTCAACGTAGCCGCCGACCGCGATCGGCGGAGAGTTCATGGGCCTCCGGCCCGTCATCCACTTCCGCGATGCTTCAACGTAGCCGCCGACCGCGATCGGCGGAGAGCGGATCTCGCCGAGGTGCCGCGTCCGCGCGGCGAACAAGCTTCAACGTAGCCGCCGACCGCGATCGGCGGAGAGGCTGCTCGCGAGGGCCTCGTGATCCCCGCTGTGGCCAGCTTCAACGTAGCCGCCGACCGCGATCGGCGGAGAGCGGAGATGCTCGTCGGCGGCGGTCGCCGCGACTTGGTGCTTCAACGTAGCCGCCGACCGCGATCGGCGGAGAGCTCGCGTTCTGGCGCAGCCACGAGGACGGGTCACCGTCGCTTCAACGTAGCCGCCGACCGCGATCGGCGGAGAGAGATCGCGATCGCGATGCCGCTCGCGCACGCGAGCCCGCTTCAACGTAGCCGCCGACCGCGATCGGCGGAGAGCTGCGGAGCGAGGCGGTTGCCCACCGCCTTCGTCCGGCTTCAACGTAGCCGCCGACCGCGATCGGCGGAGAGTCACGTGGCGCTTCGTCCTCGGCATCGACTACGGCTTGCTTCAACGTAGCCGCCGACCGCGATCGGCGGAGAGCCGCCTTCGCCGCCGAAGTACTTCGCGGCCTGCTTCGCGCTTCAACGTAGCCGCCGACCGCGATCGGCGGAGAGCGCTCGAGGGTGTCGTGTCCTGGATGTACCAGGACGTGCTTCAACGTAGCCGCCGACCGCGATCGGCGGAGAGCCTGATCTGGGGCGGCCGCGTCCTCGTCATCAGCACGCAGCTTCAACGTAGCCGCCGACCGCGATCGGCGGAGAGATCTCCGCCGGCGCACTGTGGAACGACTTCCTTGGTGCGCTTCAACGTAGCCGCCGACCGCGATCGGCGGAGAGGAGCCGCCGAGGTCGACGTGCCACATCGGCTCGACGCCGCTTCAACGTAGCCGCCGACCGCGATCGGCGGAGAGCCGGACAACGCGCCGCCGCTCGCGGGCCTGCGCACGTGGCTTCAACGTAGCCGCCGACCGCGATCGGCGGAGAGGACGACCGACCCCGGCGAGGACGATGCCCCGACTCAGTGCTTCAACGTAGCCGCCGACCGCGATCGGCGGAGAGACGCGATCACCGAGGAGGCGCTCGGCGACGCCGGCTAGCTTCAACGTAGCCGCCGACCGCGATCGGCGGAGAGACAACTCGGACGCGCCGACGGCCGAGTCGATCGCCTGGCTTCAACGTAGCCGCCGACCGCGATCGGCGGAGAGCGACTACGTCGAGGCGAGGCGGCCCGGCTACCTCTTGCTTCAACGTAGCCGCCGACCGCGATCGGCGGAGAGGCGCCCGCCGCTCACCTATCTCGCGTACACGGGCAGGCTTCAACGTAGCCGCCGACCGCGATCGGCGGAGAGCGCATGTCGATGCGCCCCGCGGCCTCGGCCGGCGCGTCGCTTCAACGTAGCCGCCGACCGCGATCGGCGGAGAGCGCCGGGGAGCGCGCGCGTCGCGCCATCGAGAGGAGCGGCTTCAACGTAGCCGCCGACCGCGATCGGCGGAGAGGAGGTGACCGGTGATCGCCCTCCTCGCAGCCGTCGCGCTTCAACGTAGCCGCCGACCGCGATCGGCGGAGAGGCCGCCTCGTCCACCCCCGTCGTCGCCGCCCCCAAGGCGCTTCAACGTAGCCGCCGACCGCGATCGGCGGAGAGCACCGGCGCCGAACACATCCCGGACTGGGACGCGCTGCTTCAACGTAGCCGCCGACCGCGATCGGCGGAGAGCCTCCTCCGCCGTCCCGTGCGCGTCGGCGACGTCCTGCTTCAACGTAGCCGCCGACCGCGATCGGCGGAGAGGCAGCCCGACGATCGACCACAAGGGCATCGTGACGTTGCTTCAACGTAGCCGCCGACCGCGATCGGCGGAGAGTGGCCGCCAGCCGCGCCGATGATGAGCAGCGACCCGCCGCTTCAACGTAGCCGCCGACTGCGATCGGCGGAGAGAGCAACGGCGTCCACTGGTGGCACTCCGTGCGAGCGACGCTTCAACGTAGCTGCCGACCGCGATCGGCGGAGAGCGGTGACGCCGTGCGCGTGGCGACAGAGCGCGAGGTCGCTTCAACGTAGACGCCGACCGCGATCGGCGGAGAGGTGCCTGGCGCCCGTCAATCGCTCGTGCACGACGGCATGCTTCAACGTAGCCGCCGACCGCGATCGGCGGAGAGGTCGCCCTCGGGCCCGATCGTGTCGTCGGGCGCGTTGCTTCAACGTAGCCGCCGACCGCGATCGGCGGAGAGGCACCGTCGCGTCCGGCGTGGCGACGCTGCTCGACTGGCTTCAACGTAGGCGCCGACCGCGATCGGCGGAGAGTCGCAGAAAGAGCACACGGCGATGATGATGACGATGATGCTTCAACGTAGCCGCCGACCGCGATCGGCGGAGAGACCTCGAGGAGCGGGCGTCGTCGGCGCTCGCGCTCCTCGCTTCAACGTAGCCGCCGACCGCGATCGGCGGAGAGATCCGGTGCTCAAGGACTACGCCGACCTCACGTCGCTGCTTCAACGTAGCCGCCGACCGCGATCGGCGGAGAGGAGGCGCTGCTCGAGGTCTTCGGACCCGAGAAGGTGCTGCTTCAACGTAGCCGCCGACCGCGATCGGCGGAGAGATCCCGTTCACGCCCGTTGCGTCGCCGGCGAACCGGCTTCAACGTAGCCGCCGACCGCGATCGGCGGAGAGATGCGTGGCTTCCTCACGGCGGACGCGGCGGCACGCGTGCTTCAACGTAGCCGCCGACCGCGATCGGCGGAGAGAGGGCCCTCGTTGAGGGCTGGCCACCGGCTGGCCCCGCTTCAACGTAGCCGCCGACCGCGATCGGCGGAGAGACCTCACGATTCCCCCGGCGGACGGATGAACTACGCTGCTTCAACGTCGCCGCCGACCGCGATCGGCGGAGAGCAGCTTCCGCGAACGCGCCTCGATCATTGCCGCGAGCTTGCTTCAACGTAGCCGCCGACCGCGATCGGCGGAGAGCGCCGTGACGAACGCGCGACCACTTGTTCCACTTCGTCACGCTTCAACGTAGCCGCCGACCGCGATCGGCGGAGAGTCGCGCTCGCCTCGTTCGTTCCGGCCGAGGTCGAGGCGCTTCAACGTAGCCGCCGACCGCGATCGGCGGAGAGTTGGCGAGACCTTCGGCCTCCAGTTTCTTTATCTTGGGCTTCAACGTAGCCGCCGACCGCGATCGGCGGAGAGCTGGCTTCGCCGTGGGGGATGACTGGAAGCCTTACGCGCTTCAACGTAGCCGCCGACCGCGATCGGCGGAGAGTCGTCGGCTTCGATGTCCTTGCGCCCGCAGTAGAGGCTTCAACGTAGCCGCCGACCGCGATCGGCGGAGAGTGGCGGAGCGCGGCGGACACCTCGCCCGTCTCGTGGCTTCAACGTAGCCGCCGACCGCGATCGGCGGAGAGATCGAGGCCGTCAGCAGCCTCGCGGTCGACATCCTCGCTTCAACGTAGCCGCCGACCGCGATCGGCGGAGAGACCGCAGCCGTGTCGGCGCCTGGACGGGACCGCAGGCTTCAACGTAGCCGCCGACCGCGATCGGCGGAGAGGCGGAGTGCTCTTTTTGAGCGTCTCTCGCTCCTTCTCGCTTCAACGTAGCCGCCGACCGCGATCGGCGGAGAGTCATGAGCGTGAGCCACCATGAGGCGCGAGCCTGCCGGCTTCAACGTAGCCGCCGACCGCGATCGGCGGAGAGAACGCGTGGTTTGCGACGGAGGTGCAGTGATGGCGACGCTTCAACGTAGCCGCCGACCGCGATCGGCGGAGAGACGAGCTGAGCCGTGCTTGTCGTCGACGATCGCGGCGCTTCAACGTAGCCGCCGACCGCGATCGGCGGAGAGGGTGTGTTCGAGGACGGCGACAACACGAGGGGCGTAGCGCTTCAACGTAGCCGCCGACCGCGATCGGCGGAGAGACGACGCGTCCCGTCTATCTCGCGCTCGCCGGCAGCGAGCTTCAACGTAGCCGCCGACCGCGATCGGCGGAGAGAACATGGCAGCGAAGAAGAAGACGCGGCGTCCGCCGCGCTTCAACGTAGCCGCCGACCGCGATCGGCGGAGAGCATTGTGTTGCTTTCCGGTGATTGCCAATGCCTGCACTTCAACGTAGCCGCCGACCGCGATCGGCGGAGAGTTCCGGTGCTCACATACAGCGTGCCATCCTCCGCATAACTTCAACGTAGCCGCCGACCGCGATCGGCGGAGAGGAAGAAGGCCGAGGAGCTCGTGCTGCGCGTGGTGCGCACTTCAACGTAGCCGCCGACCGCGATCGGCGGAGAGAGGGCCCCTGGACCACGTACGCGTCGTAGTTGATGCCACTTCAACGTAGCCGCCGACCGCGATCGGCGGAGAGCGAGCAGGTCCTCGATTTCCGCCATCCGCTCCGGCTCCGACTTCAACGTAGCCGCCGACCGCGATCGGCGGAGAGGAACCGCGGGCCGCGTGTTCACCACTACGACCGCGTCACTTCAACGTAGCCGCCGACCGCGATCGGCGGAGAGGGGCCACATGCCCGATGCGAGAGGTGTCGGCCCGGACCACTTCAACGTAGCCGCCGACCGCGATCGGCGGAGAGGTCGGCGCCGGCCAGCTCGATCTCGTCGACCCGGAACACTTCAACGTAGCCGCCGACCGCGATCGGCGGAGAGCGGCTCCCTTGTCGAAGTGGCGCGAGCCGGCGCAGCGACTTCAACGTAGCCGCCGACCGCGATCGGCGGAGAGGGCACGCATGGCCGTCGATGCCATGGGCGACTCTCAACTTCAACGTAGCCGCCGACCGCGATCGGCGGAGAGCGACCGCGGCGCGGCGGAGGGCGACGCATCGGACTCTCCACTTCAACGTAGCCGCCGACCGCGATCGGCGGAGAGCGCTCTCGATCGCGCGCCGTGGCTCCTGAACGTCGCACTTCAACGTAGCCGCCGACCGCGATCGGCGGAGAGGCGCACGCGCCGCTGGCGCGAGCAGATGTCCCTGCTCCAACTTCAACGTAGCCGCCGACCGCGATCGGCGGAGAGGGCGAGTGAAAGTCATTGGTGATGCTGTAGCGAGTCACTTCAACGTAGCCGCCGACCGCGATCGGCGGAGAGAGCGGCACTCGGAAGCGGTCGTTGCCGCGCAGAGCGCACTTCAACGTAGCCGCCGACCGCGATCGGCGGAGAGCCGCGCCACGTGAGAAAAGGACTTGCCATGCGTGGGACTTCAACGTAGCCGCGCGACCGCGATCGGCGGAGAGATCTCCTCCCGCGTCGCGCGCGCGCCGCCAGGGCGCACACTTCAACGTAGCCGCCGACCGCGATCGGCGGAGAGGTTCGGCCGAGGTTCCTGGGGCACCCGTGGAGGATTGACTTCAACGTAGCCGCCGACCGCGATCGGCGGAGAGATGGTTGCTTGGTGCGAGGGCATTCCGGACAAGATTACTTCAACGTAGCCGCCGACCGCGATCGGCGGAGAGGCCGCCGCGGCTGCCGCCCTCGGCATCCAGCAGCAGACTTCAACGTAGCCGCCGACCGCGATCGGCGGAGAGGAGGTCTCGAGAGCAGCTCGGTGGTCGCCTCATGACACTTCAACGTAGCCGCCGACCGCGATCGGCGGAGAGAAGACGCTCGGCGCGATCGTCGCCGACCAGCAGCAGCAACTTCAACGTAGCCGCCGACCGCGATCGGCGGAGAGCGCCCTATCGGCTCCCGCCGGGGATCGACGACGAGGCACTTCAACGTAGCCGCCGACCGCGATCGGCGGAGAGCCCGGCGCGCTCCTCAGCCAGAATCCGACCCACCATACTTCAACGTAGCCGCCGACCGCGATCGGCGGAGAGATCGAGGAGCACAACACCCGCACGGGTCGCCGCGCCGCACTTCAACGTAGCCGCCGACCGCGATCGGCGGAGAGCCGGAGGCGACGTACGCGGGCACGGGCGTCATCCTCACACTTCAACGTAGCCGCCGACCGCGATCGGCGGAGAGCCGCGGGATGGCCTCGCGCCGCGCCCGCGCGTCGAAGGACTTCAACGTAGCCGCCGACCGCGATCGGCGGAGAGATTGTCGGGGCAGGGGTCGCGGCATCTCAGAAGGCATACTTCAACGTAGCCGCCGACCGCGATCGGCGGAGAGAGGAGCGCGACCGCGGGCTCGAAGGCCCCCCCCGTCGACTTCAACGTAGCCGCCGACCGCGATCGGCGGAGAGGCTTGGCCGTCGGGGACCTTCGTGGGCGCGCGCTTCGCACTTCAACGTAGCCGCCGACCGCGATCGGCGGAGAGCGTCGCACGACGACGTCAACGAGCTCGCGCTCGACATACTTCAACGTAGCCGCCGACCGCGATCGGCGGAGAGGGGCATCGGGCGCACGTACGCGGCCGCGAAGCGCACACTTCAACGTAGCCGCCGACCGCGATCGGCGGAGAGTTCGCGATCGCGGCGGTCCCGAAGGTCGCCACGACGTCACTTCAACGTAGCCGCCGACCGCGATCGGCGGAGAGCGCTGCCAGAGCGACTTGAAGACCTCCTTCTGGTCGTGACTTCAACGTAGCCGCCGACCGCGATCGGCGGAGAGCCTCGACGGTGACCCTCTTGGCGGCACGGAGCCCTCACTTCAACGTAGCCGCCGACCGCGATCGGCGGAGAGCACCTGGGCGTCGGGCAACGGCCAGCGGGCACTTCGTCACTTCAACGTAGCCGCCGACCGCGATCGGCGGAGAGGCCCGCAGCAGCCGTGGTTCGGGTCCGTCCTCGGCGTACTTCAACGTAGCCGCCGACCGCGATCGGCGGAGAGCCCGAGACCGAGGCCGCGAGAGGCCCCGAGGTCTGGACTTCAACGTAGCCGCCGACCGCGATCGGCGGAGAGGACCGGTTTGCGGAGTACGCCCACGGCGAGGACTGCACTTCAACGTAGCCGCCGACCGCGATCGGCGGAGAGCCACGTCGACCCTGTCGAGCACCTCATGCTCGTACACACTTCAACGTAGCCGCCGACCGCGATCGGCGGAGAGGCGGCCGTTCGAGCCTCGCACGAACGAGGCGGCGCCACTTCAACGTAGCCGCCGACCGCGATCGGCGGAGAGCGTTCTTCTCGAGATCCCACGCGACGCCCTGGGCGAACTTCAACGTAGCCGCCGACCGCGATCGGCGGAGAGCGGGGGTCGGAACTGGACGGCTACCGGCCGGCGCACTTACTTCAACGTAGCCGCCGACCGCGATCGGCGGAGAGGGCGCCGGACGAGCGCACCCGAGCAGTGACATGCAGCCACTTCAACGTAGCCGCCGACCGCGATCGGCGGAGAGTCGGCTGGGCGACAGCCCGAAACGACGAGGCCGGGTAACTTCAACGTAGCCGCCGACCGCGATCGGCGGAGAGTCCTCGGAGTGCCGGCGCAGGTGCTCTCGCTCATTCAGACTTCAACGTAGCCGCCGACCGCGATCGGCGGAGAGGCGTTGCGCTCGCACTTCGCCGAGTGGAGGTGCATGTGACTTCAACGTAGCCGCCGACCGCGATCGGCGGAGAGGCGCTGCGCCAGACGTCCGACAGCCAGCCTTCCGACTCACTTCAACGTAGCCGCCGACCGCGATCGGCGGAGAGAGCCCTCCGCCCGCCATGCCGCCGCTCGGATCGCTCGCCACTTCAACGTAGCCGCCGACCGCGATCGGCGGAGAGTCCACGGCTCCGGCTGGGAGTAGTCGGGGATCGGTAACTTCAACGTAGCCGCCGACCGCGATCGGCGGAGAGCAGGCCGACCTTCCCGTCCTTCTGGACGACGTCCTTACTTCAACGTAGCCGCCGACCGCGATCGGCGGAGAGGACGCCGACGTCACGTGGCGTGACGCGGTGCTCGGACTTCAACGTAGCCGCCGACCGCGATCGGCGGAGAGAGCGTCGCGCGGAAGCCGGTCCAGACGGCGAGCCCGGTACTTCAACGTAGCCGCCGACCGCGATCGGCGGAGAGCGTCCGAGCCCGCGATGCGGTCGCCCCACTGCGCGGTACTTCAACGTAGCCGCCGACCGCGATCGGCGGAGAGGCCGCGGCGAGGATGTCGGCGTGGAACGTGTTCCACGCACTTCAACGTAGCCGCCGACCGCGATCGGCGGAGAGCCGGAACACGTCGCGCGACCGCTGCGCCGGGTGCGGACTTCAACGTAGCCGCCGACCGCGATCGGCGGAGAGCAGCCCGCTGACGACGACCGCGCTCGGCGACGAAGTACTTCAACGTAGCCGCCGACCGCGATCGGCGGAGAGCCCGGCGCGCGTCGCGGTGTCGCCGCACGGCGCGAACACTTCAACGTAGCCGCCGACCGCGATCGGCGGAGAGGCTCCGGAGCGCTGCCGCGCCGTGGCGACCGCCTACGGACTTCAACGTAGCCGCCGACCGCGATCGGCGGAGAGGAGGTGCGCGCGGTGCTCGGCGGCGCTCGAGCACCGCTCACTTCAACGTAGCCGCCGACCGCGATCGGCGGAGAGGCGACGAGCTCGTCGCCGGGGAGCATGCCCAGGAGGTCACTTCAACGTAGCCGCCGACCGCGATCGGCGGAGAGCCGCCCCGACCGAGTCTGCGACCACCCTCACCTCCAACTTCAACGTAGCCGCCGACCGCGATCGGCGGAGAGCGGCAAGAGCACGCATCTCGCGCTCGCTCGCTCGGGACTTCAACGTAGCCGCCGACCGCGATCGGCGGAGAGGTTGGCGAGCCCCGCGATCAGGTCCGACCCGACCTGCGACTTCAACGTAGCCGCCGACCGCGATCGGCGGAGAGAGTCGAAGCCGTTGCGAAGCTGCTCGAGCGGCTGAGCACTTCAACGTAGCCGCCGACCGCGATCGGCGGAGAGGAGGCAGTGCTGGCGCCACTCGGCGTCCGCCTTTGACTCACTTCAACGTAGCCGCCGACCGCGATCGGCGGAGAGACCGTGAGCGGCTCGAGAACGAACACGCTGAACGGCTCGACACTTCAACGTAGCCGCCGACCGCGATCGGCGGAGAGTACGAAGCGTCGTGGGGGCGTCCGTGAGCGCGCTCGTACTTCAACGTAGCCGCCGACCGCGATCGGCGGAGAGGAGGCAAGTGGTTCGCGCGTCTGCGGTACAGCAGCAAACTTCAACGTAGCCGCCGACCGCGATCGGCGGAGAGCCCAGTCGCGGCAGTGCTCCCACTCGGTCCGTTCCGCACTTCAACGTAGCCGCCGACCGCGATCGGCGGAGAGGTCGTTGGGGCTCGGCGTCGCCGTTGCGCAGAGCTTACTTCAACGTAGCCGCCGACCGCGATCGGCGGAGAGAGGGCGGCTTCACGCCGAACTTGTCCTGGTAGCGGTAACTTCAACGTAGCCGCCGACCGCGATCGGCGGAGAGAGCTCGCCTTCGCCTCCGCGGCGACGGCAGCGCCGCGCACTTCAACGTAGCCGCCGACCGCGATCGGCGGAGAGCCCTCCGATGTGCCCGCCTGGGCGCGAGCTCGCGCTGGTACTTCAACGTAGCCGCCGACCGCGATCGGCGGAGAGAAGTCGAAGCCGCTCGGGCTCAACGTCGGGCACTGCACTTCAACGTAGCCGCCGACCGCGATCGGCGGAGAGTCCCCGTCCGCAGTCACCTCGATCGGGTTGATCGACTTACTTCAACGTAGCCGCCGACCGCGATCGGCGGAGAGGCGACGAACGAGCTTGCATCGAGGGGAGCTTAGGCAGACTTCAACGTAGCCGCCGACCGCGATCGGCGGAGAGATCCCGGAAAGGCAAGGCAGAGCTGAGAGACCCACGGACTTCAACGTAGCCGCCGACCGCGATCGGCGGAGAGGATGCGCACGCCGTCCTGAGCGGGAGGCAGCTGCAGACTTCAACGTAGCCGCCGACCGCGATCGGCGGAGAGGCGATCGATGCCGGTGGCGACCTCGAGACGCACGGCCACTTCAACGTAGCCGCCGACCGCGATCGGCGGAGAGGTACGACGCGCGTGGCTCTCACGGACGACGCACCGGAACTTCAACGTAGCCGCCGACCGCGATCGGCGGAGAGCCTTTCCTTCCTCGGGCGCCGTCGCACCCGTGCTGCAACTTCAACGTAGCCGCCGACCGCGATCGGCGGAGAGGTGCCGCAACCTCACCGACGGATTCGTCCCGCGCTCACTTCAACGTAGCCGCCGACCGCGATCGGCGGAGAGTAGCGATGGGCAATGACCGTCGAGTGCGCGCCAACGTACTTCAACGTAGCCGCCGACCGCGATCGGCGGAGAGTTGTCCGAGAGGAGCACCTGGTCAGCGCGTTCGCAGGTACTTCAACGTAGCCGCCGACCGCGATCGGCGGAGAGGGGGGCGTTCGCGGCCACCTCGCAGTGGACGATCGGACTTCAACGTAGCCGCCGACCGCGATCGGCGGAGAGGTGCCGGTGCCTCGTCTGGGACGCCGGAACGATGACACTTCAACGTAGCCGCCGACCGCGATCGGCGGAGAGCAGCGAAGGGCCAGACGTCGCTCTTCGCCGAGCCGGCACTTCAACGTAGCCGCCGACCGCGATCGGCGGAGAGCTGTTAATGCAATGGATTCAATATCTGTCATCCAATGACTTCAACGTAGCCGCCGACCGCGATCGGCGGAGAGCCGGATTACATCGTCGGGAGGGTTGTGGGATGAAACACTTCAACGTAGCCGCCGACCGCGATCGGCGGAGAGCTCCGGGATCTGCGGCCACGTCGACGTGACGAAGGGCCTACTTCAACGTAGCCGCCGACCGCGATCGGCGGAGAGGACGATGCCCGGTCTGCGGACCTTCCCGCGGGCGATCTACTTCAACGTAGCCGCCGACCGCGATCGGCGGAGAGGGTGCCCTCGAACGTGAGCGCGACCTCCATCTCCGTACTTCAACGTAGCCGCCGACCGCGATCGGCGGAGAGGCGCCGCGTGCGCATTGACGTGATGCTCGACGATGCCACTTCAACGTAGCCGCCGACCGCGATCGGCGGAGAGTCGATGAGGGGCGTCGTCGGCCCCGACGCGGATGCTGACTTCAACGGAGCCGCCGACCGCGATCGGCGGAGAGGCCACGCCTCCTCGTCCGGGTTCGTGTGCAGACTGACACTTCAACGTAGCCGCCGACCGCGATCGGCGGAGAGGCAGGCGGTCCGTCGGCGGCGCGGCGTCGTGCCGGACCTACTTCAACGTAGCCGCCGACCGCGATCGGCGGAGAGAGGGCACGTGGTCGCCGTTTGGGCCGCGCGACGCGTACACTTCAACGTAGCCGCCGACCGCGATCGGCGGAGAGGTGTCGAGCCGCTGAACGGGCGCATGCGCGCCGAGGCACTTCAACGTAGCCGCCGACCGCGATCGGCGGAGAGACGCCTCGATGGTGGGCACGGTGCGCTCGTCGAGGCTCACTTCAACGTAGCCGCCGACCGCGATCGGCGGAGAGAGCGCGAGCGCGTCGAGGAGCGGCAGCAGGCCGAGACACTTCAACGTAGCCGCCGACCGCGATCGGCGGAGAGGAGTCTGGAGACCGCTCGTGGGCCGGCAAGGCCGGGACTTCAACGTAGCCGCCGACCGCGATCGGCGGAGAGGGCCTTCTTGCCGTCGAGTTCCTGCTCCTGAGAGCGACTTCAACGTAGCCGCCGACCGCGATCGGCGGAGAGCGAGCACGGGCAGCGCCATCTCGTGGGCCCAGGTCGCACTTCAACGTAGCCGCCGACCGCGATCGGCGGAGAGGACGGCACTTTTGGAAGATGTAGGTCGTGTCCGGCTTACTTCAACGTAGCCGCCGACCGCGATCGGCGGAGAGGACGAGGACGGGCGCTTCACCGCTCTCGTCTCCAACGACTTCAACGTAGCCGCCGACCGCGATCGGCGGAGAGATCCGGCGCATCGTCGACCTGCACGCGCTTGCGGACAAACTTCAACGTAGCCGCCGACCGCGATCGGCGGAGAGTTGTGGAAGATCATCGTAGCCCCCGCGGCTCGACGCACTTCAACGTAGCCGCCGACCGCGATCGGCGGAGAGACGAACTCGCTCGGGACCTCACCCCACCGCTGCCACTCACTTCAACGTAGCCGCCGACCGCGATCGGCGGAGAGGTCCGGATCGGTCCTGTTGACGCAGCCGGCGACCTCACTTCAACGTAGCCGCCGACCGCGATCGGCGGAGAGGTGGTCGGTTGTCGGGTACGGCCTTCACGGCAGGCCTCCACTTCAACGTAGCCGCCGACCGCGATCGGCGGAGAGTGCCGGAGGCCGAACGATGATCGACGTCAGACTCGCGACTTCAACGTAGCCGCCGACCGCGATCGGCGGAGAGCTCGCGGTCGACTGGCCGCAAGCCGACCTCATCATCACACTTCAACGTAGCCGCCGACCGCGATCGGCGGAGAGGCGCGCCTCGTGGGCCGGCTTGCCGCCGCTCACCTTCTTACTTCAACGTAGCCGCCGACCGCGATCGGCGGAGAGCGGGACGCTCATTCACATCGGCCTCGAGGTCTGGTGACTTCAACGTAGCCGCCGACCGCGATCGGCGGAGAGGCGAGTCGTGCGGGCACGCCTTCGCCGTCGAGCATGCGACTTCAACGTAGCCGCCGACCGCGATCGGCGGAGAGGCGAGCTGAGCGTCGCTCGGCCACTCCTCCCATTCGGGACTTCAACGTAGCCGCCGACCGCGATCGGCGGAGAGGGAAGGGCGGCTCGCGGTGCTTCTGGCGCTCGCTGGGACTTCAACGTAGCCGCCGACCGCGATCGGCGGAGAGGGCGCGCGCGCAGCAGGTCTACGCGCTCGGGCAGACACTTCAACGTAGCCGCCGACCGCGATCGGCGGAGAGTCGCGCTCGCGACGTCCCCGACGGACCTCACGAGCTTACTTCAACGTAGCCGCCGACCGCGATCGGCGGAGAGCGGCGCACGTCACGTCGAGCATGCGATCGACGACGTCACTTCAACGTAGCCGCCGACCGCGATCGGCGGAGAGGCCGTCGCGGGCCGCGGGCTCGCAGGCGCCGTCGCGCGACTTCAACGTAGCCGCCGACCGCGATCGGCGGAGAGTGGCCGGTCGCTACGACACGACGCAACCCGACGCAGGACTTCAACGTAGCCGCCGACCGCGATCGGCGGAGAGGCTAGCGTGTCCGACCACTCGGGCATGCCCGCCGTGGGACTTCAACGTAGCCGCCGACCGCGATCGGCGGAGAGTCTACGATGACCCGCAGATGTTCGGCGACGCGGGTGACTTCAACGTAGCCGCCGACCGCGATCGGCGGAGAGCGCGGCTCCGGCGGAGGCCCGCGCTCGTTCGTCCACGTACTTCAACGTAGCCGCCGACCGCGATCGGCGGAGAGTTACTGATGTTTGTGTAAGAAGTCGCCTCAAAAGAAACTTCAACGTAGCCGCCGACCGCGATCGGCGGAGAGCGGGCGGCACGAGCGTCACGATCGGCGGCTCCGGCATACTTCAACGTAGCCGCCGACCGCGATCGGCGGAGAGCGCCGTAGGTGACGAGGAGCTCGCGCGTCGCCGACGAACTTCAACGTAGCCGCCGACCGCGATCGGCGGAGAGCCCTCGCGGGGAACGAGACGAGGTGCCGGCGCGGTGTCACTTCAACGTAGCCGCCGACCGCGATCGGCGGAGAGGATCCGAAGTCGCTTCCAATCTGAGGGCGTCATGATCGCACTTCAACGTAGCCGCCGACCGCGATCGGCGGAGAGATCGTCATTGCCACCGAGACCCGATACGCGTTCGCCTAACTTCAACGTAGCCGCCGACCGCGATCGGCGGAGAGTCTCGACGACGACGGCCAGCTTTCGCTGGAGCTCGGTACTTCAACGTAGCCGCCGACCGCGATCGGCGGAGAGGCACCTCGGAGGACCATGGCGATAACAGCTGCTTAGCGAGCGGAATGCGAGCGGTGGCGCGCGAGGACGCGGCGAGGCCCTCCGCTGGGACGTGCAGTGTCGCGCCACCGCTCGCAATGCGTGAAATTTCAAAGAACAAGCGATCTGCGAGCGGTTGGTGGGAGCTTGCTCGCATTTCGGTGCTCGTCGAGCGAGGAGCCGGCGGAGCGCCGGTGAGGTGCCGCTTGATACGCGACGATCCCCGCGTGGATAGCTTGTGGATAACTTCGGCCGCATTGGGCCTTCGATACCGCTGCGGCGACTCGTGCGCTGTGACCGCGTCGTGACGGTCGCTGTCTTGAGTCGGTAGCCGATCATCCGAAGACGATGATGATGGCAGTGAGTGGTCACGTCCAGTCAGCCGCGTCCCGGCTCGCTGCAGTCCAGCGGACATCGAAGTCGGACCGTTCTCGTGCGGCTACACCACGATGGCCCGCCTCTCCGGCGCCGTGTAGATTTTCCCGATCGCGCGTATGGACGTGCTTCCACGTCCTTCGACCGGTCCGACATCGACGAAGAGCACCTGATCTTCGGCGTTGTTGATCACGTGAGCGAGCTTCGAGCGAAGCTCGACGAGCTCGCGAGCGTTCATCTCGCAGCGGAACACCGAGAGCTGGATGTGGTCCCCCCACCCGCGCATGAGGCGGTAGACGCGTCGAAGGCGCTTGGGACACGAGATGTCGTAGCTGACGATGAAGGTCTGGCGCATGATCGCGGCTCACCGGGTCCGGAACTCGGGATACGAGGGGATCTCGCCGAGCAGGAAGCGACCGAAGAGCCGCGCCTGAACCTCGATGACACGCCGGTAGCTCACGCGGTATCCGAAGACGGGATGTGTGACGAGCTGGTCCATGCGCCGCTCGTAGGCGAGCAGGAAGCGACGACGCCCCGCGGGGCGGAGAGCAACGCCCGTCGAATGGGATACGAAGTCCGAGGGGCCGACGACGCCGTTGTTGATCGCCGAGATGACGATCGAGTCGGCCACGATCGGACGAAACTCCTCCATCAGATCGAGCGCGAGCGCGGGGCGACCGAAGCGAGGCTGATGGTAGAAGCCGAGGAGCGGGTCGAGGCCCGCAGAGGCGGCCACGTGGGCGAGCTCCTTCGTGAGGAGCGCGTACGCGAGCGAGAGCAGCGCGTTCACGGGGTCCTTCGGCGGCCTGCGATTGCGGCCGTCGAGGTCGAATGCCTCCGCGGCGTCGCCCTTCAGCATTCCAGAGAACGCCGAGAAGTAGCTTCGCGCGGCGGTCCCCTCGATGCCGAGGAGTGAGGCGAGCGACTCGGCGCGCTCGGTCTTCTTGGCGAACTGCTCGAGCTCGAACAGCGTCACCTCCGGCGCTGCCGCGTGATTCCGGCGGAGCAGTGTCCTCGAGTTGCGAATCTTCGACGCCACGACGCCGCGGGCGAGGCGAAGGCAGGTCTCCGCGTCGGCCAGAGCGCGGTGCTGCGCCACGCGGAGCTCGACGTTCTTGGATTCGACGCCAGTGGCGCGGCCGTAGAACCACCCTCCGGTGCTGAGAAGGGACACCGAGATCCCTCGTTCGAGCGTCGCGCGCAGAGCTTGTGTCGTGATCTGCACGTTCCCGAAGATGCTCACCTGCGAGACGTTGGGGAGCCGAGCGCGCGTATCGCCCTTTTTGCCGCGGACGATCAACTCCTCTCCCGAAATCGAGATCCGTGCGCCTTGCTCCTGGACATACAGTGGGAGCTCGTCGTCGCGCGCGGGTTGGAGCCTCCGCAGTGCGACCTCTGGTTCGTCGTCGGCGTCCTCACCGGTCGCGTCGACCGGCCAGAACGCGTCCATTGCCTCGGGATGCTCTCCGGTGTCCGTCGGTGCTTCCGGCGCCAGCCCACGCAACAAGTTGGTCTCGTCCGGGAGACAGATGCCGACGAGCGACCAACCTTCGCACTTGCGACTGTCGACGAGCGGCGGCGGTATCTCGCCGGCTGCCGCCAACTCGCGCGCGCGCCGCGCCGCCTCGCGTGTCGTCTCGACGAGCGCGTCGTCGATCTCGATGTGCACGCGCCGCCGGGTACGGGCGAAATAGATCTCCCCGTAATCGCAGGTGTAGCCGTGCTCTCGGAGGAGGAGCACCTGCGTGCAGAGCTGCGCTCGCTCCGGGAGATACGCTCCTTCGGGGACGTCTGGGGCAGCGCCTCGCTTGTACTCGATAGGAACGACCGTGCCCGACGCCGTACCCTCCACGACGTCGATCTTGGCGGTCATCCCGAGCGCCTCCGACGACAACCAGAGCGACCGAGCTTGGTAGGGCGGAGGCTCGGGCTCGTCGTCGTCCTCGTCGTCGTCCTCGTCGTCGTCCCTTCGCGCGCTCGATTTACCGGTCGCTGCGGCGGGCTCCGGCACGGGGGGAAGCTCGCCTCCCGCGATGTCGGCGCGAGCATGTACAGCGCGGCCGTCGACCGTGAAGGCGTTGTCCGCGAACTCGCCTTGCGCCCACTCGAGGTACATCAGCCGCTCGCAGTAGAGCGCCTCGTTGATCATCCGTGCCGGCACCAGCTCCGGCGGTTCGGTCGCCAGGGGCAACCGCCGCGGGAGCGGCTTCGCGCGGAGCGATGGCGGCGGCGCGTCCTCGTCGTGCGCCGGGGCGTCAGGCACCGCTACCTCCGCGGACGCGGTGCGCTTCCAGCGTTCGCTGCCTGGAGCTCGAGCGGCGGGTCATGGCGTTGCCCGCTTCGCGACGCTCGCAGGGGAGAAGCTCCCATAGCCGCCTTGGTCGCTTCGGCCGATCGACGATTCGAAGACAACCGATATCCCGCGCGCCCGGAGGACTCGGGGCTCGACCTCGAAGAGCTCGGCCGACGTTACGAGGGACTGGACCACGCTGCGCTCGAGGGCGCCGGACCAGATCGGCCACCGGAAGAACCCGGTCTTCCAGCCGCCTCTGCATCCTGTGGTGACGATCTTGTCCTCGTCGGGCACCACGCGGATGAACGGGAGCCCTCGGAACGCGAGCCAGTCTGCGCCTGGTACGCCGAGCTTCTTCTCCTTCGACGGATCGCTCGCCCGGAGCGCGTAGTCGCGCGCCTGCGAGTTGTCCCACTGAAGAACGGGCAGGGGGCGCGCGTAACGCCATGTGCCGAAGAGCGCTTCTTCGAGATCCTCGCGTGTCGACCCTTCGCGAAGGGCAGTGACCATCGCGAGGAACTCCTGCTGCCCAGCGGTGAAGTGGAGGGCAGTGGGCTTCGTGTTGCCGTTGTTGTCCGTCGCGACGTCCGTGGCGAACGCGCCCGCATAAGACAAGCTGCGAGGCGACTCTAGCTGTGCGAGGTACTCGACGTACCTCTTCGGCAGAGGCTTGAGGTCGTGTGCCTCGGCGCCGCCCTCCTTCTTCTCGTAACGGAGGTTGAGCGCCGGTTCTTTGGCGAAATCCGCGAGGTCCTCGGCGAGCCGATCGAGCAGCGCTTCGCGATCAGGGCCGCCGATGAGGACCGGGCGGTACGTGCCCACGTTTTTCCAGGCGATCTTCGGCGTCGGCCCCTCCGGCAGGGGCCGGTCCGCGAGAACGTTGAGCACCCCGAGCGCCGCCAGAAACGCGAGCGGGTTCTTTCCGTCGAGGCCGGTGAAGATGAGCTCGCTCATGGGGTCTCCTGGACGCGCTCGGTGGCCGCCTCGGCTTTGGTGTTCAGCTTGCTCGCTGCGCTATTCACGCTCTTCGCCATCTCCGCAAACGCGCGGCTCTGCTCGTATTCGCTGCGGCGATGATCGGCGAGACGAAGGATGGCTTCGAGCCACGCCAGACCGAACCACCCGTAGCGTTCGACGAGCGCCCAGAAGCGGGCCGAGATCCCGGAGTCGAGCGCCGCCAGCTCGTGCCGACTCGACACGAGGATTGACTTGCCGCCGGCTTCGAGGACGACGTCGACCGGCGCTTCGTCCTCGATCACGGGAGCGAAGGGTCTGCACCAGCCGTGATGCGACGCGACGAGGTGGAGAACGAGATCCCGGTCCGATGCTTCGCTTAGCAGCAGGTCGGGCTCCTTCTCGAGGAGTGAAACCGACGCGAGCTCGTGGCGCGCGCCGGCAGGGTAGCCGGATCGCTCACGCGCCCGGCGACGCGCGGCGCGATCGTTGATGACCATTCTGCTCTTCGCCAGCGGCTCGGTCGCGACATCGGCGAGCGCGCTGCCGCCACGCAGCAGGCGCTGGAGGCGAGGATCGACCTTCCCGGCGTCGTGCCACCGGGCCGCGAGCTCGATGTCGCGTACTATCGCCGCCGGGATCCCGCAGCGACGGGCGAAGTCCTCGGCGTACGACTTGACGCCCTTCATGTGCTCGTCGAGCAAGACCTCGACTCCGGTGTACGAGCCGCCATCCCCTTCGGTCGAGGCGTCGTGCCCTCTCCGCTTCTCGCGCACGTTTCCGACGAGCGCGTAGTAAGCGGCCATGGGCGAGTCCGTTGCGAGATCAGCCGCGGCGATTGGGACGAGCTTTCGAGAGCGCTTCGTGCGGATGAGCGCACCCACCACCTCGATCTCCCAGGTGCTCAGGCTCTTCGCCGCCGGCGCGTTCTCGCCGATGAGCGAGGCGAGCCAGGCGTCGAGCTCGTCGACGGGGATATCGGCTGTCTCGTCGACTGGCGGAGTCGGCGGAGCCTCGAGTCCGCGCGATGTCCAGCGGTCCGCCAGGAGGCGGAGGAGCGGCTTTCCCGTCTGGGTCCAGCGCGCGCGATCTCCCAGATCGATGACGTGCTCGCGGGACGATGGGCTCCAGGTGCCGTAAGCGATCCCGCCGTAGGCGCTCGGGACGACGATCGTCATTCCGGGGCGGAGCCCGTCAGCGCGGATCGCCGCACTCTTCTCGGATCCGCGCCAGACCAATGCCCCGAGCTCGCCCTCGACCGTCTCTCTGTCTTCGCCTCTGTCGGTACCGCCTTCGACGTCGGAGACATCGATCGTCGACGCGCTCGACGTGCGGGCGAGCCACGCTCGTGCAGCGGCAAAGGGGATCGCGAGCGCTTCGAGGCCGCTCGGCGGACAGACCTCTACTCGATCGACGAGCGCATCGAGCGCATCGTCGGTGGATCTTGACCTCGGCCCGCGCTCGGGATCGCATGCGCGTGCCAGGAGGTCGGCCGAGATGTCCGCGCGCCACACGATCTGAACATCCGCTTCGCGCACCTGGTCGACGCCGTGCAACCACAACGCGACGTCGGGATCCGTTCGCGGCGGTGGCTGCGTCTGGACCCAGGCGTCGAGGTGGCTCGGGAGCAGAACGGGAGCGCGCGATTTCGGAGGAAGCATCGACGCGAGCTCCGCGAGTCGCTCGCGCTTCTCCTGCTCGTCGACGCCATCAAAGGGCGGGAGCTCGCGAGCGAGCGCGTGGATACCGAAGTCGCGGGGCGCTCGCCTGAGCCAGAGCCAGGTATTCGAGAGTGCTTGGCCGTAGACCGGGTCGGGCTCGTCCTTCGAGACGGCGTCGGAGCGGACGAGGATCGTGCCTCGCGCATCCTCGATGTCGCCGAGACGGTTCAAGCGCCCGAAGCGCTGGCGGAGCGCGTCGAAGGAGGCGCACTCCGTGACGAGCGCGTCGAAGTCGAAGTCGGCGCCTGCTTCGATGCACTGCGTGGACACCACGACGAGGGGGGGCGTGCTCGGGTCGCGCTTGCGGCCAGAAGAGATGAGCGGCGAGAGTTGTCGGTCGAGGTCGTCGCGATCGAGCGGACGCATCCGCCCCGTCACGAGATGCACCTGCGCGTCTCCGTATCGGGCCTTCACCAGAGCGAAGACGGCGATCGCCGTGGCGACACGGTTTACGACGACGCCGACGGCGCGCCCAGGAGTTGCGTAGCGTGTCACCTCAGCTGCGATCTGCTCGGCGAATGCGGTTCGCTTGGTCTCCTCCCGGCCGCTGACCTTCACCTCGCGGCACTCGACCGGCTTCGCCGCGTCGAGCCGCTGTGCGAGCGCCGCGTTGGCCAGATCGGTGTCGTCGAGCTGGAAGCGAGGGACGTCCTCGCGCGGTGTCGCCGACATCGGAACGAACTGCCATCGATCAGGAAGGCCGCCGCTCGCCGAATGGCGCCGCTTGGCCAGCGCCTCGAGCGTCTCCAGGAACGGCTGGGACAGGTGCACCTCATCCAGCAGGATCAGGGTGTCGTTGCCGAGGAGTCCCGCGTGGATCGGCTTCATCCCGTCGCTGATGCCGTAACCGCGGAACAGCAATCGAGAGCCGACCTGATCCACCGTCGACACCGCGACGACCGGCTGATCCGGACGCGCTGCCCACTCGTCGTCGCGAGGCATGCCTCCACGCAGCTGGGCGCAATGGATCGGCATATCGGTCCCGCTCAAGAGGCACAAGCGATCCCTTACGGTGCGCAGGATGCCGCTCTCCGCGGCGATCAGCTTCTTCGCGATCGTCTCCGCGCGCGCGTGTGCCTGATCGACGACTGTCCGCCGATCGACGACGAGAACGATCCGGCGTGGCGCCTTTCTCTCGGCTGCGGGAGCCGCGGCGTCGAGCGCGAGATGGAAGAGCGCGACGTCGATCGCCGCGGTCTTTCCGGAGCCGGTCGGAAGGTCGAGCATCGATGGCCATCGTCCGTCGCGCGCCACCTGGCGAAGCAGGCGTTCCTGCCACGGGAACGGCCGGACCTTCCGGCTTCGCTCCAGATCCTCAGGCTTGGTGTGAACGGCTTCGAAGTACTCGGAGAAGTGTTCCGGTGTGAGATCAGCCATGGTCCCTCGAAGGGCGAAACAGTCCGAGGCCGAGGTAGCGGCCCGAGCCGAGCAGGATGGGACCTTCGACAGGGCTATCGAAGGTGAGCGTCGCGTGAAGGAGCACACGCTGGATCGGGGGCTTCCCCGTCGCGTAGGGCGAGAATTGGCGGGTCTTGTCTCCACCCGCGAGAGGCGCCGACGCCATCGCGGTCACGAGCGCGGGGCGTGGGAGGCCGATGTGCTGGCAGGCCGTCGCGATCGTCTCCTCGGCTTCCTCGTACGCGCGAGCCTGTTTTCGCGGGTCGGGGCTCCGCAGATCTCCAGGGTTGCGGTCCAAGGCAACCGGCGTCGCGCTCGACCAACGGCGTGAGCGCTTGCACCACGTCCTCGGCAGAAGCGTCGCATTCGAGGCTTCGTCTTCGAGCACCGCGAGGTGCAGGATGCCAGCTCGCCCGAGGTGGACGGGCAGCCGTTGGGCATCGGCGTCCTCTCTACGCTCGAGACCGCGTCGCCAAGAGTCGACAGCGCGGTAGATCGCGTGCCGCTCGTCACGCGAAGCGTCGCTCGGGACGACGAGAGCGACGCCGAGGATCGATCCGTCGGCGCGCTCGTGTCCGACGAACGGCAGTGGGACGATCGCGAGGTGGGCGCGCTCACTTCGCTCACCCGGCGCGCGGTGTCCCGACAGCACCTCGGGTGCGTTCGCTCCGAAGCTCTTCAGGAGCGCCGAACGAAGGCTGCGCGCGATGTCGACGACACGTGTCGACGGCAGGCGCGGCGACGGATAGCGCGGTTCGTTGACACGACCTAGGACGATCCAGTCCTGCCCAAATGCCGTCGTCGGTGCGCGCTCGTCGTGGGTAGTCGCAGGTCGGACGTAGCGCTGAAACGACGCGGGCATCACGCGGCCGGGGACGTCGGCTTGTCGTTCGAACGTCGCGTCGAGCGCCGCGAGCTGGCCGGATTCGACGACGCGAAGCGTGGCTTCGTCTTCGGGCTCTCGGAGCTCGCCAGTCTCGTCCGGGATCCACCGTGGAGACTCGGCCGCGACGGCGTCCAGCTTCACGCGCACCGCGACGAGCGAGGACGAATGCCCAAGCCTCACGACCCGTGCAGCGAGCGCGTCGAGGAGCGCCCGCTGCTCTTCCGACGGCGCGGCCTTCGGCCACGCGAAGACGATCCGCGGATCGCTCGGCGTGACCGACGGGAACGTGCGCGGCTGCCGCGTTCGACGATCAGGCAGCAGGGAAGCGGCGCGATGCGGGCCATCCTTGCCTTCCTTGCCGGCAGCGACAGGCTCGATCGCTCGCTTCAACGCGTCGGAGAAGCGCGTCTCCGCCTTCGCCAGCTTCTTCTCGAGGGTCGCGATGCCCTTGGCTCCGGATGCTCGCGCAGCAGCGAGCGCGTCGCGTGCGTCGTCGACCGACTTTGCCTCGTCATCGAGCGACGCGACGACGCTGGTGTCGTTCACCGGAACGAACACGGTCGCGATGTCCCGCTGCGAGGCTTCACTCGCGAGCACGTCGGGTGCACCGAGCGCTTCCAGCCACTCGAGCGCGGCCCGCTCGGTTGCCGAGCGCTCGAGCGCTTCGAAATGTGTCGCGGCGAGCGCCGAGAAGAGCCTCGCGGGATGCGGCGGCCACTCGGCGCGTCCGCGATCGTCGAACGCCGTGGCGACGTAGCGACCCGTGAGCAGCGCGACCTCGAGCGCCAGCATCAGCTGTCCACCGGCTCGCCTTCGGAGGTCGCGGCGACCTCGCGACTCTTTCGGATCAGACCCGCGAGCTTCGGCGCGGGGACCAGCGTGATCGGTTTCGCGTCCCAGCCGAGCCCGTGCTGACGCGCCTTCGCCTCGGCGTCTGTCAGCAGCTTCGCCGCGTCGTCCTTGGTCAGCGAGAAGCGCGCCGGCTCACCGCCGTCGCGTCCGACCACCTCGAAGACCAGCGGCCCCATGGCCACGAGGATCGACCGCGAGCGGAGGTCGAAGTCGTTCTCGCGCTGGTAGACGATCGCGGTCAACGCAAGCGCTGCGAGCGCAGTGCGAGCAGCGGTCTCCGCGGCGTCACGGCTCTCGTTCGGGATGCGCTCGCCCGCGCAGCTCGTCTGGAAGCGCAGGCGCCGAAGTCCCGCGAGCGTGAGCACGGTCGTCTGCACGGCGTGACTCATCGTGACGCCGCCAGATTCGGACTCGATGCTGGGCGGAATGTTGCCGTGGTTGATCGCCGATGGTGAGCCCTTTTTTCCGTCGCCACCGGTCGTCCGCGAGAACTCGACCGGCTTTCCGCCCTTGGTCTCTGCTTCCTTCGGATCTACGGTCCAGTCCTGATTCGGGTCCTTGTGCTTGAAGACTGGCCCCGCTTTCGTTTGGATGCCGGCGGGGTCGAGCCGGCTCGCCGTCTTCACGCCGGCGGTGACGTCGATCCCGACGATCTCCGACACGAGGCAGCGTTGGAACTTCGATCCGAGGCCGCCCTTCGGTCCGGTACTGTCCCAGACGCCGAAGACCAGCGCCGTCGGGCAGTACTTGAACATCGCGGTCGCGTACGTCGGCTTCGCGTCGGTGATGTCCTTGCCGACCTGCGTCTGGCGAAAGGGCACGCCGTCGAGGAGGCTGTCCCGCAGGAGGGCGTCCGCGATGCGATGAGGCGCATGAAGCGTGGTGATCTGCTCGAGGTCCTCGAGGCCGGCCTCCTTGGCGAAGTCGACCTGTACGACAGGGAGAGGGAGCTCGCTGCGCCGCCATCCCTCGGCGAGAGCCTCCTCGAAGCGGTTTGCCTGCGACGCGACCGAGTCGAGCAACACGGTCCGGACCTCGCGTCCGTCGACCCGGCGCGTCTCCATCGCGTACTTGGTCTCCGCGTTACGCTCTTTCACGTACGTCGGTGGGAAAATTTTGTCGTTCGGCCCACCGGCGGGCTCGAGCCGCGTGATCGTGCGAATCGCAGCAGCGCTTCCAGAGACAGCCTTGGTCAAATCGTCGAGCGTGAATGAACCCATGGGGAACTCCATTTGGCTAGAGATCGAATACGTGAATGACGGCGGTTTGAAGGCCGAGCGAGACCGCTGCGCCCAAGTTTGGGCACGTCGGATCGTGGCGACGACGCGAGGGCCTACGACTGCTCGGGCGTCTGGACTGTCGATGCGACTTCGCGTGGGGCGGATGTCGATTGGACCGAGCACGGCGGTCCTCGCGAGATCGCGCGAGGCGTCAGTTCATCTATTCGAGCAGCGTGAGGCGACACACTGCGTCGTGTGCGATCGAATTCGTCCCCCATCGACTTCGGTCTCCCCCTCAATGATCCCAGCCGACACGCGGCGAAGACTCTCACCGTACATACTTGTCCTGGGACCCGGAAGTGATTTCGTGGTTATGGTGGCAATCGAGGCAAACGAGGAGCCGTGACTCTTGATGCGTCGTGCGCATTCGAGTCGGAGGTTTTGATAGCGATCTTGGAGAAATTCTGGCGGTTGACTCGATCGCGTGTTCGATGGACTCGATCCTCCGAAGCTCGGTGATGCAACGATGCATTGATCGCGAATGAGCCGCATGGTGTGGAACTCGAAGATGCGTGACCACACCGAGAGCTCGGAGTGGAGCTCGACATCGCGAGCTGAGGGCTGCCCCTTGTTTCGCACCGCGGGTTGCTAGCTTGCTGCAAAGGAGCTTCATGCAAGGCCGCACCTGACGTCCGGGTTACGGATCGTGTCGAGGCCGTTTCGCGTCAGGAGGAAATCGACGCAGACCGTCCAGACGGCTACCGCGCGCGTTCAACGCCATCGCGTCGGCGCCATCGCGCTCGCGATGGTTCACGGAACGCTCGCCTCGAACAACGTCCGGTAGCGGCTTCCCGATGTGAGATGCGAACGAGCGACGACGTTAGACCTGCCGCTTGGGCAGCGAACAAGAGCAGCCAACTCTCGCTTCAACGTAGCTAGCGTCGTCGCCCGGGCGAGAGCATAGCCCTGTCACGGCAGGCGGACAGTGCGGGCGTCACTGTCGCCGGATTTCCAGGGCGATCACGAGGCGGAGACTGCGGATGATCAGGCGGAGATGACTCATGCGCTTGAACGTGTTACCGTGGCAAGTGCCTGTCAAGCGGTAGTATTGACGATTGCGGCAAAAAAAAGAAGCCATCTCTCGAAGCGAATTGCGCCTCCGAGCGAGCTGATGCGACAGTGAGTGCGAGGCGGCGATCGATCCGGCTCAAGACAATTCACGCCGATCACAATCGGCTCCGTTGAAGCAGCCTGTCAGTGGGCTTGTGGAGTGATCCGGTTGTCGACGAACCCGCTTCACCCGCCGCCCCCAACACCACCTCCACCATCCCGCCGCCGACCGGCAGGTGGATCCAGCACGCCTCGACGCACTTGCCGCCCGCGCTCTCGAGCACGATCGCGTAGGCCGCGAGCTGCGCGATGAACGAGCCGCACTTCGCGCGCCACGCCGCCGGCGTGCTCCCCGGAAACGTCTTGTGGTCCACGACCACGTACCCTGCGTCCGTCTCGAGGAGCAGATCGATGATCCCGCTGACGCGTCGCTCGCCGTGCTCCGACGCGACGGTGCCCTCGATCGCGATCTCGCGGTGCCACCGCGCGCCCGGCCACCGCTGCTCGACCCACGCGCGAAGCGTGTCGCCGGCCCTCACCAGCGACTCCGCGCGGACGACGCCCATGACGCCCCACCCCTCGACGAGCGCGCGTGCGCGCTCGAGCCGCGTCTCCGGGGTGAGCCCCTCGACGTCGGCTGCGAGGAACGCGTGGACCGCGTTGCCGAGGACGTCGTCGGCGTACGAGCGCCCGTCGAGCGCGATCGCGCTAGGGAGCCGCTCCACCACGCCGATGCGTGACCGCGCGACCCGCGCCGCGAGCTCGGGCCAGTCGCTCGCCCCTGCCGACGGCGTGATCCGATACGGGGGCCACGGCGCGTGCATCGCCGTCGCCTCCCGCGCGGCCACCGGCGTCGCCTCCCGTGCGACCACCGCCGGCGTCGCGCCTGCGGGGCGCGCGAACCAAACCGGCAGCGGCGCGTCCTCGCGCATCTCGGGCCGATCCGCGCCGAGCCGCAGCACCCGCGTCGAGACGCCGAGCGCTCGCGCGCCGGCGTCGAGCGCCTCGGAGCCCGCGAGCCGGATGCGCGTCTCGTCGACGGCGCCGTCGGCCGCGCTCGCGGGCAGCTCGACGAGCGGCGCCCCTTCGGCGTCGGCGAGCGCGTCGAGCCAGGCCGTCTTCGCGCCGCCCCTCGAGACGCGCGCGGCCAGCACGAGGTGGTCGCGCGCGCGCGTGAAGCCGACGTAGAGGAGGCGAGCCCGCTCCTTCTCCTCGCGCAGCGCCACGAGCCGTCCCTCGTCGGATTGGGCGGCGGCGTCGGCGAGCGGCGCGTTCTTCTTGGAGCCGAGCGGCCAAGGCCAGTAGCGGATCGCGCGGTTCGCGAGCGGGTGGTCCGGATCGAAGGTCTCGCCGAGGGACTCGGGCGTGACCTCGAAGGCGTCCCGTCGCTCTCCGCGATCGAGGTCCGTGAGGACGACGACCGGCCACTCGAGCCCCTTCGCCTTGTGGTAGGTGCAGATGACCACCGCGCCGTCGTCGGCGGGGAGGTGCTGATCGTCGGATGGGAGGATCTCGTCACGCTGTAGCGTCGGCGAGCGCATGTCGTCGAAGTAGCGGAGCATCCCGGCGACCGTCGCCGCCTCGCGCTCCTGGGCCGAGCGCGCCTCGTAGCTCGCCGCCGCCGCCCGCAGCGCGTCGAGGTTGGCGATCCTCTGCGCCGGATCGGGCCACCGCGCGCAGAGGTGGACCACGTCGAGCGCCGCGAGTGTCGCGTCGAGCGCCTCGGCCGGAGAGAGAATCGTCAGGCGCGACCGGAGCGCGCCGAGCGCCCCACGCCACCCTGCGGCAAGCTCTGCGTTGGGCGGTGATTCGCCGTCATCTTCATCCCCAACGTCATCGTCGCCCGCTTCACGCTGGAGCAGGTCGTCGAGCACCACCTCTCGCTGGCGCACGCCTTCGGCCTCCGCCTCGCGCTCTCCGCCCGCTACCTCGCCCCCCGGCGCACCCCCAGTCGCCGCCGCCCGCTGCGCCACGTCGCGCAGTCGCTCCGTGAGCCACGCGTCCGGCCCCTGTCCTCCCCACCCGGTGAGCGCGTCGATCACCGCTCCGGCCAGCACGTCGCTCTCATCGAGCAGCCAGCGCAGCGACGCGTCGACGAGCGTCCCTTCGGGCGTCTCGAAGAGACCCGCGCGGGCGATCGCCGCGCGGACCCCGCGCGCGTGGAGCGCCACCGCGAGCTCCGCCGCCCACGCGTTCGTCGTCACGAGGATCGCGATGTCGCCGGGCCGGACGGGCCGCACCTCGCCGCTCGCGCGATCGACGATCGGCGTCGTGTGCGGCGTCTCGAGCGTCCGGCGGACACCCTCGGCGACGGCCTCGGCGTCGTCGTCCTTGTTCGCGACGTCGAGAGCCCACAGGCCGAACGGTGGGAGCTGCGCGAGCCCCTCGTGCGCCGGACGGCGCGCTCGGACGACGACCTCCTCGCGCGCGAAGCCGTGCCGCGCGAGCGCCGCGGCGAAGAGCTCGGAGCACGCTTCGACGAGCTCCGGGCGCGAGCGGTGGTTGTCGCCGAGGCGGTCGCGGGCGCCCCCCTCGCGCTCGACCCATCCGGCGACGGTGTCCATCAGGATCGGGTCCGCGCCGGCGTACTCGAAGATGCACTGCTTTCGGTCTCCGACCCACACCGAGCGGCCGGCCAACGAGTGGAGGCGGACGAAGAGCGCGAGCTGGATCGGGCTCGTGTCCTGGAACTCGTCGACGACGACGAAACGGAGGCGGCGCGCGAGCTCGGCTCGCACGCGAGGGTGCTCGACGAGACTCAGCGCACCGTCGAGCATGTCGACGTAGTCGACGACGCGGCGCTCCTTCTTCCAGTCCTGGTACGCGACCAGGCCGGCGCGCGCGGCGCCGAAGACGGCGCGCGTGGTGCGGCGCAGATCGTCGTGGAGGCGTGGGTGCGCCTCGTAGCGCGCGGCGACAGCTCGCAGATCTTCGACGCAGCCCGCGCATGCCTTCGACGGCGCGACCGTCGCCAGCTTCGCCCAGCCCGACCAGCGGAGCTCTCCGTCGGCGAGCCGCTTCCTCGCGCGCTCGAGCTCGGTCAGCGCGTCGGCCGTGTTCTTGCGGCCGTCGTTCGACCGGGTCAGCGCCGTCACCGCCGCGTCGAGCTCACGCGCGAGCGCGCTGTCGAGCTCCGTCGCGTCCGCCTCCGCGTGCGGCAAGAGCGCGAGCAGGCGCTCGACCGATCGCTCCGCCATCGCCGGGAGCTCCGCGGGCGCGATGCGGTTCGAGCGTGCCAGATCCATGATGTCGGCGACGGGCGTGACCCAGTCGGCGCGGCGCGTGCGATGGTCGATGCGGAGCTCGAGCCGGGCGGCGAGCTCGTCGAGCTCGCCGCGAGCCTCCTCGTCGAGCGATCGCTCGAACGCCTGGCGGAGGAGCTTCGTCTCGCTGCCGGCGACGACGTCGACGCTCGGCGAGAGGCCCGCGTCGAGCGCGAACTCTTGCAGCAGGCGCAGCGCCGCGGCGTGGACCGTGCCGAGGTACGCGAGCGGCAGGCGGAGCGCCTCGTCGTAGGCCTGCTCGGAGACCAGCTTGTGCCGGATCCGCGCCTCGAGCTCGGTGTGTGCCTTCTTGGTGAACGTCACCGCAACGAGTCCGGACAGGTCCACGCGCTCGTCCCCGCGCGCTCCGACGGCCGCGGTGACCTCCTGCGTGAGGCGGTAGGTCTTGCCGCTCCCCGCGCTCGCTCCGACGATCGTGATCCCGGCGCCGCTCATGCGATCGCCTCCCACTTGCGGCCGCAGAGCGCGCCGTAGTCGCAGTAGTGGCACGCCGCGTCCCGCGCCGCCTCGAAGTGTCGTTCGCGCTCGGTCTTCGGAACGTCGAGCGCGTCGAGGAGCGGCAGCGATGGCTTCGTCCCCGGGACGTGCACGGTCCCGCGATCGTGGCAGTCGAGCACCGCCTTCGCGGTCTTCTCGATGCGCGCCCACGTCGCTTCGAGCGATGGCCCGTCGATCACGCGCTCCGGCTTCATTCGTGCGTCTGCCGCGAGCGCCTGCCCGGACGAGAGGGCGAAGTAGCCCGCGGGCGGCGAGGCCTGGCCGTGCACCTCGGCGACGGCGCGCGCGTAGACGGCGAGCTGCACGGCCCGGCCCTCCGCGAGCAGGGCGCGGTAGCTCGATGCTCCCCATTTCAGGTCGAGGATCGCCGCGCGTCCGTCGCGATCGACGAGACGGAGGTCGAGGCGGCCATGGAGCGGGCCCACCGCCGAGTCGGTCGTCACGGTCTCTTCGACGCCGGCGATGCGAAACCCGCCGTCCGTCAGATACCTGTAGAGCGCACGCATGGCCTGTCGAACCTGCCGAGTGAGCTGGAGGCGCTCGATCGACGCGCCGGGGAGCAGGAGCGTGGCGCCTTCGGTGCGAAGGAGGCCCTCGAAGACCGCCGCCGCGCGGGAGAGGAACGCGTCCTCCGCGAGGGCGAACGCGTCCTCTCCATGGAGCTCCTCGACGAGGCGGTGGCTCAGCGCTCCGTTGAGCAGCGCGGCGGTGGCCACCTTCGATATCGCCCCCGAGCGGAGCGCGGCGCGATGCTCGAGAATCCACGCGAGCGGGCAGGTCGCGATCTTCTCGAGGGACGTCACCGAGGTCGTGCCAGCCGTCGTGCTCCTCCCGAGCGCGCCCGTCGGGACGTGAAATGCGCTGCGCGCCTCGGGGAGGCCGAGCGGCGCGACGGTCTCGATCGCGATGAGTGCTCCCGAGGACGCTGCGCGACGGTCGAGGATGCGGCGCGCTTCGCGCGTGACGCGGGTGGCACCGCGCTCGTCGAGCTCGAGCCGCGCGCGGATCTCGTCCCAGAGTGGATGCGGCGCCGTGGCCGTCCCCGCGATCGTCCGCGGGACGGCGAAGACCACGCCCTCCCGCGCCGCGAGCACGGCGCGTCGCCACGCGTCGGCCTCCGCGCGGAGCGCCACCGACGGCTCGGGGAAGGTGACGCCCGCCGCGGCGAGCGCGGCCCGCTCGTCCTCGTTCCATGTTGAGCGGGCAGGTCGGCGCTCGACGCCCGCGACGAAGCTCCAGAGAAAGACGCGGTCGTAAGGCGCGAGCAGACTCGCAGGGTGATCCACGTGCGCGACGCGGCCGGCGTGCTCCACCGAGAGCGCGTGCGTCTGCCCGGTGCGCGCGAACAGATCGAGGAGCTGGCGAGTGTCCTCCTGCGAGAGCAGCTCACGCGTGTCGTTCGCGATCGCCTGCGCGAACGTCACCGCTTGCGCATAGGCGACCCCGTAGGCGTCGATCTCTCCGCGGCGAAAGCGTCGCTGCAGCCACGCGCGCGCCCGCTCGACCGCGGCCAAGAGGTGGGCACGCGGCGCGCCTCGCGGATCGGCCGCTGAGCCCTCGAGCCACGTCGCGACGAGCTCGAGCCGCTCCTCGACGAACGCCCTGGCCCGCTCCTCGGCCTCGCTCTCCGTGCGACCGTGGGCGAGCTCGATTTGTACGCGACGCGTGTGAAGGCGCGTCGCGGCCTCGGCCTTTCGGCGCGTCCACTCCTTGCCGCCGATACCCGGCTGGTGCGCGACGGCGCGGGCGAGGCGCGCGCCGAGGCGGCCGCGGAACGGTCCGATCGCCAGCGTGAGGAGCTCGAGGACGCGGTACGGATCGCGCGGCTCGAACGCCAGCTCGACGGCGAGCGGGAGCACCTGCATCGCGGGACGCCAGACACTCTCGGTCGACGAGCCTTGCGCGGGCAGGCCGTGACGAGCGAGCGCGGCCTCGAGAGGGTGGGCGTCGCGGCAGCGAACGACGACGTCCGTGCCTCTCGTGCGCCCCTTCGCGAGCAGTGCCGCGGTGAGCTCGGCGAGATCGCCAGGGGTGTCGGATTGCAAGAAGAGGAGCGTCCCGTCGCCACGGACCGTCCCGTCGCACGTCTCGCCCCGGAGCCGTGCCTGCAAGAGGCCGAGGTCGGTGTGAGGAGGAGCCCCAGGCAGCGGGACGTCGAGGCGCGCGAACGGCGTCCCGAGCGCTTCGAGGCGCTCGAAAATGCTTCGCCAGCGTCGCGGCCAGAGCGAGACGTCGTCGACGAGCGTGACCTCGTCGTAGAGCCGAGAGGGGGCGCTCGTTAGCGCGCGCTCGCACCGCACGAGACGCTCGGCGCGGCCCGGCGGCGGCTCGCCTTCGTGGCGCTCGAGCCGCGCGAGCGCGTCAAGGCGCTCACCGCCGCCCGCGATCGCTCCGCCATCCCAGCCTGCCTCCACCAGCGCATCGCGCCACTCGAGCAGCGTGGTCGCGGTCCCGACCTCGTCGATGGCGAGCGAACGAGTGTAGAATGCACTTCTGTCTGCGAGCGCCTTCGCGCGCGCCGCCCAGCGGGGAACCCGCGCGCTCGTCGACTCGTCTACGGGAGGCAAGCCCAGCCGGAGCTCGAGGTCCCGCAGGAGCCCGTTCGGACCCCAGGCTGGCGCGCCGAGCAGCATCGGCGCCGCACCGGTGTCCGCCCGGAGGACGGGCCCGCCGAGCCCCAAGCCAGCGATCGGCTTCAACGCGTTCGCTCCTGACTTCGGCGCATCCGGTCGAAAGAAACACGAATGCTGGCGCGCGTGCATCACCCCACGGGGTGATGCGTGTCTTCATGCGACAGGCCGTGTCGCACGGGCCGCGTCGCGTGGGCGTGAAGGTCGGAGGCGCGCCGCTCGCGGCGCTCATGTAGGGCGGCGCCCACGCTTCCGCGCGCATACGCGGGAACTCGAAGCCCCTCGCGCCCCTCTGATACGCTCGAACGACGATGGCGAACCTGCCTCCTCCTCAGCCGCCGAATGCGCTGCGCGTCGCCGTCGTGTGGGGCACGACGGTCGTCGCCCTCCGCACGCTCGCGCGCGGCGAGTCGTTTCACCTCGGCGACTCCGGCGACGCGAACCTGCCGATCCCCGAGGGGATCGAGATGTCCCCCGTGCCGGTTCGCGCTGCCGCGGGCGGCTGGGAGCTCGACGCGCGCGGATGCCTGAGCGGCCTCCTCACGCTGCGCGGTCGCGCCGAAGATCCGGTCGCGATCGCGCGCACGAGCGCGGCGGTCCCGATCATGCCGGGCGACTTCGGCCTCATCCAGTACGGGCAGGTCTCGCTCTTCTTCCAGTACACGACGCAGCCGATCAAGATGAGCAGCTTCCGCGGTCCGGAGCTCCTCATGCTCCTCGCGGGACTCTGCAGCGCCATCCTGCACGTCGGCGGCATCGGCCTCCTCTCGACGCTCTCGACGCCGCTCCCGTATCCGAAGCCGCCCGAGCTCGAGTCGCCCGAGGATCTCGCGTCGCGCTTCAAGGTGAAGCGCATGGAGCTCGAGCCGCCGCCGCCTCCGGCCGTGGCCGAGGGGGACAAGGCGGGCGGCGCGGGCATCAAGGATCCGGGCGCGCAGGACAAGAAGGAGCAGGGCGGCGGGAGGAAGATCAAAGGGGACGAAGGCAAGTTCGGCATGAACAAGTCGGCCGACAACACGAGCCTCCCCGGCGAGATCAAGCCGACCACGCACTACGGCGGCCTCAGCGAGGTCCTCGAGGGCGACACGGGCAAGGAGATCCAGAACACGCTCAAGTCGATCAACACGGTGTCGGCGGCGCTCTCCGGTCTCAACTCGAAGGACCTCGTGCTCGGCGGCGGCTCGGGCACCGGGCTCAAGGGAGCCGGCGGCGGCGGCGGCGGCACCGGCGCGGGCGTCGCGTTCGGCTCGGGCACGCTCGACACCGGCTTCGGCGCGGGCACCGGCGGCGGCTACGGCGCGGGCGGCGGCGGTCCGGGTGGACGCGGAAGCGGCGGCAACGGCCGCGGCGGAACGGGCGGAGGCACCGGCACCGGCAATGGACCCGGCGGCGGACCGGGCGAGTCGAAGGTCGCCGTCGGCACCGGCGCGGCGGCCGCGAAAGGCGGGCTCTCGCCCGAGCAGATCCGTCGCGTCGTGATGAGCCACATCGGAGCCGTGCGCGCGTGTTACGAGAGCGAAGCGCAGCGCAATCCCGGCCTGAAGGGCGGCGTCACCGTCCAGTGGCAGATCGACCCGGCCGGCAACGTGACGAGCGCGTCGGTCGGCGGAACGACGCTCTCCAACCCGCGCGTCGAAGGGTGCGTCGTGCGTCAGGTGCAGCGGTGGAAGTTTCCGGCGAGCGACTCGCCGACGACGGTCGCCGGCTTCCCGTTCAAGTTCGGCGTCGGCGGCTGAGCGACGCGCAGGCGTTACACGAGCGCTCTGCGCCTGGCGGCGGCCGGACGTGCTGTAGCGACTGTCTACAGCAGGTCACGCTTCGTCGCGTTTCGCCACGAAGTGACCAAAGGTTGGAGTTCCAACTATGTCCTGATTAGGAGTTCGAGCGGCCTTGGTGGCAGAATGACGGCTCAGCGGTCTCGGGCCTCTTGCCCTCGCCATCATGTCCAAGCTCCACTCCCTCGTCGGTCTCTCGTTCGTGCTCGCGCTGGCCGGCTGCGGCGGAGAGAAGCCCGTTCAGGCCAAGGACAGCGCGCCTCTGCGCGCCGACGGCACGAAGCTCGTGAAGTTCGATCCGAAGTCGCTCGACCGCCTTGGCATCAAGGTCGAGCCCGCGGGCAGCAGCACGGGCGCGCTCGACCTCGAGGTGCCGGGGTCGCTCGAGTACAACCTCGACAACTACGCCGAGGTCGGCACGCTCGTGGACGGCCGCCTCACGTCGGTCACGGTCAAGGCGGGGGACGCCGTCAAGCGCGGGCAGCTCCTGGCGACGCTCGTGGTCCCGTCGATCGCGACCGCCCAGGCCGAGTACCTCTCGGCCGAAGCGGCGGCGAAGTCGGCGAACACGAACCTCGAGCGTGAGAACGGCCTCCTCGAGAAGGGGCTGACCACGGCGCGCGAGGCGGAGCAGGCCAAGGCCGAGGCGGCGAAGACCGAGGCGGATCTCGCCGCCGCGAAGGCGAAGCTCCAGGCGCTCGGCGTCGGACGGCCGACGGCGGGGACGAACATCTCGGGCGCCGGCATGCTCTCGCTCACGGCGCCGATCGACGGCGTGGTGGTGCGGCGCGACGCGATCCTCGGTCGCTTCCTCCAGGCCAAGGAGACCGCGTTCGTCATCGCCGATCCCCACGACCTCCGCGCGGCGCTCAACGTCTACGAGGCGGACCTTCCGTATTTTCAGATCGATCAGGAGGCGGAGATCTTCGTCGACGCCCTGCCGGGCAAGACGTTCAAGGGGAAGATCGCCCTCGTCGAGCCGCAGATCGGCAAGCAGAGCCGCTCGGCGCGCGCGTACATCGACGTGAAAAACCAGGGCAACGTCCTGAAGCCCGGTCTGTTCGTCCGCGCGAGCATCAAGCTCCCCGAGACCGCCGCGCACGATCGCTTCCTCATCCCTGCGCCCGCGGTCCAGCCGCTCGGCGACGACAAGGTGGTCTTCGTCGAGAAGGACGTCGGCACGTTCGAGGTCCGCAAGGTCCAGGTCGCGCGCAAGACCACCGAGGTCGCCGAGATCCGCGAGGGGCTCGCCAAGGGCGAGAAGATCGTCGTCGAAGGCGCCTTCGTCCTCCGCGGCGAAGTCACGAAGCAATGAGCTCCCGAGCCATGAGCGCGCGTTCGGGCGAAGCCTCGTCGAAGACGACGCGGGGCACGCGATGAGGGCCCTCGTCATCTGGGCGGCGAAGAACGCCTTCATCGCCATCATGATCTGCCTCGGCATCATCGGGGCGGGCATCTACGCCGCGAAGGAGCTCGCGATCGACGCGGTCCCGGACCTCACCAACATCCAGGTGCAGGTCGTGACGCGCGCGTCGGCGCTGTCGGCGACCGAGGTCGAGTCGCAGATCACCCAGCCGATCGAGCGCGGCGTCGCCGGTGTCCCCGGCCTCAAGCACACGCGCAGCACGAGCAAGCTCGGCATCTCGATCGTCACGCTCATCTTCACCGACGAGGTGGACGTCTACTTCGCCCGCCAGCTCGTCAACGAGCGTCTCATCCAGATCCGTGAGCAGATCCCGCCCGAGCTCGGCAAGCCCGAGCTCGGACCGATCACGACCGCGCTCGGCGAGATCTACATGTTCGAGCTCCGCGGTGACGGACGCTCCCCGGAGGAGCTCCGCACGATCGTCGAGTGGCAGCTCGGACCGAAGCTCCGCCAGGTGCCGGGCGTCATCGAGGTCGTCGGGTTCGGCGGCGCGCTCAAGCAGTACCGCGTGACGCTCGACCCGGCGCGCCTCGCCGCCCACGCCGTCTCCATCGAGATGGTCAAGGAGGCGATCGCGAAGGACAACCGCGTCGGCGGCGGCGGCTACGTCGAGTCCGCCGGCGAGCAGATCGTCCTTCGCGGTGACGCCCGCTACAAGGGCCTCGAGGACATCGCCGCGACGGTCGTTCACACCGACGACAACGGCATCCCGGTCCGCCTCAGCCAGCTCGGCACCGTCGACACGGGGCCGGCGCAGCGACAGGGCGCGATGACACGCGACGCGCGCGGCGAGATCGTCGGCGGCAGCGTCCTCATGCTGAAGGGCGCGAACAGCCGCGACGTCGTCGAGGGCGTGAAGGACAAGATCGCGGAGGTCACGCCCTACCTCCCGAGCGGCGTGAGCATCGACGCGTATTACGACCGCGCCGAGTTCATCAACCGCGTCCTCAAGACGGTGGCGAAGAACCTGACCGAGGGCGCGGTCATCGTCGTGATCTGCCTCTTGCTCACGCTCGGGAGCCTCCGCGCGGGTCTGCTCGTGGCAGGCGCGATCCCGTTCGCGATGCTGGTCGGGTTCATCGGCCTGAACGCCGTCGGCTACACGGGCAACGTGATGAGCCTCGGCGCCATCGACTTCGGCATCGTCGTCGAAGGAGCCGTGCTCACGGTCGAGCACGCCATGACGCACGGCGCGAACGTCGCCGATCGGAACCGCCGGCGGCGCCGCATCATGCACGCGATGGCGGACGTCGCGAAGCCCGCGGTCTTCAGCGTCGTCATCACGATCCTCGTCTTCCTCCCGCTCGTGACCCTCGAGGACATCGAGGGCAAGATGTTCCGCCCCGTCGTCGTCTCGCTCTGCTTCATGCTCGCGGGCGCGCTCTTCTACGCGCTCGTCCTCGTGCCCGCGGTCGGCCCGAGGTTCCTCCGCGGCTCGGCCGACGCGCAGGAGCCGTGGCTCATCCGCAAGCTCCGCGTCGTCTACGCGCCGGCGCTCGACTTCGTCCTCGCCCGGCCGTGGGCTTCGATCGGCGGCGCCGCGGCGCTGGCGGTCGCGCTCCTCTCGTCGGGCATGTCGATGGGCGCCGAGTTCCTCCCGCGCATCTTCGAGGGCGCCTACGCCCTCGACACGCTCCGCCCGGCGAGCACGAACGTGAAGCAGGCGATCGAGCTGTCGAAGATCGCCGAGGAGACCTTGCTCGAGGCCCCCGAGGTCGAGACGGTGGTGAACCGCATCGGCCGGCCCGAGGGCGCGGTCGACTCCGCCGGTCCCGAGTCGAGCGACTCCTTCGTGATCCTCAAGCCGCGCGAGCGGTGGCGCAAGGGGATGACGCCGGAGAAGCTCGCGCAGGAGCTCTCGGACAAGCTCGAAGCGCGCGTCCCGGCGACGCTCCACGCGTTCAGCCAGCCGATCGAGATGCGCGTCAACGACCTCGTCGCGGGCACCAAGGGCGACGTCGCGATCAAGGTCTACGGCGACGATCTCCAGGAGATCCAGGACGTCGCCGACACCATCCGCAAGGCGGTCGCGGCGACCCCCGGCGCCGCGGACACGAAGATGGAGATCGTCACGGGCCTGCCGTCGATCCGCGTCGTCATCAACCGCGACCACGTCGGCCGCCTCGGCGTCCCGCCGGGCAGCGTGCTCGACGCGCTGGCGATGGCGCGCGCGGGGCAGTCCGTCGGCGTCGTCCGCGAGGACGAGCGCGTCTTCGATCTCGTCGTCCGCCTCGGCGGTGATCGCGTCGACGACGAGCGCGACCTCGAGCGTCTTCCGCTCGCGACCCAGCAGGGCAACCTCGTCCCGCTCAGCATGGTCGCGGACGTGAAGGCCGAGGACACGATCGTCGTCGTCGGCCGCGAGCAGAACAAGCGCCGCCTCATCGTGCAGACGAACGTCCGCGGTCGCGACATGGTCGGCTTCGTGAAGGAGGCGCAGGCGAAGGTCCGGGCGCTGCCCTTGCCGAAGTCGGTCGAGGTCGTGTGGGGCGGGCAGTTCGAGAACTTCAACCGCGCGAAGTCGCGCCTCTCGATGCTCGTGCCCGTGTCGATCGGGGTCATCGCGCTGATGCTCGTCTTCATGTTCCGCAACGTGAAGTACATGTTCATCACCCTCGCGAACCTGCCGTTCGCGATCGGTGGCGGCGTGTTGGCGCTCATCCTGCGCGGTCTGCCGTTCAGCATCCCGGCCGGGGTCGGCTTCATCGCGCTGTGCGGCGTCGCCGTCATGACCGGCATCGTCATGACGCAGAGCCTCATCGACACGCCGCGCGAGGCGGACGTCGTCGCGCGCGTGCGGAAGGCCTCGCTCGCGGCCTTCCGCGCGCCGTTCAGCACCGCGCTCGTCGCGGCGATCGGCTTCATCCCCGCCGCCACGGCCACCGGGACCGGCGCCGAGGTCCAGAGACCGCTCGCCACGGTCGTCATCGGCGGCCTCCTCATCGGCATGATCGTGTCGATGCTCGCCCTGCCCGCGATGCTCCTCCTCGCGGCGCGCCGCGAGGCGCTGGAGCCCGAGGACGACGAGGACGACGGGTTCGACGACGCCGCCCCCTCGCTCGACGCGCACGCCCGCAGTCGCGGCGCGCACGGCCACGGCGAGTGACGGCCGCGGCGCGTGCCGCACGAGAAAACGCCCGCGGCGCGTGAACGGCCGCGGGCGTAGAAAGTGAGCGCTCCGCGGCGCTCAGCGCGTTACTTCTTGCAGCCGTTGTTCGGGCGCGAGTCGTCCGAGCACATGACCGCGCAGATGCCGGTGGTCAGGTCGACGAGCTCGTCGGGCGCGCAGTCGTCGTCCGTGAGGTCTTCCTTCCTCACGCCGTTCGTGATCTTTACCTTGTATGCATAATACAAGAACTTCGTGACCATCTTCTCGCTCATCCAGGCGTAGCCGCCCTCGCCCCACGACGTCCCCCAGCTGTTGTGGATGAGGAACTGCCTGCCGGTCGGCGTGTTGCGGTAGCCGGAGATGACGACCGCGTGACCGCTCGAGGGGCTGGTCCAGTCGGGCATCACGGCGTTCTTCATCGCGCTGCCCATCCAGCTTCGCCCGTCGATCAGGAACGCGGCCCAGATGTCCGCGCCGCCGGCGAGGATGCCGAGGAGCTCATCCATGTCGGGCGGCTCGACCTGCAGCTTCTCGATCGACGAGATCTTGTAGATGCCCTCGGCCTGGGACTTGTCGTACTTGGCCATGAGGTTCTTGTCCTCACGCCACCCGTTGGCCTTCACGCCGTACGCCTCGGCGCACTCGGTGGCGTAGGAGCCCTTCCCCTGGAAGAGCATGCACGCCTCCCTGTCGTTCTGCTTCCACGTCGTGTAGACGCCGACCGGCTGGGCGATGTTGCCGTCCGCGGCGGCGCCCATGTTGGGGAGGCCGTAGCGCGACCAGACGTGCATCGGTGAGGTCATCCGATCCAGATCGTTCGGCTTCAGGTTGCCCGCGCGGATGGCCGCGTTGTCGAGCGCGCTCGAGAGCGAGTGCCCGGTGCACGAGCCGACGCCGCCCTGGTTCTTGATCGGCCCCTCGAGGTTCGTCGTGCGGTGGTCGACGGTGTCGGGGAAGTTCTCGCCGATCTGGATCGGGCCGCCGGCGCCCGGCGCGCCGCCCGCGGCGATCGCCGTCCCGCCGCCGCCGCCGTTGAGCGACAGCCCGCCGCCGCCCTTCAGCGCGGAGTTCCGGAGCTGCGTGCGGAGCGGGGTGAAGAGGTACTGGCGCGATTTGACCACCTTCGCCTTGCGCGGCGACAGGCGCGGCACCGCCTTGGCCGAAGGCGTGTAGCGCGCACAGTCGATGTGGATCCAGTTCTTCTCCGAGACCTCGACGTAGCCGCAGCCCTTCGGGTTCCGCTTCGCGATCTCCTGGACCTTGGCGAAGTTGATCCCGCCCTCCGTCATCGCGAGGAGCTTGTTCGGAGCGACCGCCGTGGTCTGAGCCGGGCGAGGTGCGGGTGCGGGTGCGGGTGCAGGCGCGGGTGTGGGCGCCTTCGCCGGCGCCGGTGCCGCGGCGGCGCGCTTGGCCGGAGGCGGCGGGGGAGGAGGCGGAGCCCGTCGCGCCTGCGGTGCGCGAGGCGCCGGGCGGCCGCTGCCTCCGCCGTTGCCGTCGGTGCCGATTTGCACCGCACAGGACGCCGTGAGAATCATGGCAACGAGCCCGGCTAGCTTCACCCTCATCTTCCGCTCCTCTCGACGCCGTGGGAGCTGCCACGGCGTACGTTCTCCGCGCCCTCGACGCGACCGCGCGAACCGCCTTCTGACCCCATCGAGGTTCGACGGCGAACTCTGGATGGTATTCGGGGCCGTCGCCTCAAGGGAAGACGCACTTCGCTCCCGCTCGGTCGGTTCCAGCCGACGAAGCCCTTCGCGGCGCGCCGCGTGTCACCCGTGCGGGTGACGTCGACGCTGGTCCGGCGGCGACGCGAGGCCGCGAGCCGCTCGGCGCTCTCGGTCGAAAACTTGTAGGTGGATCGAGCGAGCTGATACCCGGAGAAACATGAGCCATCGCGAGGATCGGAGCTTCAGGCGAGCTCCCGAAGGCGGACGCGGGCGTGCTTCACGAGACGAGGAGGTCGAGTCGAGCTCCCGCGCCTTCCGGCCGCTCCTTCGTGCGGGCGCAGAGCGCTTCGCCCGTGAGGCCGCGAACCGCCCGATCTTGATGTTCGAGGACGTCTACAAGTCCTACCGGCCGGGCGCGCCCGTGCTCCGCGGGCTGAACCTCATCATCGAGCGTGGCGAGTTCGTCTTCATCACGGGACCGAGCGGGTCGGGCAAGAGCACGCTCCTGCGCATCCTGTACGCCGCGGAGAAGCCCGACGAGGGCCGCATCCTGTTCCTCGGTCGCGACATCGTTCGCCTCCGCGAGGAGTCGATCCCGTTCCTCCGGCGCAACATCGGCGTCGTCTTCCAGGACTTCAAGCTCGTGCAGTCGTGGAGCGTCTTCGAGAACGTCGCCATCACGCTCGAGGTGCTCGGGCTCCCGTCACGCCTGATCCGCTCGCGCGTCGGCGAGGCGCTCGAGCGCGTCGGCCTCCAGGGCCGCGGCGGCGATCCGGCGGGCGTGCTCTCCGGCGGCGAGCAGCAGCGCGTCGCGGTCGCGCGCGCCATCGTTGGCGAGCCGGCGCTCATCCTCGCGGACGAGCCGACCGGCAACCTCGATCCGCAGCTCGCGCTCGACGTGCTCGGCCTCTTCGAGGAGATCCACGAGGGCGGCACCACCGTGCTCTTCGCGACGCACGATCGCTCGCTGCTCGACGTCCGCGCGCGCAGGCTCCTCGTCCTCGACGAGGGCAAGGCCGTCGACGTCCCGAACGGCGTCGCGATCGCAGAGGACGACTTCTACGACAACGCGCTGCCGGTCTGACCGGCGCTCCGACCTGGGGATGACCGCGTCATCCCACGAAGGAATGACATGCTCGACGGATCCATCGGCACGACGCGAAGGGCGAGGCGCGGGATGCTTCGCGAGTGGAGGCTGCACGCGCTCAGCGTGTTCTCGCTCGCGGTCGCGTTCGTCTGTCTCGGCGCGGCGCTCCTCGTCCTCACGAACCTCCGCTCCATCGAGGAGCGCTGGGCGCACGCGGGACGCGCATCGATCTACCTGAAGGACAACGCGGCGGCGCAGGACGTCGAGCAGCTGAAGTCCGCGCTCGCCGCCGTGCCGATCGTCACGAGCGTCCGCTACGTGTCGTCGACGCAGGCGCGCAGCGAGTTCGGCCAGAAGGAAGCCGGACCGCGCGCCGAGCTCGCCGCCCTCCCGGTCGAGGCGTTCCCCGCGTCGATCGAGATCGAAGTGAGCAACGACGTCACCGACGCCGAGCTCGCCGACGTCGTCGGCAAGCTTCAGAAGCTCCCCGCCGTCGACGACGTCGAGACCTACCAGGCCTGGACCGAGCGGCTCGGCCGCCTCATCCGCGGCGGCGTGGCCGCGGCGGCGCTCCTCGCGTTCGTCGTCTTCGCGTCGGTGCTCGCGGTCGTCGGCTCGACGATCCGCCTCGCGCTCCAGCGGCGCCGGACGGAGGTCGAGGTGCTGAAGCTCGTCGGCGCGACCGATCGCTTCATCAAGGGCCCGTTCCTCGTCGAGGGCATGTCGCAAGGCGCGCTCGGCGCGACCGGCGCGATCGGCCTGCTCGCCGGGCTCTTCTTCGTCGTCCGCGGGCGGCTCGACGCCGAGCTCGCGTCGCTCGTCGGCGTCGAGCCGTCGTTCTTGCCGTGGCAGGTCATCGTCGGCATGGTCGCCGTCGGGATGCTGCTCGGCATGTTCGCCGCGCTCCTCGGCCTGCGGAGGCTCGTCACGGTATGAGCCGCCTCTCCTCGTCGCGGTCTCCGCTCGCCGCCGTCGTCGCGCTCGCCGCGGCGGTCCTGTCCGCCGGCGACGGCAACGCCGCGCCGGGCGCGCGCGATCGCGATCGCGACCTCGTGCCGGTGAGCCCGCCCGCGCCGCCTCCCTTGGCGGTCCCGAGCACCCCGCAGTCGCCGGCGCTCGCGCTCGCGGCGCTCGATCGGCGCATCGCGGACCTCGACGCGGAGGAGGAGGTCTCGAAGCGCGAGCTCACCGAGCTCGGCGGCAAGATCGCCGAGGCCCACGCGCGATCGCTCGCGCGCGGTCGCGCGTTCTACCGCCTGACGCGCGCGGGGATGCTGCCCGTCGGCGGCGGCTTCAACGAGCTCGTCTCGCACGCGCTCCGCGTGGAGCGATCGCGACGCTCGCTCGCCGCCGAGCTCACCTCGGAGAAGAAGCTCCGCGAGCGCGGCGTCCTCCTCTCGCACGCGCTCGAGCGCATCGCGCGCGACCGCGTCGCCCTCGCGAGCCAGCGCACGGCGATGGACGCCGCGCGTCTCGCGGTGGAGGACGAGGCGCGCCGGCAGCAGGCGTTCGACCGCGCGTTCGAGATGTCGAGCGGGTCGACGGAGTACGTCGCCGTCTACGGCGGCAACGGCGCTGCGCCGGCCGCGCTGCCGGGCGGCTTCGCGTCGTCGAAGGGGCGCCTCCTCTTTCCTCTCGCGGGTCGCTCCGAGGTCCGTCCGGCGAAGCGCGAAGGGACCGACGGGCCGGGCCTCGAGATCAAGAGCGCCCTCGGCGCGCCGGTCCGTGCCGTGTTCGGAGGACGCGTCGCGTTCGCCGATCGCTACGGTCCGTACGGTCGGCTCGTCATCGTCGACCACGGCGATCACTACTACACGGTGAGCGGCAACCTGGCCGCGATGGACGTGAAGGTCGGCGACGAGGTCTCCGCCGGCGAACGCCTCGGCACGGTCGGCGACGAGGGGCGCGGGCCGATGCTCTACTTCGAGATCCGCCACGCCACCCAGACCGTGGCGCCGGGCTCGTGGCTCGGCCTCTGAGCCGTTCGCGCCGGTGAGCCGCGCACGCTAGCTCGGTTCGCACACTCGTCGCGGCTCCCGAGTCGAGGAGACCCGCGAACGGGCGCCGCGAACCACGCGCGGAGCGCCGCGCCGTCGACGCGCGGGGAAGGTCGGACCGGTCTTCGCGTACTATGGCGCGAACGTCATGGTCACCTCCACACCCGCGCGCGCCCTCATCGCTCTCGTCGTCCTCGCATCGGCATCCGGATGCGGATTCTTCCGCCGCCTCGCCGGCAACGACACCATCAGCCTGGAGAAGGCCGAGGTGAAGTCGATGGCCGTCGATCTCCGGCGCCAGAACAAGACGATCTGCCCGCGTGAGCCGGTGCAGATGGCGGTGTTCGCGGAGATCGTCCTCGAGGGCGACAAGAGCGCGAAGCAGGTCGAGACCTTTACGGGCCACAGCGACGCGAACAAGAACGACAAGCTCGACTTCGTCGACTTCGCGTTCCACAGCGAGCAGGGCAAGTTCGATCGCGACGGCTGGTTCGCTCCCAACCCGAACCTCCTCGCGACCGCGGGCAAGGAGTTCGAGATCAAGAGCGTCTTCAAGCGCCGCCCCGACAAGTTCTCCTTCACGACGACCTACAAGCCCGACTACTCGTGCATCAAGGGCGCGGGCGGCAGCGCGGCGTCCGGATCGAGCGGCAACGGCGGCAACGAGGGTGCGGCCGGCAAGGACGGCTCGAGCGGCTCGACGTCCTCCAGCGGCGGCGGAGGCGGCGACGGCGGCACCGGAACGTCCGGCGGCGCGGGCGGCGACGGCGCGGCGGGCCCGCACCTCACGGCCTTCGCGACGGTCGTGAAGACGCCCTTCTACGAGCGCCTCGTCGCGATCAGCATCCAGGGCGACGCCGATGACTTCCTCCTCGTTCCCGAGGGACAGCCCGTCACCATTCGCGCGACCGGCGGCGCCGGCGGCAACGGCGGACACGGCGGCGCCGGCGGGCGCGGCGGGCGCGGCGGCGGCGGCGGCCCCGGCGGGCAGGGCGGAAAGGGCGGGGCCGGCGGTCAGGGCGGCAACGGCGTGAGCAGCGGGCGGGGCCCGGGACGATCGATCTCGACCGCCAGCGTCACGCTTTGCCGACCTCGGCAGCCAGATCGCCTCGACGTGGGCGGCGGCAGCGCCGGCAGCGCCGGCGGCGGCGGTCGCGGCGGGAGCGCAGGCCCCGGCGGCAGCGGGATGACGCCGTCCGGCTCGAGCGGCCAGTCGCCGCCTCAGGCGCCGCGCGGCTCCGACGGAAGCGAAGGCCCGCAAGGCTCGGGCGGCGGCGGCGGCCGGCAGGGCTCGCCCGGCCGCGCGGCGGCGAAGCCCGGCGACGTGAAGGACAAGTTCCACGGCTCGGCGGAGATCACGCTCCTGTGAGCGACGAGCGACGCGTATCGCGGCGCGCCCTGCTCGGCGGCTTCGCGACGTTCCCGCTCATCGCCCTCGTGAGCTCGCCGTCGCTCATCGCGGCTTGCGGCTCGCGTCCGCCGGAGACGCCGCTCGCGCACCTCTACGGGCGCGAATGGGTGCACGGCGCCTACAAGCTGTACTCGGGCAAGTACGCCGACGTGCAGACGTCCGCCGACGAGAGCAGCCAGGACGCGTACCGCGTGCTCGCGCAGAAGGGCATCGTCGCGCTCGACGCGCTCCAGTCGCGCGACGTCCCCTTCTTCGCGCGCGTCGACGACGGGGGCAGCGCCTTCTCGATCGAGCGGAAGGTGCCGGAGCGCCTGATGTTCACCGCGGGCATGAGCGACGCCGAGCGCAAAGCCGCCGAAGCCGCGTGGAAGAAGGCGCGCGACCATGTCCACACCGACTACGAGGAGATCCGTCGCCTCGACTGGACGCTCACGCGCCTGCTCGCGCAGCTCCAGCGCATTCGCAACGCGATCGAGGAAGGCCGGATCGAGCAGTACCGCCTCGTCGAGCAGCTCCTCGAGCTGAAGAAGGATCCGAAGGGCTTGCCCTACGAGCTCCCGTTCCAGGTGACGGCGGTCGACTACGAGGAGATCCTCGTCCTCCTGGTGGAGCGCCTCGAGGAGGACCGCGCCCACCTCGCGCAGATCGAGGCCGACATCATCGCGGTCGGCATGACCGTGCGCGCCACCGATGCGGGCTCGGCGACGCTCGCCGCGAGCATCCGGAAGGTGCTCCTCGCGGTCGTCGAGGACGGCGCCGTCCCCGCGCGTCCGCCGCTCTTCCCCGCCGACGAGGGCGAGAAGGCGAAGCTGCTCGGCGCCGGCAAGGAGCTCGTCGCGAAGATCGAGGCGAGCCCCGAGTACGCCAAGTGGCGCGCCGACGAGCGCGAGAAGAAGCTCGCTGCGGTCGGCGCCTTCCTCCAGGCGCTCGACGCGATGACGGGGCTGCCTACGTCGCGTGTCTACCGCACCGTTCTCGACGTGTGGCGCGGCGATCACGACTACCTCAACTACCTCCAGACGATCGTCGCGATCGTCCCGCACGGCGGCAAGGTCGCCTTGGTGATCAACGAGGCCATCGAGTACACGCAGAAGGCGCGGAAGATCGCCGGCACCGTGATGGCGACGGTCAACACCGTGAAGGGCGCCGGCTCGCTCTCCTCCGATGCGCTCGTCGCCGCGGCGACCGCGGCTGCCACGAAGGAGGCGAAGGGCCTCGTGCTCAATACGGCGTCCCGCTTCGCGGTCGAGCGCGCCGAGAAGCAGCTCTCCTTCTTCAAGGACAACGCCGAGGTCCAGAAGGTCACCGACGCCCTCGCGCAGACGGACTTCGTGCAGAAGGCGATGCCGACGCTCCCCGTCGGCATACCCAAGGGCTAGCGGGCGTCCCTACTCCGGTCGAGACTGAAGAGAGAGAGAATCGGGCACGGGCACGGGCACGGGCACGGGCACGTTGAAGACGAGAGGGCCGTTCGGCGGGGCCGTCGCCTCGTCTCGTCTCGTCTCGTCTCGTCTCGTCTCGTCTCGTCTCGTCTCGTCTCGTCTCCCGCGTGCCCGTGCCCGTGCCCGTGCCCGTGCCCGATCTCCTCTCGCTCAGCGTCACCCTCAGCCTCAACTGAAGTCGGGACGCACCCCAGCCCCCAGCGCCCGGCCACGCTCTCGTGCGGCGGGTCAGCCCTCGCCGCGGACGCGCTTCACGACGGCGAGGACTTCCTCCTCCGTCATGATGTGGTCGAGCAGCTTCGCGGCCTTCAGGATCTCGGCGACGAGCGTCTCGTCGGACGGGATGTTGCGCTGCGCGAGCCAGTAGTTGACGTTCGACGCGCCGCTCATGAAGCCGATGCAGATCTCCTGCGAGCGGCCGATCATGCCCGCCGGGACGCCGCTGTAGATCCGATCGGCGAGCCAGGTGTCGCCCTTGGCCATCGACTTGATGATGGCCGCCGCGTGCACGCCCGTCGCGGTGCGGAACGCGTCGCGACCGACCAGCGGATAGTTGATCGGGATGTCCCAGCGCACGGCGCCGGCGATCGTCTGGCAGTACTCGAGGAGCTTCGTCAGGTCCTGGCCCTCGAGCTGGCCGAGCAGCTTCAAGTTGAGGAGCAGGAGCTCCATCTGCGCGTTGCCGACGCGCTCGCCGATGCCGAGGCCGGTCGCGTGGACGCGGTCGGCGCCGTACTCGAACGCCCAGATCGCGTTCTCGAGCGCGAGCCCGCGGTCGTTGTGCCCGTGCCAGTCGATGCCGATCTCCGCGCCGGTGCCGGCGACGACGTTGCGCGTGAACTGGATCAGGTTCCGGACGCCGTCGGGCGTCGCGTGACCGACGGTGTCGGAGAGGCAGAGGCGCGTCGCGCCGTGATCGATCGCGGTGCGGAAGAGCGTCGTCAGCACCTCGGGACGCGAGCGCGTCGTGTCCTCGGTCACGTAGGCGACGGGGAGACCCTCCTTGACCGCGACGTCGATCGCCTCGGCGCTCCGCTTGGCGATCAGGTTCACGTCCCAGTTCTCGGCGTACTGGCGGATCGGCGACGAGCCGATGAACGCGTAGACCTCGACGGGGATGCCGGCGCGCTGCGAGACCTCGATCATCGGCGTGATGTCGCCGACCACCGTGCGGCCCGCGCACGCGATCTTGATCTTCATCTTGCAGTCGACGACCTCCTTGCAGATGCGGAGGACGTCCTCGAACGCGCGCTTGCTCGAGCCCGGCAGACCGACGTCGGCCGCGTGGATCCCGAGGTCTTCCATGAGGTGGAGGATCTTGAGCTTCTCGTCGATTCCGGGATCGACGACGGACGGGTTCTGCAGGCCGTCACGCAGCGTCTCGTCGAAGAACGAGGCGTTCTTCGGCAGGATGCGACCCTTCCGATTCACCTCGTTCCAGTCGAAGACGAGGTTTCCGGCGCGATCGCCTTCCGTTGCGAAGTCCGACATGGGTTAGAGTATGCCACGAAGTCGGCGCCTCGGACGGCTCGCGAGACGCGTACCCCGACGCGGGCACCCCAAACGCGGGAGAGCGGGATGGAACAGGCTGGGCTTGAGGCGGCGCGACTCTCGGTTGTTCAGCACGGCACGCGGGCGAGCTTTCGGCGGCGCGTCATGGATGCGATGCGTCAGCTCGTCCCCGCCTCGGGCGCGTTCGTGTGCTTCGGCACCGAGGACACGCGGGCCTACGGGGACTCCTCGCGGTTCGTCGACGGCTCCACGCGCGGTCTGAAATCGGACGGGACGACCCGGCTGACCCAGGCGTTCGGCTTCGAGACGAAGAGCGTCGTCGAGACGACGCGGCGCGTCTATCTCGCCAACGAGCTCTATCCGGACGACGAGCGGATGAAGCTGCCCTATTTCGCGAACCACGCCGAGAGCGGGATGCAGCACGCGCTCCTGTTCTTCCTCCACGAAGGCGGCGTCCTCTTCGGGCTCGCCGGGCTCGAGCGCCGCGAGGCCGAGGGTGAGTTCACCCAGGCCGACGTCGAGAGGCTCGAGGCGCTCGGCCCCTTCGTCGCGGCCGGGGCGCGCGCGCAGATCGCGTACGACGAGCTCTCCCGTGAAGCGGTCGCGCTCCGCGCGTTCAGCAAGGTGAGCGGTACGCTCTTCGTCGTCGATCGCGAGCGCAAGAAGGTCATCTGGGCCGCCAACCGCGACCGCGGCGTCGACTGGGAGAGCGACGTCGTACCGATCGAGGAGCACGTCGTCGACGCCGCCGAGCAGTCGCTGCAGGCGCGCGCCAAGCAGGAGGCGCTCCCGACGCCGCCGCGCCTCCCGTCGGGAGCGGTCGTCGCCGTCGCGAAGATCGAGGGTGATCCGGTCTTCAACAACGCAAAATGCGCGATCTTGCGCGTGGAGCCGCAGGACAAGGCCGCGCCGATCGAGGGGCTCAGCAGGCGCGAGCGCGAGATCGCCCGCCTGCTCGTCGCCGGCTACAGCGGCGTGAACGTGGCGGCCATCTCGGGCCTCTCCGAGAACACCGTCCGCACCTACGTCCGCCGCCTCTATCAGAAGCTCGGCGTCGCGAACCGCGCGGACCTCGTGCGCAAGCTGATGTCGCCGGCCGAGGCGAAGTCGAGCGTCGCGCCGTCGTCGGTCATCTCGCCGCCGCCGGACTCCTCGCTGGTCGACGGAGACGACACGCTCGACTGATCGGGCTCCGCGCGGCGGCCGGCCCGCGCCGCGCGGTTCCTCGCGTCGCCGGGCCCACGCCGTGGGTGGTCCGCGCGTCGCCCAGCCCGCGCCGCTCAGTGAAGCTCGGGATCGTCGATCTCGATGAAGATCGACTCGTCGTCGCTCGGCGCGCTTCGGCGAACGAACGCGACGAGGGCCGCCCGCTTGGCCGGATCGAGGTCGGCGAGCTCCACGCCGAGGCCACGGAAGCCGCTCTCGTCGATGGCGCGCCGGACGACGACGTCGAAGTGCATCCACTGGTCGCCCGCCCGCATCTCGATCCGGGCGCGCGTGCCGACGGGCAGCGGAAGGTCGGTCCGGATCGCCATCCCGTTCTCGGAGACGTCGCGCGTCATCGACGTCTTGCCGTCGAGGACGACCTCGAGCGAGAGCTTGAAGCGCTCCGAGGCGCGGCGCACCTTGTCGGTCGTCTTCGCCGCGGCCATCCCGGCGCGCTCGCGCACCTTGAGCTGGTGGACGAACTGCTCCCACTCCCGCGCGTGCGTGATCGGCCCCCAGAACTGGACTCCGGCCCCGGGGACTGCGCCTTCACCCTTCGGCTGGCCCTCGGGCCGGTTGGTCACGTGGACGACCATCGCGTGGCCTGACACGACGGGCCCCGACGGCAAGAGGAGCTCGACCTTCATGAGCTGGCGCAGCGCCGGCGGCGAGTCGGTGCGAAGGAAGACGCCGCGGAAGCTCACGTCGTTCGTGAGCAGCTCGATCGACTGCCCCCGGCGGACCACCCGCGCGACGATCCGCGCCGGGTAGCGCGCCTCGCGCCGTTGCTCGGAGGTGCCCATGCCGCGAGTGTCGACCACGGCTCGCTAGCGCTCAGCCGGTGCCGTAGAGGGACTCGGCGATCTTGAACGTCAGCGCCTCGAGGTCCTGGTACTGGGCACGGAGGCTCGTGAGATCGCCCTGCTGATCGATGAGCTCGCGGAGCCGGTTGCAGCTCTCGCGCGTGCGCTCGATCATCTCGCCGTCGACGAGGTCCTGGTAACCCTCGAGCGCGGCTTCGGTCGTGTAGAGCAAGGTCTCCGCCTGGTTGCGCACCTCGGCGAGCTCCTTGCGAACGGCGTCGGCGGCCTGGTGGCGCTCGCCCTCGCCGACGATGCGCTCGATCTCGTCCTTCGAGAGGCCGCTCGTCGGGGTGATGTTCATCTGCTGCGACCGGCCGGTGCCGAGGTCCTTCGCGTCGATCGAGACGACGCCGTTCGCGTCGATCCGGAAGGTCACGGAGATCTTCGGGACGCCGCGCGGCGCGGGCGGGATGCCCGTGAGCTCGAAGCGCGCGAGGCTGCGGTTGTCCGCGGCCATCGGGCGCTCGCCCTGGAGGACGTGGATCGGGACGAAGTTCTGGTTGTCGACGCTCGTCGTGAAGATCTCGTTGCGCTCCGTCGGGATCGTCGTGTTGCGCGGGATGAGCACCGTGAACACGCCGCCGCCCGTCTCGACGCCGAGCGAGAGCGGCGTGACGTCGAGCAGGAGCATCTCGACGGGAGACTCCTCGCCGAGCGCCGAGCCCTGGAGCGCTGCGCCCGCCGCGACGACCTCGTCCGGGTTGACGCCCTTGTTCGGCTCCTTGCCGAAGAACTCCTTCACCGCCTTCACGACGGCGGGCATGCGCGTCATGCCGCCGACGAGGACGATCGAGTTGATGTCCTGCGGCGTGAGCTTGGCGTCCTGGAGGCAGCGGCGGCACGGCTCGAGGCTGCGCTCGATGAGCTCGCTCGTCAGGAGCTCGAGCTCCGCGCGCGTCATCGTCTTCTGGACGTGGAGCGGCTCGCCCTTCGGGTTCGTGGCGATGAAGGGCAGGTTGAGCTCGGTCTCGAGCGAGGACGAGAGCTCGTGCTTCGCCTTCTCGGCGGCCTCCTTCAGGCGCTGAAGGGCCATGCGGTCCTTCTTGAGATCGACGCCGTGATCGGTCTGGAACGACGCGGCGATCGCGTCGACGATCTGGAGGTCGAAGTCCTCGCCGCCGAGGTAGGTGTCGCCGTTCGTCGCGCGGACGCTGAAGACGCCCTCCTGGATCTCGAGGATCGAGATATCGAAGGTGCCTCCGCCGAGGTCGTAGACCGCGATGCGTTCGGTGGACTTCTTGTCGAGCCCGTACGCGATCGCCGCGGCCGTGGGCTCGTTGATGATCCGGCGGACTTCGAGCCCGGCGATCTTGCCGGCGTCGCGCGTCGCCTGGCGCTGGGCGTCGTCGAAATACGCGGGGACCGTGACGACGGCCTCGGTGACGGTCTCGCCGAGGTACGACTCGGCGACCTCCTTCATCCTGGCGAGCACCATCGCGCTCACCTCGGGCGGAGACATGTCCTTGCCGGCGACCGAGACCCACGCGTCGCCGTTCGGCGCCTCGATGATCTTGAACGGGCTCCGCTCGACCTGGCGCTTCGTCTCGTCGGCGCGGTACTTCCGGCCGATGAGGCGCTTGACGGCGTAGACGGTGTTCTGCGCGTTGGTCACGGCCTGGCGCTTCGCCGACTGGCCGACGAGGCGCTCGCCGCTCGCCGTGAAGCCGACGATCGACGGCGTCGTGCGGGCGCCTTCCGCGTTCGGGATGATTCGTACGTCGACTTTACCGGTCGGGCTCGTCTCGACGATCGCCACGCAGGAGTTCGTCGTGCCCAGGTCGATACCGATGACCTTCGCCATTTCCCCTCACATCACTCGGACGTGGAGCCTTCGCCTTCAACGGGCGCGGCCGGGTCGGCCGCCGCCTTCGGCTTCGCGACCACGACCATCGCCGCGCGGATGAGGCGATCGCCCTGGAGGTAGCCCGGCTGGACCTCCGCGACGACGGTGCCCGGAGGCTGGTCGTCCGTCTCCACCTGCTGGATCGCCTCGTGGTAGGTCGGATCGAACTGCGCGCCGACCGCGGGGACCTTGCTGATTCCGCCGCGCGAGAGCGTGTCGAGGTACTGCCGGAGCACCATCTGCAAGCCCTCGGCGACGGCCTTCACGTCCGTCGCGCGCTGGGCGCTCTGGATCGCGCGTTCGAGGTTGTCGAACACCGGGAGGAACTCCTTGAGGAGGTCTTCCTTGCCCGCCTTGCGCGTCTCCTCGAGCTCGCGTCGCGCGCGCTTTCTGAAATTGTCGAAGTCGGCAGCGGTGCGCATCCACTGCTCTTTCATGCGGACGGCCTCGGCCTTCGCCTCGGCCACCGGATCGGCCGGCCCGGCGGCGCTGCTCGGCGCCGCGGCCTCGCCGCTGGAAGCAGGAGCTGCCTCGCCGTTCAACTCATCCGCAGCGTCGTTCTTCTCTTCGCTTTGTGCAGGCATCGCAGCCGGTCCTCGGCCCCCGACTATACCTGAAGTTACGGTCGCGGAAACAAGCCTGTGTTCGCCGCGGACCGTCTCTCGCGCTTGTTCCTGGCGCCTCGAAGCAGGGGGGGCTAAGCGGGGAAGGAATGCAAGACGCGCCCCAGCCGCATGCTCCCGGCGCCTCCGCGCCGCCGGTCGAGCTGAACGCGCCGCAAGCCGAGGCGGTCGCTCACGTGGGCGGACCGCTCTTGGTCTTCGCCGGGGCGGGGAGCGGCAAGACCCGCGTGATCACGTATCGCATCGCGAACCTGGTCGCGCGCGAGCGCGTCCCGCCGTGGCGCATCCTCGCGGTCACCTTCACCAACAAGGCGGCGGGCGAGATGCGCCATCGCCTCGAGCGCCCGGATCTCCTCGGTCCGGTGGCTCGCGACCTGTGGGTCGGGACGTTCCACGCGACGTGCGCCAAGTTCCTCCGGCTGTTCCCGGAGGCGATCGACCGGACCAAGAGCTTCGTCATCTACGACACGACCGATCAGAAGGCTGTCGTCACGCGCGTCCTCCGGGACATGAACCTCGACGACCGGCGCTACTCGCCGAAATCGGTGCTCGGCCGCATCCACAAGGAGAAGCAGGAGGGCCGCGGCCCCGCGGACATGCACCTCGACAGCTACCTCGATGACGCCATCCAGAAGGCCTACACGCGGTACGAGGCGGCGCTCCGCTCGGCGAACGCGCTCGACTTCGAGGACCTCATCCTGTCCGTCGTGCGCGTCCTCGAGGCGCCGAGCGACGGCTCGTTTCCCGCCGAGGTCCTCCGCGCGCGCGACGCGCTCGAGAAGAAGTTCGACTTCATCCTCGTCGACGAGTTCCAGGACACGAACCAGATCCAGTATCGCCTCCTGAAGCGGCTCGCGGCGCGCACGAAGAACCTCTGCGTCGTCGGCGACGACGACCAGTCGATCTACCGCTGGCGCGGCGCCGACGTCCGCAACATCCGCTACTTCCGGCGCGACTGGCCCGACGCGAAGGTCGTGAAGCTCGAGCAGAACTACCGCTCGACGGGGAACATCGTCTCGTCGGCGCTGGCGGTCATCGCGCCGTCGCCCACGCGCGAGCCGAAGGAGCTCTGGACCGACAAGGAAGACGGCTCGCAGCTCCGCGTCATTGCGTGCGCCGACGAGCGCGACGAGGCCGCCTGCGTCGTCCGCGCGATCCGCGACGCGCGCGAGGCCGCGATCAGCCCGAAGGACATCGCCGTCTTCTACCGTGTCCACGCCCAGTCCCGCGTCCTCGAGGAGGCGCTGCGCTCGGTCGACATGCCGTACCAGATCGTCGGCGGCACGAAGTTCTACGACCGCGCCGAGGTGAAGGACGCGCTCGCGTACCTGCGCGTGCTCGTCAACCCGCGCAGCGACGTCGATCTCCTGCGCATCATCAACACGCCCGCGCGCGGGATCGGCAGCACGACGGTCGAGCGCCTCGCGACCTACGCGACGGCGCACCGCCTCTCGCTCTTCGAGGCGCTCGACAAGCTCGACGACTTCGCCGAGGACCTCGGCTCGGCGCCGAGGAAGCGGCTCGGGCAGTTCCGCGAGCTCCTCCGCCTCTTGACGAACGAGGCCGAGGGGCGCCCCGCGGCGGAGGTGCTCCGCATCGTCCTCGCCAAGAGCGGCTACAAGAAGGCGCTCGAGGACGAGGACACCGCCGAGGCCGAAGGCCGCCTCGAGAACCTCGCCGAGCTCGAGGGCTCGATGAGCGACTACGAGACGGAGGCCGAGGCGCGCGGCGAGCCGCCCACGCTCGAGGGCTTCCTCGAGCGCGTCTCGCTCGTGAGCGACACCGACAAGCTCGGCGACGTCGAGAAGGTCACGCTCATGACCATCCACGGCGCGAAGGGCCTCGAGTTCGAGCTCGTCCTCCTCACGGGCATGGAAGAGGACATGTTCCCGTACCGAAACCAGGAGCCACGCACCCCCGAGGAGATGGAAGAGGAGCGCCGGCTCGCGTACGTCGCGATCACGCGCGCCCGCCAGCACCTCATCGTCACGCACGCGCGGCAGCGGCAGATCTTCGGCACCACGCGGCTCGGCGTGCCCAGCCGCTTCGTGGGAGACCTCCCGCCCGGCGCGATCGAGCACCTCGAGACCGCCGCCGCGCGGGCCGCGGGCGCCAGCGGCCGCTGGATCGATCGCTCGTCGGCGGCCCCGTCGTCGTGGCGCCAGCAAGAGGACCGCCGCGCGTCGTCGCCCCCCGGATCGTGGCGGCACCCGCAGGGCTCGCGCGGGTACGCCCAGGACGAGAGCCAGGTGAGCCCGAGCGAGTGGGGACCGGGACCGGCGGCGCTGCGGCGACCGGCCGGCGCCGCGCACGGCCACGCCCCGTCGCGCGAGCCCGGCGAGCGCTTCGTCGACTACGACGAGGCCCACGACGCCTCGGAGGGCGTCGAGCTCCGGCGCGGCAGCAAGGTCGTGCACGAGCGCTTCGGTCGCGGAGAGGTGATGAAGATCGTCAGCGCGGGCGAGCCCGCCGTCGTCGCGTTCTTTCCGGGCTGGGGCGAGAAGAAGGTGCTCGCGCGCTTCCTCAAGCGCGGTTGAACGCGCGGTTTTCCAGGGAAGACATCGCCGCCGGCGGCCGTAACCCACGGCCATGAAGCTTGCTCCTTGCGTCGCCCTCCTTGGCATCTTCGCGGCCCTCGCCGCGTGCACGACCACCACGACGAACCAGGGCGGCGCCGATCCCGGAGCGGCGGGAGCCGACGCCGGCGCGGGCGCCGGCGAGGAGCTCGATCCCGACGATCCGGCGAACCAGCCGCCGCACTCGCTCGGTACGATCATGCTCGGCGAGAGCCACGCGTCGGGGAGCGGCACTCCGAGCCCGATCGTCAGCGTCGGGTTCGTGCCGGACGCGCGGAAGGCGCGCGCCTGCAAGAAGAAGCTCGACGCGGCGTGCGAGATCGCCGTGCGCGTGAAGTGCACCGAGAACAAGGACTCGTTCACCGGCTGCGACGAGGGCGAGGCGTGCGTCCTCGACGACGCGTGCGCCCCGGCGTGCAAGAAGATCGCGGTCTGCTCGAAGGAGTGCGACGAGGAAGAGAGCTGCACGCTCGACAAGAGCGGCAAGGCCGTCTGCGCGAAGATCGAGTCGTTCGACGCGGGCCCCATCGCCTTCAGCGGCACGACGACTTCGATCACGATGTTCCCTCCGTACGCCTACGAGAACAACGGCAACACGGGCGCGCCGTTCCTCGCGAACGCCGAGATCAAGGTCCAGGCGCAGGGCGCGGTGGACGCCGGCTTCGAGGCGTTCGACGAGTCGTTCAAGGCCACCACGTTCCTCCAGACTTCCCCGGCGCTGAACAAGATCCCGCGCGAGAAGGTCTTCGGCACCGGCGCGCTGCCGATCGCCTGGAAGGCCGGCGCGGACGCCATCGTCATCACCGTCGCGGGCCCCGGCGGCGCGGTCACGTGCAAGGCCAAGGACGCCGAAGGCAAGTTCGACGTTCCGCGCTCGGCGATCGAGGCCGCGCTCGGCGACGAGGAGGAGAACGCCGGCCCGCGGAGCCTCTCGCTGAGCGTCTCGCGGCAGCGCAAGGAGACGCGAAAGGGCTTCACCGCCAAGGGCGAGCTCTCGCAGGTGAAGGTCGAGCCCGAGGGCTGGCTCGATCTCGTGACCTTGTCGACCGAGTCGACGTCGGTGCAGGGCTGCCGCGCGAGCGAGACGGCCTGCGGCAGCGGCAACGAGTGCGCGAACCTCCAGACCGACCGGAACAACTGCGGCTCGTGCGGCAAGTCCTGCGGGAGCGGGATGGCCTGCGGCGGCGGCAAGTGCGTCGACCCCGCGGCGGCGTGCGACGCCTGCGCGAAGTCGGCCGAGACGGGCGCCTGCAAGACGTCGTTCAACGCCTGCAAGGCGGATGCGGCGTGCTCCGCGCTCAACACGTGCGTCGGCGCCTGCACCTCGCAGCAGTGCGTGCAGGACTGCGTCTCGCAGAACGAGGGCGGCGTCGACAAGCTGAACGCCTTCATCACCTGCGCCCGGAACGCCTGCTCGGCCGTCTGCAACTGAGAGCAACGACAGTCGAGCGGCGAGCACGCCGGATCGAGCGCGGGCGGCCTCCTTCGAGGCCGCCCGTTCGTCTTTGTGCGCGCCGGCGATCGAAGCGCCCGCTGAGGTCTCCGAGCCTCGGCTGAGCGTGCGCGACCGGCGTTCAAACCTTGACGCCGGCTCCCCGCGTGGGGCCGTCCTCCACCAAATCGTGCGTAAGATCGGCCCACTGCAAATGGCAAGACTCGTGCATGTGCCGCGACTCGGCGTGGGTCCGGCCGAGCCCCGCGAGATGTAGGTCAACTCCCACATCTCGGTTGGTGCTCGGCCACCCACGCTCAAAGTGTCACATCGGGTTGCGCATTGGCCGCCATGGCCTATGGTGCGCGACCCCTTGCAGCGGAAGCGCTGCAAGCGCGTGGTGGGAAGGGCCGCTTCGGCGACGCCGGAGCCTGATCGAAGGGGCGACGACGATGGGTGATTGGAAGCTTCGTGCGAAGGCGGCCGTGTTTGGCGCGGCCGCGCTGACGGTGCTCGGTGGAGCGCAGGGATGCGCCGAGGAGCGCGATCCGATCAACCGCGTTCAGGCGAACGCCGTTCCGAAGTCGATCTTCCTCCGGCCGGACGGGCAGGGGCGCTACCTCGACGACAGCGACAGCTGGTACTTCCGCGCGACGATCACGGACGTCCCCGCGGCGCAGGCGACGGCGTTCACCGGCGCGGCCGGCGAGATGTACCGCATGAAGTGGCGCATCTCCGAGGACGGCCGCGAGCTCCAGGCTTACCGCGAGGATCCGGACATCCTCAACTCGGGCGACCCGCACGGCGGCACCGTCGCGGCGTTCCCGATCGAGAGTCACTTCGACATCCGCCGCGGCTACAACCCCGGCACCGGCGAAGAGACGAACGTCATCGAGGAGAACGCGAGCGATCGCACCTGGGACAAGCGCGAGTACATGCGCGTCGACTGGGGCACGAACAAGATCAGCCAGAAGATGTTCGTCGCGCCCGGCTTCGAGGCGATCAGCGCTTCGACGACGTTCGTCCAGGCGACCGACCACCCGGATCACCCGACGTTCGAGAAGGACTACGTCGACATCAGCGCGCGCTACACCGTGCGCCCCGACATCCGCACCTGCTTCTACTACTACCGCGACACCGGCTGCGGCCCGGGCGACATCAGCGCGCGCCTCTCCTTCATGAAGGTGCCGGCGCGTGACTTCGAGCCCCGCGAGTACCCCGACCGCGTCCAGCTGCTCGACGACGACGGCAACCCGATCCGCACGGTGAGCGGCAGCCCCGTCGGCCTCCCGGTGATGGACGAGTTCGGCTTCTTCCGCACCGAGCGCGCGCAGTACGACCAGCGCTACGGCACGCTCGAGAAGCGTTACCTCTACCGCGCGAACGTCTGGAACCTCTGGCAGGAGTGGTTCGAGCGCGACGCGAAGGGCAACGTGCTCAAGCACGAGAACGGCTCGAACGTCCAGAAGCCCTACAAGGCGCGTCAGATCCGTCCGATCGTCTACTTCCTCAACGCCGAGTGGCCGGACGCGATGAAGCCCGTCGCGCAGGCGACGGCGGACGGCTGGAACGACGCGTTCAACGAGACGGTCGCGTCGCTCCGCCTCCTCGAGGACCGCGAGCCCGGCTCGGCGCTTCCGTACGCGGAGCTCCGCGGCGAGGTCGAGCGGATGAAGCAGGCCGGCGAGCGCTCGTTCGTCCTCTGCCAGAACAACCCCGTGAAGGAGGGCGACCACGCCGCGTGCGGCAAGCCCGGCACGATCGCGCGCCAGGGCGACCTCCGCTACTCGTTCATGTACTGGGTGTCGAAGCCCCAGCCCTCCGGGCCGCTCGGTTTCGGCCCGAGCTACGGCGACCCCATCACGGGCGAGCTCTTCACGGCGAGCGCCTACGTCTACGGCGGCGCGCTCGACACGTACGCGCAGAACGCGGTCGACATCGTCAACCTGATCAACGGCAAGACGAAGGAGTTCGACTACATCAACGGCGTCTCCACCGACGAGTACGCCAAGCGCCTCGCGCGCGGTGAGGTCCCCGGTCCGCGCCAGAGCGCCGTCCCCGGCTTCGCCGGCCTCACGCCCGGCCAGGCGGGCTTCGACCTGAAGGTCGCGCAGGCCAACGTCGACCGCGGCGTGAACCGCTCGCTCCTCAAGACGATCTCGGAGAAGGGCCTGCCGCTCGCGACCGGTCCGTCCGGCGCCGATCGTCGCGCGATGATCAAGGGCACGCCGCTCGAGCGGAAGATCTTCGACACCCCGGAGACGCACTTCCTCGCCGGCAAGACGCCCGACCAGGCGCTCTCCGACGACGACATGAAGCGCATCTCCGACGTCTTCGCCGCGTCCGACGTGGTCAAGCAGGAGAACGAGCGCCAGCGCTTCCTCGGCGAGCACCACTGCTACCTCGACGCCTCGCTCGTCGACGACTCGATCGTCGGCCTCGCGAAGCAGATGGCCGCGAAGTACGCCTCGCTCGGCACGCCGCAGGAGCAAGAGCAGGCGCAGCACGGCATGTGGAACGACCTGCGCGCCCGCATCCTGAGCGGCCTCCTCGAGCACGAGGTCGGTCACACGGTCGGCCTCCGCCACAACTTCGAGGGCTCGAGCGACGCGCTCAACTTCTTCGACGAGTTCTGGGACCTCAAGCAGGAGAACCTCCAGTTCGGCGCTCCGATGACGGAGAACCAGAAGAACGCCGGCATGACGGAGCTCCAGTACTCCACGGTCATGGACTACGGCGCGCGCTTCAACGCCGACATCCGCGGCCTCGGCAAGTACGACTACGCCGCGATCCGCTTCGGCTACGGCGACCTCATCGAGACCTTCCCGAAGGACGCGATCAAGGACCCGCTCTACAACGCGGCCCCGAACAAGTTCGGCTCGGGCTTCTTCACCGGCTACAGCGCCGAGGTCCTCGACAACCTCAACCGCCAGTACCGCCACTACACGATGATCCCCGGCGAGTTCAACGGCGGCATCAACGCGATCAAGAAGGGCGGCCGCGAGATCCGTCCGTTCGGCGACGTCGTCGAGAACGCGCGCGTCGCGTACCTCCGGGCGAAGGGCAACACGAGCAGCGTCAAGACCACGTCGAAGAACGGCGGCTTCGACGTCGTCCCCTACCGCTACTGCGGTGACGAGTTCGCCGGCAGCGCGAATCGCCCCCTCTGCCAGCGCTGGGACCAGGGCATGGACCCGATGGAAGTCGTGTCCGACGCGATGACCCGCTACAAGCAGTACTACGTGTTCGACGCCTTCACGCGCGGTCGCGCGAGTGGCTACAACATGATGACGGGCTATCTCTCGAAGATCGCCACGCGGTACTTCAGCCACGTCCACGCGCAGTACATCCACTGGCTCTTCTACCAGGGCACGTACGACTACTACTGGCGTGCGATCCTCGGCGGCGCCGAGGGCGTGAAGAACGGCTACATGACGAACGCCGACTGGTTCAAGGACCCCGCCGGCGGCCTCGGCTCGACGATGGCCACGACGTGGGGCCTCGACCGCCTCATCGACGTCCTCGGCACGCCCGACGTCGGCGTCTACGTCCCCAACAGCGACAGCGCGCTCCAGGCGGACGGCGCGTTCTTCGAGCAGGCGACGTCGTCGCCGTACGCGTGCCGTGACGCGCAGGGCGCCACGGTGAAGTGCGGCTCGACCGACAAGCAGCTCACGCTCGACATCGAGAGCGGCGCTCGCTACCGCTACACCCGCTACGACAACGCGAGCGGTCAGGGCTTCTTCAACCGCATCAAGAACATCGGGTCGTTCTACGACAAGATCGCGGCCCTCCTGACGCTCACCAACACGTCGACGAACTTCGTCGGTCAGGACCAGACGAACGCCGTCAGCTACCGCATCGGCTTCTACCTCGCGTACCCGAAGGCGATGAGCGGCGTGTTCGGCGGCGTCGCCACCGACTCGTACGACAAGTACGCGTGGCGCGTGGAGCAGTCGGCCGTCGCGTCGTCGCCGACGCTGATGACGCCGAACGTCTTCCAGACGCTCGGCGGCAAGGACGGCGCGATCACGCCGTCGCCCGAGGGCGAGCTCCGCGGCACCGCGATCAACTCGGGCTGGTACTTCTTCTACAAGGCGTACGCGCTCTTCTTCTCGATGGCGGAGTTCCAGTCGAACTTCTCGCAGTCGTGGAACGACGCGGTCCGCGTCTGGTGTGTCGGCTGCGGCGAGGCGTTCACGCCCGGCGCCGGCCTCACGCCCGTCACGATGACCGATCCGCTGACCGGCAAGCAGTACGCCGCGATCGACTACGCCGACGGCCGCTACAGCCCCGGCTCGGACCTCGTCAAGCAGGGCCAGAAGCTCATCGAGGACTACACCGCGCGGAACGAGGCGGCCTCCGACGCGGAGAACCGTGAGTACTACATCAACCGCGCCCGCGCGCGGCTCCAGGACCACGTCGAGCTGATGGACCTCATCCGAGGCCTCTACCAGACGTACGGCTACACGCGGTTCTGATCCGGCGCTGAACGAAGAAGCGCGGTCTCTCGCCGAGTCCGCGCTTACCCCGAAGCCCTCGCTCCCTCACCGGACGCGAGGGCTTCGTCGTTCCATGCGACGCGCGCGCTTCAGAACGCGACGAAGTACGAGACCTGCGCGCCGCCGGGCGTGCCCTGGACGCGCATCCGCTCGATCTCCTTCGCCGCCGCCCAGGTCCGCGGCGGAAGGATGTACGGGAAGAGCGCTCCGAGCACGCCGGTGCCTGCGCCGATGAAGACGCGCGCGCTGCGCTCCTCGACCGGCCACCACAGCTTCACGGGGCCGAGGAACGTGTAGTCCATGATGGGGGCCGTCACGCCGGCGATCACGGCGATCGCGGTCGCGATCGGCCACGCCGCGCGGATGTTGCCTTCGGGCGGCGCGCCGTAGGCCCACATCGGATCGCACTTCGGGAGCGAGAGGTAGCCGCCGCTCAGGAAGCCGCCCCAGGTGAAGCCGACGAGGCCGGGGCCGAGCAGTCGAAGCCCCGTCTCGCCCGTGTGTTTCAGGTAGTCGATGTTGAGGTAGACGCTGCCCGCGAAGCCGAGCGCGAACGCGCCCGCGTACTTCCAGTCGAAGTGCGAGGCCGCTTCGCACAGCTCGATCTCGCGCGTCTGCCGCGGCCTCAGGTCCGTCGCCGCGTAGACGTACGGCGCTTCGTGCGGAGCAGGGGGGAGGGCCGAGGGCGCGTCCAACGCGGGGACCTTAGCCCGCAGAGACGGGGCCTGTCACGGTCCGTTGGCCTTGCGGCGGCGCGACAAAAGCGGTTTTGTGGCCCCGATGAGCGCCGCTTTCCCCGGTCACGTCTTTCGCGAGTACGACATCCGCGGCGTCGCCGATCGCGACCTCCACGACACGCTCGCGCACGGCATCGGCCGGGGCTTCGGCGCCATGCTCGCCGAGCAGCGCTCGGGCGAAGCGCCGCTCCGGGTCGCCGTCGCGCGCGACTGCCGCCTCTCGTCCCCCCGGCTCTTCGCCGCGCTCGTGAAGGGGCTCGTCGAGGCGGGCATGCACGTCGTCGACGTCGGGGTCGGCCCGACGCCGATGCTCTACTTCGCGGCCCATCACCTCGGCACCGACGGCGCTGTGATGATCACCGGGAGCCACAACCCCGGCGACGAGAACGGCTTCAAGATGATGCGCGGCAAGGCCAGCTTCTTCGGCCCCGACATCCAGACGCTGCGCGGCCGCATCGAGCGCGGCGAGCTCGGCCCGTCGCGAGAGGGACGCGTCGAGGAGACGTGCGTCGAGGACGCGTACGTCGCCGAGCTCCAGAAGCGCTTCGACTTCTCGAAGTCGCCGAAGCTCGCGTTCGTCGTGGACGCGGGCAACGGCGCCGGTGGCCCGCTCGCGCTGAAGACGATGCAGGCCCTCGGCCTCGAGCCCGATCCGCTCTTCTGCGAGATGGACGGGCGCTTCCCGAACCACCACCCCGATCCGACCGTGCTCGAGAACATCGCCACGCTGGTCGACCGCGTGAAGGCGACGAAGGCGCGCGTCGGGCTCGCCTACGACGGCGACGCCGACCGACTCGGCGCCGTGGACGAGAACGGCGACGTGATCTGGGGCGACAAGCTGATGATCCTCTTCTCGCGCGCGCTCCTCGCAGAGCGCGCGGGCGCCACGATCCTCGGCGAGGTGAAGTGCTCGCAGACGCTCTACGACGACATCGCGAAGCACGGCGGTAACCCGGTGGTGTGGAAGACGGGCCACTCGCTCATCAAGACGAAGATGAAGGAGACCGGCGCGCTCCTCGCCGGCGAGATGAGCGGCCACCTCTTCTTCGCCGATCGCTACTTCGGCTACGACGACGCGCTCTACGCCTCGCTCCGCCTGCTCGAGATCCTCGCCAACGATCCGCGGCCGCTCAGCGCGATGCTGGCCGACGTCCCGAAGACCTTCACGACGCCGGAGCTCCGCGTCGACTGCCCGGACGCGATCAAGTTCCAGGTCGTGGCCGCGGTGACGAGGCACTTCAAGGCCGCCGGCAACGACGTGCTCGACATCGACGGCGCGCGGATCTCGTTCGCGAGCGCGACCGCGAGCGGCGGGGCCGAGCCGCCGAAGTGGGGGCTCGTCCGCGCGTCCAACACCGGGCCCGTCCTCGTGATGCGCTTCGAGGCCGGGACCGCGGAGGAGCTCGACGCCATCCGCCGCGAGGTCGAGGGTGTGGTCGCCGAGGAGCGCGCCAAGCTTGCAAGCTGAGCCACAGAAGACCTGGACGATCGGCTCGCTCGTGAAATGGGCGACGGACGACTTCCGCGCGCGCGGGATCGAGAACCCGCGCCTCGACGCCGAGGTCCTCGTCGCGTTCGCGCTCGGGATCGACCGCACGCGCGTCATCATCGAGTCGCTGCGTCCGCTCGAGCCGGCGGAGCTCGCGCTCCTTCGTGACCTCGTCAAGCGCCGCCGGTCGCGCGAGCCGATCGCGTACCTGCGCGGGGAGCGCGAGTTCTACGGTCGCGCGTTCCGCGTCGACGCGCGCGTCCTCGTCCCACGTCCGGACACCGAGGCGCTCGTCGACGTCGCGCTCGCGCGGAGCGCGCACGTCTCGTTGTCGATGCGCCTCCTCGATCTGTGCACCGGGAGCGGCTGCGTCGCGATCACGATGGCGCGGCAGCGCCCGACGTCGACCGTGCTCGCCTCGGACATCAGCCCCGACGCGCTCGCCGTCGCGCGCGAAAACGCCTACCGCCTCGGCGCCTACAACGTGGCCTTCGTCGAGAGCGATCTCTTCGCGAACATCCCTGCGGGGTCGCGCTTCGACGTCATCACGGCGAACCCGCCGTACATCGCGACCGGGGACATCGAGGGGTTGATGCCGGACGTGCGGGACTTCGAGCCGCGCGGCGCGCTCGACGGCGGCGCGGACGGCCTCGACTTCGTCCGCACGATCGTCGAGGTCGCGCCCGCGTTCCTCGCCGAAGGCGGGGTGCTCGCCGTCGAGATCGGCGCCGGCGAGGCCGCCGCGACGCGCGCGCTCTTCGAGGCGCGGGGCTACGGCGACGTGAGCGTCGATCGCGACTACGGCAAGATCGAGCGCGTCGTCAGCGGCGTTCGCCCGCGCGGCTGAGGCGAGCGCGGAGCCACCGGCGGCGCGCACGGGACGCCCCGCCGTCCTCGCGTCGGGCCGGCGTTCGGCGAACGGCTGAGCTCGCGTCGTCGCACGGGATTCGCGGCGCGCCCGGCAGGGTGGTTATGCTCGGGGATCCTTGCGCGTCCTCGTCTTTCTCCTCGTCAGCGCCACCGCCCACTTCCTCGTGGCGCGCTGGGTGCTCGCCGTCTTCCCCCAGGCGCGCGCGCGGCGGCGGTGGGTCTTCGCGATCGCCGGGGGGCTGTCGCTCGTCCTCGCGACGCTGCGCGTCCTCGGCTGGCGGTTCCAGGGGCCGTTCTTCCACGATGTCCTCGCGATCGCGATGGTCGAGCTCGCCGTCGTCGTCGTCTCGCTCGCGCCGCTCGGGCTGTTCGCGCTCGCGTCGCGGGTCGTCGCGCGCGCGTTCGACGCGGTGAGGCCGCCCGCCGACGCCGCGGTCGTCGAGGCCCGCGTCGGGCGTCGCGAGGCGGTCGAGCGCCTCGCCGGCGTGACGATCGCTTGCGCCTCGAGCGGGGCGCTCGGCTGGGGCATGGTCCGCGGCCGGCACGCGTTCGCGATCGAGGAGGTCCCCATCGTCGTGCCGGGCTGGCCGCGCGCGCTCGACGGCTACGTCGTCGCGCAGGTCTCGGACGTCCACGTCGGCGCGTTCGTCGGCGATCGCGAGCTCGACGAAGGCTTCGAGCTCGTGCGGCGCGTACGTCCCGACCTTGTCGTCGCGACCGGCGATCTCGTCGATCACGACGCCGATCGCATCGGCGAGCTCATCGCTCGTTTGCTCGGCGTGGGGGCGCGCGACGGCGCGTACGCGATCCTCGGAAACCACGATCACTACGCGGGCGCCGCCGCGGTCGCCGAGTCGATCCGCCAATCGAAGGTGCGCCTCCTCCTCAACAGCGGCGTGCATCTCCGTCGCGGCGACGGCGGCGGCTTCGCGCTCCTCGGCGTCGACGATCTCCAGGGGAGGAAGATGCGCACGCCCGGCCACGCCGGTCCGGACCTCGCGGGCGCGCTCGCCGAGCTCTCGCCCGACGTGCCGCGCGTCCTGCTCGCGCACCAGCCGCGCTACTTCCTCGAGTCGCAAGGACGCGTCGCGCTGCAGCTCAGCGGCCACACGCACGGCGGCCAGATCAATCCGGGGTTCCGGCCGGCCGCGGCGCTGATGGAGTTCGTCGCGGGGCGATACGACCGCGGAGGATCGACGCTGTACGTGAACCGCGGCTTCGGCGTGACCGGTCCGCCGGCGCGCGTGGCGGCGCCGCCGGAGATCACGAAGCTCGTGTTGATCGCGGGCTGATCGCGGGCGCGCGCTCGCGCGTGGCTCTGGCAAAGGCGCGGACCGGTCGCGATCTCGGCGCCGTCCGCGCGGGCGGGCAGGGTAGACTCCGTGCGCCCGTGCGCCCGTACGTTCACGTCTCGTTTCTCGTCGCCCTCGCGCTCGCGCTCGCGGGACCGGCTGCGGCGCAGACGCGCGGGCGCGGCGGCGAGGACCTCACGCGCGCACGCGCGCTCGATCGCGAAGGAGCGAAGGCCTACGCCGAGGGTCGCTACGCCGACGCGATCCGCGCGTTCGAGGAGGCGTACCGGCTCGGCGGCCCGGCCTTCGAGCTCTGGAACATCGCCAAGTGCCACCTCCGACTCGACCAGCCGGAGCAGGCCGCCGCGAGCCTCGAGCGCTACCTCGCCGTCCCGGACCTCCCGAAGGCGGACCGCAACGAGGCGACCCAGCAGCTCGAGTCGCTGAAGAAGCGCCCGAGCACGCTCACCGTCTCGTCCACGCCGAGCGGCGCCGAGGTCTCGGTCGACGGAAAGACCGTCGACGGCAGGACGCCGCTCTCGATGTCGATCGCGCCGGGATCGCACACGGTGACGGTGAGCTCGTCGACGGGAGCGCCCTTCACGCGCGAGATCGAGGCGCGCTACGGCCGACCCATCACCGTCGACGCGTCGTTCGACGGCGGCGCGCGGCCTCCGCCTCCGCCGAACCCGTACGAGGGCGCCGAAGGCGGCGCCATCGCGATCCGCGGCGCCCTCAACCTGATGTTGCCCCGCCACGGCTCGATCGGAGGGCGCGCCGGCCCTGGCCTCTTCGTGCTCGGGACGTACCGCGTCAAGGAGATCGGCCGAGCGTCGCTCGCCGCCGGAGGGCTGCTCTCGCTGTCGAGCGACTCGTGGCGCGATCGAACGGGCTTGCCGGATGAAGCGCCCGACTGCGCGCCGCTCCGCGATCCCGACAGCGCGACGGCGCTCTCGGTGTTCGGCATCGGCACCGCGTCGTACGACGTCGCCCCGCGGCTTCGCGTGGTCGGGATCGGCGGGCTCGGCGTCGCCGGCTACTTCGTCGAGCACGTCGGAGGCGATCTGTTCGTCCCGAGCTGCACGCCGTCGCCCGGCGTCCGCCCGGCGCTGCTCCTCGGCGCGCAGATCGACTACGCGCTCACGAGCGTCGTGCGCCTCTCGGCCTTCCCGCTCACCTGGCAGGTACAATCGGCCTTCGACGGCGTGCGCGCGGCGCCTCGCGACGCGAGCGGCGTGTGGATGCGCTTCGGCGTCGGCCTCGGCGCGGGGATCGACCTTTGAGCGCCGCGCCGCGCCGACCGCCCGCGCGATGGCGGGACGCGCTCGTCCGGCGCGCGTCCGTCGTCGCCGCGCTCGCGCTGCCTCTGCTGCTCGCGCCCGCCTCCGGGCTGGGCAAGCCCGACGCCGCCGCGCGCGCGCCCGCGTTCCCTCACGCCGGCGCCGACGGCTGGCGCGCCGCGGGGCAGGACGGCGTCCGCGGGATCACCATCGGCCCGATCGAGAACGGCTACCACCCCGGGGTCGGCTACGGCAGCGCGGCCTACGCGCGCACGCTCGACGAGTCCGCGAAGATGGGTGCGCGCTGGGTCGCGCTCACGCCCTTCGGTCGCGTGCTCGATCTCGCCGGACGCGGCGTCGATCCGACGTTCGAGCGCCCGTTCGCCGACAACCGCGAGGACGTCCGCCGCGCCGTCGAGATGGCGCACGCGCGCGGGCTCTCGGTCATGCTCGTGCCGCACCTGTGGGTCGAGTCGGGCGCGTGGCGCGCGGAGATCAATCCCGCCGGAGACGAGGCGTGGGCGGCGTGGGCGAAGAGCTACGGCGCGTTCGTGCGCGGGTGGGCGGAGATCGCCGAGCAGACCGGCGTCGATCTCTTCTCCGCCGGCGTCGAGCTCCGCTCGTGGGTGACGACGTCGCGTGCGCCGAGCTTCGCCGCGCTCGTCCGCGAGCTCCGCGGCGTCTACCACGGGCCGATCACCTACTCGGCGAACTGGGATGACGTCGAGAACACGCTCGTGCTCGGCGAGCTCGACGTCATCGGCATCAACGCGTTTTATCCGCTCGCCGACAAGGACGGCGCTCCGTTCGAGACGCTTCTCGAAGGAGGTCGACGCGTCCGCGCTCGCGTCCGCGCGCTCGCGGAGACGTGGCAGAAGCCGGTGCTCTTCACCGAGATCGGCTACACGACGCGGCCCGATCCGGCGATCCGCCCGTGGGAGTGGCCCGACGGGATGAAGGACGTGAGCATCGACGAGGCCGCGCAGGCGGACGCCTACCGCGCGCTGATCGCGCCGCTGCTCGACGAGCCGCTCTTCATGGGGTTCTTCGTGTGGCGTCTCTACGCCGATCCCGACGACGTCTCGCAGGAGGCGGGCTGGGGGTTCTCGCCGCGCGGGAAGCTCGCCGAGCTCGTCTTGCGCGACGCGTTCGCCGCGTCGTGGGCGAGCGACGCGCGGCGGACGCCCGGCTGGGCGCCCCGCGCGCGCGTGCCGGGGCTCTTCCCGTGACCGCCTCGTCGTCGCGCCGGCGCGGGGCCTCGGCGCTTCGATAAGCGCCGAGTACTTGGCCGGGGCCTTTGTCGCCTTCGTACGATCCCCCCGATGCGCGGGCTCCTTCGCGGGGTTGTCGCGGCCATGTCGGTCGCGCTCGGATCGTGGGTGGGCCTCCACCCGCGCGCCGACGCTGCGCCCACGGCGCCCGAGGTCGAGGTCGCGCCGGCGCCCGCGCCCGTCGAGGCGCCGGACCTCACGCCGCACGTCGAGACGGCCAACGCGCCGGGGCCGCACCCATGGCCGCGCCTCAACCCCGAGGCGGACATGGCGAAGGCGTGGAGGCTCGCCGAAGGTCCGCACCGCCGGCCGGGGGACAAGCGGAAGCTCGTCACGCTGACGTTCGACGACGGACCGTTCCCCGAGACGACGCCGCGTGTGCTCGAGCTGCTCGCCGAGTACGGCGTCCGCGCGACGTTCTTCGTGATCGGCCGCTACCTCGACGGCGACGACGATCGCGCGCGCGCCTCCCGTGCGGTGCTGAAGCGGATCGTCGACGAAGGGCACCTCGTCGGCAACCACACGCACGACCACGCGCTGCTCACGAACGTGTCGCACACGCAGGTGCTCGCGCAGATCGATCGCGGCGCCGCGTCGATCGAGCGCGTCATCGGGAACAAGCCGATCCTGTTCCGGCCACCGTTCGGCGGGCTCGACGCCTTCGGTCAGGAGGCGGTGCGGGCGCGCCACCTCGACGTGCTCTTGTGGAACGTCGAGGCGAAGGACATGGAGCGTGACGACACGCAGGCCATGTACCGCGATCTCGTTCGACAGATCGCCTACAACGAGGGCGGCGTCGTGCTCCTCCACGACATCCGGTGGACGTCGGTGACGATCCTGAAGAAGCTCCTCGCGTACCTCGACGCGCGGCGCTACGACCACGCGCGCCCCGGCCGTGAGGGCTACGCCATCGTCGATCTACCGACTTACCTCCGCGAGGTCGAGGCGTCGCCGCCCCGGCGTGGCGCGAGGGACAAGCGCGTGACGGCCGCGAAGCCCCGTGAGCGCGTGACGGCCGCGAAACCCCGTGAGCGCGCGACACCACACGGCGCGCGCAAGGCGCGGACCGGGAGCCGGTAGCCTGCGCCGTCAGCCGCCGCTGAGCCCGTCGCAGAGGCGCACGCTGTCGCCGACGAACTTGCCGTCGCGCGCTTGCGCCGGGCAGTAGCCGCCGCCGCGGAGCTGGTTGACGAGCTCGACGACCGTCGCGCTCGACCACTCGCGCGCGCCGTCGAAGCGCGCGCGGATGACGCCGTCCTTGTCGATGATCCACGTCTCCGGGTAGAGGCTCGTGCCGAAGCGATCGCGCACGACCTTCAGGTCCGGGTCCATCAACACGGGGAACGGCGGCTCCTCCTTGAGGACGGCCTTCAGCGTGCTGGTCGCTTCTTCCGCGGTCTCGTCGGTGGAGACGGTGACGACGGCGACGTCGCTCATCGGCCGGAGGATGCGCGCGAGATCGGCGATCTCGGGCATCTCTTCCATGCAAGGCCCGCACGTCTTCGTCCAGAAGTTCAGGACGACGACCTTGCCGCGATAGCCGTCGAGCGACACGTCGTGCCCGCGCGTGTCCTTCAGCGTGAACGACGGCACCTTCTTCTCGTAACCGGCATAGTTCGGACGGAGGATGCACGTCGGGGTGCAGCGGCGGCGAAGCTCGCCCTCCTTCGCGACGGAGACGAAGCTGTAGACGCCGATCGCCGCGACGATCACGAAGGCGAGGTGAGCGACCGGACCGAGCGGAAGCGACGGCGCCTCGCGCTCCTTCGTCGCCGCCTCGTGCTCGCGATCGCGCGTGGGCTTGGCCTTCGGCCGCTTGTCGCCGCGCGCCGGCTTCGGGCGGGTCTCGGCCGCCTCCGCGCCGGCTTCGTCGGAGCTCGCCTCGGCGCGGCCGGCCTCGGCGTCGACGTCAGCTTCTTCGGAGTTCTTCTGGGACCCGGCCACGGCGGGAGTCTCGCACGAATCCTCGTGTTTCCGCAGCTTCCCGGCGGGGCTCGATGTGGGTTTTTGGTCGTCCATGTCCTACCTCGCGGGGACGCGGTGGCGGCCACGCATCGGCTCGCTCGTCGTGGAACCGCGGCGGTGGCGCTTTTCATCCTCCGCGCCGGTCGAGCGCGGGCGAGGGCGTCGGGCGGCGCGGTCCTCGCCGCCGAGGCGAGGCGCCGATCGGGTGCTGCCGCAGCCGGCGGCGGCTGGTAGCGTCGAACGCGTGTCTCGCCAAGGCGCACTCGGCTTCGAGGCCGTCTGCAAGCTCCTCGTTCAGGCGCGGATCCTCTCGACCGAGCAGGCGCGGGATGCGCTCATCCGCGAGGAACGCGAGCGGGCGCGGCTCATTCGCGCGCGCGCCGGACGCCTTCAGCGTCACCAGCGCGGCGCGCTCGACGCGGTCATCCACCCGGCCGAGGTGCTCGCGGCGATGGAGCTGCCGCACGCGGGAAACCCGGAGGCCAAGGTCGTCGAGAAGACCGTGATGGAGGTCGTCGCGCGCGCGGCGAACCTCCCCTTCGTCGAGCTCGACCCGCTCAAGATCGACGCGAAGCTCGCCCCGCAATTTCTCTCGCGCCCGTTCGCGCGGCGTCACACGGCGCTCGTCATCGCGGCGGAGGAGGGCTCGGTGACCGTCGCGGTGGCCGATCCCTACGACCGCGGTCTCGTCGACGACCTCGTCCAGTACGTGAAGCGGCGGCCCAAGCTCGTGATCTCGACGCCGTCCGAGATCCAGCGGCTCATCACGGACTTCTACGGCTTCCGCGTCGCCGTCGCCGGCGCCGAAGAGCAGGTCCAGGGGGTGGTCGACATCGGGAACCTCGAGCGCTACGTGAAGCTGAAGCGCGTCGAGGACATCGAGGCGAACGACCAGCACGTCGTCAACGCGGTCGAGTACCTCCTCCACTACGCGCTCGATCAGCGCGCCTCCGACATCCACATCGAGCCGCAGCGCGAGCAGTCGATCGTCCGAATGCGCATCGACGGCGTGCTCCACAAGGTGCACACGCTCCCGAAGGTCGTTCACCCCGCCGTCCTGTCGCGCATCAAGATGCTCGCGCGGATGGACATCGCCGAGCGCAGGCGCCCGCAGGACGGTCGCATCAAGACCGAGCGCGGCCAGCGCGAGGTCGAGCTCCGCGTCTCGACGATCAGTGTCGCCTTCGGCGAGAAGATGGTCATCCGCGTCTTCGATCCCGAAAACGTCCTCCGCGATCTCGGCGAGCTCGGGATGACGGGGCCGCAGCTCGATTCGGCGCGCGCCTTCTTCGGTCGCCCGAACGGCCTCGTGCTCGTCACCGGCCCGACCGGCAGCGGCAAGACGTCGTCGCTCTACGCGGCCCTCCGGATGATCGCGTCTCCCGAGCTGAACGTCGTCACGATCGAGGACCCGATCGAGATCATCCTCGACTCGCTGAACCAGGTCTCGGTCGACAAGCGGATCGGACTCGGCTTCGCCGAGGCGCTCCGCCACGTGCTCCGCCAGGACCCCGACGTGGTCATGGTCGGCGAGGTGCGGGACGAGGAGACCGCGCAGATCGCGACGCAGGCGGCGCTCACCGGCCACCTCGTGCTCGCGACGCTCCACACGAACGACTCGGCGACCGCGATCACGCGTCTGCTCGAGCTCGGCGTCGATCCGTTCATCCTCTCGTCGACGCTCGTCGGCGTCGTCGCCCAGCGGCTCGTCCGCCTCGTCTGCACGGGCTGTCGAATCGACACGTTCCTCACGAGCGACCAGATGAGCATGCTCGGGATGGACGTCGACGCGCTCGCCTCGGCCGGACAGGAGCCGCAGCTCATGGTGGCGGCCGGCGAGGGGTGCGTGAAGTGCCGCGGCACCGGGCTCCTCCGGCGGACCGGCGTCTTCGAGGTGCTCGTCGTCGACGACAAGATCCGGAAGCTCGTCATCACGCGCGCGGGGTCGCGCGAGATCCTGAGCCAGGCGAAGAACGACGGGCTGATGACGCTCCGCGAGGCGGCGCTTCGGAAGCTCGGCAAGGGGCTGACCACCTTCGAGGAGGTCCTGCGCGTCACGGTCGAAGAGTGACGTCGAGGCAGAGTCGGCAGCGGGCGTGACGGTCGAACGGTGACGGTGGAGGAGTAGCGACATGGACTTCGTGAGCAACTTCCAGCGGGTGATCGACGCGGGCTTCACGCTGCTCGCCGTGCAGACGGGGGAGGAGTCGCGCGCGCGGCAGCTCGTCGACGTCGCCTGCGAGGCCCTCGAGCTCCGCGTGAGCTACTGGACGGCGACGAGCGGTGCTCCGCTCCGCGCGGCGCTCGAGGAGGCCTCTCTCGAAGAGGCCCCTCGGGAGGGCGACGTCGAGCCGGTGAACGAGGTCCTCGTCCTCGTCGACCCGCAGCCGTACCTCGACGATCCGTGGGTCCTCCGGATGCTCCGCGAGATCGGGCTCGGCGCGCGTAAGGCGATCGTCGTGCTCCTCGGCTCGGCGCTGGATCTCCCGCCGGATCTCGAGCGCGAGGTCGCCTCCGTCGAGCTGCCGCTCCCGTCGCGCGACGAGCTCGCCGCGCTGCTCGAGCTCCTGCCTCGCGAGGCCCGGAACGGCTGGGACACCGGCGCCTTCGCGCGCGCGGCCGCGGGCCTCACGATGTCCGAGGCGGCGCGCGCCTTCGAGCTCGCGCGCATGGAAGCCGACGCGGTCGACGCGGTCCGCCGCGTGATCGCGCAGAAGCGGCGCGCGCTGCAGAAGAGCGCGACCCTCGAGCTGGTCGAGGACGACGTCCCGCTCGCGGACGTCGGCGGTCTCGACGTCCTGAAGGCGTGGCTCGCCGCCCGCGTGCGAGCGTACGGCGACGACGCGCGCGCCTTCGGTCTCCCGGAGCCGCGCGGGATGCTCCTCTGCGGCGTGCAGGGTTGCGGAAAGTCGCACGCCAGCAAGGCCGCGGCGACGGTGCTCGGGCTGCCGCTCGTGCGCCTCGACTTCGCCGCGGTCTTCGCGAGCCCTTCGCCGGAGCAGGCGCTGCGCGAGGGGCTGCGCGCGGTCACGGCGATCGCGCCGGCCGTGCTCTGGGTCGACGAGATCGAGAAGGGCCTCGGCGCCGGCGCGGCCGGTGGCGCGGTCGACGCCCGACAGGTGCGCGTCTTCGGCGCCTTCCTCACGTGGCTGCAGGAGCGCAGCGCGCCGGTCTTCGTCGCCGCGACCGCCAACGAGGTCGAGCACCTCCCACCCGAGCTCGCGCGTCGAGGCCGCTTCGACGAGGTCTTCTTCGTCGACCTCCCCTCGCAGCAGGAGCGGGAGGAGATCCTCGCGCTCGCGCTCCGCCGTCGCGGAAGGCGGACCGACGGCTTCTCGCTCGCCGAGGTGGCCAAGCCGCTCGAGCACTTCTCCGGCGCCGAGCTCGAGCAGGTCGTCGCGAGCGCGCTCTTCCGAGCCTTCGGTCAGCGGCGGGAGGTGCGCGAGGAGGATCTCCGCGCGGCCGCGCGGGAGGTCGTCCCGCTCGCCACGCTCTACGAGGAGAAGGTGCAGGCGCTCCGCGCGTGGGGCCGCGCCCGCGCGCGCAAGGCGTCGGCCGACCGCCGGATGCTCGATCTCTTCGAGGGAACGTAGGTGAGGGCGCTCGCGCCGCTGCTCGCGTTCGTGCTGAGGGAGAAGCACCTCCGGCAGAACCTCGGCGCGTTCGGGAAGTACCTCGCGGTGATCGCGGGGACGGTCGGCATGTTCTCGATCGGCTTCCGCACCATCATGCTCGTGGTCGAGGACCGCGAGTACTCGTGGACCACGAGCCTCTACTGGACGCTCACGGTGATGAGCACGCTCGGGTTCGGCGACATCACGTTCCACACGGACATCGGCCGCCTCTTCAGCGTCGTCGTGCTCCTGACGGGCCTCGTGATGTTCGTCATCGTGCTCCCGTTCGCGTTCATCCGATACTTCTACGCGCCGTGGCTCGAGGCGCAGATCCGCCTCCGGGTCCCGCGCGAGTGCCCGTCGACGGTCTCGGGGCACGTCATCTTCTGCCAGTACGACACGATCGCGCGCGGCTTGATCGAGCGGCTGAAGTCGCTCGCCATCCCGTACTTCGTGATCGAAGGCGACGCCACCGCCGCCGGCGCGCTCCACGCCGAGGGCGTGTCGGTCGTCCACGGCGAGGTCGACAGCCGCGCGACCTACGCCGCGCTCCGGGCGGAGAAGGCCCGGCTGGTCTTCGCGAATCTCGACGACGCGACCAACACGAACGTGACGCTGACGGTGCGCGAGCACGCGCCCGACTTGCCGGTCGCCGCGCTGGCGGAGAGCGACGACGCCGCGGACGTGCTCGAGCTCAGCGGCGCGACGACCACGCTGCTCTTGAAGCGCCAGCTCGGCGAGCACCTCGCGGCGCGCGTCGACGCGGGGCACATCCGCGCGCACGTGGTCGGCCGCTTCAAGGACCTCGTGATCGCGGAGCTCCCCGTGCACAACACGGGGCTCTCGGGGAAGGCGATCCGCGACACGTCGCTCCGGAAGCTCACCGGGATGAACATCGTCGCCTACTGGGACGCCGGCGTCCTCCGTCCCGCGCACGCCGACGCGGTCCTCGGCCCGTACAGCATCGTCGTCGTCGTCGGCACCGAGGAGCAGCTCACGCTCCTCGACTCGCTCTTCGTCATCTACGAGCCGAACGACAACCCCGTCGTCGTGATCGGCGGCGGTCGGGTGGGGCTGGCCGCCGCGCGGGCGCTCCGCCAGCGCGACGTCGCGGTGCACGTGGTCGAGCGGGTCGACGGCATCCGCGGCGCGCTCGAGGGCGTCGCCGACAAGGTCTTCATCGGTGACGCCGCCGATCGCGACGTCCTCATGGCGGCGGGCCTCGGCCAGACCCCGTCGGTCGTCGTCACCACGAACGACGACGCCACGAACATCTTCCTCGCGATCTTCTGCCGGCGCCTCAACCCGGACGTGCGCATCGTGAGCCGGATCACGCACGAGCGGAACCTCGAGGCGATCCACCGCGCCGGAGCGGACTCGGTGCTGAGCTACGCCTCGCTCGGCGTCAAATCGCTCCTCTCGTTCTTGCGCGGCAACGAGCTCGTCGTCCTCGAGGAGGGCGCGGACGTGATCGTCGTCCCCGTGCCGCCGTCGCTCGTCGACAAGACGCTCGCCGACAGCGACATCCGCGCGCGGACCGGGCTCAACGTCATCGCGGTCGAGGGCAAGCGACGCTGCATCACGAACCCAGCCGCGTCGACGCGCCTCCCCGAGGGGGGCGAGATCGTCGCGATCGGCTCGCTCGAGCAGCGCGAGACCTTCATGCGCGAGTACGCTCGACCGCAGCGCTGAGCGGCGCGGGGCGGGGCCGGCGCGAACCGGTTCGCGCGAGGCGGCCGCCGTGGTAGCCATCACGGCCCTTGGCCACCCCCGCCGCACGCCCGAAGGCCGTCATCGTCGCGGTCCACTTCCCCCGCGTCGAAGACCGCGAGTTCGAATCGAGCCTCGAGGAGCTCGGCCGTCTCGTCACGACGCTCGGCTACCAGGTGGTCGCGCGCGTGGTGCAGCCGCGCGCGCACCTCGAGGCCGCGGCGGTCATCGGCGAGGGGAAGCTGGAAGAGCTCGCCGAGCTCACCGGCGGGACCGGCCGGCTCGTCACGACGGCGCCGAAGCGCCGCGACAAGGCGCGGCTCCGTCGCGAGGCCGAGGACCGCGCGGACGACGACGACGACGACGCGGACGACGACGACGCCGAGATCGGCACGGCCGACGCGAAGGTGGACCTCGTCGCCGTCGATCACGATCTGTCGCCGAGCCAGGCGCGAAACCTCGAGCGCGCGAGCGGCGTCCGCGTGCTCGACCGCACGGGCGTCATCATCGAGATCTTCCACCGCCACGCGAAGAGCCGCGAGGCGCGTCTCCAGGTCGAGATCGCGCGGCTCACGTACACCGCGCCTCGCATGCGCGAGTCGCCCGGCGGCAAGGAGCGCCAGCGCGGACGCGGCGCCGGCGAGGCGGCGCTCGAGCTCGATCGGCGGAAGGTCCGCGACCGCATCGCCGAGCTGCGCGAGGAGCTCGAGCACGTCCAGCGCGATCAGGACGTCCGCCGGGCGCATCGACGGCAGGCGCGGCGCATCGCGCTCGTCGGGTACACGAACGCGGGCAAATCGTCGTTGATGCGCGCGCTCACGGCGAGCGAGGTCTACGTCGAGGACAAGCTCTTCGCGACGCTCGACACCACCGTGCGCGCGCTCCAGCCGGAGGCGAAGCCGCGCATCCTCGTGAGCGACACCGTCGGCTTCATCAAGAAGCTGCCGCACGATCTCGTGGCGAGCTTCAAGTCGACGCTCGACGAGGCGCTCGAGGCGTCGCACCTCCTGCACGTCGTCGACGCGGCCGATCCCTCGTGGGAGGCGCAGCTCGAGGTGACGCAGGAGGTCCTCGCCGAGATCGGCGCGACCGAGGTCCCCTCGACGCTCGTGATGAACAAGATCGATCTGCTCGAGCCCGAGGCGCTCGAGCGGCTCCGCCGTCGCCTCCCCGACGCGTGGTTCGTCTCGGCGCGCGATCCCGCCGACGTCGCCTCCGTACGGCAGCGGATCGTCACGATCTTCGAGGCGGCTTACGAGGAGATCGAGATCGTCATCCCGTACGATCGCCAGGCGGTCCTCAGCGAGATGCACGACGCCGGCCGCGTCGTCGAGGAGCGCTGGGAAGAAGCGGGCGTCATCGTCCGCTGGCGGTCGGAGCCCGAGGCGATCGGCCGGATCCGCGCGCGCCTCCGCGCCTGACCGCGCGCGCTCCACGCCTGACCGCTCGTCGCGGCGCCTGCGTCGGAGCGAGCGAGGGCGTCAGAACGTGATCTCGATCGCGTCGGCCGAAGCCTTCGCGGGGCCGTGGAACACCACCTCGACGTTGTTGCCGTCGGGATCGAGCACGAACGCGGCGTAGTACCCGGGGTGGTACGGGCGCTCTCCCGGGGCGCCGTTGTCCTTTCCGCCCGCGCGGATCGCCTCTGCGTGGAACCGCTCGACCATCGCGCGGTCCTTCGCCTGAAACGCGAAGTGGGTCGGCCCGGTCGGCCTGCCGGCGGCGGCCTTCGACGAGACGTGCGAGACGAACAGCTCGTCGGCCCAGAAATAGTCCTCGCCCTCGCCGCCGAGCGGGATGCCGAGGACCGCGAAGCCCGCCGCGTAGAAGCGCTTGCTCGCGGCGAGGTCGCGAACCACGAGCTGGAGATGATCGATGAGCCTTCCGCGATAGAGCTTGTTCGTCACCATGCGGGCATCCTACTCGCTCGCGGCGCGCGAGTGAGGCGGCGACGAGACGCAGGCGCGGCCGACGGCGGACGCCTTCGCGTCGAGTGCCGCTCATCGATCCGTCCGAGGGCGCGCTCAGGTCTTCGAGTAGAAGCGCGTGACGTGGTCGTGGCGCGGGCGGATGTACCCTCGGCACGGGTACTGGCTGTCGGCGTGGTACTCGATGGCCTCTTCGATCTGCGTGTCGTCGGAGAAGCGCGCGGAGACGACGCACTGCCCTTCGCGGGTCGGCGTGATCCAGTACACCTCGCATCGACCCTGCGTGTCGTGACGCGCGCACGAGAGGCTCGTCGCGTCGCAGGCCTCGCCCGCGACGGCGATCTGCGGCTCTCGCTCGATCGACGCGCGGTCGAGCTCGACCGCCGAGCCGTGCTCCCCGCACGTGCACCCGGAGACCGCGGCGGGCACGGCGACCGTCGCCAGCGCGAGCCGGCCGAGCGCGAGCGCCGTCACCGCCGCCGCGCCCCGCTGCCATCGAAGACGTCCGCGCAGCATCGTCCTCGAGCTTACTCTCCGCGCCCGCGCGCCGGAGGCAATTCCGCGCGTAGCGCGTACCGCGCGGTCAGACCGCGGCGATCGCGAGGCTTCGCCGGCGCGGGCCGCCGCCCGACGGCTTCTTCCCGTCGCCGGCTCCGAGCTTCGAGAAGGCGCGGCGGTAGGCGGCGAAGTTGCCGCCGTCGCGCGCGGCCTCGAGCGTCGCGAGGCCCTCGGCGGCGCCGCCCTGGGCGAGCACGTACTCGACCCACGCCCACTTCGCGCTCGTCGAGCGGACGTCGGCGCGCCCGCGGAGGCCGCGGCGCAGCCGATCGAGCCGGTGGTCGACGACGTCGATCCCGGCGAAGGGCTGGCCGTCGAGCGGCGTGTTGCGTTTCGCGCAGAACGGCGCGATGCCGAGCGCGACCGGCGCGATCTTCGTGAGCTCGGTCGTGAAGCGAACGCACTCGTCGATGTCGTCGTCCGACTCGCCCGGGAGCCCGATCATCAAGTAGAGCTTGAGCCGGTCCATCCCGTGCCGCTTCGTGAGCTCGGCGCAGCGGACGAGGTGCTTCTCTTTCGCCTTCCGCTCGAGCAGCTCGCGCATCTTCTCGCTCGGGCCGTCCATCGCCGTCGTGAGCACGCCCTGCCCGCCGCGGCGGAGCGCGGCGACGAAGTCGTCGTTCAGCCGATCGGGGCGGAGCGACGAGAGGCCGACCTCGCAGCCGCGGTCCGCGAGCGCGTTGATCAGCGGCACGACCCTCGGGTGATCGCTCACCGCGGCGCCGACGAGGCCGACGCGCCGGGCGTCCTCGGGGACGAGCTCGAGGATGCGCTCCATCGGCGCGAGGCGCATGCCGCCGTTGGTCGAGCGGCGCATCACGCAGTAGGTGCAGCGCCGCGAGCAGCCGCGCTCGGTCTCGACGAGGAACATGTTCGAGAGCACCGCGTGCGGCGTCCGGATGGGCGCCCACGCCGGGAGCAGCTCGTCGGGCGCCTTCGCCACGGTCGGGAGCACCTCGCCGTGGTGCGACGGGACGAAGACGTGCGGGATCTTCGCGAGCGCGTCCCAGGCGTCGACGCGGCGCGAGGAGCCCTCGATCGTGCGGACGACGTCGACGACCAGCGCCTCGGCTTCACCGACGACGATCGCGTCGCAGAAGGGCGCGAGCGGCAGCGGGTTCGAGAAGGTCAGCGGGCCGCCGGCGAGCACGAAGGGGTGCCGCTCGTCGCGATCTTCCCGGAGCGGCGGGATCCCCGCGGCCTCGAGCATGCAGAGCAAGCCGGCGATCTCGCCCTCGTAGGCGACGCTCGCGGCGACGATCGGATACTCGTCGAGGCCGCGCCGCGACTCGTAGCTGATCGGCCGCGTCTGGAGCGCGAGCTTGCCCTCGGCCTCGTCGTCGAGGACCACGCGCTCGGCGGCGAGGCCCGCGGCCTCGTTGATCGCGCGGTAGATGCGCTGGTAGCCGAGCGAGCTCATCGCCGCGGCGTAGGGAGACGGGTAGAGGAGCGCGACCGTGAACGGCGCCTGCTTGTCGAGCCGGCCGATCTCGTCGGCCAGCCGCTCGCGGATGCGCTCGTTCGGATTTCCCACCGCCTGCTCTTTTAGAGGCGGCGGGCCCGGACGCAAGCGAATCCGGGCACTTTTGGCATTGTCCTACAATGTGCGACTCAGCCGAGACCGCCGCGGGGCGCCCGTCGCCGTCAGCGGACGCAGCTGCTGCACGTGCAGCCGGCCCCGTGCCGGCCGAGGATCGAGAGCCACGACCAGATCTCCTCGACGATCCAGACGCCGCCCTTCGCGAGCGCTCGCGTGCTGGCGGCGAGATCGACCGGGGGATTCGCCGCCTCGTCCGCGCGTCGCTCGTGCTCGCGCTGGAGGTCGATGATCTGCTTGGTGACGCGCGTCACCTCGAGTCGGTCGAACCACGTCCCGTGCGTCGGGCAGTTGTCGACGCGGACGTCGCGCACCATGAGAGGCGCCATCTCGAGGTCGCACGACGGGCAGCGTCGGGGCTCCCCGTCCGGAATGACCGCCGTCGCGCTCGGCGCGCGTGACGCGCGCAGGTCCGACTCGACGAGCTCGGACTCGAGCGCGCCGCCGCGTCCCTGGAGGATCTGCATCGTCGCGTCGGGCCCGAGCCACATGCCGCCGCACGCCCGGCAGCCGTGGATCGGGAGCGAAGCGGCCGTGTACTCCAGGGCCCCTCGGCAGGCCGGACACGCGAGCGTCGCTCCCCGATACATCGACGATCAGTGTGGCCTGTCGTCGATGCGGCTACAAGCTCACGACGAGGTCCTTCGACGCGAGCATGGCCCCGTCGCTCATCCGCGCGGTCGTGAGCGTGTAGGACGCGAGGTCCCCGCGGCTGACGATGTTGTCGGTGGCGTTCGACGTGTCGGGCTGGCCGTAGCCCTTGTACTCGGGGTGATCGGCGAAGATCTCCTCGACGAGCGACTGGTCGAACACGAGCTGCGAGGTGAACGAGCGGCCCGCGAGCGACACCGTGTAATGGATGTGGATCGCTCGGCCGCGGTACCAGCCGGGGAAGCAGCTGTCGAAGTCGACGCGGCCGCGCTCGTCGGTCGTCTGGGCGCCGCGGAAGTAGTGCTTCGACGAGTCGGCGGCGTCCTTCAGGCACATCCCGTTGTTCGGCGTGTCGCCGGAGTAGCTGCCGGTGATCTGCGTGTGCCAGACCTTCACCTTGGCGCCGGCGACGGGGTTGCAGTCGCTGTCGACGACGCGGAGCGCGAGGCGCATCGGCAGCCCCGTGTAGCCCTCGCTGATGTCCTGACGGACCTGATCGGCCGCCTCGGTGCAGGGCCCCTCGGTCGCGGCGATGGCGAGGACGCAGGCCGCCGCCGGCGTGGCGAACGGATCCGGATACGACGCCGCGTCGGTCATCGACTTCGTGCCGCCCGTCGCCCACTCCGTTGCGGAGCCGGTCGTCGTGCCGCCTTCGCCCGTCCCGGTGCCGGTGCCCGTGCCGTCTCCGGTCCCGTTTCCGGTCCCCGTCCCGTCGTCGTCCGTGTCGCCGTCACCGCTCGCCGCGCCGCCGCCGCTGCACGCGTAGAGCGCAGCGCCACCGAGCGCGAGGAGGAGGGTTCGCGCCGCTTGGCGGCGTGAGAGGAGCGGGGCCGCATCGAGGATCTTCGTCATGGTCTCTCCAGGCTTCGGGGCAACGCGTGCGCCCCACGCCACCAACGTGGCTGGCCGATGCATTTCCGTTCTTGGCGACGCGTGTCGAATTGTTTCGCGGCCGCGATCCGGACGCGTTCGCCGGTCACTCGACCAGACGGTAGAGCGTCCCGCCGCGCTGTCCGCCAGCGTAGAGGACGCCGTTCATCACGGCGAGCGGCGCGGTGCAGAAGAAGTCGGTCACCTCGAACGGCGACTTCGGCTTCTTCTTCGTCGGCGCGCCCGCGTCGCCGGCGGGCTCGTCGACGGGGGCGATCGGCCTCGCGGTCGCGTCCGCGACGCCGTCCATCGCGGCGATGTCGGCCGGGCCGTCGATCGCGCTGCCGTCGACGCGGTAGAGGCCCTGCGTCGTGAGCACGACGACCGCGTCGCGGAACCGCGTGACGTCCGTGGGCGGTCCCGCGCCGTCGGGCAGGGCGATCGCCGCCCAGTGGTCGCCGTCGACCGTCACGCGGAGCGCGATTCCATCGCGTGTCCACGCGAGCCAGTAGAGGCGCGCCGGCGTCGCGCGCGTGTCGACCCACCAGCGGAGCGTCCCCGACGCGCCGACGCGGGTGACGCGCGTGGGGTGCGCGTCCTCGCGGCGAAGCACCGTGGGCGCGCCCGCGTCGGCGGCCGCGGCGTCCGGCGTGAAGACGACGAAGTCGTGCGGATCGCGCCCGTCGTAGTCCTGGATCCCCGCGTAGAGGCGATCCTTGAACCGGACGAGGTACGTGAGGCGCCAGACGCCGTTCTGCCACGGGTAGGGGTAGTCGACCTCGTAGGTCCATCGCGCGCCGTCCTCGCCCGCGCGGTGGAGCGCGCCGGGCGACGGCCCGTTCCACGCGCGCTCCTTCGGCGGGACCGATCCGGTCGACGCGTAGAGCGCGCCGCGGAACCGAATCACGTCGAGCACGTGGTACGCGCGAGGCAGGACGCCGGCGCCCGCGCGCGCTCCCGCGTCGGCGCGGAGCTCGGGGAACGCCGGCGGCTTGAAGTGCGGCGCGCGCGGCGGCGCGAACACGCCCTTGTCGTCGGAGACGAAGACGTAGCCCTCGGTCCCCCAGTCGACGACGCCGAGCCCGCCGTACGGAGGATCGGCGTCGGGGACGAAGAGCCTCCCGCCGATCGCGCGGACGCGGACGAAGCCCTGGCCCGCGCCGCCGCCCTTCACCGGCTCGCCCGGCCGGTTCCAGTCGAACGCGACGCGAAACGGCCGCTTCGGCGCAGCCGCGGCCGGTGCGGGATCGCTCGGCGCGTCGTCGGGCGGCGTGTAGCGCGTGATCGTGGCGCCGTCGGTGCCGAGCGGCTGGTGCGCGTGCGCCATGTAGAGCGAGCCGTTCAGCGGAGTGAGGTCGCAGATGCGCGTCAGCGCGAGCGGAGGCGTGCCGACCCGCTCCCAACGCGCGCGCTCGGGGACCTTGCCGGTTCCCGGATCCTCGTCGTCGTCGTTGCCGTCGGGATCGATCTGCGGCGCCGCGAGGGCCGTCGGCGCGCGCGCGCCGGCCTCGGCGATCGCGGTCTTCGCCGTCGGCGTGGCGCCCGCGTCGCTCGCCGGCGTCGCGCTCTCGGGGCCTGCGTCGTGCTCCGCGGCCGGCGCCGCGACGCGAGCGCATCCGGCGATCGCGATCGCCGCGAGCAGTGGACGCGACGAGCGCGGCCTCACGCGCCGCTCCGCGCGCCGGCGCGCGTCAGTCCCTGCAGACCGAGTAGCCGGGGAGGCTCTGGCTCGCGCCGCAGGTCTTGCCGATCGCCGCGCACTCGTCGACCGCCGCCTTCGCATCGCAGAAGCGCACCGCGCGGGAGCCCGGCAGGTCGTTGCACGTCGTCCGGCACGTGACCGACGTGTAGCCCGAGTTGTTCGAAAGGCTGCCGCAGCACACCTGACCCGACGGGCAATCCGTCTGGTCGTCGCACTCGATCGATCTCCCGCCCACGCAGGAGAGCAGCCCCGTCGGCTCGCACGCGAACGTCAGCTTGCTGCCGGCGCCCCAGGAGCCGCAGCAGACCTCGGTGCCCGCCGCGCACGTCGTCCCGGGCGTGGTGGTCCCGCAGTAGATGCTCCCGCTCGGCGGGGGCGGCGGGGGCGGCGGCGGCGGCGGGTTGGTCCCCGCGTCCTTCGTTCCCCCGCTCGAGCCGCTCGAGCCCGAGGAGCCGCTCGAGCCCGACGAGCCCGTGTCGTCGTCGTCGTCGTCGTCCGGATCGGTCGAGCCAGGCGTCCGGGTGGAGCCCGAGGAGTCGTCCTTCGAGCCCTTCGGATCGGTCCCGAGCTGCGAGCTGTCCGGCGGCGCAAAGAGGTCGCTGCTGCTGCTCGCGCCGCTGCAGGCGACGAGCGCGAGGATCGGCGTCAGGGACCCGAACAGAAGGCGGAGCTTCATGGACAACGATGAATAGCCCTGCCTTTTCGGAAGTCGACATGAACCGGCGCAACCTTTCCGTCTCAAGTGCCGGGTCGATCGCCTCGGCCGAAAATCCCGTCGAAAATCTCGATGAAATCGTGACGTGGCCGCACGCGCTGACCTCGGAAAGATGGGGCCGAAACGCTAGGAACCGAGGGCGCCGGCGTGTGGCGAAAGGTATGAGAGGGCGCTTTTCTGCGCGCGCGGCCTCATGCTAAGGAGCGCGACCCTTCACGGCGCCCGAAGTTCCCCGATGCCCGAGATGCCCTCCAACGTTCCCTCTCCCCTCGCTTCCGGCGACACGCGCAGCCTCGATCGTGTGATGGACGCGCTCGAGCTCGCGGCCGTCTCCTCCGAGAAGGGCCACCTCGTCCGGATGGCGGAGGCGCTCTCCGTCGACGACGTGCGCGCGGCGCTGAAGGCGCATCCGGTCGACGTGCGGTCGAAGCTCGACCGCGTGGTGATGGGCGAGGACCCCGAGCTCGGCCTCGACGTCCTGCTCGACGCGCGCGTGCTCGAGGCGGTCTTCCCCGAGGTGCACGCGATGGTCGGCTTCGGCGACGGCGAGTGGCGCCACAAGGACGTGTGGAAGCACACGAAGCAGGTCGTGCGTCAGGCCGTGCCGCGCCTCGAGGTCCGCTGGGCCTCGCTCTTCCACGACATCGGTAAGGTGAAGACGCGCTCGATCGACCCGAACGGGAAGGTCCACTTCCTCGGGCACGCCGAGGTCGGCACGCGCATGTTCGACAAGCTCGAGCGGCGCCTCGGCATGTTCTCGCCGGAGCCGGCGCTTCGCGACACCGTTCGCTTCCTCGTCCTCCATCACCTCCGCGCCAACCAGTACGAGCCGAGCTGGACCGACAGCGCGGTGCGGCGCTTCGCGCGCGAGCTCGGCGCGCACCTCGACGATCTGCTCTGCCTCGCGCGCGCCGACATCACGACGAAGCGCCCGGAGAAGAAGCGCCGGGGCCTGAACCAGATCGAAGAGCTCGCCGGCCGCATCAGCACGCTCGCCGCCGAGGACGCGAAGCTCCCGCCGCTCCCCTCCGGCGTCGGCGACGCCGTCATGAAGGCGTTCGGCATCCCGCCGTCGCGCAAGATCGGCGAGATCAAGAAGCTGCTCGAGGACGCGATCGCCAAGGGCGAGATCGAAGAGCGCCTCCCGAACGAGGCCTACGTCGACTTCGTCGCGAACGACAAGGCGCGCTTCGGCCTCTGACGTCTCGGCCCCGCCGGTGAACGAAGGCGAGCCGGGCTACTTCTTGCGAAGTCGCGCGTCGAGATCGCCGATGGCTCGGTTGAGCGAGCCCTCGTGGATGCACCCGAGAGAGTCCTGCTTCTTCCAGCCGCCGCCGTGGAGGCGCGGCGCCGTGAGCGATCGGAGGACCGCCATCGTCCGCTCGTCGCCCTTGTCGGCGGCCCGCTCGAGCAGCCCCTTGATCGCGCCGCAGTTCTCGCCCGCGGCGTGGAGGTCGACCGTCACGGCGAGCGCGGAGCTCATCTTGGACCGCGCCGCCTTCAGGACCTCGCGCTGCGCGCGCTCACGCGCCTTCTGGTAGCCGGGCAACATCCCCGAGTGGCCGTACGCGATCTCGTAGAGGTCATCGAGGCCGACGGCGCCGAGGCCTCCGTGGAGGAGGCTCCACGCCTCTTCCACCGCGGCCTTGTTGGCCGAGGGCTGCCCCTCGAGGATCGCCATGTTGCGGACCTCCGTACGGATCACGATGTTGTTCTCCGCGAGCAGGTCGAGCTCGGCGTTGGCCTTCATCATGAGGCCCACCTCGCGCATCGCGTCGGCGGGGCGCCCGGTCTTGCCGTACGCGGTGAAGAGCGCGCGATGGACGTCCTCGCGGCCCTGCGCCTCGGGGCCGAGGCCTTCGAGCGCGGCGATTCCGCTGCCGTAGTTGCGCTTGTCGATCTGGTCGATCGCGTCCCGGATCTTCTCGTCCGTCGAGGGCGGCGGTGGAACGAGGGCCGCCCCTGCGTCCTCGCGGGCGGTGACGCCGGCCTCGGAGTCCACGGTGGAGTCGCCGCCCTTCAGCACGATCAAGATCGTGGCGACGAGCACGAGGATGCCGATCAAGCCGCCGCCGGCGGCGATGATCCACGCCTTGCCGGCGAGGAAGCCCTCGGCGGTCGTGGGTGACATCGACGACGGCGCGTTCGCAGCCGAGCTCAACGCCGAGAGGTCGGGCGCGGGGCGACCGTAGTCGCTCGCGATCCCGGGGTTCGTCCCGAGGCGAGAGGCGGGCGGCGGCGCGTAGCCCGCGTCGATCCTCCCCGCCGCAGCGAGCTGGCCCATCACCGACGTGATGCCGTCGATGAGCTCGCGCGCGTCGCCGAGGCGCTCCGAGGCTTCCTTGGCGAGGAGCCGCTTCACGAGCGCCTCGACCTCGGGCGGGATGTTCGCGTCGGGCGCCTTGGTCGCCATCGCCGGCACCGGCGCGGTGACCTGCATTCCGAGGAGCGCGACCTTGCTCTCGGCGTCGAACGGGCGGACGCCGCAGAGCATCTCGTAGATGATGCAGCCGAGCGCGTAGAGGTCCGCGCGCGCGTCGACCGGCTGGCCGAGCGCCTGCTCGGGCGCCATGTACTCCGGCGTGCCGTAGACCATGCCCGCCTGCGTGAGCACCGGCTGTCCCGGCCCCGCCTGGCTCACGTCGCCTGCGGTGAGCTCGCCGATCTGGACCTTCGCGATGCCGAAGTCGAGGACCTTCACGAAGTCCGGATCGCCGTCGCGCTCGACGAGCATGACGTTCTCCGGCTTGAGGTCGCGGTGGACGATCTTCAGCGCGTGCGCGCGCGAGAGGGCGGCGGCGATCTGACGGCCGACGTGCAGCGCGCGGCCGAGCTCGAGGCGGCCGAGGGCGATGACCTCGCGGAGGCTCTTGCCCTCGACGAACTCGAGGGCGAGGAAGAACGAGCCGTCCTCGAGCTTGCCGAAGTCGGTCGCGGTGACGACGTGCGGGTGGTCGATGTGCGCGGCGGCCATCGCCTCGCGCTCGAAGCGCGCGACGACCTCGGGCAGGCGCGTCATCTCGGGGTGGAGCACCTTGATCGCCATGCGCTTGCGCATGAGCGTGTGCTCCGCCTGGTAGACCGCGCCCATCCCGCCCTCGCCGAGGAGGCGCTCGATCTTGTAGCGCTCGCTGATCGTCGAGCCGATCAGCGTCTTCGGCCCCGGCTTGGCCGGCGGCCTCACGCTGGTCGGCTCGCGCGCAGGCGGACGGACCATCCCCTTGGGCGTCGCCGTCGGTGCGTTCGGCTTGTCGTCAGCAGGGCCTGCCATCGGACACGATCAAAAAGCTGCGAGCTCACGCCGGACAGGGCCTGAAGGAGGGTCGGCGAATAGCGAGGGTAAGCTAGCATGCCGGCGTCCGGGAAGAGAGAGTCAGGAGCGGTCTCGGCGCTCGGGCCGCCGATCGCTCGGCCGCGGATGCGCCGTCCTCGCGCGGACGGTCGGCGTCCTCGGACAGGGGCGGGCGGGCGCGTCGCGGTCTGCAACGGGGCGCGAGCGTCACAGGTCGATCATGACGCCGACGGTCAGCCCGACCGCGAACCGGTCGAGCCCAGCCGGTGCAGCGCGCTGGCTCGGGCCGTCGGGCACGGTGACGCCGGGGCCGGGCGCCTCGTAGACGGTCCCGGAGTGCCCGAAGCCGGCGCGCGCGCCGAGCTCCGCCGAGAGCTCCCAGGGCTTGAAGAGCCTGTAAGATGCACCGATACCGAACGGCACCTCGAAGAATCCGCCCCCCGCGCCCGCGACGCGGACCGGCCGCCGCGCGCTCGTGCCGTCGCCGTCGACGATCGCGAACGTCGTCGCGTAGCTCGGGGCGTAGACGCCGGCGTAGCCGAAGCCGGCGAAGACCCACGTCCGCGTCGACCCGCGGAGCCACGGGAGGATCCCCTTCACGCGCGCGCCGCCGAACGTGATGTTGCGGGCGGCGGCGTCGCCGGGCATCGGCGAGATGTCGTGGCCGAAGTAGCCGCCGGCGTGGATCAGCGGGAGGAGCGCGACGTGACCTGTGAGCTGACCCGTCGGTCCGAAGCCGGCGTCCTCGGCTCCCGGCTGCCGGCGCGTGAGGACGCGCTTCATCACGCCGACCTGCGCGGACGCGTCCCAGTGGAGCTGCGCGCTCGCTTCGCGCGGGCCGAGCGCGAGGAGCGCTGCGACGGCGAGGGCGGACGCACCTCGGCGACGACGGCGGCTCAGGAGCTCTGCCATACCGTCCTCTTCATAGTCCAAAAGACGGTAGCCAACCGCGGATCTTTCGATGTAAACCCCGCGCCGATGCGGCGCAGCTTTCTCGCGGCTCTCCTCCTCGCGGCCGCCGCGTGCGTCGACGTGCCCGACAGCGTGCGCGCTCAGTTCGCGGGTCCTGGGGCGACCGATCGCTCCAACTACCGGCCCGGCCGCCACGGCTCGGCTCCGCCGGTGGAGGATCCGCCGGCGCCGAAGGCCGCGGAGACCGCGGTGACGGACGCCGCGGCCGAGCCAGCCTCCGACGCGGCCGTGGAGCCGGCCGCCGAGCCGCCCGCGGCGGCCGACGCCGGCGGAGGCGTCTCGTGAAGCTCGCGCGGACGGTCCTCGCGGCCTGCGCGCTCGCCGTCGCGGCCTGCGGCACCGTGAGTCTCCCGCCCGTCCGCGTGCTCGGCGTGAAGAACGACGAGGCGCACAAGCCGACGTACAACGGCCTCGCGATCAAGTCGGGCCAGCTCGTCCTGACCGAGTCGCCCGACGCGACGAGCTACGTCTTCGTCCTCATCCCGAAGAAGTTTTACGCCTTCACGCACGCCGCGGTGATCAGCGTCGAGGACGGCGAGCCGTGGGTCTACGACGTCACCGGCGAGGTGAAGACGTTCCCGTTCAAGAAGCGGCTGATGGACAACGTCACCGGCAAGATGTACCGGCGGCGCCTGTTCGAGTACGTCGCGCCGAACCTCTACGCCGAGATCTACGATCCGCCGGCGGGCGCCGACGGCGAGAAGCTCGCGGCGTTCGTCCGCCAGAAGTACGCGGAAGGCGTCGAGTTCGACTCGTACTTCGACTTCCACGACCACACGAAGCTGTTCTGCTCGGAGCTCGTGGCGATGGCGATCGAGAGCGCCGGCGGTCCGCCCACCGCACCCGAGCCGTCGAACCCGAACCCGTCGATCGTCGAGGGCATGAAGTGGCTCGGCGTGCCGCCCGGCGAGGCGCTGCCGGCGGGGCGCTTTGCCGATCCGGCGCGCTACGTCGGCGCGCTCGGCCAGTTCCCTACCCGCACCGCCGCGTGGTCGTACTTCGAGGCGAAGCACGAGCTGCACCGCCGCTTCACGATGGATCAGCGCATGGGATTTTTGCTCTCGGTCGACGGCAACGGCCGCGTCGACGTGAGGCCCGAGATCAGCGCGTTCACCGCGCGCGCCGGGCACCTGTTCGACGCCGATCCCAACCCGCCGGAGCCGGGCGATCCTCGCATCGAGGCCGCGGTCCGCAGGCTGGCGGCCGACGCCTTCGGCCCGTTCCCGGCGGACGCACCTGCGGCGTCGCCCGCCGCGCCGGTGACGGCGCCGTGAGCGGCTCGACGTCGGTGTCGCGCGGCGCCCGGCGTGCGCTCGTCCGCCTCGGGGCATGCGCCCTCGTGGCGTTCGCGATCGCGCGACCGACGCTCGCACACGCGCAGGACATGGGCGTCGGCGGCGCGAGCCCCGGCGGCGCGACGTCCGGCCCCTCTTGGGGGCGCCCGGATGTCACGAACTCGCCGGAGAGCGGGCACGCCCCGAAGGAGAGCCATCGCTCGGTCAAGCTGTTCGACACGCGCAAGTCGATCGTGTCACTGCAGCTCGACGTCGGCCCGATCTGGGCGCGGCGCGTTCAGGACGAGACGCCCATCACGCAGCGCCGGAACTTCGAGCGCGGCGCGCCGCTCGCCGGTGAGATCGGGTTCGGCACCGTCTACACGACGCCGTCGCCGCGCGGGCCGTTCTTCATGGTCGGGCACCTGAAGACGCTGCTCCGCGTCATCGACGACAAGTCCTTCTCCTGGTCGATCTTCCACCAGGAGCTCGGTGGCGGCCTGATGCTCGGTCCGTTCGAGCCCGAGGTTCGCCTGCGCCTAAGCGTCCTCACCGCGGACATCATGCACGCCCAGCCGAGCATCCAGCTCCTCTCCCCCGGAGTCAGCGCAGGCTTCGGAATTCATGTGGGGAAAATTCGGCTGGACATTAAAGCGCACTCCGAATACTTGTGGCGATGGTTCGGGCCGGATTATTTGATCCGGGGAGTAACGATCGGGTTCCGACTCGATCAGTCCCGACCGAAGACACCATATCCAGGGGCCCCATCACCGCAGTGACCTGCGGCCAGTCCGCAGATGGGTGATTGATCTCTGGCGTGGTCGTCGTGTATTCACGCCCTCTATTCGAAGGGCTCGAAGACTTCGACTCCGTGCGAGCGGTTGGCGCTGCGGATAAAGAACTCAGAACCAAGCAGTACCAACAACCTCCTGGGAGGCTCAGATGTCGACGAAGAACTTGCTCAAGATTGCGACTGGCGGCGTGATGGCGTTCATCCTCATCGGCTGCGGTGGCTACGGCTACCCGATCGGTTCGCTCTACACGGGCACCCAGGTGCCGCACGGCATCAACCGCAACGAGACGTCGGGCCCCGGCAAGTCCGGTGACAAGCACGGCGAGGCCTGCGCGACCGGCATCCTCGGCGCTGCGGCGTTCGGCGACGCGTCGCTCGACGCGGCCAAGAAGGCCGGCGGCATCACCGAGATCCACTCGGTCGAGTTCCACGGCACCAGCATCCTCGGCCTCTACACCCAGGGCTGCACGGAAGTTCACGGCAAGTGAGCTCCTGACTCGAGGCCTTTCGGCTTCGAGCCAGCTCCTTCAACTTAGGGGTTAGAAGAACATGACCACGACCAAGCTCTTCAAGCTCGCCACGGGCGCGGCCCTCGCGATGATCGTCATCGGCTGCGGCGGCTACGGCTACCCGATCGGCTCGCTCTACACCGGCACCCAGGTGCCGCACGGCATCAACGTCAACGAGACCTCGGGTCCCGGCAAGTCCGGCGACAAGAGCGGCGAAGCCTGCGCGACCGGCATCCTCGGCGCGGCGGCCTTCGGCGACGCCTCGCTCGACGCGGCCAAGAAGGCCGGCGGCATCACCGAGGTTCACTCGGTGGAGTTCCACGGCAGCAGCATCCTCGGTCTCTACACCCAGGGCTGCACCGAGGTTCACGGCAAGTGACCTCGTCTCGCTTGCGCTGACGCGCAGGCGACAAGGCGTGCCCCGTCTGCCTTCGTGCAGTCGGGGCACTTCCTTTTTTGTCGGCGCGCGGCGCGGCACGGCGCCGCCGCCTTGCGGCGCCCTCGTCAGTTCGGCGCCGACCTCGGGCTCGCGCGGAGCGCCACGAGGCGCTTCTGGATGTTCGGCGCGTCGGGTGCGTCCGGCTCGAGCTCGAGGACGCGGGTGAGGTCGGTCCGGGCGAGCTCGTGGATGCCGAGGCGCAGCGCGACGCCCGCGCGCTCGCGGAGGATGCTCGCCGAGTCCGGCTCGAGCAGGACGATGCGATCGAGCGCGATGAACGCCCTCGTGTGCTCGCCGCGACCGGCCCACACCGCCTTCAGGTTCATCAGCATGCGGACGAGCATCGCCCGCGACCACGCGGGAGCGAAGAGCGACGGGTGCAGCTCCGCCCCGACGCCGAGCGTTCGTTCGAGCAGCGCTCGAGCGGCCTCGTCGCTCACGACGCGGCCTCCCGCGAACGGGTCGACGATGAGGGGCGCGGCGTCGTCGTCGCCGTCGACGCGCGCGAGGAAGTGACCGGGGAAGCCCACGCCTCGCGCCCGCACGCCGGCGCGTCGAGCGAGCTCGCACCAGACGAGCGTGAGCGTGATCGGGATCCCGGTGCGGCGCTCGAGCACGTCCGGCAGGAGGCTGTTCTTCGCGTCGTAGTAGTCGTCGACGTTCCCGCGGAAGCCGAGGTCGCGGAACCGCGCGCTCACCGCGTCGACCTGCTCGGAGACCGGAGCGCCGGCGAGGAGGGCGCCCTTCAGCGGTCCGGCGAGATCCTCGACGCGCCGGAGGAGCGCGTCGACGTCGAGGTCGTGGTAGACGTCCTTGGCGATCAGCGCGGCGCCGAGCGCGACGTCGATCTCGTCGTCGGCCGCGCGGGCGAGCGCGTCGAACGCGCGGACCGGCGGGAGCGGAGCGTCGGAGCTCGGGCGCATCGTCCCTCCTTCTTGCCCCCGCGGGGGCTCGATCGCAAGCGAGGCCGCCGCCTCGCTCGAGCTCCGTCGACGGACGCGAGCTCGACCTCGCGCCCCGTCGACGAGGTCGGCGTCGCCGCTCGGCGTCGCGTCGAATCGCGCGACCGGCCTTGACGCCCGCGCCGAGAGAAAAGAAAAGAAAGCCTCCCCCATGGCGAACACCGAGAAGAGCTCCCTTCGCAAAGGCTTCGAGCGCGCGCGCGACGTGCACCCCGTCGGCATCACGGGCAAGGAGAGCCCCACCGACGTCATCGAGCGGATGTTTCCCGCGTACGTCGGCCGGCAGGAGCGCACGGCGTTCGAGCTGATGCGCCGGAGCTCGCAGTCCGACGTCTGCACGTTCCTCACGATGTCCGGCGCGATGACGCCCGCCGGGCTCCACCAGTCGTGCATCATCCCGCTCATCGAGCGCGGGCTCATCGACTGCATCACGACGACGGGCGCGAACCTCTACCACGACGCGCATCGCGTCATCGGTCACCGCATCCGCGAGATCGACCCGAACGGCGGCGACCTCACCTACCGCCTCGCGCGAATCATCCGCATCTACGACCTCGGCTTCCGCGAGGAGACGCTGCTCGAGACCGACAAGCTCTTCAGCGCGCTCCTCCTCTCGCCGGACTACCAGCGCAAGATGACGACCACCGAGCTCCACTGGCTGCTCGGTCGCGACATCGCGCAGCTCGAGGACGCGCTCGGCATCAAGAGCCCGTCGCTCATCGCGACCGCGTACCGCTACGGCGTGCCGATCTTCGTCGGGGCCGTGCAGGACGGCTCGATCTTCCTGAACATCGTGAAGCTGAAGCGGCTCTACGGGAGCGACTTCAAGCTCGAGATCGACGTGAACGACGACGTCTTCGAGATGGGCGCGATGCAGCACCACTGCTTCGGCACGCTCGGCAAGAAGATGGCGATCTGGATCCTCGGCGGCGGCGTCCCGAAGAACTACACGCTCCAGGGCGAGCCGCTGCTCGACCAGATCCTCGGCGTGCCGACGCACGGCTTCGACTTCGACGTGCAGTTCTGCGTCGACCCGGTCGACAACGGCGCGCTCAGCTCGTGCCCGGCGGGCGAGGGGCACACCTGGGGCAAGGTCTCGGCGGAGAGCGTGCAGTACGGATCGATGTACGTGCACTGCGACGTCACCGCGGTCTTCCCGTGGCTCACGTACGCGCTCCTCTCGGATCCGCGCGTGCACAAGAAGCCGCGGCGCCTCTACGACGCGCGCGAGCAGGCCGTCGCGACCTTGCAGCGCGAGATCGACAAGCGGCGGAAGAAGCTGCTCGAGACCGTCGCGTTCGATCTGCCGAAGGGGCCGAGCAAGTCGAGCAAGTCGAGCAAGAAGTCGAGCAGCAAGAAGAAGGCGGCGAAGAAGCGAAGCCGCTGAAGCCGGCTCACTCGTAGCCGAGCGTCGCGAGCATCTCGAACATCGCGAGCACGGCCGACGGATCGGGGTACTCGAACGCGAGCCCTGCGCGCGCGATGGAGCGCGGGCGGCCGAACGCGTCGACCTCCGCCGTGAACCGCGGCGAGTGAGCCCAGGCGACGACGGCGGTGAGCACGAGCGGATCCCACATCGTCGGGGTCGCGAACGTCACCGAGAGGCGATCGCCCGGGACGAGCGGCTCTTCCGTCTCGATGCCGGCGCCGGCAATGCTGAGGTCGATGACGTGCGCCTGGCGTTCGGCGCCCGATCGCTGGCCCGCGATGTGGACCGCGAGCCGGACGGGGCGGCGGTCGTGGGCGCGGAAATGCCCGTCTCGGCCCTTGGGCAGAGCCGCGGAGCCCACGGCGTTCGGTGCGCCTGACGACGAGCGGGAGTTCGGCGGCAAAGTCTTACAAAACCGGAAGATACCACGGCGATTCACCGGTTGGCGTTTTCCAATCCGGGCGGGTTAGGATGGAAAGCCACGCGCTCCGGATCCGGACCGGTCGAGCCACGTCGAGACACAGGAAAAATGAGCCAGGATACGCGCAAGGACAAACGCGCAAAGGTCGTCAGCCTCAACGTTCGTTACAAGAGCGCGACGGTCGACGAGTTCATCGAGAACCACTCGCACGACGTGAGCAAGGGCGGCATCTTCGTCAAGACGCCCACCCCGTTCCCGCCGGGCACCCTGCTCAAGTTCGAGATCCGGCTCGCCGGCGACAAGAGCGTCATCTCGGGCGTCGGGCGCGTCGTGTGGAAGCGCGAGCCGACGCAGGCCGGCGCCGAGAAGCCCGCCGGCATGGGCGTGAAGTTCATCAAGATCGACGACGCGTCGCGCGCGATCATCGACGACTCATCACGCAGAAGGCCGACGCCGGCAGCGCGTACACCTCCGAGACTCCAGTCGAAGACGGCGCGACGGCGGGACACCCGTCGACCTTGCGCGGCCTCGTCGCGGCGCCGCCCGTTGAGCAGGCGGCGCCTCCCGGGCCTTCGCCGGTGAACGTTCCGCCTCCGGCCGCGCACGCGAAGCTCCCCGTCCCGCCGACCGCGGGAGGGCCGCCTCCTCCGGCCGCGGCGAAGCCTGGTCTCACGGGAACGCTCGCGGGGCCGCGACCCAGCGGGCTGCCGAACGTGCCCGCGCCGACGCCGCCGCCGGCGGCCGCGAAGCCGGCGACCGCCGGAGCGATCGGCAAGCCGGCGAGCGCGAAGAGCGCGGGCGGTCCGCCGCCTCCCGCGCTGGGCAAGGCGACCGACACCGCGGTCGGCGTCGGTCCGCAAGCGAACCCTCCCGCGGTGAATGCTGCCGCCGTGATCGGCTCCGGCGCCGTGC
>JAHBWC010000060.1 GCA_019637225.1 Labilithrix sp.
ACCAGCCGTTGCCGGCCTTGTCGGGCTCCGCGGCGGACGCCGACGTGGCCGGCGCGCCCGCGCTCGCGGCGGGGGTGGTGCCGGGCTTCGGGTTGTTGTCGGGGCAACCCGCGAGGAGCGTCAGCGAAGCGAGCGTGAGGGCGAGAGCGAGCGCGGTCTTCATGCGGGAAACGTCGCACGCGACGACCCGCCCGGGAAGAGTCGCCGGGGCGCCAGGTCCGGGGCGGTCGGACCCGCCGGCGGCGACGCGCAGAGGTGAGCCTGCAGAGGTGAGCCTTGGGAGGGGCGCCCGCCGAGCGAGGCACGGGGACCGAGGTCCGCGAAGGGCCCTGGAGTAGACTCCGGGCGTGTTCGACGCGATCGACGTCAGCGCGGCGTCGCCGGGCGAGATCGCCGCGATCGGCGGCGTGGTCGTCATCGCCGGAGCGATCGTCGTCCGTGCGATGCGCGGCGCGCGGAGCGCGGTCGTCGGGCTCGTCTTCGCCCTCGTCCTCGTGACGAGCGCCTCGGCCGCGCTCTTTCGCGTGGGCGCCCGCGCGGCGGTGTCCGCGCCGGCAGGTGCGCCGGGGCCGGGGACGGCGCTCGGCTACGTGTCGTCGTCGGCGTGCCTCGGCTGCCATCCCGGCGAGCACGCGAGCTTCGGCAGGACGTTCCACCGCACGATGACGCAGCTCGCGTCGCCGGAGACGGTGAGCGCTCCGCTCGACGGGCGGCCGCTCGATCTCGACGGACGCACCGTGCGCCTCGAGCGGCGCGGCGCCGAGGTCTGGGCGACGCTGCCGGATCCCGACCGCGTCATCGCCGGCGACCCTTCGCCGAGCGACGTCACGCGTCGCGTCGTCCTCACGACCGGCTCGCACCGCGAGCAGGCGTACTGGGTCGCCGGCGAACGCCGGGGAGACCTCCGCCTCGTCCCGTTCGTGTGGCTCGTGAAGGACGCCGCGTTCGTCCCGCGCCGCGAGGCCTTCCTCACGCCGCCCGGCGAGCCGCTCCCGCCCGTGCGCTGGGCGTCGAGCTGCATCGCGTGCCACGCCGTCGCCGGCGAGCCGCGGCACGACCTCGAGCGCGACACGTTCGACACGCGCGCGGCCGAGCTCGGCGTGAGCTGCGAGGCCTGCCACGGTCCGGGCGCCGCGCACGTCGAGCGTCATCGCGATCCGGTCGCGCGCTACACGCAGCGCGCCTCGGACGCGCCCGATCCGTCGATCGTGCATCCCGGTCGCCTCTCGCCGGCGCTCTCGGCGGCGGTCTGCGGGCAGTGCCACGCGTACGCCTTCCCGCGCGACGAGGCCGGCTGGTGGACGGACGGCTACTCGCGCACGTTCCGCGCGGGCGACGCGCTCGACGCGTCGCGGACTTTGATCGCGCCTTCGACGATGGAGGACCGCGCCGCGCCGGTGATCGACGCGCCCGCGAGCGCGATCTTCTGGCCCGACGGCGCCGTCCGCGTCGGCGGGCGCGAGTACAACGGGCTCGTCGCCTCGCCGTGCCACGAGCGCGGGACCGGCGAGCGCAAGCTGACGTGCCTCTCGTGCCACGCGATGCACCGCGGCGAGCCCGCCGGGCAGATCGATCCGGAGCGCGCCGGCGATCGCGGCTGCACGACGTGCCACGCCGGCGCGCGCGACGCGGGGCACTCGCATCACGCCGCGGGCTCGTCGGGCAGCGCCTGCGTCTCGTGCCACATGCCGAAGACGAGCTACGCGCTGCTCTCGGCGGTGCGCTCGCACCGGATCGACAGCCCGAGCGTGGCGAGCACCCTCGCGACGGGCCGGCCCAACGCGTGCAACCTCTGTCACCTCGATCGGACGCTCGCGTGGTCCGCGCGGTGGCTGTCGGAGTGGTACGGCGCGCCCGCGCCGTCGGTCCCCGACGAGCGCGCGCGCACGGCGTCCGGCGTTCACGACGGGCTCGCGGGCGACGCCGGCGTCCGCGCGCTCGTGGCCGACGCGCTCGGCTCGCCGGAGGCGCTGGCCGCGTCGGGTGGGGGCTTCCAGGCGGCGCTGCTCGATGAGATGCGCCGCGATCCGTACGCGGCGGTCGGCTTCATCGCGACGCGCTCGCTTCGCGCCGTGACGGCGAGCGCGACCGCGGGGGCCCGCGCGCGGACGCCGGAGGAGCGCGCCGCGCTCGCGCTCGACGCCGGCGGCCGGCTCGATCCGGAGCGCGTGCGCGCTCTCCTTGCGGCGCGCGACGGACGCGCGATAACCATCGCCGAGTGAGCACCGAGCCCCCTCCGCCCTCTCTCCGCGAGACGCCGCCCGGCCGCGACGCGATCGAGGTCGTCGTCGGCCGGCACCTCCGCGCGGGGTGGTGGAGCCTCGCCGCCTTCGTCGCCCTCGGGGCGGTCCTCGAGCTCTTTCACGCGATCAAGTCGCCGGTCTACGTCGATGCCGGGCGCGAGACGACGCGCCTGCTCCTCCGCCTCGCGCACGCGCACGGCACGCTCCTGTCGCTCTTGAACGTCGCCTACGCGCTGACGGTCCGCGCCCGCGTCCACGCGGCGCGCCCGCTCGCGTCGGCGTCGCTCTTGGCGTCGCTCGTGCTTTTGCCGGGAGGCTTTCTCCTCGGCGGGATCTGGGCGCGAGGCGGCGATCCGGGGCTGGGCGTCCTCCTGGTCCCCGCCGGGGCCGTCGCGCTCCTCGTCGGCGCGATCGTCGTCGGGCGCGGCGTCTCGCGCCGCGAATGATCACCCCGACGTCGTCGGCGCGCCGAGCGTCGCGTAGAAGTCCCACGTGACGCGCTCCCAGAAGGCGCGCGCCGGCGGGCTCTCGAGGGCGAGCTTCACGAACGGCCACGCCAGCTCGGCGAGCGCCTCGAGGTCCGGGCGCACGGTGACGCCGATGCGCGCGAGCCAGGTGCCGAGCGTCTCGTCGCCGTGCTCCGCGACGAGCTTCTCGAGCTCGGCGAGGAGCCGCGCGCGGGGGCGGTCGTTCTGGAGCACCTCGAGCACGATCGCCTGCGCGGCCTCGTCCGCGCTCATGCGCGCGTCGTCGTCGACGTTCTGGGTGATCTGCGCGAGGCTCTCCTCGTAGAAGAACGCGACGATGCTCTTGCGGAGCGCGACCTGCTTGGGATCGCCGGCGCTCGTCACGAGGAAATCCGCGATCTTCGTCTTCGACTTTCGCGAGAAGCCGAGCAAAAACTTACGGATCTCCGGCTCGAGGCGCTTGTCGAACTCGCCGCGCACGGCCGACATCGACTTCAGCACCGTGCCCGATCCGATCGGCATGAAGCGCTTGATGAGCGCGGGCAGACCCCACTCGGCGAAGAACGGGTTGACGGACTCGTTGAACTCGACGAGCGCGTCGTACAGGACGTCGCGCATGATCTCCTCGACGACCTCGTCGCCGATGACCTTCCGCACGAGCTCCTCGGGGAGGAGGTCGGGGCGGGCGATGAGCTCGTCGATCGCCTCGCGCGCCGCGGTCGGCACGTAGTCGCCGAGCTTCGCCTCGTCGGCGCGGAGCGAGGCGACCACGCGACGGTTCACCTCCCGCGCGATGGGCGCGAGGAGCCCGCGCACGGCGTCGCTCGAGAGGACCTTTGCGCCTCCGGCGACGAGGGCCTCCGGCTGGAGCAGCTCGCGGATGGGGCGGGACAGCACGTGGTCGTAGCCGCCGGCGAACGAGCGGACGAAGTCGCCGCGCGCGCGGTCGTCGACGAGCCGCTCGGCGAGGAACGCGGCGTGACGTGACCGGAGGGCTGCGATCGTCGCGGGATCGAGGGACAGAGGAGCATCGCTCATGCGCGACGCTCGGTCTCGCATGAAGCACGCGTCGCGTAAAGCCGGCCGGAGATCGCTCGCCGGCTCTCGCGCTCGCGGTCCTTGCGGCTCGTTGCTAAACACATCGGCGCGATGAACGCGAACGAGGCGCCCTCGACGGCCTGGGAGCTGGCGAAGGCGATCGTCTGGGCAGAGCGCCGGAAGCTCGTCGCCGGGCTGGCGCTCCTCTTCGTCGACCGGGCGGCCGGCTTCGTCGTGCCGATCGCGCCGAAGGTCCTCCTCGACGAGGTCGTCGGGCGCCGTCGCGCCGAGCTCTTGCCGTGGATCGCGGCGGCGGTGGTGGCCGCGGCGCTCGTGCAGGCGCTGGCGCGGTTCGGCCTCCAGCGCGTCCTCGGGCTCTCGGCCGAGCTCGTGGTGCTCGGCTGGCGTCGGCGGATCATGGCGCGCGTCACGCGGATGCCGCCGGCGCACCTCGACGGGACGCAGTCGGGGGCGCTCCTGTCGCGGATCATGGACGACGCGACGGCGATGCAGAACCTCGTCGGCGCGGAGCTCGTGCGCTGGACGAGCAACGTCGTCACGGCGCTCGCGGCGTTCGTCGCGCTGCTCTGGATCGACTGGAGGACGACGCTGGCGGCGCTCGCGTTCGCGGCGCTCCCCGGCCTCGGCCTCGACCTCGCCCACCGCAAGCTCCGGCCGCTCTTTCGCGAGCGCGGCGAGCTCCGGGCGGAGGTGGCCGGGCGGCTCGCGCAGACGCTCTCCGGGCTCCGCGTCGTCAAGGCGTACGCGGCCGAGCGCCGCGAGCAGCTCGTCTTCACGCGCGGGCTCCACCGGCTCTTCCGTGTGATGTCGCGGACGACCAACCGGCGTGGGGCGATGAGCGCCGTCGCCGCGGTGGTGTCGGCCGGCGTGACGGCCATCGTGATCGTCATGGGCGGCCGCGCGATCCTCGCCGGGACGATGTCGCTCGGCGATTTCGCCAGCTACGTGGCCTTCGCGCTCATGTTCGCGGCGCCGCTCCTCGATTTGCCGGAGATCGCTACGCGCGTCGCCGAGACCCTGGCGGATCTCGATCGCGTGCGCGCCGTCGAGGCGGTCGCGCCCGAGGACGACGGCGACGAGGCCAAGGACCCGCTCGGCGAGGTGCGCGGCGAGGTCGCCTTCGAGGACGTGTCCTTCGAGTACCGAGCGGGGACGCCCGTGCTCCGAGGGGTCTCGTTCCGCGCGCGGGCGGGGACGACGACGGCGATCGTCGGGCCGAGCGGGGCGGGGAAGAGCACGATGCTCGCGCTCCTCATGGCGTTCTACCGGCCCACGGGCGGGCGCGTGACGATCGACGGGCGCGACCTCGCGACGGTGAAGCTCCGCGACTGGCGGAGGAGCCTCGCGGTGGTGCTGCAGGACGACTTCCTCTTCGACGGCACGATGGCCGAGAACATCGCGCTCTCGCGGCCGAACGCGGCGCGCGCGGAGATCGCGCGGGCGGCGCACGCGGCGCACTGCGACGAGATCGTGCGGGCCTCGCCCGACGGCCTCGACACGGTGGTCGGCGAGCGCGGGCTCAAGCTCTCCGGCGGACAGCGGCAGCGCGTCGCGATCGCGCGGGCCATCCTGGCGGACGCGCCCGTGCTCCTCTTCGACGAGGCGACCTCGAGCCTGGACAGCGAGAGCGAGTCGGCGGTGCGCGACGCGATGAGCCGGCTCGCCGACGACCGCACCGTGTTCGTCATCGCGCACCGGCTCTCGACGATCCGGTCGGCGGACCAGATCCTCGTCCTCGACCGCGGCGTCCTCGTCGAGCACGGGACCCACGACGAGCTCCTCGCGCGCTCCGGGCGCTACCGCGCGCTCCACGACGCGCAGTTCGGCGCTGCTCCGCTGCGCGAGCACGGGCACGTCGCCGCGGCCGCGCCCGAGCGGGCGGGCGGCTGATCCGTCGCTCGCGGGCGGGGGCGGGCGCCCGCTCGGCGCCTCTTGCTCGAGCCGCCGAGCCCCGCGTAACGTGTCGGGCCATGTCCCTCGCGAACCTCGTCCCCGCCGGTCTGAAGGCCTCCACCGAGGAGACCGACGTCCTCCTCGAGCTCGCGTACCTCAGCACGGCCGTCGACGGTCGCCTCGACGACGAGGAGCTCTCCGCGTTCAAGGTGCTCGTCGGTCGTCTCCGCGGGACGAAGCCGAGCGACTCGGATGTCGACGCCCTGCTCGATCGCTTCGCCGCCAACGTCGATCACGCCGAGATCGGCGAGCGCGTCGAGAAGCTCGCGCCCACGCTGCCGGCGAACCTCCGGCCGCTCGCGTTCAAGCTCGCGGTCGGGCTCGGGGTCGCCGACCTCGACGCCAGCGCCGACGAGAGCGATCTGCAGATCGTCCTCGCGGAGGCGCTCGGCCTCGACGAGGCGCGCGTCGACGAGCTGACCGCCGAGGTGTACGCGTCGCTCGACGCCGGCGACGACTCCTGAGCGGCTCGGGCGCGTGTTTCACCCCGAGGGGCCGACCTTCATCGAGCTGATGCGGCAGGCGCTCGCCTCGACCGAGCGCGGCTACGACCTCATCGCGCCGAAGTTCGACCGCACGCCGTTCCGCACACCCGACGAGCTGCTCGCGGCGATGGCGAAGCTCGTCGGCGGTCCGCGGTCGATCGGCTCGGCCCTCGACGTCTGCTGCGGGACGGGCGCGGCGATGCTCCACCTGCGCCCGCTCTGCACCGAGCGTGTCGTCGGCGTCGACTTCAGCGCCGGCATGCTCGACGAGGCGCGCCGCCGCGTCGCAGAGGCGCCCGGCGACGCGCGCGTCGAGCTCGTCCGCGGCGACGCCCTCGACCTCCCGTTCGACGCCGAGATGGACGTCGTCACGTCCGTCGGCGCCTTCGGGCACGTCCTTCGAGCGGACGAGGACCGCTTCGTCGCCGGGATCGCGCGGGCGCTTCGACCGGGTGGACGCTTCGTCTTCGTGACGGGGCGCGCCCCGGGGCTCGGCGATCCGTGGTTCTGGGCGGCGCACGGGTTCAACGCGGTGATGCGCATTCGCAACGCGCTCCTCCGGCCGGCGTTCATCATGTACTACCTGACGTTCCTCTGGCCGGACGTCCGCGCGCTGCTCGAGCGGCACGGCTTCGAAGTCGAGGCACATGAGGGGCTCTGCCCGCCGCCCTACCAGCGGGCGATCGTCGTCAGCGCGCGGAAGCGCTGACGCGCGCGCGAACGACCGTCTCTCTCTGCGAGCGGATCCGCGCCACGTTGGCGCTCGCGCCGGGCGCGCCCGGTCGCATACGATGGCGAGATGAAGCGCGCCCTCGCAGGAGCCACGACCGCGATCGTCCTATGCGTCCTCGCCGCGTGCGGCAGCGACGACGACGGGGGCGCGCCGAGCTCCTCCGGCGTCTTCGGCGGGAGCGAGGACGCGGGCAGCACCGAGGGCGTCGACTGCTCGCATCCGGGCGCGGGCCGGACGCTCGGCGGCGATCGCTGCGAGTGCAGCACCGCGCGCGAGGTGTCCGGCGACTGGAGCGGCAAGCGGACGTGCCGCGAGGGCACGACGTGCCCGGTGAAGGACGAAGACGACTCGTTCCGGATCACGCAGACGGGCACGGACGTGCGCGGCGAGATCGGACCGGCGGGCTCGCCGACCTACACGTTCACGGGGAAGCTCTGCGGCGACTTCATCGTCTGGAGCGGCGGACCGTCGAGCGGCGCGGCCGTCGAGTGCGGTCAGATCCGCTTCACGGACGACACGCACTACGTGAAGGACAGCTGCTACGTCGCGTCGGGCGAGTGCCGCGCGAGCTTCGGCCAGGGCTGCCCGTCGCAGAAAGGGCAGTGCACCGCGACGGGCGCGAAGAAGCCCGAGGGCGCGCCGGCGATCGTCAAGGACGTCTGCAACTGAGCCGCGCGCGGGCGGCGGGAGGCGTCCTTCGCGACGTCGTCAGTCGACCCCGAGCGCCGCGGTGATCCGCTTGACCGTGGCCATCTCGAGCGGCGAGAGGCGTCCGTCGGCCGAGGAGGCGTCGACGAGCGTCGCGAGGAACTCGCGCTTCTCGTCCATCGAGAGCCCGGCGATGGCCGGCTCGGCCTCGTCCCAGCCCTCGAGGTCGAGGACGCGGCGGCGCTCGGCGTCGTCGAGTCCGAGGCCGCGCATCATCCGGTCGAGGAAGATGCGCTCGTTCTCCGTCATGATTCCGTCGGCGACGAGGACCTTGGAGACGAGGAGGCACTTGGCGACCTTGGGTTCCATGTGCGGAGGCTAGCATGGGCACCCGAGCCGCATAGGCCGGCGATGGCGCCGGTCAGCGCCGGCCCGCGAGCCCGGCGATCAAGATGCCGGCGGCGACGCCGACGTTGAGCGACTCGACGTTGCCCGAGCCGCGGATCGCGAGGATGGCGTCGCACTGCGCGCGCACGCGCGGTCCGAGCCCCTCGCGCTCGTTGCCCATCACGAGGATCGACGGCCGCGCGTAGTCGAAGGCGAGGGCGTCGGCGTCGGCGTGGCCGTCCGCGCCGTACACCTTCACGCCGCGAGCGCGGAGGCGCCCGAGCGTGTCGGCGAGGTCCGTCGTGCGCGCCACGACGAGGTCCTCGACGCCGCCCTCGGCGACGCGGATGGCGTTGGGATCGAGCCCCGGATGAGGCGCCGGCGCGCCGAGCAGCGCCGCGTCGACGCCGAAGAACGCCGCGCTCCGCAGGATCGCGCCGACGTTGTACGAGTTTCGCACGCGGTCGAGCGCGATCGCGACGCGGCGCGAGCCGCCGGCGAGGAGCTCGCCGAGCTCGTGCGGCGTCGCCCAGCGGCGGGCGCGCGCCTCGAGGACGAGCCCCTCGTGCTGGTTCGAGCGGGCGAGCTTCTCGATGTCGCGATCGGCGAGGACGCCGATGCGGACGTGCGCGGCGCGCTCCCCGAGGGCGCGCTCGACGTCTCCGACGAGCTCGCTCGCGCACGCGACGCGGACGACGTCCGCCGGGCGCTTCGCGAGGACGGCGAGCCCGGCGCGCAGCCCGTGGACGCGCTCGAGGGCGTCCGCGTCGGCCTCACCGGCGCGCGAGGCCGGCGGAGGCTCGTGACGCGGTCGAGGCGGCCGCTCGGCGCCTCCGCGACTCCTTCCGCCGCGCGTCACCGCGCGCGCTCGATCGCGGCGAGCCGCTCGAGCTCGGCGAAGAGCTCGCGCGCGAAGTCGAGGTCCATGTGCCGACGGTTCTTCGTGTTGGCCCAGAACTCGTCGAGCCGTCCGCGCCGCTGTCGCTCGTACGTGAGCGCCTTGACCAGCATCTGCACCTTGTCGGCCGCCTTGACGACGCGCGCCTCGAGGGTCGAGCCCGCTTCGGCCTCGGCCCAGAGCGCGTGCTGCGCCGCGGGAAGCACCGTCGCGAGCAAGACGCCCTCGGCCTCCTCGAGCGCGGCGTCGAGCTTGTCGGTCTTGGCCGGCATCGGGATGTCGCCGGTGAAGGCCTCGGCCGCGTCGTGGACGAGCGCCATCCGGAGCACGCGCTCGCCGTCGACGGCGACGCCGCGCGCACGCAGATCGTCGACGATCAGCGCCGCGACGACGCAGACGCCGAGCGTGTGCTCCGCGATGCTCTCCGGATCGACCACGCCGCGCAGGAGCCAGCCCGTGCGGGGGAGCGCGGCGAGGCGGTCGAAGAACTGGACGAGCTCGATCGCGGCGAGCGGATCCGACACGTGCGACGTGTCGCTCATCCGGCGTCGCGGAAGGGGAGGCCGCCGATGAACACGAGCTTGCCGAGCTCGACCCCGTTGTGGCGGAGGATCGAGTAGGCCGTCACGAGGTGGAAGTCGAAGTTCGGGAGGCCGAACTCGAGGACGTAGGCCTTCCCGGAGAGGACCTTGCCCGGCATGAACGGGAGCGCGACGTCGCGCTCCTCGGCGCCCGTGAAGTCCGCGGGCGCGAAGCCCTCGAGGTAGGCGCGGACGCTCGCGATGCGCGCGCGGAGCTCGTCCCAGGTCTTCTCCGTGTCCGGATGCGAGGGGAACGCCTTGCCGGTCGCGCGGCCGCAGACGAACTTGGCGTTGTCGCAGATCGACTGGATCTGGCGGACGAGCGGGTACTGGTCGGGCGCGAGGCGCGCGGCGAGCAGCGTGTTCGCGTCGAACTTCTTCGCGGTCGCGTGATCGTGCGCCTTGTCGATCCAGCGCTCGAGGTTCCGGAGTGACTTGTCGAAATGGGGGACCGTCAGATCGTACAGGCTCGTCATGGTGCCATCCTCCGACGGCGTCCTAACGCGGTCCGCGCCGGGCGACCAGAGGCGCGCGCGCCGCCCCCCCCGTTCACCGCTGAGGCTCGACGACGCCGGTGGATCAGCGCCGATCGAGGCGCTCTACCGCGCGGTGACCCTCGAGCGCGCGGGCGAGCGCGAGGCCGCCGAACGCGACCGAGACGACGCCGGCCGCGGCCCAGTCGATCGATTGGGCCATCGCCGCGTTGGGCGTGCCGCCGAGCACGCGGTAGCCGGCGAGCCCGCCGAGCACTGCGGCGGCGAGGAGGACGCCGCGCTCGAGGAGAGGGCGCTCGCCGCGCACGCGGAGCGTGAGCTGGCGGATGCCGATGAAGATGAAGACCACGGCGCCGGCGACGATCGCGGCGATCGTCCCGAGCGCGTCGGTCGCCGCGACCACCGTGACCGCCGCGCCGAACGCGTAGGGCGCGATCGCCGGGCCGAGGCGCCCGCGGTTCTGGGCGACCCGCATCGTGCTCCGGACGATCCCGAAGAGCGCGACCACCGAGACGACGCCGAGGACGACGACCGGCAGCGACACGCCGAGCACCGTGACGGCCGCGATCGCCTCGGCGCCGAAGACCGCGCGGGCGACGAGCGCCACCGAGAGCGCGAAGATCGACTCGATCTGGTTGAAGAGCCCGAGCTGGAACACGCCGGTCTCGGCCTGTTCCCAGTAGGTCACCGCCGCGGCCGCGGGGACGACGACGGCCGCCGCGACGCTCCAGAAGGGCGGCGCGCCGAGCGTGAGGACGGTCATGCACGCGACGTAGGTGGCGTTCAGGAGGTCGAGGCCGTGATCGAGGAACTCGCCCTTCGCCGAGCACTGGTTGGTCCTCCGCGCGTGGCCGCCGTCGGCGTTGTCACACCACAGATAGACGTGCACGAGGACGGCGACCGCGATGAAGGGCCAGCGCTTGTCCATGTGCGCGGTGAGGGCCAGGAGCAGGAGCGCCCCGAGGTTCAGGACGTGCCCGCCGTGCGTGATCGCGTTCGGGTTCACCCGCGCCGGGATGAACGGCAAGAGGGGCTCGACGAGGAAGCGCTTGTAATAGGGCAGGAGGATCGAGCGATCCTGGACGGAGTACTTCAGCGCGGGCGTCGTCATTCGTCGATCCTCGGAGCCCCTTCGATCGGTTTCGGCCTTCGCCTCGTCCCCCCGGACGTCACGGGACCTGGTGCCAACGTTCAAGAGTCGTGCGCGGCTGCATCGGGCGGTCGGGTTGCCGTTTTTCGCGGCGTGTCGAGAGCGCCACCCGTCGTGTCTGCGCACATCCTACCGCGGCACGCGCGTAGCTGTCTTCGCGTCACGTGCGCCTCAGCTCGCTTCAGGAGTGTTTTCGGTCGGGCGGCACCGGCATGTCGACCTGCGTGGGCTCGCTGTCGGGCGGTTGGTCGACGACCTTGCGCGAGCTGGCGGCTCGCGGCGGCGGCACCGAGTCGTTGCGCGCCCGCGAGGGCAGGGGGATCGGCGCGCGCTTCGGCCGAGGTCGACCGCCGAGCGGCGCGATGCTCGGCGTGCTCTCGCGCTCCGGACGCGAAGGGGACGGCGGCGGAGGCGGCGGAGGAAGGGCCGAGGCCGACGGAGGCGGCGGAGGGAGCGCCGAGGCCGATGGCGGCGGAGGAAGCGCCGAGGCCGACGGCGGCGGAGGGAGCGCCGAGGCCGACGGCGGCGGCGGACGCGAGGCCGACGGCGGCGGAGGAAACCCGCGCGAGGCGCCGAGCATCGCGGGCACCTCGAGCGTCGGCGCCATCCGCTGGATCTCCGTCCGCGAGGAGTCGGGAGCGGGCGGGATCGCCTGGACGTCCGTCCGCGAGAACGGCGCCGGCGTCGGGATCGCCGCGCGCGGCGCCGGACGGCTCCGCTGCGGAGGGGGCGAAACGGAGGGCGTCGCTCCTCGTTGCGACGGCGCTGGCGGCGGCGCCTGCGACAGCCTCGTCGCCGGTGTCACCGGCGCCTGCGACGGCGCCTGCGACAGCCTCGTCGCCGGCGTCACCGGCGCCTGCGACGGCCGCGTCGCGGGCGGCGAGAGCGTCGCCGGCGGGGCGAGCGACGCCGGGGCGGAGCGCGGCGTCGGCGGCGGGACGGAGCGCGCGGCCGGGATGCCGTCCTGCACGGTGGCCGCCGTCGGATCGTCGCGCGAAGACGGCGGGACCCCCGGCGCCGCTGTCATCACGACGGTCGTCTCGCGCGTGTCGCGTCGCACCTCGGGCGGCGCGGGCCGCGAGATGCTCCCCGGACGCGGCGTCGTGACGACGGAGCTCATCGCCCGCGAGATCGACGACGTGATCACCGGCTTGAGCCAGCCCGACTGGCGCTTCTGCTCGCCGGGAAACAGCGTGTCGACGAGCTGCGCCAGGCGCGCGGTGACGTCGCTCGGAGAGGTGCGCGTGAAGACGAACGCGTCGAGCTCGCGCGCGAGGTACGCGGCCGACGGGTAGCGGTGATCGCGGTTTCGCTCGAGCGCCGTGCGTGCGATGCGCGCGAGCTCCTCCGGGACCTCCGGCGCCACCGCGCGCGGATCGGGGATCGGCCCGAGCTGCACGGCGCGCACGGTGTCGATGTCCGAGTCGCGACGGAAGAGGCGCCTGCTCGTGAGAAGCTCCCAGAGCGTCGTGCCGAGCGAGAAGACGTCGCTCCGCCGATCGAGCGGCATCTGCATGATCTGCTCGGGCGAGAGGTACGAGAGCTTGCCCGCGAGCAGCTGCGAGCCGGACGCCTCGCCGGCGGTCACCTTGGCGAGGCCGAAGTCGAAGAGCTTCACCTCGCCCTTGAACGTCGCGAAGACGTTCGCCGGGTTGACGTCGCGGTGGACGAGCGCGAGCGGCCGCCCGTGCTCGTCCGCGAGCTCGTGGGCGTAGTGGAGCGCGTCGGCGACGCGGGCCGCGACCCAGGCGGCGAGCTCGGGGCTCAGCCGGACGTCACGCGCCACGAGCGCGTCGTGGATGGCCGCGAAGGGCTTGCCGAGCATCAGCTCCATCGCGATGAAGTCCTGCTCGGAGTCGCTGCCGACCTCGAGCGTGCGGACGATGTTCGGGTGGACGAGCCGAGCGAGCAGCTTGCCCTCCTCGAGGAACATCTTCACGAGCCGCTCGTCCTTCGCGACGTCGTGGCGCACGATCTTCAGCGCGACCACGTGACTCTTGTCGGCGGGTGCCACCGATCCGCCGGGGCGCGGAAAGTCCGGGTCGGGATCCACGCGCCGCCCCAGGTAGACGGCGCTCATCCCTCCGCCGGCGATCTTCGCGACGACCTCCCACTGCCCGAGGCGCGTCGGACGGAACGGACCGGAGGCCCGTGTCGGGGGGGACGGCATGGTCTTTCCATTGTGCCGTGACCGCGATGCGGCCGCGACAAAGATCCAATGCGCCCGGCGGGTACCTCTTCGGGTGTCCCTACCCCTGCGCCCGGACGGGGGTAGACTGCGCGACGTGGAGAACGTCGCCATCGCACGGGCGCTCGTGGATCTGGCCGATCTGCACGAGCTCGGAGGGACGCTGCCGTTCAAGGTGCGGGCCTTCCGGTCCGCGGCGCGCGCCATCGAGGGGTTCGGCGGGAGCGTGGCGGAGCTCGCGAGGACGGACCAGCTCGGCGAGGTCCGCGGCGTCGGCGAGGGCGTGGCGCGCCGCATCAAGGAGCTGCTCGAGACCGGGAAGATCGCCGAGGCCGAGGGGCTCCGGGCGAAGCTCCCGCCGGGCCTCCTCGACCTGATGAACCTCCCCGGCATCGGCCTCAAGACCGCGCAGCAGGTCTGGCAGGAGCGCGGCATCACGACCGTCGACGAGCTCGAGAAGGCCGCGCACGAGGGACGCCTCCGCGATCTCGCGCGCTTCGGCGAGAAGCGCGAAGAGAAGCTCATCGCGGCCATCGCCGCGTGGCGCAAGCGGGCGTCCGCGCCGAAGCGGCGTCCGCTCGCCGAGGCGATGATCGCCGCCGAGGCGCTGGTCGCGAAGATGTCCGCCGTCCCCGGAGTGCTCGCCTGCGACTACGCGGGGAGCCTCCGGCGCCGCGCCGAGACGGTCGGCGACCTCGACATCCTCGTCGCCGCCTCGAAGGAGGACGCCCCGTCGATCATGGACGCCTTCGCCACCGCGCCCGGCGTCGTGGAGGTGCTCGGCAAGGGCGACACCCGGACGAGCGTCGTCCTCGACGGCGGGATGCAGGCCGACCTCCGCGTCGTCCCGCGGGAGTCGTGGGGCGCGGCGATGCAGTACTTCACCGGATCGAAGGACCACAACGTCGCGATGCGGACCCTCGCGGTGAAGAAGAAGCTCAAGGTCAGCGAGTACGGCGTCTTCGACGAGGGCGGCGCGAAGCTCGCCGGCGACGACGAGGCCGCCGTCTACGAGGCGATCGGCCTGACCTGGATGGCGCCCGAGCTCCGCGAGAACCGCGGCGAGATCGAGGCGTCGCAGACCGCGTCGCTGCCCAGGCTCGTCGAGCTCTCGGATCTCGAGGGCGATCTCCACATGCACACGACGGAGACCGACGGGAAGAGCACGCTCGACGACATGGCCGCCGCCGCGAAGGCCGCCGGCCGCTCGTACATCGCGATCACCGATCACTCCGAGACGCTCACGTTCGTCCGTGGGATGACGCGCGAGCGCCTCCGCGAACAGAAGAAGAAGATCCGCGAGGTCGAAGCGCGCCAGGGGATCCGCCTCTTCGCGGGCATCGAGGCCGACATCCTCGCCGACGGAACGATGGACCTCGCCGATCACCTCGGCGAGCTCGAGTGGGTCGTCGGCAGCGTGCACCAGAAGCTCCAGATGCCGCGGGACGAGATGACGAAGCGCGTCGTCCGCGCGATCGAGTCGGGCAAGATCGACTGCCTCGGCCACCCCACCGGCCGCCAGCTCGGGCAGCGCGAGCCGAGCGAGCTCGACATGGAGGTGGTGATGGCCGCGCTCGCGAAGGCGGGCGTCGCGATCGAGCTGAACTGCTCGCCGCTCCGCCTCGACGTGAACGAGCACATCGCGAAGATGGCGCGCGAGGCGGGCGTCCCCGTCGTGCTGAACAGCGACGCGCACAGCGTCCGCGAGCTCGATCACCTCCGCTACGGCGTCGGCATCGCCCGCCGCGCCTGGCTCGGCCCGGCCGACGTGCTCAACACGCGCTCCGCCGCCGCGCTCGCGGAGTGGCGCGCCGAGCGCCGCGGCTGAAGGAGGCTCGCGGCGGAGGAGCGCTCCGCCGCCGTCGCGCCGGCGTTCTCGGACCCTCGCGCCGTCAGCCCGCGTCCGGCGGCACGAGGATCTCGTGCTGCTGGAGCGAGAGCAGGAGCGCGTCCGGGATCTCCACGTCGTGCTCGCGCGCGAGACGCGCGCGCGTCTCGGCGACGGTCTCGTCGGCGCGGAACTGGCGCACCACCTCGAAGAGGTCCGGCGTCAGGCACATCGCGTCGAAGAGGCTGTAGGTCGTGACGCCCACGCCGCCGGGGAGCGTCGTCGTGCGCATCTTCGGGTTCGGCACGAGCCGCGCGGCGATCGCGCTCGACGCGAGCGTGTCGTGGCGCCTGACGAGCTCGGCGAGGCGCTCCGGCCCGTGCGGCTCGTCCGGCTCGTCGAGCAGCCGCGTCAGGTCGGCGGCCGTCATCGCCTGCACGTGCGCGTGGCACGCGCGGTAGAAGTCCGCCTCGCGCCCGACCCACTCGCCCCAGTAGCCCGCGTAGTCGTCTTCGTTCGGCGGGCGATCCTCGAGGTCTTCGATCGTGAGCTTGAGGCGTGGGATCCTCGGCTCGGTCACGTCGGGCGAGACGGCCTGGGCCGCGTGGCGGGAGAGCGCGAGCTCCACCGTGCCGAGGAACTGCTTGTTCGCCATCCAGAACGCGTCCCCGACGGCGCCCGCGTCGTGCTTGCAGAAGAACGTCGAGCAGACGGATTCGCGGTGACGCCACACGGTGCAGAGGCCGCCGCCCTCTCCGTCGAAGTACGGACAGAGGAGCGCCTTCGATCGACCGAAGCTCGTGCCGCGCGCGGCCTCGAGCAGGACCCGCTGCTTGCGCGGCGGCGCGAGCCACTGCGGCGTGACGCCGATGCGCCGCGCGATTCGCTCCTCGACGCGGCGCTTGCCTTCGGACATCTCCGGCGAGTCGTCGGCGAGGATCGCGCCGACGAGGAAGTTCGGCAGCGTCGGGTGGTAGGTGCAGCACTTGAGGTCCGGGCGGAAGAAGACGTCCGCGGCGCCCGGCGTCCGGTCGCCCTTCGGGCACATCGCGCAGTCGCCGCACGTCGCGCGCGTCTCGACGACGGCGGGCCGATCGTAGACCTCCGGCAGGAGGTGGCGGTGCGCTGCGGGGAGCGTGTCGCGGAGGGAGTCGGTCATCGCGGATCGCCCAGGCGCGGGGCCGCCTGCTCTCGGGGGCGACGCTACCACGGCGGCGCCCGCTTTCTCCCACGGCCGGCCCGAGCCCGGCCGTGCGCTTGGCTCCCCGCAGGGACGCCGCGAAGGGCCTCGACGGCGGCGAGGAGCCCGGCTACGACGCCGGCCGTGAAGGAGTTCATCGAGGCATTCAAGGCGCTCCGCCACGCGCCGCGGGCGCTCTGGCTGGTCATCTTCGCGTTCGCGTTCGACGCGATGGCCTACTTCGGCGTCCTGCCGCTGATGAAGGCCTTCATCGGCCAGGACATCGGCATCCGCCCGGCGATCGCGAGCACCTGGGTGTCGCTCTTCACGGGCGCGCTCACGCTCGTGATGCTCTTCGTCGGCAAGCCGACCGAGGGCTACCTCGGCATCCGCAAGAGCCTCATCCTCGCGCTCTTCCTCTCCTTCACCGGCCGCATCCTCTACTCGTCGGCGCCGTTCGCCGGCGGCGCCGCGATGCTCGCCGTCTCGCTCGCGGTCGTCGCGATCGGCGAGGGCATCCTCCAGCCGGTCGCCTACGCGGGCGTGAAGCGCTACACGACCGAGAAGACCGGCTCGATGGGGTTCGCGCTCCTCTACGCCGGCCTCAACTTCGGAGCGATGCTCGTCGGTCCGATCTCCGCGAAGGTGCGGACGACGTTCGACGAGCCGTTCAAGGCGGGTCAGAGCACGCTGTCGGGGTTCAACGCCGTCAACTGGGTCTGCGTCGGCGTCACCGCGTTCACGCTCGTCGTCTTCGCGCTCTTCATGACGAAGAAGGTCGAGGCCGAGGTCGTCCGTGGAGGAGGCGCGCCCGAGAAGGCCGAGGACGCCAAGGCCGGCTACCGCGACAACGCCAAGAAGGACGCGCCCCCGCCGGGCAAGTCGCCCTTCAAGGATCCGCGCTTTCTCTTCTTCATCTTCGCGCTCCTCCCCGTGCGTACGCTCTTCGCGCACCAGTGGCTCACGATGCCGGAGTACGTCCTCCGGTCGTACCCGCACGAGATCGCCGACCGGATGGAGTGGCTCGTCGACTCCGTCAACCCGCTCATCATCTTCCTCGGGGTGCCGACGATCACGGCGCTCACGAAGCGCTTCCACGTCCTGTCGATGATGATCATCGGATCGCTCGTCAGCGCCGCCGCGACGTTCCTCCTCGTCCCCGGTCCGGACACCAAGATGCTCATCACGTACTTCGTCGTCTTCTCGATCGGCGAGGCGCTCTGGTCCTCGCGCTTCCTCGAGTACGCCGCGGAGCTCGCGCCCGAGGGACGCGTCGCCCAGTACATGGGCGTCGCGAACCTGCCGTGGTTCGTCGCGAAGACGACGACCGGGTTCTACTCGGGCGTCGTGCTCGAGCACTTCGTCCCGAAGGAGGGCCCGCAGAGCACGGGGACGATGTGGCTCTTCTACGGCGCGATCGCGATGCTCAGCCCGGTGAGCCTCATCGTGGCGAGCAAGTGGATCCGCTCGGGCATGGCGACGAAGGCCGCGGCCGCCTGAGCGCTCCGGCGCCGATCGCGGCCTCGTTGTGCAGTAAAAACGGCGTGTTGCCGGCCTCTTCGAAGGCGGTTGGCAGCGCGCGTATCGGCGATATGCTCGGCGCCCATGACCACCTCCGTCGTCGTCGAGACTGACCTTGGGACCATCGAGATCGACCTCGATGACGAAAAAGCGCCGAAGACCGTCGCGAACTTCCTCGCGTACCTCGACGCGAACCACTACGACGGGACGATCTTCCACCGGGTGATCCCGGGCTTCATGGCGCAGGGCGGCGGCTACGACGCCTCCTACGAGAAGAAGCCGGTCCGCGACGCGGTCGAGAACGAGGCCGACAACGGGCTCAAGAACACGCGCGGCACCGTCGCGATGGCGCGCACGAGCGATCCGCACTCGGCGACGGCGCAGTTCTTCGTGAACGTGAAGGACAACGGCTTCCTCGACCACACCGGCAAGAACGCGTCGGGCTGGGGCTACACCGTGTTCGGGACGGTGACGTCGGGCATGGACGTCGTCGACAAGATCGTCGCGGTCCAGACCGGCGCGAAGGGCTCGTTCGCGAAGGACGCGCCGCTCGAGGACGTCGCGATCAAGTCGGCGCGCCGCAAGTAGCCTCGCCGCGCCATCGGGCGAGGGCGCTCAGGCCTGCTCGCCCGCCATGATCTGGCGCACGCAGGCGTCGATCCTCGTCGCGAACATCTCCCACAAGAAGGGCGCGACGTAGACGTTCAGGCCCGGGATCCAGCCGACGATCACCGCCGCCATCCCGAGGCGCTTCGGGACGGGCGCGGTGAACGGCACCTGCGCGCGGACGCTCTCGAAGCCGTTCGCGATCGCGACGACGAGGCCGAGCTTCCAGACCCAGGCGACGCCGGGGAGGAAGCTCACCGCGATCGCCATCGCGGAGCTGACGTCGTGGATCGGTCCGACCTTGCGCAGCGGCTCGGGGAGGTTCGACCACGTTCGCTCGAGCCAGAGGATCTCGCAGATCGCGGCGGCCATCCGGAGGAGCAGCGCGACGAGGAGGAGGACGAGGAAGCCGGCGACCCACGGCAGGAGGTCGTCGGGCGCGGCCTCGCGAAGCGCGAACGCGCGGCGACCGCAGAAGCCGCAGCCGAGCGAGAACGCGATGGCGACGACCGAGATGCCGAGCGCGATGCGCCGCGCCCGCTCTGCCGGCGGCAGTACACGGTGGAGCGCCGGCGCCTCGACCGCGTGGAGCACGGGAGCCGGCGCGAGGTGCGGAGCGGCGCCGGGCAGCGGTGTGCCTTCGAGCGGCGGCGGCGCGGCGACGAGCGGCTCTCGCATCCGTCCGTCATCTTAGCGGAGCACGCGCGCGGCGGTAGCTGTGGCCGCGATCGAGCCGCGATGGCTCAGGACGGGATCGCGGCGTGCGCGCGCGGCCCGGCGGCTGCGGGCTCCCCGAGCTCGTCGACGTCGTCGACGGCGACGCGGACGTGCGCCGGCGCGTAGGCGGACGAGAGCGCGCTCTCGTCGGCGATGCGCGTCCTCGAAGATGCGTCCGGGCTTCGCCACCGAGCGACGAGCACCGGCAACGTGTGCATGAGGAGCGCGGGCGCGGCGAAGAGCGCGAGCGCCATCGCCTCCGAGCGTCCGAGGAAGAGCCCGGAGACGACCAGCGCGATCGAGGTGACCGCGCCGAGCAGGACTCCCCACGCGCGCATGCGGACGACGGCGATCGCGGACGCGAAGAGCGAGAGCGCGAGCGCGCCGAACGAGGCGCCCACGGAGTAGCTGCCGTTCGAGATGGTCGCGAGGGCGACGCCGCTCGCGACGATGCCGGCCGCCGCGGTCGCGGTCGAGCCGCCGAGGAACCAGCGACGGAACACCTTCGGCGCGAACTCTTCCTTCGCTCGCGCGGTGTGGAGCAGCGGGCGCGCGAGCAAGAGCGCCGCGCCGAGCGCCGCCGTGAACCCCGCGGCCTCGACGTTGAACGAGCCCCGGCCGACCGCGCTCGCGGCCGTCGCCATCGCGGCCGGCGCGAGCATGACCCACGCCGCGCCGCGCGAGAGGACCTGCGCCGCGAGCGACGTCCGGGTCAGCCCGACGCCCGCGAGCGCGAGGACCCCGGCGAAGGTCACGAGCAGCCACTCGGTCGGGTAGTACCGGTGGAACGCGTGCGGGACGATGGCGGCGGCGGCGCCGACCATCGCGGCGCCGGCGAGGACCTTCCTCCCGACGGACATCTCGGAGCGGTTGCTCGCCATCCTCCCTCGGACGCTCGACCCGTCTCGGATGTTCCATGGAATCGTCAGCCGCGGTCGAGCACACGCCGGATGCTCTCCTCGTACGAGAGCGCCTCGTAGACGAACAGCGGCTGGAGTGGGATGGCGCGGAGGCCCCGTACGTCCACCTCGCACGCGCGGCTCGCCGCGCGGAGCATGCCGCCGAGCAGGAGCTCGCCCCAGTGGCGGCGCGCCTCGATGACGTCGACGAGGAAAGAGCCGGCGACGGCGCAGCGGACGTCCCAGTCGAGGTGGTCGTCGCGGGTCAACGTCACAGGTCCTCCCGTCGTGACGGTGTAGACGTCGACGGTGCGCGGCAGCACGACCTCGAGCACGTAGCGGAGGCGGCGACGGCCGGCGGCGCGCTCGAGCGAAGGCACGAGGGCGCCGGCGATCCACGTCGCTGCGCGCTCGCGGAGCTCTTCCTCGGGGCGCGCGTCGAGGTTCGGATCGACGATCGGCGGGATCTCGAGCGGGCGGAACACGCGCGGATCGTCGATCGTGCCCAAGGAGGCGACGAGGCCGGTGTCGATCGCGCCCGTGGCGTCGACGGAGACGTCTCCGCCGGCCACGCGGTAGGTCGCGCCCGTCCGGTGACCGAAGAGCCGCGTCCCCGGCATGCGCGCCGCGGCGTCCTCGAGGAACCGCGTCTCGGTCACGGGATAGACGAGGCGGTTCATGAACGCGTGGGGGCCGGCGTGGCGGGTGCCCGCCGACGACGGGCACACCGCGCGCGCCCCGATCGCCGCGCAGCGCTCGAGCTCGTCGGCGTAGGCGCGGAAGGGGAAGCCGATGGGACCGGCCAGCATCGCCTCGACCTCGAGGAGAGGCTGCCAGCGCGCGAGCGCGAGCGTGACGAGGCCGCCCGCGTCGCGTCCGAGGGCCTTGGCGACGCGGCCGAAGAACGCCCGGACGTCCGCGGGCGCTCCGATCTCCGTGTCGATCTGGTCGTAGACGATGCCGTCCGCGTTCGCGACGACGACGCCCCACTCGGGCTCGCTCGCCCCGCGCGACGGCGCCGTGACGAGGCGCGGGCCGTCGAGGTCGATCGTCGTCTCCGGGGCGACGACGCGGACGGCGCGGAACCCGAGGCGGTGCGCGACGGAGGCGACGAGATCGTCCGACGTGACGACGACGCTGTCGGGATCGAGGGCGGCGAGCCGGCGGAGGCTCGCGAGGTCGAAGTGATCCGGGTGGCGGTGAGAGACGAAGACGAAGTCCGCGCGGAGGGCTGCTGCGTCGATCCGGCGGGGCGGGTACACCTCGAAGACGCCGCCGTGGTGGGCGTCGTCGAGGAGGGGATCGAAGAGGAGCCTGAGGCCGTCGACCTCGGCGAGCCACATCGCGTGGCCCAGGCAGTGCCAATCCATGCGTCTACGAGGATAGGACGGCGTCGCCGTCGGTCCGTCGCTGCGGCCAGAAAAAATGAAAATGCGACGTTGACCCGATGCGTCGTGAGCAAGGGTGGCGGCGGCAAACTGCCAGTCGACGGCGCGGTCGGATCCGACTACAGCGTGCTCTCGCTTCGGACCGCGGCCCAGCGCGGTGGGGAGAGAGAGAGCACCGATGACGACCCGCACTGCCCTTCTCGCGTCGACGGCGAAGCCGCTCCTTCGAGGGGTGTCCCATCAGGTCTCCTTCTTCTGCGCGATCGCGGCCTGTGCCGCGCTCGTGATGCGCGCCCGTCCGGGCGTGGCGACGGCCGCGGCGTTCGTCTTCAGCGCGAGCCTCGTGAACCTCTTCGGGACGAGCGCGCTCTACCACCGCGTCGACTGGTCGCCGAACGCCCGCAAGCGCATGCGTCGCCTCGACCACGCGGCGATCTTCGTCCTCATCGCCGGCGGCTACACCCCGCTGTTCGCCCTCGTCCCGTCGAGCGGCGGAGGCCACGGCGCGCTCGCGGCGATCTGGGTGGGCGCGCTCGTGGGCGTGCTGAAGTCGCTCGCGTGGCCGAACGCTCCGAAGTGGATGACGGCGCTCCTCTGCGTCGGGCTGGGGTGGACCGTGGTCGGCCAGGTGGTCGACCGCGTCGCGGCGGTCGGCCCGCTCTCGGTCGCGCTCCTGGTCGTGAGCGGCCTCACCTACAGCGTGGGCGCCGTCGTCTACGCGCTGAAGCGACCCGACCCGCTCCCGCGCGTCTTCGGGTACCACGAGGTCTTCCACGCGATCGTGATCGTCGCGAGCGTGTGCCTCTTCGCGCACGTCGCGACGGTGCTGCTCGTCACTGCTTGATCGGGTCGGGGCAGAAGTGGACCGCGATCTTCAGTGAGTCGACGATCGCGGTGACGGGCCCGACGATGTTCGCCGCGCGCTTGACCGAGACCTTCGCCGCGAAGGTCGCCTTGTTGACGTCGGACGGGAAGAGGTTGATTCCCCAGGTGTCGACGGCCTGGCCGTAGGCGTGGGTGCCGACGATGCTCGTCGGCCAGGGGCCCTTCACGTACTTGAAGCGGGTCGGCTTGCCCTCGACCTCGACGTTGATCTGGTGGTCCTCGACGCCGCCGTCGACGGCGCGCCGCTTCAGCTCGACCTCGATGCCCCAGGTCTCGGCGGTGTCGGGGATGGTGAAGCCGAAGCCGCTCACGCGGAGCTCGGACGATTCCTGACCCTCCTCGAGCGTGACGCTGGCGAACTGACCGTCCTCGGAGAGGGCGCCGTCCACGTCGGTCCAGTCGACGCCGTTCTGGATGTCGGTCCGCGCGACGTTGTCCGCCTTCGTGCCGATCGTGTAGTCGGTCGTCTTCAGCAGGCAGCCTGTCGGCGCGCGGTTGCCGCCGGCGTCTTCGCCCGAGGGCGCGTCGGTCCCGCCGTCCTTGTCGGTGGCGCCGCCGCCGCTGTCCGCCTCCGCCGGGCTCGCGGGGGTGTCCGACCCGCACGCGAAGACGACAGCAGCGGAAGCCGAGAGGGCAAGGGCGGCGAAGATCGCGACGCGCATGCCTAACCTTAACCCGGTCCCGGCGAACGCGCGAGCACGGTTCGAGGTGGCGCGCGCGGCGGCGCTCCGTCAGCTGCGAAGGAGCTCGCGGCGAAGGCGCAGGCCGTCGCGCAGGGTCCAGGCGCCCCCGCCGAAGAAGATGAGCAGGGCGAGGCCGGCGATCGGCGGAGGCGAGCCGCGGAGCGCGAGCAGGACGACCAGGCCGACGCCGCACGCGATGGAGAGGCCTCCGGTGAAGATGCGCTTGAAGGCGATCATGCGCGCGATGGATCGATCGACGGTGCGGGCCATGACGAGCGAGCGTGTAGCACGGCGCTCCCGGCCCCGGAAGGCCGGCGCCGGGCGTCAGGACGGCGGGCGCCGCGCGTCGAGGTATGCCCGCGTCGCGCGTGTCACGCGCTCGTAGAGGTCGTCGCGGTCGAACTCGAAGCCGCTCCACTCGGTGCCGATCATGATCGCGTGGTGCGCGAGCGAGACCGCGAGCAGGAAGACGAACGCGACGTCGCGCTCGTCCGGCTTGTCGTCGTCGCGCATCTCCGCGATGACGCGCGTGACCCTCGCGGTCATGTGCGCGCCTACCCGGCGGAAGCCGTCGAGCATCTCCGGATCGCCGGAGGCGATGACCGCGCGGACGAGCGCGGCGCGTCCGAGGACGACGTCGAGGATGGACCGCACGGCGACCTCGACGACGTCGCGCGGCGAGGCGTGGTCCCAGATGCCGCTCCGCGTCGCGTCGTCCGTCACGCCGATCGCCTGGGCGCAGAAGCGCTCGTCGAGCGCCCGGAGGAGCGCCGCCTTGTCGGCGAAGTGGGCGCGAAAGACATCGACGGGCAGGTTCGCCGCCTTCGCGATCTCCGCCTCGGTCACCGCCGCGAAGCCGACGTTCGCCATCAAGAGCTCGGCGGCGTCCATGATGAGGACGTGCGGCGCGGAGGGCGCCTCGGCCGTCTCCGCGAGATCGTCGAGCGCGCGAGGCTCGGTGGGCAGCGCCTGCGGGACCGCCAGGATCCCCGGCACCGAGCCGGCCATCGAGCTCGCGATGAGCTTCTCCGCGGTCACGGCCTCGACCTCGCGTGTCATCGTCGCCGACGGCCGGAGCTCGTGCTCGTCCGTGATCGCCGCGGCGTCCGCGGGGAGCGGCGGCTTCTTCGGCCTGGCCTTCCGACTGCCCATCGGGGCATCGTCGGCGACATCCTCCGGTCGGGCAAGACCCGTGCGGCCCTTCGCGTCGGCGCGGCCTTGGCCTCGTCCGGCGACGCGGACTACGCTTGACGGCGGATGGCCCGATCGAGCGACGCCTGGTTCGTCTACGTCGCGCGGTGCAACGACGGCACGCTCTACTGCGGCGTCGCGCGGGACGTCGCGGAGCGGATCGCGAAGCACGACGCGGGCAAGGGCGCGCGCTACACGCGGGGCCGCGGTCCGCTCGAGGTCCAGGCGGTGCGAAAGTGCCGCTCCCACGGCGACGCGCTCCGCCTCGAGCTCGCCGTGAAGCGCCTGCCGCGCGAGGAGAAGGCCGCGCTCACGGACGCGCGCCGGTTTCGCGCGCTTCAGCGCGCGGTGACGCCGGCGTCGGCGCAGCAGCGGAAGCCGGTCGAGTAGTCATGGTACGTGTAGCCGTGAGCGATCGTGCGGTAGGCGCAGCCGTCGCCGTGCTGTGACGTGTCGAGCCAGTAGCCGCCCTGGAACGTCCCGTTGGTGTCGGCCGTCCACTCGTGGAGGTTGCCGACCATGTCGTAGACGCCCTGGTCGCTGACGCAGTCGGGGAAGGCGCCGGTCTTGGCGACCGTGCCCTCGAGCTGGTTGTTGCGCGTGTCGTTCAGCTCGGTGAGGCCCCAGCCGCGCTTCATCGTCGCGAGGTGGAACGTCAGCATCGGGCTCACGCCGGTGTCGTGGCACTTGCCGGCCACGCGCTTCGGTCCGTAGGGGTAGGCGGTGCCCTCGCTCCCGCCGCAGGCGGCGCGCCACTCGACAGGCTGGCAGAGGCGCTTTCCGGAGGCGCGGCACGCGCTCTCCGCTTGCTTCGCGCTGATGTACGCCTGAGGCACGACGCCGGCGACGCTCTTCGCGAGCGTGACCTTGTCGGCGGGCGGCGGGAGGTACGGCGAGTGCGGCGCCTCGGTGCCGTCGGCGTCGCGCACGACGATCGACCCCTCCCAGCGATCGACGCAGAAGCGGCCCGCGACGAGGGCCATCTCGGCGGGACACGCCGCGCCGGTCTTGACGGAGGGCAGCGCGCCTTCGTCGACCCCGTGGAAGCGCGGAGGCGCGTAGCCCCAGATCGCGGCTTCGATGGAGCCTGGCGAGCGCGCGGCCACCTTGCGCGCCTTGCCCGCGAACGCCGGCGCGAGCCTTTCGAGCGCGTTCTGCACCTGCGCGCGGCACGGCGCCGGCGCCTCGTCCGGGTTCTGCGCGAGCGCCCGGCCGGTCACGAGCGCGACCGCGAGCGGCGCCGCGGCGAGGCAGGTCCGTACAGCGCGCCTCATCGACACTCTCGGTAGCAGACACGGCCACGAGCGTCGACTTCTGCTCGGAGCGTGTCGGCTCGGGGCGTGTCGGCTCGAGGCTCGGCGGCTCAGGGCTTGTCGGCGCAGGTCTGGAGGCACGCCTGATCGCCGGAGGTGTCGCCGCCCTGGGTGAAGTCGCAGCCCGACTGTGCGAGGCAGAGCCCGCACGCGATGTCCGGCGTTCCGCCGGCGCAGACGTTGGCGTTGCACGCGTCCTGGCAGGCCGCGCCGGGGCCGCACGCGCAGGCCTTGAGGCCCGTCGCCGGCCCGCTCTTCTCGGCGCAGCACTTCGCGCACTCGGTCCGGGTGGCGGTGCTCTCGCAGGACGTCGGTGTGGTCGGGCTCTGCGTCGAGGCGTCGGGCGTCTGCGGCGTCTCGACGTTGTTCGACGTGTCGCTCTTCTTCTGCGAGGAAGGCGTCTCGGTCGAGGTGTCGTCCGCGGGCTCCGTCGGGTCGGAGCCGTCCCTGAGCACGCCCGGATCGGGCGCGCACGCGACCGACGCCCCCGCGAGGAGGACGAAAAACGAGAGGAGCGCGCGCTTCGAGGAGTGGCCCATGGCGAACCTTCGAGCAACGGCTGTGCCGGTGAGACAAATGGGCTCTTTTCGCGACAATGTAGGTGCCAGCGGACCCTGATCTGGGTCGCGCGGTGCTCGAAGCGCCCGCCCACCTCACGGCCGCGCTCTCCACGTTCTTGCGCGGCCGGATCCATCGCGCGTTCGGTCTGCGGTATGACGACGCCAAGACCGTGATGCGCCGCCCTTCGCCCTTCGCTCCGCTCGTCCTCGCCTCGATCGCCGCGACCCTCGCCTGCGGCGCCTCCGCGGCCCCCCGCGCCGCCGGTGCTCCCACGACGAAGGCGAGCCGGCCCGTCCCCGCGACCGCCGGCGAGTCGCTCGTGCGTGGGCCGGTCGACACGGACGCCGACGTCGTCCGCGCGATCCGTGAGCATTACACGAAGTACGAGTATCGAATCCCGATGCGCGACGGCGTCCACCTCTTCACGGTGGCCTACGTGCCGAAGGACACGAGCCGCTCGTACCCGATCCTCATGACGCGAACGCCGTACAGCGTCGCGCCCTACGGCATCGACGCGTACCCGAACGACAAGAACGCGCGCGTGCTGCGCCGCTTCGCGCCGTCGAACCCGCTCATCAAGGAGGGGTACGTCTTCGTCCACCAGGACGTGCGCGGCCGGATGATGTCCGAGGGCACCTTCGTCGACGTCCGCCCGCACGCGTCCTCGCCGGGGGGGATCGACGAGAGCACGGATGCCTACGACACCATCGAGTGGCTCGTGAACAACGTCCCGAACAACAGCGGCAAGGTCGGCGTGTGGGGGATCTCGTATCCCGGCTTCTATGCCGCGCAGGCCGCGGTCAACGCGCACCCGGCGCTGAAGGCGGTGTCGCCGCAGGCTCCGGTGACCGAGTGGTTCATCGGCGACGACTTCCACCACAACGGCGCGCTCTTCCTCGCGGACGCGTTCGATTTCTACTCCAACTTCGGCAAGGCGCGCCCGGCGCCGACGAAGAAGGCGCCGGAGTGGAAGAGCCTCCACGAGGGGCAGGACGTCTACGATTTCTTCCTCGCGATGGGCCCGGTCGCGAACGCGAACGCGAAGTTCCTCGAGGGCAAGGTCGCCTTCTGGAACGACCTCATGGCGCACCCGACGCGCGACGACTTCTGGAAGGCGCGCGACCCGCGGCCGTTCTACCGCGACGCGAAGCCCGCGATCATGACGGTGGGCGGATGGCTCGACAGCGAGGACCTCTGGGGAGCGCTGGAGACGTACCGCGCGTTCGAGAAGCAGGGCGCGCGCTCCGAGAACGTCCTCGTGATGGGGCCGTGGCGTCACGGCGGCTGGTCGCGCACCGACGGCGATCGCCACGGCGACATCGCGTTCGGTCAGAAGACGTCGCACTTCTACCGCGAGCAGATCGAGCTTTCGTTCTTCCAGCGGCACCTCAAGGGAAAGGCGGGGCCGCCGGCGCCGGAGGCGTGGGTGTTCGAGTCGGGGACGAACACGTGGCGCACGTTCGCCGCGTGGCCTCCCGCCGAGGCGAAGCCGGCGACGCTGTTCTTCCAGGCGAACGGCAAGCTCTCGGCGACGGCGCCCGCCGGCGCCGACGGCGACGACGCCTACCCGAGCGATCCGGCGAAGCCCGTCCCGTACCGCGGCAAGCCCGGCGACGCGATCGACGCCGACTACATGAGCGACGACCAGCGCTTCGCCGCGCGCCGCCCGGACGTGCTCGTGTACGCGACGGGCGAGCTCGACGGCGACGTCACGCTCGCCGGGCCGATCGACGCGTCGCTGTGGGTCGCGACCACCGGCACGGACGCCGACTTCGTCGTGAAGGTGGTCGACGTGTGGCCCGCCGACGCGCCCGATCCGGATCCGAACCCCACGAACGTCCATCTCGGCGGCTACCAGCAGCTCGTGCGGGCGGAGATCATGCGCGGCAAGTTCCGTTCGAGCTTCGAGCGGCCCGAGCCGTTCAAGCCGAACGAGCCGGCGCTCGTGAAGGTCACGCTCCCGGACGTCAGCCACACGTTCCGGACCGGGCACCGCATCATGGTGCAGGTGCAGAGCTCGTGGTTTCCCCTCGTCGATCGGAACCCGCAGACGTTCGTCGACATCCACCGCGCCACCGAGAGCGATTTCCGCGCCGCGACGCATCGCGTGTTTCGCACGAAGGACAGGCCGTCGAGCGTGAAGGTGACGCTCCTCCGCGGCGCGCTCCCCGCGCGCTGAGCCCGCTCTTCACGGCGCGCGGGGCCGCGCGCGCGTCAGCCGCGGTAGACCTCGTCCTGCTCGATGCGGGACAGGACCCAGTCGAACTCGCCGGTCGTCACCTTGACCTTGCAGTAGTTGCAGACGCCGACCATCGTGACGTCGAGCGGCGCGCCGCAGTTCGGACACGACTTGTCGAGCTTGGGGGCGCCTCTTCGGCCGCGCCCGCGGATCAGCGTCCAGTACTCCGTGTAGTGCCGGGGCGTCGTCCGGTTGCCGCTGACGATCCGGCTATCGGCGTCGCTCACCGTGTAGTCGAGGCTCGACGCGTAGAGGCGCACCGTCACGGCGTCGAAGAAGGCGTCTTGCGTCACGTTGGCGAGCTCGAGGCTCGCGATGCGCGCGTTCTCCGTGACGTTGCGGAGGCGCTGCCGCTTGTACTCCTCGACCCAGAACGTCTGGGTGGCGAAGAGGGCGTCGCTCATGAACGGGCGCATCTTGACGAGATCGCGCGCCGCCCATGCGATCTGGAACTCCGTGAACACGAGGCCGACGCGGCTCGAGAGCCCTTGCCAGGTCGTGCCGGGATCGGCCGCCTGGAGGGCGGCGAAGCGCGGGGCCGCGCCGGGATCGATGACGGTGGGGAGATCGTTGCCGACCTCCTCGACGTTGCTCGTGAGCATGGGACCGCGCGCCTCGGTGCCGATGACCGAGATGCTGTCGACGATCCAGTCGAACGCGCCGGCCGTGACGTTGGCGCGGCAGTGGTTGCACACGCCGGCGACGACGACGTCGAGCGGCGCGCCGCAGCTCGGGCAGCCGATGACGTGCGCCTTGTCGGGCGTCCGAGACTTCGCGTCCCGGCGGCGCGCGAACATCCACTCCTCGTGGCAGTAGAGCGCCGACTCGCCGTTCGGACGGCGGATCGCGTAGTTGGTCTCGAACGCGACGCGGACCCAGACGTGCGACGACGACGGATCGAGCCCGCGCACGTCCTCGATGGTCGCCGAGCCGACGATGACGCTCGTGATCTCGCCGCCGGGGTGGGGGAGCGCGGACATCGCCTGCGGCGCGAGGTAGGGCTGGTAGCGCGCGAGCTGGCCTCGTCCCTGTGCGGTCTTGATCTCGGTGTAGAGCGCGACGAGGAAGTCGTCGAACAGGACGAGCGAGAAGTTGGGGTCGTGCTCGCGCAGCGCGAGGAGCCGGCGACGCGCGGAGATCTGCGGCGGCGGAGGAGGCGGCGGGTGCCAGTGCATCACCGGCGCGCTCGTGGACCACGAGCTCGCGCCCTTCGACCGGACCACGACGCCCAGGACCACGATGATGCCGAACACCAGGATGAACCCGAACCCGAGGCCCGCCCCGCCCCCGGACGACGAGCCCGACGAGGGGCTGGCCACGTAGCCGGAGCTCGACGTGCTCGAGCCGGAGCGAAAGCCGCCCGACGAGGACGAGGACGACGAGCCCGAGCGGCTGCCGGAGCTCGACGAGCTCGAGCCGGAGCGAAAGCCGCCCGACGACGAGCCGGACCGGCTGCCGGAGCTCGAGCCGCCGCGAAAGGATCCGCCGCCGCCGGGGCGTGCGAGCGCGACGCGCTCGTCGGCGAACGCGAGCTGCTCGCTCGCCCACGCGAGGTGCGCGCCCGCGACGACGACGACGAGCCAGACGAGGAGCGCGCGGAAGGGCCTCGCCGCCCGCGCTTGCCGTGCGCTCACGACGATGCCTCCGTCTCGACGGCGGGCGCTTTCGCGGCGGTGCCGTCGGCTACGGCGGGCTCCGTCTCGGGAGCGAGCGTCCTCGCGGGCGCCTTCGCGGCGGACGTCGGCGCGATGTCGGGCGCGTCGGGCAGCTCGTTCACGTCGTCCTCGCGCCGCGGGTACTTCGCCTCGAGCACGGGCCCGAGGCTCGCGAGCGCGGCCGCGAAGGCGGTCGGATCGAGCGCCCCCACGGCGTCTTCGAGGCGCTCGACGGAGGCCTTCCACCCGTCGCCGAGCTTCGCGGTGTCGATCCCCACGTCGGGCACGACGCGCACGGCGCGCTCGAGCTCGGAGACGAACACCAGGATCCCCGAGCGGTCTCGGGTGCAAGAGACGCCCTGCTCGACGAACTGCGCCCGCGCCGCCATCAAGGTCCGCGCGTCGCGCTTCTTCCGCGGCAAGAGCGCGCGCTTGATCGCGCCCACGCGGCTCACGATGAGCGTCACGATCGCGAACGCCGCGACGGTCTCGAGGGGCATGAGGTCCTCGTCGAGCTCCGCGGGGTGGTAGATGAGGAGCCCGAGCGTGATGGCGGCGACGACGAGCCCCGCGACGAGGTCGACCTCGCGGTAGTCGTCCGACCGCCCGCGCACGGTGACGACGATCTCCGCCGAGCTCTTCGACTCGACGTCGCGCACGGCCTCCACGATCCTGTCCTTCGCCTGGTCACTGAAGAAGCTGCTCATCGCGCTGACCCCTCGCGATGGTACGAGCGACGGCCGCCGGGTGTCGACCACCGCCGCCCGTCGTCCCGGCGCGGGGAGACGCGCGGGCCGAACGGCGCTACGACATGGGGATGAAGCGGCCCTCGTTCTTGCCGTCGCCCGCGGCGCTCGTCAGCGCGGTTCTCCTCTACGTGCTCCTCGGCGCCTTCGGTGCCGTGGCCGCGGCGGTCATCCCGCACCTCATCGAGCTGATCGCCACGTCGCCGCGTCTCGCGATGTGTGGCTTGCTCGGGCTCGTGATCTCGCCCGGCGTCGTCGTGGCGCTCGTTCATCACGTGGGGCACCGCACGCTCGACCGCGCCGAGCGGAAGACGCGCGGTTTGTTCCCTGCGGCGGAGAGCTGCTGGGCGGGCGCTCACGCGTGGCTCGTGCTCTACGGCACGAGCGTCCTCGCGAGCCTCGTCATGCTCGTCGTCGATCCGCCGGAGCTCGAGCCCGAGGCGCTGGCGCTGCTCGCGAGCTTCGTCGACCGCGCCGGCGCCGGCACGCTGGCGAGCGTCCACACGCTCGTGTGGATCCTCATCGCGGCGGCGCTCTACGAGCTCGAGCGGCGCGCGCGCCCGCGGCGGTCGACCGAGGCGTGAAGGGCCGTCGCCGCGCGCGACGCGTGGCGTGCCCGCCCGGGGAGGGCGCGCGGCCCACGCACCTCACAGATCGCTGAACGCCTCGCGCCCGCAGATCGTGCCCGTCAGCTTGTTGCCGTTCTGTCCGAGCTCGATCGGGCAATCGGCGGCGTACTCGAGCGGCGGATCGTAGACGGTGCCGAGGAGCCTCATCGACTCGCTCTTCATCACGAGGGCCGACGTCGCGGAGGGCTGCACGGCGAGGATGCCCTCCTGGGTCATCGTGCCCGAGATCATCATCGCGTAGTTGTCCTCGGCGTCGTCGTCCTTGAACAGGTACCTGCACTCGGCGAGGACGTACGTGAGCTTCACCTCGGTGGCGCCCTGGAGGGCGTTCGACGTCGCGCTGCCGAAGACGCGCGCGCTGCCGCCGAGCGGGCACGGCGTCGTCTCGTCGTGCTCGCCGACGGGCTTGCCCTGGAGCGTCAGGTTGAAGGCGAGCTTCATCGTCTCGCGGAGCGCCTTCAGCGCGACGCCGTCCTTGCACGCGTCTTCGCAGGGAGGCGGCGCGGGCGGCGCGGTGACGGCCGAGCCGCAGCCCGCGCCGAGGAGGCCCGCGCCGAGCGCGAGCGAGACGACGATGAAGCGACAGACACGCATCTAGAATCCTCCCTCGACGCCGACGCTGGGGATCGTAACCGGTCCGATGAGCTGCGCCTGGCACCCGCCGAGCGTGCAGGTCGTGGCGATCGCTTCTTTCGTGAGCGTCGCGTTGAGCCACTCGGCGACGCCCGAGATCCACGCGGTCTTGCTGAGCTGCCAGCGCTTCTCGAGCCGGAGATCGACGCGGTAGAAGGGCTGGAGGCGCGTCGCGTCGTCGGTCGGATCGGGCGCCTTCGGGAGGCCCGTGTAGAACGTGAAGCGCGTCCCGGCGCGCCAGTTCTTGCCGAGATCGAACGCGAGCGCCGTGTTCAAGACGTGCGTCCGATCGAACGTCGCGATGTAGCTGCGGCCCTCGTAGGTGCGGGTCGACCGCGAGAGCGTGTACGAGAGGAAACCGCCGAGGCGGCTCGTGAGCTTCTTCTTGACGAAGAGCTCGAGCCCGATCGCCTCGCCGCGCGTCCGGACCTCGAAGGCGTTGGCGGCCGTCTGCGTGCTGCGGCTGTCGGCGCCCTGCTGGCCGCCGCCGCTCCGGTCCGGGCCGATCGTGCCCGGCGGGAAGCGCGGGATGCCGCAGGTCGCGCCACCGCCGCCGCCGCCGCCGAAGCCGCCCGACGTGCGCGTGCGATCGCCGGCGAGCGTGTCGGTGGGGAACGTCCCCGGCGCGCAGCCGCTCAGCTGTGGCGGGCTCGTCCCGAGCGGATCGCTCATGTCGTAGAAGGCGTTGTGGAAGACGGTCGCCGTCCCGGTGATGGCCTCGAAGAGGTCCGCCTCGATGCCGAGCGCCGTCTGGTACGCCTTCTGGAGGCCGCCGCGGAGGCCGCCCGGCTGAAAGCCGGGCACGGGGACGACGAACGACGGCGGCTGGTGCGCGATCCCCATCGCCGACAGGACGCGGACGCTCGGCGTGATCTCGGTGCGCATCGCGAGGCGCGGATCGACGCCGAGCGCGGTCGCGCCGTCCGAAGCGAAGAGGTCGACGCGCGCGCCGGGGGTGACCTCGAAGCCCTTCGCCACGGCGATGACGGCGTCGGCGCGGGTGCCGAACGCGAGGTCCGTGCGCGACGGGAAGAAGCTCGCGACGCGCGCCACCGACGGGGCGAGCGTGCCGGAGACGACCTGGACGTCGTACGAGTCGACCTGGAGGTCCGTGCCGGCGCGGAGGAGGACGCGGGGGCCGGCGTAGTAGGAGAGCTCGGTGCGCGCGCCGAGGACGCGGTCGCGCACGTAGCGGTCCTCCTGCGCGCGCGAGCGGTCGAAGCCGGTCGTGACCGCGACGCGCATCGTGCCCCTGTCGCCGAGCTTCCGGTCGTAGCGGAGATCGACGCGGTGGAACTCGGTGCCGAAGAGGGTGATCGTCTGCGTCGCCGTTCGCTGACCGAGGTAGTCGTACGAGCCGAACGCGAAGACGCTGATCTGATCGTCGGGCGTGAGGTCGTAGGTCGCGCGACCCTGGTAGTCCCAGTAGTCGAGGAGCGTGTCCGACGCGATCTGCGTGAGGAGGAACGCGGTGTACGAGTAGCGTCCTCCGAGCAGGACGGAGCCGCGGTTCTTCGGGCCGAAGGGCGTCTCGACCATCGCGCCGGCGTCGAAGAGGCGCAGGTTGTACTCGCCGTGCGGTCGATCGAGCGGCGCCGCGGTCTCGCCGGAGACGATGCCGCCGCTGAAGCGCCCGAAGCGGGCGGGGTAGCCGCCGGGGTAGAGATCGACGCGCTGCACGAGGCCCGGATGGACGACCGAGGGGCCGGCGCCGACGTGGAAGAGCAGCGGGATGCGGACGCCGTCGAGGTAGTAGCCGACGTTACCCGGCGGGGCGCCGCGGACGAAGAAGAACGGCAGGCCCGAGACGATGGGCGTGACGCCCGGCATGATCTCGACGGCGCGGAACGGATCGCCGAACGCGCCGGGGATCTGGCGCACCTCCGTCCGTGAGAGCGACACCGTGCGGCCGGGCTCGCGGGCGCCGCGCACGCGGACCTCTTCCGGCGGCTCGCGCGTCCTCGGCGCGCGCCGCGGCGGCGCGCGCCGGGGCGCGATGGCGCGCCGCGGGTGGCGCGGGCTTCCGGCTCGGGCTCGGGCTCAAGCGACCTCCTCGACGACGGGCGCGCGGAACGTGATCGCGAGCTTCACGCGCGACGCGACAGGCTGGCCGCCGCGCGTGGCGGGATCGAAGCGCCAGGCTCGCGCGGCGGCGGCGGCGGCGCTGAGGAACGGCTCGTCGGCGCCCTCCGGCGAGGCCGAGCGAACGGCGCCGTCCTCGCCGACGACGAGTACGACGATGACGGTCGCGTCGCCCGTCGCGCCGTCGGGGTAGGGGACGTCGGGATCGGAGAGCAGCCTCGGCGGCGCGACCGGCACGCCGGCGGGCGCCGCCGGACCGGGCGCGGGCGCCGCCGGACCGGGCGCGGGCTGGGGCGCGGCTGCGCCGCGGCCACGCCGGACGCCGCGCACGCCGCCGCGCAGGCGAGCGCGCGGACGAGGAAACCTGCGCGGCGGTGCATGTGTCGCGCATTGTGGCCGAGGCCGGGTCCCGGCTCACCACCTTTCCACGCGCATCCGACGAGGCGGCGTGCGGGGAGGCCGAACTGCGGCGCGCCCGGCGCCCGGCCGTCGCGCCGACGTCGCAGCGCCGCTTCTAGTCAGGGCACGAGGACCAGCTTGCCCTTGACCTGGCGCTTCTCCATGCGCTCGAGCGCGGCGCCGGCCTCGGCGAACGGAAGCGCGGCGTCGACGTGCGGGCGAAGCTTGCCGTCGGCGATGAGATCGAACAGCGCCGCGCCGTTGGCCCGGTTCCGCGCCGGATCGCGCATCGCGAACGAGCCCCAGAACACGCCGACGATCTGGCAGCCCTTGAGGAGCACGAGGTTCAGGGGGATCTTCGGGATGTCCCCGGCGGCGAAGCCCACCACGAGCAGGCGCCCCTCCCACGCGATCGAGCGGAGCGCCGCCTGAGAGCGCGCCGCCGACGGGATCGTAGACGACGTCCGCGCCCGCGCCGTTCGTCAGCGCCTTCGCGCGCTCCTTGAGGTCCTCGCGTCCGTAGACGATGCCCTCGGCCGCGCCGTGCTCCTTGCAGAACGCGACCTTCTCGTCCGTCGACGCGGCGGCGATCACGCGCGCGCCGAGCAGCGCGCCGAGCTCGGTCGCGGCGGTGCCGACGCCGCCTGCCGCTCCGAGCACGAGCAGCGTCTCGCCGCTCCGGAGGGCCGCGCGATCGACGAGCGCGTGGTAGGTCGTGCCGTAGGTGACGAGCGTGGCGGCGCCGACCTCGAAGCTCACGCGGTCGGGGAGCTTCACCGTCGCGAGCTCGGGCGCGACGATCTTCTCGGCGAACGCGCCGTGGATCATCCACGTCGCGACGCGATCGCCGACGCGCACGGACGTGACGCCGTCGCCGACGGCGCTGACCACGCCGGCCGCCTCGCCGCCGAGGACGAACGGCGGCTCAGGCTTGAACTGGTACTTCCCGTACGACAGGAGCACGTCGGGGAAGTTCAGGCCCGCGGCCTTCACGTCGATGAGGACCTCGCCGGCTCCCGGCTTCGGATCGGCGACCTCATCCACGCGCAGGCCCGAGGGCCCGCTGAGCTCGTGACACCGGACGGCGCGCATGGCTCCCGCATACCACACGATCGCGGAGCCGACCGGTCGGAACCACGCGGCGCGCGCGACGCCGCGAGCGAGGTCATGCCGCGCGAGCCGAACAAAGGCGAGAAGGCGCGCAACCGATCGCGCCTCGCGCCGAAAGGTACGACGATGAGCGCACACGACGAGCGCGCCTGGCTCGAGGCGAGCCGCGCCCGACCGCTTTCCGTGCTATCCCGGACCGCGACGATGACCGCGGAACGCTCGAGCATTCCGGCCGCGGAGGCCGCGGGCGATCCGTCGGGCGAGGGGGCTCGAGCTCCCGACCTCGAGCGCGCGCCGCATGGACGACGTCCTGCGTGAGCGCTTCGGCCTCGACGCATTCCGGCCGTGGCAGCGCGAGGCGATCGACGCGGTGCTCGGCGAAGAGGGGCGCGTCCTCGTCGTGGCGCCGACGGGCGGCGGCAAGTCGCTGACCTACCAGCTCCCGGCGGCGATGCTCGACGGGCTGACCCTCGTGGTCTCTCCGCTGGTCGCGCTGATGGAGGACCAGGTCCGCGCGCTCGCCGCGCGCGGGATCCGGGCGACGTACCTCGCCTCGACCGTGGAGCTCGCGGAGCGGCAGGCGCGCGAGGCGGCGATGGTCCGCGGCGAGTACGAGATCGTCTACGTCGCGCCCGAGCGCCTCGCCGGCTCGGCGTTCGTCGACCGGCTCGCGCGCTGCAAGCTCGCGCTCGTGGCCGTCGACGAGGCGCACTGCATCGCGCAGTGGGGTCACGATTTTCGCCCGGAGTACCTCCAGATCGGCGCGCTGCTCGAGCGGCTCAGGCCCCCGCGCGTGCTCGCCTGCACCGCCACCGCGACGCCGGCGGTGCGCCGGGAGATCCGCGAGCGGCTCGGCTTCGGCAGCGCGTGTCACGAGGTGTTGCGCGGGTTCGCTCGGCCGAACCTGCACCTCGCCGCGCAGCACGTCGACGGACCGCGTGACGCGCGCGCGGCGCTCGAGCGGACCCTCGCGCACGCGCTCGGCGAGCCGCGGTCACCGCGCGGCGGGGCGATCGTGTACGCCGCGACGCGGAAGACCACCGAGCAATACGCGGCGTTCCTCGGCCGCCAGGGGTGGAGCGCCGCGGCCTACCACGCGGGGATGAGCGGAGAGGATCGATCGCGCGTCGCCGATCGGTTCGCCTCGCGCCGCGTCGACGTCGTCGTCGCGACGAACGCGTTCGGGATGGGCATCGATCGCTCGGACATCCGCGCCGTCGTTCACGTCCAGCCGCCCTCGTCGATCGAGGCGTACTACCAGGAGGTCGGGCGCGCCGGCCGTGACGGCGCCGAGGCGGCGGGCTTGCTCCTCTGCTCGGGCGCCGACATCGGTCTTCGCCGCCGCCTCGTCACGAGCAACGCCGACGGGACGGAGGCCGACGCCGCGCTCGCCGCGCGCGCGTGGGGGCTCTTCCGCGATCTGCTCCGCTATCTCGACGCGCGGACCTGCCGGCACGATTTCGTCCTCCGCTACTTCGGCGACGAGCACGAGCTGCTCGGAGGCTGCGGGCACTGCGACGTGTGTCTCGCGCTCGACGGCGACGGCGCGGTCGACGACACGGTCAACGAGGAGACGACGCTCACCGTGAAGAAGGCGCTCTCGGCCGTCGCGCGTGCTCAGCGTCGCGGCGGTCTCCAGGCGATCGCCGAGATGCTTCGCGGAGCCGAGACCGACAAGACCGATCGCTTCGGCTTCACGAAGCTGTCGACGTTCGGACTCCTCCGCGATCGCTCTCAGGAGTGGATCCTCGCGCTCCTTCGCGCGCTCCTCGCGGCCGGCTGGATCGACCTGACGCCCACCGAGCACCCGGTGCCGTTCCTCACGAACGCCGGCGCCGCGGTGATGAAGGGCGCGTCCCCCGCGCGCATCGTCTTCCCGGCCGAGCCGCGGGCGCCGTCGAGCAAGCGCCGGCAGCGAGGCGAGCGCGCCGAGATCGGGCCGCTCGACGCCGAGGCGCAGGCGCTGTTCGAGCGCCTCCGCGCCCTCCGCGCGGAGATCGCGAAGGACAGGGGCGTGCCCCCCTACGTCGTCGCCCACGATCGGACGCTCGCCGACATGGCCGAGAGACGACCGGCGACGCGCGACGCGCTCCTCGCCGTCCACGGCATGGGCCCCGCGCGCGTCGAGCAGTACGGAGAGCGCTTCCTCGAGGTCGTCACCGACGCGAGCGGCGCGTGAGCCGCGGCCGGCGCGCCGGCGCTCACGCCTCGGACGCGCGCGGCGCGTGAGCCGCGGCCGGCACGCCAGCGGTCACGCCTCGGACGCGAGCGCGAGGAACGCGTCGCGGGTCATCGCGGAGGTGTCCTCCGGGAGTCGATCGGCGGGGACGAGGACGCCGGACTCGTAGCGCCACGCGCCGTCTTCGCGCGTGAACCGTGAGAGCTCCGCGAACGATCGGTCGACGCCCTTCTCGAAGATCCGCGCGACGAAGAGGACCTCGCCCTCGTCCTCTGAGGCGCTCGCGTGGAGCACCGACAGGCGCAAGAATCGCTGACGCTCGCGCGCGCGCGACAGCTCCCGCACGGCGGCCTCGCGCGGCGCGGCGCGATCGGGGTGCGAGGACGCGAGCGTTTCGAAGAGGTAGTCGCCGCGCCCGACGACGAACGCCGACCAGCGCGATCGCATCAGCGCCTCCGGCGTCTCGGCGATCGCGCCGTCGTGGAGCGCGCCGCAGCACGCGCGGTAGCGCTGGTTCGAGCCGCACGGACACTCGCGAGGGAGCGGAGGCACGCGCGCGCTTATACCCCGCGCGGCCCGTCACGTGCGCTCCGAAGGCGAGCGCGAGCGCATCCGGCGCGCCGCCGAGCCAGCAGCGCGCGCGGCGCGTGCAGGCGCTTCGAGTCAGCGCGTCGCGGAGCGACGACCGAGGACGAAGCCCGCGGCGCCGGCTGCGGAGACCATCATCACGAGCCCGAGGAGCACGAACGCGACCACCCAGCCCGCGATCGGCGCGCGCCGTGGCGGCGCGATCGACGACGAGGAGGCGAGCTGTGTCGGCCGCGACGCCGGTCCGAGCGACGCGGGCGAGGCCGACGCAGGCGGAGTCAACGCGGGCGCGGACGCGGGCGCGGCGGCGATCACCGCGCCGGTCGCGAGCCACGCCGCGGCCTCCGGGGTCGTCGGCATCGCGCCGAAGACGCCCGCCTCGATCGTCGGCCGCGAGTGCGGATCGGCTGCGCTGTCGTCCTCGCGCTCGACGCCGGCGAGCGCGTCGTCGATCTTCTCGCGAACGTGGCGCTCGATCGCGTCGTGCGTGAGCGCGGGGCGCGTTCCGCTCTCGGTGCGAAGGCCGTCGAGATCGAGACGGGCCATCTTGGTCGTGCGCTTCGTCCCGTCGACGATCTCCTGCGGGTACGCGCGGCGCGCCGTGTCGTGCTCGTGCTCGTCGAACTTTTCGGACACGCCTTTGCTCATCGTGCCTCCTCGCCGGTTCCACGGCCCGCGCGCTCTCTCGACGGAGCTTCATCGGGCCGCAGCGCTCCGGCGCGCCTGCGACGCGTTCGTCGAGTCTACCACCCGCGTCCGTCCTCGCTGCTCTTCGATCGCGCCGCGCGCCGCGCTGCTGCGCGATGGGTCGCACCGCGTCGGTGCTGGGCACACTCGCGCGACCGATGTCGTCTGGCCTACGCTGCGACGATGATTCGCGCTTGCCTCGCGGCGACCTCGGCCATTCTCGGGCTCACCTCGGCGATCGCGTGCGCGCCGGCACGCCGTCCGCCGTCGACCGAGACCGGCGCCACTCCGACGGTCACGACCCAGGCGGGAGACGGCGACCTGCGGATCGCCGAGCTCCGATCGTGCGCGCTCGACAGCGGCGAGACGATCGAGGGCTGCCGCGTGGCGTACCGCACGTTCGGCAAGCTCGACGCGACGAGGTCGAACGTCGTCTTGTTTCCGACGTGGTTCACCGGGACGACGAAGACGCTCGCCGGGATCGTGCCGGGCGAGCTCGTCGACACGAAGCGCTTCTTCCTCGTCCTCGTCGACGCGCTCGGAAACGGCTTCTCCTCCGGGCCGTCGAGCAGTCGTGCGCAGCCTCGCCTCCGCTTCCCGAAGTTCACGATCCACGACATGGTCGAGAGCCAGCGTCGTCTCCTGCGCGAGGTGCTCGGAGTCCAGCGGGTCCACACCGTGATGGGTATCTCGATGGGCGGGATGCAGGCGTACGAGTGGGCGGTCAGCCACCCCGACGAGGTGGAGCGAATCGTCCCCATCGTGGGCACTCCGCAGCTCACCACCCAGGATCTTCTGCTCTGGAACGCCGAGCTCCACTTGCTCGAGGGATCGACGGCGTACGCCGGCGGCGCCTACGCGGAGCCACGCCCGAAGATCCCTGCGCTGCAGGAGCTCCACTGGCTCATGTTGACGACGCCCGCGCATCGCAACGCCGAGACGAGCCGCGACGCGTTCCCGGCGTGGTCGGCGACGATCGCGAACGACACCGCGTTCGACTGGAACGACTGGCACCGCCAGCTCGAGGCGATGCTCGCGCACGACGTGGCGCGCGGCGCGGGCGGAGATCTGGCCGCCGCCGCCGGGCGCGTGAAGGCGAAGGGCCTCGTGATCGTCGCCGAGCAAGCCGGATGGTGAACCCGGAGCCGTCGAAGACGTTCGCGAAGGCGATGAACGCGAGCCTCGTCGTCCTCGATAGCCCGTGCGGTCACATGGTGCCGTCGTGCGACGCGTCGCTCGGACCGCGCGTCAGGCGCTTCATCGAGGAGTGACGCGCGTCGTTCGCTCAGCGTCGCGCTTCGCAGCCCTGCATCTCGCCGTCGTTCGAGGCCACGCGCGCCTTGCAGGCCGCGACGTAGGAGACGAGCATCTCCCGCGTCGGGAGGTAGCAGCTGCCGTCCTTCGCGGTGGCGCTGATCCACTTCGAGAGGCCCGTGCGCCACGCCCAGAGGCGCGCGCCGCGCGCGTCGCCGAACGCGGGCTGGCCGTCCTCGCTCTTGCCCGAGTAGTCGTCGTTCCAGTTGTAGAAGCCCCCGCCCCACTTGTTGTACTCTGCAAGGAACTCCTCGAGCTCCGGGGGCGCGTCCTTCATGATCGCCTCGAAGCGCGCGACCGAGGCCCACATGCAGCGCTTGCCGTGGACGCTGCCGTTGTCCCAGCCGTGGTCGGCGCTCCGGCCGCCGGCCCACTTCTGGAACCAGTCGACGCCGTAGAGCGAAGCGCTCGCGCCTCGCGCGCCCGAGCCGGCGCTGCTCGCCGGCGCGGTCACGTCCTCGTCGAAGACCACGTGCTCCTGGTCGACGTCCTTCACCGCCTCGCGGATCTTCGCGAGCTTCTCCTCGTCCTCCGTCAGGTTCTGCTCGCCCTGGGCGATCTCCTCGGGCTCGGCGTTGCTGCAGCCGACGGCGACGGAGGCGGAGAAGACGACGCTGAGGAGGCGGAGGGAGAGCTTCATGGCTGAACGGAGCTGTTGCATACATCGAACCACGTCCCCCGATGTTGGGGCTAGTCAATGAGATCCGATAGTTACACACCATCGCGGGGTGCGGACCCTCCGGCACTGGGGATCGACGGGCCCACCGTGGGGGACTCGAAGGCCCGGCCGGGGGGAGGCCGATCATGGCTCGCCGGCCGCCCCGCTGGCGTGGCCCGCGATCGTCCGGAGCCCACCCGCGCGCGGCCGATCATGGGATGTCGCGCTCGATCCATCCCGGCTCGCCGGCGGGTCCCCACGGCCTCGGATCCCCGAGCGACGCGTGCGCAGCTCGCGCAGATCCGCGCGCGACCGGGCCGCCTCGGAGCGCGGCCCGGCGTTTGCTCCAACCGGGGGCATGGTCATCCCGCAGCGCGACTGGCTGCTCCTCCGAGGTCGGATGCGAGCCGTCGCGAAGATCGCCGTCCTCCCGTTGCTCCTGACCACGCCGGTCGTGGAGGGCGATGATCGCGACGACGGCAAGGTCGCGGCTCCCGCAGAGGATCCGCAGGAGCGCCGCTGACGCGCGGTCCGGTCAGCGGACGCGGCTGAGCTCGTCGCGCAAGAGCGCGAGGAACGCACGGATGCGAGGCACGGAGCGGCGCGACGCGGAGTGGACCGCGCTGACGATCGTGCCGCCGCCGTCCACGCCCGGCAGGACCTCGACGAGGCGGCCGTCACGGAGCTCGGCGCTCACCATGAAGTCGAGGACGCGCGCGATCCCGGCGTCCGACAGCGCCGCGGTCACGAGGACGTCGCCGCGATCGACGTCGAGCGGCCCGGTGACGGCGATCGCCCGGCCGTCGAGGGTCCACGGCCGCCTCCGCGCGCGCGGCGGAATGAACCGGACGCACGCGTGCGTCGCGAGGTCTTCGGGCACGCGGGGAGCACCTCGCCGCGCGAGGTACGCCGGCGACGCGACCAGGACCCAGCGCGGGCGGAGCAGCGCGTGCGCGACGACGTCGGGATCGTCGACCGCGCCGACGCGAAGCGCGACGTCGACGTCTTCTTCCGCGAAGCGCACGACGCGATCGGACAGGCGGAGATCGGCGCGCACGGCGGGGTGCCGGACGAGGAAGCGCGAGAGCGCCGGCGTGACGAGCGGCGCGAGGATCTGGGACGACGAGACGCTGAGGGTGCCCTGGGGGACGCCGCGCGCGACCGAGAGCTCGCCCTCGGCGATCCGCATCTGCGCGTGGGCCTCGCGGCAGCGGAGCGCGAACTGCGCCCCCTCGCTCGTGAGGCGGACGCTGCGGGTGGTGCGCTCGAGGAGCCGCGCGCCGACGCGCTCCTCGAGCCGCTGGATCGTGCGCGAGACCGCCGCCGGCGTCACGCCGAGCGACTCCGCCGAGCGGCGGAAGCTCAGGGTCTCGGCGACCCGGAGGAAGGGCACGATGCCCGTGAACGGGTCGATATTGTCAACCAAGAGTCAACAGTGACGTAGCGAGGCGTCGATTGTCAACGCGCGAGGCGGGGCTTACTCATGAGGTCACGGCAGTACGGACGAGACACGACGAGACACAAGGAGTCACGCGATGAAGATCGGAGTCCTCGGGACGGGTGTTGTGGGCGAGACCATCGGCGCGAAGCTCGTGGCGCTGGGGCACGAAGTGAAGATCAGCGGGCGCGCCCCGGTGAACGACAAGGCGATCGCCTGGGCGGCGAAGGTCGGCGCCAAGGCCTCGTACGGGACGTTCGCCGAGGCGGCGGCGTTCGCCGAGCTCGTCTTCAACTGCACGAAGGGGGAGGGCGCCGTCGACGCCGTGCGCGCCGCGCGCGAGGGGCTCTCGGGGAAGATCCTCGTCGACGTGACCAACCCGCTCGACTTCTCGGCGGGCTTTCCTCCGACGCTCTTCGTCAGCGGCACCGACTCGCTCGGCGAGCGGATCCAGCGTGAGGTGCCGGAGGCGAAGGTCGTGAAGGCGCTCAACACGATCAACTGCAACGTCATGGTCGACCCGGCGCGCCTGGGAGGCGCGAGCGACGTCTTCGTGAGCGGCAACGACGCCGAGGCGAAGGCGACCGTGAGCCGCTTCCTCTGCGAGCAGTTCGGCTGGAAGGAGGTCGTCGACCTCGGTGACATCACCACCGCCCGCGGGACGGAGTCCTACCTCCCTCTCTGGATCCGGCTGATGAGCGCGCTCAAGACCGCGGACTTCAACGTCAAGCTCGTCCGGAGCTGAGCCTCGAAACGCGGCGCGACGGGGATCTGTCGGGAAATCGCAACGCCCGCGCGGCGCCCGGCATCGATAGGCGACGGGGGCGTTGACCCACTCCCAACCCCTCGAATATTCGTGGGAACCCCAATGCGCCCGGCGACCCTACGCCTGCTTTCAGTCCTCCCCGTCCTGGCGCTCGTCGCCTGCAAGAAGCCCGATCCCCCCGCGGCCGAGCTGACGCTCGCCTCGGCGCCGGCACCCATCAAGGTGCAGGTGGCGCCGGTCGAAGTGCAGCCCATGCCCGAGCACCTGGTGCTCACCGGCACCCTGCGCGCGAGCCAGGAGTCGGAGGTCGCCGCGGACGCCGCCGGCAAGGTGACCGCCACGTTCGTCGAGCGCGGGCAGCGCGTGAAGCAGGGCGACACGCTCGCCATCCTCGACGCGCGCGGGGCGTCGATCTCCGCGTCGGCCGCGAACGCCCAGTCGCAGCTCGCGAAGGCGCAGCTCGAGCAGGCGCAGCGCGAATGCGAACGCGTCAAGGCGCTGAAGGACAGCGGCGCGATCTCGCAGGCCGAGTACGACCGCGTCACCTCGCAGTGCCAGACGACGCAGTGGTCGGCCGCCGCGGCGCAGGCGCAGCAGCAGAACGCCCAGAAGATCGTCGGCGACTCCGTCATCCGGGCGCCGTTTCCGGGCGTCATCGGCGAGCGCTACGTCAACGTCGGCCAGTACGTCCAGCCGTCCACGCGCGTCGTCACGCTCTACATGGCCGACCCGCTCCGGCTCGAGCTCACGGTCCCGGAGGCGAACGTCGCCGGAATCAAGCCCGATCAGCCCGTCGTCTTCACGGTCTCCGCGTTCGGCGACGAGAAGTTCGCCGGCACGGTGAAGTTCATCAGCCCGAACGTCCGCCCGACGACGCGCGATCTCGTCATCGAGGCGTTCTGCCCGAACGCGGAGCTGAAGCTGAAGCCGGGGATGTTCGCGGTCGCGCGGCTCGAGACCGCGGAGAAGCCGGCGCCGGCCGTCCCGTCGAACGCCCTCGTGAAGCAGCCCGACGCGACGCGCGTGTTCGCGGTCGTCGACAAGCGGGTCGAGGAGCGCATCGTCCAGACCGGGGCGGAGCGCGACGGCAAGACCGTGGTGCTCGCGGGCCTCAAGCCGGGCGAGAACGTGGTCGTCTCGCCCGGCTCCGACGTGCGCGATGGCGCGCAGGTGCAGTAGAGGCCGCCCATGCAGTGGCTCGCAGAGGTATGCGTCAAGCGGCCGATCTTCGCGACGGTCCTCGTCCTCCTCATCTCCGTCATCGGGATCGCGGGGTACACGAAGCTCGGGCTCGACCGCTTCCCGAACATCGATCTCCCGATCGTCGTCGTCATCACGCGCTTGCCCGGCGCGGCCCCCGAGGACGTCGAGACCGAGATCACGGAGAAGGTCGAGGAGGCCTGCAACACCATCAGCGGCATCGAGGAGATCACCTCGATCACGTCCGAGGGCGTCTCGCAGGTCGTCATCCGCTTCGTGCTCGAGAAGAGCACCGACGTGGCCTCGCAGGAGGTCCGCGACCGACTCCAGCTCATCATTCCGGATCTGCCGAAGGGCATCGAGCTGCCGACCGTGCAGAAGCTCGATCCCGACGCGTCGCCGGTCATCTACTTCGCGCTCAAGTGGCCGGGTAAGCCCGTCCAGGAGCTGACCGAGCTCGCGGACAAGCGCGTGCGCCGCCACTTCGAGTCCGTGAGCGGCGTCGGTCAGGTCGCGATCGTCGGCGGCCAGAAGCGTCAGGTGAACGTCTGGCTCGATCCGATCAAGATGCGCGCCGTGAACGTCACGTCGCTCGACGTGCAGCGCGCGATCGCTTCGCAGAACCTCACGATGCCGGGCGGGCGCGTCGACACCGGTCCCGAGCAGCTCACGCTCCGCATCCACGCGCGCGTCGAGCGTCCGGAGCAGATCGGCGACCTCGTCGTCCGTCAGGAGGCGGGGCACTCGATCCGCGTCCGCGACGTCGGACGCGTCGAGGACGGTGGAGGGGAGGCGGAGAGCGCCGCCGTGCTCGACGGCGACTCGGCGGTCGTTCTCGCGATCCGCAAGCAGTCGGGCTCGAACACGGTGGCGGTCGTCGACGCCGTGCGGGAGCGGCTCGAGGACCTGAAGCGGACTCTGCCGGCGGGCGCCTCCGTCGAGATCGTCCGCGACGACTCGGGGGTCATCCGCACCAGCATCGCGGGCGTGAAGGAGCACCTCATCGGCGGCGCCATCCTCGCCGCGTTCGTCGTGTTCCTGTTCCTCGGCAACCTGCGCAGCACGATCATCGCCGCGGTCGCGATCCCGGTCAGCATCATCGGGACGTTCGCCCTCATGTGGGGCATGGGGTTCACGCTCAACACGATCACGCTGCTCGCGCTCGCGCTCGCGGTCGGCATCGTCATCGACGACGCGATCGTCGTCCTCGAGAACGTCTTCCACCACGTCGAGAAGGGCCAGCACCCGAAGAAGGCGACCATCGCGGCGACGAAGGAGATCGGCCTCGCCGTCCTCGCGACGACGCTGTCGCTCATCGCGGTCTTCTTGCCCGTCGCCTTCCTCGGCGGCATTCCTGGCCGGTTCCTCAAGAGCTTCGGCGTGACGATGGCGATGGCGATCGCCATCTCGCTCTTCGTCAGCTTCTCGCTGACGCCGATGATGACGTCGAAGTGGTTGAAGACGAAGCTGCCGGGCGCCAGAAAGCCGTTCGGCGAGCGCGTGACCGACATCGTCTACCGCCCGATCGAGCGCGCCTACATGGCGGTCCTCCGGGTGGTGATGAAGCGCCGCTGGATCGTCCTCATCGCCAGCGCGCTCACGCTCGGCTCGTGCGTCCCGCTCGCCGGAAAGGCGAACAAGGGGTTCTTGCCGGTCAACGACGAGGCTCACTTCGAGGTCGTCGTCCGCGCCCCGGAGGGCACCAGCCTCGCGCAGACGCGGCTCATCAGCGAGCGCATCGCGCGCGAGCTCCGCACCTGGCCCGAGGTCACGCGGACGCTGCTCACGATCGGCGACGACAACGCGCGCACGCAGAACGTCGGGCGCGTCTACGTCCGGCTCGTGGACCCCGAGAAGCGCCAGCTCAAGCAGAACGAGCTGATGGATCGCGTGCGCCGGGAGATCACGTCGAAGCAGGACAAGAGCCTGCGCATCAACGTCCAGGAGGTCGCGGCCTTCGGCGGCGGCTTCTCGACGGCGAAGATCCAGTACACCGTGCGCGGCCCCGATCTGAAGAAGCTCGAGGAGACCACGGCGAACGTCCTCACGAAGCTGCGTAGCTACCCAGGAGCGGTGGACGTCGACTCGTCGCTCATCACCGGCAAGCCGGAGATCGGCGTCGTGATCGATCGTCCTCGCGCGGCGGACCTCGGCGTCACCATCTCCGACACCGCCGCCGCGCTGCGCCTGCTCGTCGACGGCGACAAGGTGTCGGCGTACGAGGAGAAGGGCGAGCAGTACGACGTGCGCGTCCGCGCGGAGCGTCAGTACCGCGCCGACGCCGTCGGGCTCGAGATGCTCACCGTGCCTTCGCAGCGCCTCGGCACGGTGCCGCTCCGGAGCGTCGTCGATCTGACCCGAGGCACCGGCCCGGCCCAGATCAACCACTTGAACCGCCAGCGGGTCGTCACGATCCTGGCGAACGTCGCGCCCGGCGTGAGCGAGGGGAAGATCGCCGACGCCGTCGCCGACATCGTCAAGGAAGAGAAGCTGCCGCCGGCCTACACCGCCGAGCCCACCGGGCAGACGCGCGAGATGAAGAAGGTGTTCATCAGCTTCGCGCTCGCGGTCGTCCTCTCGTTCATCGTCATGTACCTGGTGCTCGCGGCGCAGTTCGAGTCGTGGCTGCACCCGATCACGATCCTCCTGTCGCTGCCGCTGACGCTCCCGTTCGCGTTCCTGTCGATCATCATCTTCAGGCAGGCGATCGACCTCTACTCGATCCTCGGCATCCTGGTGCTCTTCGGCGTCATCAAGAAGAACGCGATCCTCCAGATCGATCACACGAACCAGCTGCGCGCGAAGGGGATGCCACGAGACGAGGCGATCCTCGAAGGGAACAAGGACCGGCTCCGGCCGATCCTCATGACGACGACGGCCTTCGTCGCGGGCATGTTGCCGCTCGTCCTCTCGCAGGGCGTCGGCTCCGCGTACAACCGCGCGACCTCGGGTGTCGTCGTCGGCGGGCAGACGCTCTCGCTCCTGCTCACGCTCCTCGCGACGCCCGTGGCCTACTCGTACTTCGACGACATCAGCCGCTTCGTCCGCCGCATCTTCGGCAGGAAAGACGAGGACGCCGGCCCGTCTTCGTACGCCGAAGAGGTCACGGCGGCCGCCGAGGAGTAGGCGCTCGCCGCGTCGGCGTCCGCCGCGTCGGCGCTCGCCGCGTCGGCGTCCGCCGCGTCGGCGCTCGCCGCGTCAGGCCGTGTCATTTCGCGTCCGTCGCAGCGGGCTCCGGGCGGATCCATCGTGGTGTCGACGGCGATGGACGCCGTCGTCTTTCGATGGAGAATCCCATGAAGCTTGCCGCTCTTCTCTCGCTCGTCGCCGTGTCGCTCGCCGCCCTCTCCGGGTGCTCCGGCGGGGATGGCGAGATCGCCGTCGACGCCGCCACCTCAGCGCTCACCGCCGAGGGCAACGACGAGCTCTTCACGATCCGCATCGTCGAGGCGCGCGAGGGCGGATACGCGCTCTCGGGTCTCGTGGTCAAAGCGATCGTCGACGGAAAGGACCCGCTGGTCGTCTCCTGCGCGACGAGCGACGCGAACGGCAACGGCGTGCTCGACAAGGACGACAAGCTCACCTGCAAGGAGAGCGGGACGAACGACTTCGACGCGTCGCTCGCCGGCAAGGAGATCGATGTCGAGCTCTACGCCACGATCGAGGAGAAGGAGACGAAGGTCGGCGCCGCCTCGTGGACGCCGGCCAAGTGACCGCCTAGCGCCTCGCAGCCGGAGAGACGGGGAGGGATCGGATCCCACGAACCTCCCCGGCTCGCCGGCGCCGCCTCTCCCTCGTGGGATTCCCGCCGGCAGAGCTCGGTCAGAGCCGGCCCGTCGGGGCCCACTGGCGCTCCGCCGCGACGTGCCCGTAGCCCGCGCCGACGATCGCGCCGTAGACGAGGTGCGCGCCGAAGAACGTCAGCACCCCGGCGACGCCGAGGTTCGCGAAGAACGGACCGGGATCGGGCATGCGACCGGGGACGAGCCCATGGGACTGCGGCACGAGCCCGAGCAGCGTGCCGATGAGCGCCGCGTGCACGACCGCGGTGAGCATTCCGGTCGACGCGCCGCCGTGGTCCCACACGTTCTCGAAGAGGTAGCCGTAGAGCAGCCCGAAGAGGCCGCCCATCACGAGGTGAATCAACAGGCCGAGGCCGAAGGCCGCGCCCGCCTGGAGGCCGGCGAGCGTGCCGAGGACAATCTCGATGCTGATCGGGACGCCTGCCGCTCGAACCGCGGCCGTGAGCAAGCTGATCGCCGCGGCGCCGAGGACGCCGAAAAGGATGGCTCTACCGGGTCGCATCGTCGTCGTCGCCTCCGCGCTGGGTGCGATGCACCGACCGCGCCACGGCTCTGCCTGCGGGCGAACGCACCGTGGTTCCGGCGGGATCGCGACGGATCGACGCGGCGACGCCCCGCTGTGGCGAACCTGCCCCGGCGACCGAGGCCCCCCGTCGCTCGGCGCCGGCGTAAATGGCGCATCGCCGGATCCGCGCCGGGGTAGGATCGCCCCTGCGTGGCGGGCGACAGCGAGGACAGGATCTCCGAGGGCTCCATCCGTCTCGTGGTCCAGAAGCGGAGGCCCGCGGATTCGCTCGCGGACATCGCGGGCTACGGCGACGCGGCGGCGCGCGCGGAGGCGCTGCTCGCGCGCCTCGAGCAGACGGTCGAGCTCGCCGCGCGCGCGCGTGTGCTCGTGGAGATCGCCATCACGCTCCGCGACGGGCTCGCAGATCGGGAGCAGGCCATCGACGCGCTGCTCGAGGCGTGGCGCAGCGATCCGACCAACGACGACGTCCTCGATCACCTGGAGCCGCTCGTCCGTTCCGAGGACCGCTGGACCGAGGTGCTCGAGCTGACGCGGACGCTCGCCGGCGCGGAGCGGAACCCCCCGCGCGCGCTCGCCTACAACGAGGCGATGGTGCGGTGGCTCACGCGCGACGTCCCGGACGCGGACCTCGCGCGGCAGTGGGTCGAGCGTGTGCGCGTGATCGATCCGACGCACGCGCTCGTCCACTTCCTCCAGGCGGCGCTCTCCCGCGAGCACGGCGACTTGAAGCGCGAGATCGACGAGCTCGACCTCGCGGTCCTCAGCACGCGTCGAAAGGACGACCGCGTCCGGATCCACCTCATTTTGGCGTCGCGCTTCCTCGACGAGCGCACGCTGAACCGCGCGCAGGCGACGAAGCAGTACGAGCAAGCGCACCGGCTCTTCCCGCAGATGATGGACCCGCTGCGCGGCCTCGAGCAGATGGCGATCGCCGAGGAGAACCACGTCGCGCTCGCCGACGTGCTCCGCCGCCAGGCGGACGCGGACGTCGAGGAGGCCGAGCGGGTGCAGATCCTCCGCCGGCTCGCGCGGCTCGAGGAGTCGGAGTTTCGCCGGCCCGAGCTCGCTGCGCGCACGCTCGAGCGCATCATCGCGCGCGCGCCCGCGCTGCTCGCGACGGGCGCGGCCGACGCCGGCGTCCTCGACGACCTCGAGCGCTGCTACCGCGCCGCGCGCATGTGGCCGGAGCTCCTCGCTGTGCTCGAGCGGGCGGCGATCAGCGACGCCGACGCCGAGACGCGCGCGGCGCGGCTGAAGCGCCTCGGCGACGTCCTCGAGTCGAAGCTCGGTGACGTCCGCGCGGCGCTCGCGACCTACCAGCGCCTCGCCGGGCTCTTGCCGGAGGACGAGACCGTCGTGAGCGAGCTCGCGCGCCTCGCGGAGAAGGTGTCGGACGTGGCGCTGGCGGTGAGCTGCCGCGAGCGCCTCGCCGAGCTCGTCCGGGAGCCGGCGATGCGCGCGCGGCACAACCTCATCGCCGGTCAGCTCATGACGCCGATCGATCCGCTGGCCGCGCGCCGCTACTTCGAGCGCGCGGTCGCGGCCGACGCGACGAACGCCTCCGCCTGGAGCGCGCTCCTCTGGGACGCCCGCGCGGAGAACGATCACGCCCGCGCCGCGCGCTACCTCGAGGAGCGCGCCCGCGCCACCGAGACGCCGCGCGCGCGCGGGAGCGCGTTCGTCGAGCTGGCGGAGCTCCGAGCGAAGCTGGGCGACGCGGCCGCCGAGCGGCAGGCGTACCTCGAGGCGATCGCCGCCGACCCCATGAACGAGAGCGCCGCCGGCGCGCTCCTCGCCCCGCTCCTCGCCGAGGGACGCCACGCCGACGCCGAGCCGCTGTGCGACGTCGTCGCCGCGGCGGCGGAGCGCGACAAGGATCCCTATCGCCTGTTCGTCGCGCGGCGCGCGCAGGCGCAGGTGGCCTTCGCGCTCGGCAAGCCGGATCGCGCGCTCGTCGCGGCGCTCGCGGCGTTCGAGGCGCGACGTGAGGAGGTCGAAGCGCGGGCGGACCTCGTTCGCGCGGCGAGCGACATGCGCGCCGATCCCCAGGTCTTGAAGGCGCGGGACGCGCTGGTCGCGATCGCCGACCGGACCGACGGGCTCACCGTCGAGACGCGCGTGGCGCTCGCGGAGGTGCTCGCGCTCATCGGCGAGAACGACCGCGCCGCCACCATCTACGACGACGCCCTCGTCGAGCGGCCGGACGATGAGCGCGCGCTCGCGGGCCTCTCGCAGCACCACGCGGCGTCCGGCAACAAGGTCGCGTCGCTCGCGCTTAAGCGGCAGATCGCGCTCGGCATCGCCGACCCCGGAGAGCGGCTGGCCACGCTGCTCGAGACGGGCGACGCCTTCGCGAAGATCGAAGAGGACGCGCTCGCCGCCGAGGTCTACGAGTCGGCGCGCCAGCTCGCGCCGGCGGATCTGCCGATCCTCCACAAGCTCCTCGCGCTCTACCAGAAGGCGAAGAAGTGGGCGTCGCTCTTCGACGTGCTCCGATCGATCGCAGAGGTGGACGCCGATCCGCACCGCCGCGCGAAGACGCTCTTCACGATGGGGCAGATCGCGAACGCGGAGCTGCTCGATCGCGGGACGGCGCTCGAGCTCTTCGACAAGACGCTCGACGTCGACCCCTCGCAGCTCGAGGCGTTCGAGCGCATCGTGCGCATCCTCACGGAGGCGAAGGACTGGTCCGGCCTCGAGCAGATGTACCGGAGGATGGTCGCGCGCGCGGACGCCCGCGCCGACAGGAAGCTCTCGGCCGTCCTCAACAAGCAGCTGGGCGTCGTCTACCGCGATCGTATCGGCGACCCCGGCGCCGCCATCCAGGCGGTGCAGGCGGCCGTTCAGGCGCGAGCCGACGACGAGGAGGCGCAGGCCATGCTGCGCGAGCTGCTCTCGAGCACCGGGCAGGGGAGCGGCGCCGTCGCGATCACGCTCGATCGCGTGCTGAAGGAGCCGCTCGACCCGCGGCCGTATCCGGCGCTCTTCGACCTCCTCTTGTCGGAGAACGCGCGCGATCGCGCCCTCTGCGTCGCCAGCGCGATGAACTTCCTCGACGTCGGGCACGCGCACGCCACCGGATGGCGGCAGAGCTACCCGCACCCGCCGATCGAAGGGATCGTGCTCGACCTCGGCCCGGAGGGTTACCGCGAGCTCTTCCACCCCGAGCTCGATCCGACGCTCACGGAGATCTTCGAGACGGTCGCGCCGGCCGTGATCGACATCGCGCTGTCGCGGCTCTCGCTCCGCGAGCGCATGAGCCATCCGGGGCCGGCGCTCAAGGGGCAGGACTGGCTCGTCGCCGCGGTGACGCGCGCGGCGACGATCCTCGGCGCGCCGCCGCCGCGCCTCTTCGTGCGGCGGACGCCCGGTCCGGCGCTGTCGCCCGCGGCGACGAAGCCCCCGGGCTGCCTCGTCTATCCGCCGTCCCTCGCCGGCGTGAGCCGCGAGGTGCTCGCGTTCATGATCGGCAAGCGCGTGCTCGAGCTGACGCCGCCGCTCCTGGCGCGCGCTCTCTGCCCGTCGATCTCGGAGCTGAAGGCGCTCGCGTCGTCGGCGGCCCGCATCGCCACCGATCAGACCGAGTCGGGGGATCTCCCGCTCAAGGAGCGCCTCAAGCGCGACGACGTGGCGCGGATCGGCGCGGCGGTGCGCGCGTCGATGGCCCAGGGAGGCAAGCTCGACGTCCTCCGCTGGTCGCAGCTGGCGGACGTCTCGGTGTCGTGTGGAGGCCTGCTCCTCGCCGGAGACGTCGAGGCCGCGCGGGCCGCGCTCGCGATCGAGCCGCAGTCGCCCAGCGACCTCAGCCCGCGCGAGAAGATGCGGGAGCTCGTCGGCTGGTTCCTCGGCGACGGCTCGGCCCGTCTGCGGCGCCGCCTCGGCGTGGCGCTCGGCTGACAGGAGAACCCGAGATGAGCATGAAGCTGGCGGAAATCCTCCGGACCCTCGACGAGCTCGCGCCGCTCCGTTACGCGGAGAGCTGGGACAACGTCGGCCTCCTCGTCGGCGATCCCGACGCCGACGTCGAGCGCGTGCTCGTCACCGTCGACTACTCGTCGATCGTCGCGGAGGAGGCCCGATCGCGGGGAGCCGAGCTTGTCGTCGCGTACCACCCGCCGATGTTCGCGCCCGTGAAGCGCGTCCCGCACGAGGCGCTCTGGGCCGACGCGATCCGCCGCGGGATCGCGCTCTACAGCCCGCACACGGCGCTCGACGTCGCCCTCGACGGGACGAACGATTTTCTCGCGGGGGCGTGCGGCGTCGAGGCGTCCGGGAGGCGCCCGCTTCGCCCGTTCGCGGCGCGCCCCGGCGCGACGGAGCCCGACGGGATCGGCCTCGGTCGCGTCGGCGCGATCGCGCCCGCGCCGCTGCGCGACGTCGTGGCGAGGCTGAAGCTCGCGCTCGGGCTCGAGTACGTCCTCGTGGCGGGCGCGCTCGACGTCGTGGTGAGTCGGGTCGCCGTGGCCGCGGGCGCCGGCGGCGAGCTGCTCGGCGACGCGACGCGCGCGGGCGCCGACCTGTTCGTCACCGGCGAGATCCGCCACCACGACGCGCTCACCGCCCTCCGTAGCGGTGTCGCCGTCGTCGCCACGCTGCACTCGAACAGCGAGCGGCGTGCGGTCAAGGCCTTCGCGTCTCGCCTCGCGACGCGGCTCGCGCCGCTCGACGTCGCCGCGAGCGAGCGCGACGCCGATCCGTTCGTCGTCGCCTGAGCCGGCGCGCGCGTCAGCGTTCGCGGCCGATGGCGTCGGTCCAGCGCTGGATGTCGTCCTCCGAGACCGCTCCCCACGGCGCGACGCGCGCGTCGGCGTAGCCGCGCTCGCGGAGGTCGACGAGGTACTGCTCGCGCGACAGGAGCGTGCCGCGGCAGACCGCGACGTCCTCGGGGCGCTGCTCCGCCCGCGCCCGGTCGAGCAGCTCGTCCATGACGCGCGGGGGCACGCAGTGCCTCTTCTGGGGGTAGACGAACGAGAAGAAGACGAGGTGTCCGAGCAGGACGCGCCAGTTCTCGCCGAAGCGGCGGACGAGGCGGTCCCAGTCGAGCGTCGGCCCGCACGCCTCGAGCAGGTGGTAGACGTCGGCGCCGTCGAAGCGCTCCCGCTCCATGACGAAGGACTTGCTCACGATCATCTCCTCCGCGGGAGACAGGAGCACCGGCACGTTCCAGAGCGTGCACGTGTCGGCGTGCTCGAACCACGCGTCGTCCACGGGGCAGAGGCCGTTGGCGGAGTCGAAGATGAAGTCGACGAAGTGCGGGCCCGACCACGCCTTGCCGAGCCAGTGGGGGTAGAGCACCTCCGCCTCGAACCCCACGTCGGAGAGCACCGTCATCGCGCGTTCGAGGTCGACCTTCCGGAGGAAGACGTCGAGGTCCTTCGTGTCGCGCGCGATGCCCGCGAAGTGCTTCAGCGCGATCGCTCCGCCGACCAGGAACGGAACGCGAGCGCGCGTGAGCGTGCGCAGCGTGTCCTCGTAGAACTGGCGAGCGATCGGTCGAACCATCCTGCGAGTGCTGAGCGGCGCGTGCGTTCTCTGGGGCTGGACCATGGATGCGGTTCGTACAAGCCCCGTTCCACGCCGCGGCGCAGCACCGCCCGCCGGTTTCCAGCCGCTCTCAGCGGAACGGCTAGCATTCGTGCCTCGGCGGTACGTGAGTTGCTCTCGAGTGTGGAGCTCATGAACGAGGCACAATCGCGCGGTGAGGAACGGCGCCCGATGCGCATCGCCGCCATCGGCGATCTCCACGTCACCAAGGAGTCGGCGGGGCTGCTCCGGCCGCTCTTCGCTCAGGTGGAGGCGCGCGCGGACGTGCTCCTTCTCTGCGGAGATCTCACGGACTACGGCACGGCCGAGGAGGCGCACGTGCTCGTCCGCGAGCTCGCGATCGTCAAGCATCCGATCGTGGCCGTGCTCGGCAACCACGACTTCGAGTCCGGTCACGCCGATACGGTGACGCAGATCCTGAGCGAGAGCGGGGTGCGCGTCCTCGACGGTGACAGCCACACGATCGACGACGTCGGCTTCGCCGGCATCAAAGGATTCTGCGGAGGCTTCGGGCGGGGCACGCTCGGACCGTGGGGCGAAACGGCGGTGAAGACCTTCGTGAAGGAGGCTCTCGACGAGGCGCTCAAGCTCGAGTCGGCGCTCGCGCGCCTCCGCACTCCGCGCAG
>JAHBWC010000061.1 GCA_019637225.1 Labilithrix sp.
GATAAACTGAGCCGATGCGCCTCCGCGCGATCCAGGCAGCGATGACGCTCGCGCCGCTGGCGATCGTCACGGCGTGCGGCACCCTCCTCGGCGTCGAAGACGGCGAGCCCCTTCCGTCGCGGATCGACGGCGGCGAGGCGGCGGAGGGCGACGTCGACGCGAGCGCCGACGTCGCGAGCGGCGACGCAGACGCGGGTGCGGACGCCGCGCGCCACAAGGTCGTCTTCGTCACCGAGACGAGGCACACGGGCGCCTTCGGCGGACGGGCCGGCGCCGACGCGATCTGCGATGACGAAGCGAAGCGCAACGACCTGGCCGGAACGTTCGTCGCCTACGTGCACGTCGGCGGCGGCGCCGTCGGACATCCGGCGCTGCGCCTCGCCGACGGCGGAGGCGCGAGCTGGATGCGCGTCGACGGACACCTCGCGTTCGAGGACAACCCGATGAACGTCGCGCCGAAGGCGGCCCTCGAGCTCACCGCCGACGGCGGCCTCGTGCCCGCGGGCGATCTCGTGTGGACCGGCATCTACAATGGCCCCGGCGGCTTTTGCGGGACGGTGAGCGACCCGTGGTCGATGACCGTCCTCGACGGCGCGTTCGGCGATCCCCACGCCGTCACCGCCGCGTGGCAACAGACGACCGGCCTTCGTCCGTGCACCACCGAGCATCGCCTCTACTGCTTCCAGCAGTGAAATGACGAAGGGCCGAAGGCTTCGCGCCCTCGGCCCCTCGCTCGTCATAGGCGTCGATTCAGTAGCGGTAGTGCTCGGGCTTGAACGGCCCCTCGACCGACACGCCGAGGTACTCCGCCTGCTCCTTCGTGAGCGTCGTGAGCTTCACGCCGAGCTTGCCGAGGTGGAGCGCGGCGACCTTCTCGTCGAGCTTCTTCGGCAGGGTGTAGACCTTCTTCTCGTACTTCGCCGAGTTCTGCCAAAGCTCGATCTGCGCGATCGTCTGGTTCGAGAACGACGAGCTCATCACGAACGACGGGTGGCCGTTCGCGCAGCCGAGGTTCACGAGGCGGCCGCGCGCGAGGAGCGTGAGGCGCTTGCCGTCGGGGAAGACGAACTGGTCGACCTGCGGCTTGATGTTCACTTCCTTGATCTCGGGGTTCTTCTCGAGCCAGGCGACGTCGATCTCGCAGTCGAAGTGGCCGATGTTGCAGACGATGACCTGATCCTTCATCGCCTTCATGTGCTCGGGGCGGACGATGCCGGAGCAGCCCGTCGCGGTGACGACGATGTCGGCCTGCGGCGCGGCCTCCTCCATCGTCGTGACCTGGTAGCCCTCCATCGCGGCCTGGAGCGCGCAGATCGGATCGATCTCCGTCACCATGACGCGCGCGCCGAGGCCGCGGAGCGCCTGGGCGCAGCCCTTGCCGACGTCGCCGTAGCCCGCGACGACCGCGACCTTGCCGGCGAACATGACGCCGGTGGCGCGCTTGAGGCCGTCACCGAGCGACTCGCGGCAGCCGTAGAGGTTGTCGAACTTCGACTTCGTGACCGAGTCGTTGACGTTGATGGCGGGGACCTTGAGCGTGCCCTTCTTCGCCATGTCGTAGAGGCGGTGGACGCCCGTGGTCGTCTCCTCGGAGATGCCCTTGATGCCGTCGGGGCCCTCGAAGAGCTCCGGGTGCTTCTCGTGCGCGATGATCGTGAGATCGCCGCCGTCGTCGAGGATCATGTTCGGGCCCTTGCCGCCCTTGAACGCCTTCAGCTGCATCTCGATGCAGTCGTTGTATTCGGCCTCGGTCTCGCCCTTCCAGGCGAAGACCGGGACGCCGGTGGCCGCGATGGCCGCCGCCGCGTGGTCCTGCGTCGAGAAGATGTTGCAGCTCGTCCAGGTGACCTCGGCGCCGAGCTCCGTGAGGGTCTCGATGAGGACCGCGGTCTGGATCGTCATGTGGAGGCAGCCCGCGATGCGCGCGCCCTTGAGCGGCTTCGACGGACCGTACTCCTTGCGGATCGCCATGAGGCCGGGCATCTCGCTCTCGGCGATGGTGATCTCCTTGCGGCCCCAGTCGGCGAGCTTGATGTCCGCGACCTTGTAGTTCGTGCTCATGGCTTACGTTCCCTTTCCTTCTTTTTTCGCAACGGGCCGGCGCTCGCCGGGCCCTCTCTGACCTTCGTGAACTGGCGCGCGCGCGACGAGCACCTGCCACGGCAAGTGCGCGTCCTTCCCCTTGCCGCACCACGCCGACGGCAGGCGCACGACCTCGCCGCCGTCGAGCCCCGCCTCGGCGGCGAAGCGCTCGAGCTCGGCCGGCTCGAAGCCGAGCCAGAGGTCGGCCTCGTCGCGCATCGACTCGTCGTCGTGGCGCTCGTAGTCGATGACGACGATCGCGGCGCCGGGGCGCGCGAGGCGCGCGAGCTGGCGGACGAGGTCGACCGGGCGCGGCGCGTGGTGGAGGAGCCGCGACGCGAAGACGACGTCGGCGCCCTCGCCGACGTGCCCGTGGAGCTCCGCGGCGCCGAGCTCGGACTTGAGGAGCTTCACGTTCGCGTAACCGCGCGCCGTCACGCGCGCGCGGGCGCGGTCGAGCTGCACCTCGGAGCGATCGACCGCGATGACCCGCTCGAACGCCGGCGCGAGGACGTCGAGGAGCGCGCCGTCCCCGGTCCCCGCGTCGACCGCAAGCCGCCGGCGCGGGAGAAGGCGCGCCAGCGCGGCGACGTAGGCCGCCGTGGCGTCGGCCGGCTCGGGCACGGCCGCGTCCTTCGCCGGCGCCTGCGCGAAGAACTCGCGCGCGACCCGGTCGCGCTCGCGGAGGACGTCGGCGATGCGCGAGAGGCTCCCGTCGCCCTCGCAGAGGGCGCGCCCGCTCGCGAGCGCGTCGGCGACGACCGGATCGGCCGACGCCGCCTCGGCGATGCGCACGAGCGCGCGGGTGCCTTGCTTCCGCGCGAGGACGAGACCCGCGGCCTTCAGCGGCGCGACGTGACGCGAGACGTTCGGCTGGCTCTCGGAGAGGAGGACCGCGAGCTCACCGATCGCGAGCTCTTCCTCGGCGGCGAGCGCGAGGAGCCGCAGGCGCACCGGCTCCGCGAGCACCCGGTAGAGCTCCCATCGCGTCGTCGAGCCGACCGCGGCGTCCATCACGCCGGGATCTATATTCCGTCATACGAATGAACGCAAGTAGACCTTGCCGCAGCAGGCCACGCGCGTCATTTCAAGCACTTACACTCGGGTTGGCGGCGGCCCCAGGCTGGCGAGATCGAGCTCCGGCCAGTCGGCGCCGTCGCGATCGACCACCACACAGTCCTCCGGCGTCCCGTCCTCGTGGACGAAGACGACGAAGTCGGTCTCGACGTCGAGCGCGAGCATCGGGTGGTGCCACACGCCCGGCCCGTAGCTGATGCCCTCCGGCCCCTCGGCGACGAACGCGGCGAGCGTCGCGAGGTCCGGGCGGTCGCCTCCGAGCGCGACGAGCGCGATGTAGCGCGAGGCGTTCATCGGGATGAAAAGCTGCGTCGAGCAGGGGTGCTTTTCGAGGAGCGCGAGCGGGCGGCGCTCGCGCGGGACGGGCCGCGAGCGAAAGACCTTCACCTTCAGGCTCGCCGTGCCGGTGCGCGTGTTCGTCACGTCGCAGATGTCGTCGAAACGCCGCGCCGTGCCGAGGTTGGCGATCTCCCCCGGCTCCCCTCGAGGCGAGGCCATGAGGACGCGGCCGTACGGGGCGTAGGCTTCCGGCGTCAGCCGCCGCGGGACGAGGAGCTGGCTCACGGCCCGACGATAGCAGACCACGCGCGAGCCTCGCGCTGGCCGCGCGCGCCGGGTATTCTCGCGCCGCTTCGCGATGAACCAGCCAGAGCCCTCGCCGTCCGCCAGCTCTCTCCCGTCCGAGGCGCGCAGGGACCTCGCGGTCGACGAGAGCGGCGAGACGCGACGCGCCTCGGTCGCCGCCCGCGCCGCGGTTCCCCGCGACGCGCGGAAGAAGGCGCGGGCCCGGCGATGGGCCGCGCGCGCGCTCGTCGTCGCGACGCCGATCGCCCTCGTGCTCTACGACTTCACGCGGAGGCGAGCGCGCATCGTCGACTTCGAGCCGGGCGAGCTCGCGTTCTACTTCGGCAGCGCCGCGGTCGGCGTCGTCCTCTGGACGTGCCTTCTCTTGGCGGCGTCGCGCGCGCGCGGCGTGGGGCGCTGGCCGCTCCGCGTGCTCCTGGCGATCTCGGCGCTGCTCTGCGTCGGCAGCCAGCTCTACACGTTCGCGCGCTACGGCGCGTACATGAACCACCGCGCGGTGCTCGTCGGGACGTCGTTCCTCCCGAGCATCGGGCAGCAGCTCTGGTTCGATCGCTGGACCTTCCTCCGCTCGCTCTTGCCGTCGTTGGCGATCGCGATCGCGGTCCCGGCGCTCGCCTCGCGCCTCGCGCCGATGCGGCGGCGCGCGCGCGCGTGGCTCTGCCTCGACGTCGCGCTCGTCGCGACGCTCACCGCGATGTTCGTCTCGCCCCAGCGCGGCGCGGAGCAAGGGCAGCCCCCCGACGTGATGTACGTCTCGGCCATGGGCCAGCTGATGCGCGCGCGCTGGGACCACAACGAGACCGTCGAGCGCGTCCACCCCGGCCAGCGCTCGCCGGAGCCGGTGCCGGCGTTCGTCGCGCGCCCGTCGCGGCCGCGCAACGTCGTGATGGTCATCACCGAGTCGGTGCGCGCCCAGAGCGTCTGCGTGGAGTACACGCCGGACTGCAAGTTCACGCCGTTCTCGAACGCCGCCGCGAAGGACCGCATCCCGCTCACGCAGATGCGCGCGCTCGACTCGACGACGGCGATCTCGCTCGCCGTGATGTGGAACGGCCTCTTGCCGACGAGCGACCGGAAAGACCAGCACACCGCGCCGATCCTCTGGGAGTACGCGCACGCGGCGGGGCTCGAGACGGCCTACTACACGTCCCAGAACCTCCTGTTCGGCAACTCGGGCCTCTGGCTCGAGGGACAGCCGTGGACGCGCCACGTGAGCGCGACGCAGATCGAGCAGGACGCGACCTACGAGGTCGGCGCCGACGACGGCAAGCTCGTCGATCACGTCATCGGCGACGTCGGCGCGCTGAAGGAGCCCTGGCTCGCCGTCGTCCACCTGTCGAACACGCACTTTCCGTACAAGATCGACCCGGACGACATGCCGTTCACGCCGCAGGAAGAGGCGACCGGTCCGGGCTACGAGAACGAGATCCTGAACCGCTACCTGGACGCGATCCACATGCAGGACAAGGCGGTCGGGCGCCTCCTCCGCGCGCTCCGTGCTCGTCCGGAGGCCGACCGCACGGTGGTCGTCTACGTCTCGGACCACGGCGAGCAGATGCGCGAGAAGGGCGCGGTCGGTCACACCGGCACGCTGTTCGATCCGGAGATCCGCATCCCGTTCTGGGTCGACGCGCCGCCGGCGACCCTCACGGACGCGGAGCGCACGAGCCTGCGCTCGCTCGAGGCGACGCCGGTCACGCACCTCGACGTCTTCCCGACGATCATGGATCTGCTCGGCTTCTGGGACGCGCCGGAGCTCTCGGCGCTCCGCGCGCGCGTGGCAGGGCAGAGCCTGCTCCGCGGCGGCTCCGCGGTCGACCGTGCGATCGCGATGACGAACTGCTCTGAGCTCTGGGCCTGCGCCTTCAAGAACTGGGGGGCCATCAAGGGCACGAAGAAGCTCATCGCGCACCAGGGCGACAGCGCCTGGAACTGCTACGACGTCGGGAGCGATCCGCGCGAGGAGCACCGCCTCGATCTCGCCGAGTGCGCCGAGCTCCTCCCGCTCGCCGAAGGCACGAGCGCCGGCAAGCGCCCGTTCTGAGCGACAAACCGCAGCGGCGCGGACCCGTCTTTTTCCGCTGGATCTGGGCCGACATATGCGACCATGGGCGTCGATGGCGGAAGGCCCCGGCCAGAGGATCCCCCCGCTCGCCCCGGTGGACGACGCGACCGTACAGGGCGCGGGCCGGCCGGAGTACGTGTCGGTCGATCTCGAGGAGCTCGAGGAGGTCCCCGCGAGCGTCGAGGAGCTCAGCGGCGTCGACATCGAGATCGAAGAGGACAACGTCGACAAGATCCTCGCGATGACCGGCGAGAACTGGTCGATCGACGCGCAGCGCGAGACGCTGAAGGAAGCCGCGAAGGATCCCGCCTCGACGAGCGGCGACAAGAAGAAGGACGGCAAGGAGTCTCCGGCTCCTCCGGACGTGAAGCCGTCGCTCCACATCCCGACCCCGTACGACTTCGGCGGGGCGAACATGGACACCGCGTCCGGCTCGATCCTCGTCGACGAAGAGCCCTCTCGCCCCGCGCTCACACGTCCGCCGCAGCGCACGATGCCGCCGCCGTTGCCCGGCGGCCCGGGCTCGGGACCGCCGCGCAGCGTGCCGCCGCCTCCGTTGCCGCCGAACCGGCCAGGCAGCGGCGGATCGATCAAGCCAGGACCGGTCGGCCCGGCGTCACGACGGCCTCCGCCTCCCCCGCTCCCGAAGTCGGACACGACCGGAGCGTCGAAGGGTCACCCGGTCGCGCCGCCGGAGCGCGAGGCGCCGCGGACCTCGCCCGAGGGGCGCGCGCTCGTCGAGCTCCTGACGACGCGCATCGAGCGCCTCGCCGACGCCGAAGACCGCGTCGGCCTCGCCCGTGCGCACCTCGAGCTCGCGATCGTCCACGAGACGCTCGCCGAGGACGCGAAGGTCAACGCGGAGATCGAAGCCGCGCTCAAGGTCGATCCCGATCTCGCGCCCGCGCACGGCATCCTCCGGCGCCGCCTCCACCATCGCACGCAGCTCGTGCCGATGCTCCGCCACCTCGATCGCGAGATCGCGGTCGCGTCCGGCGACGCCGCCGCCGTCGAGCTCCTCGTCGAGAGGGCGCGCCTGCTCGTCGCGGGCGATCGCGCGGACGACGCGCGCGAGGCGTGGGAGCTCGTCCTCGGGCGCGCGCCGCATCACTCGGCGACCCTGAAGGGGCTCGAGACCGATCTCGTCCGCCGGGTGTTCGTCGACAGCACCACGCCGACGAAAATCCACGGCGACAAGGGCGAGCTCGTCCCCACGACCGACGAGGATCGCTGGGAGGACCTCGTCGCGCACCTCGGGCGGATGGCCGACGCGTACTCCGCGCAGGCCAACCTCGCCGCGTGGATCCACGTCGAGCGCGCGCGCATCCTCGAGCTGCGGCTCGGGCGCGTCGACGCCGCGCGCGGCGCGTTCGAGCGCGCGCTGCGGCTCGACGGCGGCGTCGGCCCCGTCCGCGACGCCTTCACGCTCCACTGCGCCGCGCATCACGACACGGCGCGGCTCGCCGCCCTGCTCGCCGAGGAGGCGCGCCTCGAGCCGTCGTCGTCGCGCTGCGCGCGGCTCGAGCTCGACGCGGCCTGTCTCGCGCACACGCTGCTCGGCGACGAGGCCAAGGCGATCACCCTGCTCGAGCACGCCGCCGCGCGCGCGCCGACGACGCCGTCGGTCGACCGCCGCGTGCTCGACGACCTCGTTCGCCTCTACGAGACGTCGGGCCAGTGGCCCGAGGCCGCGCGCTCGCGCCGGAGCCGCCTCCGCTTCTTCAGCGACGCGTCGACGCAGGTCTACGAGCTGAAGCGACTTTCGGCGATCGAGGAGCGCCTCGGGAGCCTCGACAGCGCGATCGGCGACATCGAGCGCGCCCTCGAGATCGATCCCGACGACGCGACGCTCATCGAGGAGCTCGACCGGCTGCTCTCGCTAGCAGGCAAGGACGACGTGCGCATCGCGCTGTGGCACGGCGAGGCGCAGCGCACCGAAGAGGGCCCGAAGCGCGCGCGCGCCCTCGCCAAGGCGGCGCAGCTGGCCGAGTCGATCGGCCGGCACGACGAGGCGCTCCGCCACCTCCGCGCCGCGTGGGTCGCCGCGCCGGGCGACTCGGAGATCCTCGATCAGCTCTCGCGCCTGATGTCGCCCGCGCCCACCGAGCAGTTCGACCGCGAGGTGCGCGGGCTCATCGAGCTCTACTCGCAGGCCGCGCAGTCGACGCGCGACACGGGGCGCCGCGTCGCCTACCTCGAGAAGGTCGCGGTCCTGTGGGAAGAGCTCGTCGGCGACCAGCTCCGCGCCACGCGCACGTTCGAGGAGATCCTCCGCCTCGAGCCGGGCCGCCGCGGCGCCGTCCTCGGCCTCGAGCGCACGGCAGGCCGTATCGGCGACGATCGCGCGCTCTCGCGAGCGCTCTCCGACGAGGCGAAGCTCGCCGAGGACGGCGTCGACGTCCTCGGGCTCCGCGTTCGCTCCGCGCAGGTGCTCTCGCGCGTCGATCCGGCGCGCGCCGCGAGCCTCGTGCAGGAAGTGCTCGAGCAGGACCCGCAGCACGTCGCCGCGCGCGCGCTCGAGACGCGCCTCCACGAGGAGGCGGGCCGCTGGGAGCTCGCCACGCAGTCGATCAAGGCGCGCCTCGACATCGTCGTCACGACGAAGGACAAGGTCGCGCTCTGGCTCCAGCTCGCGCAGATCTACGACGCCCGCCTGCGCGATCCGAAGTCCGCGGTCGAGGCGCTGCAGGAGGCGCGCAAGGCCGACCCGATCCACCCGGTCCCGCCCGAGGAGATCGCGCGTGTCCTCGAGGCCGCCGGCGACGCGAAGGCGCTCCGCGCGTCGATCGAACAGCTCGCGGAGGACGCGATCACGCCGCAGGAGCGCGCGCGGCACCTCACGCACGCCGCCGAGATCGACGAGCTCAGGCTGATGGACGACGTCCGCGCGGCCGCGCTCTACACGCGGGCGCTCGGCGAGACCCCGGAGGACGAGCTCATCGCCGACCGCCTCGTCCGTGTGCTCGCGCGCCGCGTCGTCACGACCGCGGGCGCCCCCGGCCCGGCCGGGCTCGAGACGCCGGCCTTCCAGGAGCTCCTCGCGCAGCTCGCGACGCGCGCCGAGAAGGCGACGACGCCGGCGCAGGCGCAGGCGTACTCGTTCCAGCTCGCGGCGCTGCTCGTCACGTCGAACCGCGAGCTGTCGCGCGCGCGCGCGCTGCTCGACGCGCTGCAGGACGCCGACCCGAAGCACGTCGGCGCGCTGCGGCTCCTCGAGGCGATCGCCCGGCGCGGTCCGAGCGCGCAGCAGGTCGCGCACGTCCTCAAGCAGCAGGGCGAGCGCTTCACCGACGTGCGCGCGCGCCTCGGATCCCTCTGGGAGCTCGCGAGCCTCGAGGCTTGGCGGCTGTCGACGGGCGAGTCCGTCGCGACGTACACGCGCGTCCTCGAGCTCGATCCGACCGATCCGTCGGCGCTCGAGGCCGCCGTCCGCCTCGCCATCGCGCCGGCGCGACGCGGCGAGGTCCCGGCGCGGCGCGCGGCGATCGCGGCCCTCCGGTCGCTCTCGGCGCTCGCGCACGACGAGGCGACGCGCATCGCGACCGATCTGCGGCTCGGCCTCATGCTCGAGACGCACGCGATGGATCCGACGACCGAGCGCGACGCGATGACGGCGTCGTCGCGCGAGTCGCTCGAGCGGCTCCGCGAGGCCCTCTCGCTCGATCCGCTGAGCGTCGCCGCGGCGACGTCCCTCGCCCGCGTCGCCAACCGGCTCGGGGACGCGAGCGGCGCGGCGGCGGCGGCGATGTCGCTCGCGGAGCTCTCCGTCCAGCCGAAGGTCCGCGCCAAGTACCTCGTCGACGCGGCGAACCTGCTCCTCAGCGACTCGACCGAGGAGGCGCTCGGCCCGATGGACGAGCGCACGGAGCGCGCCGCGCAGCTCCTCGAGAAGGCGCTCGACTCGGACCCGAACTCCACCGTCGCCGCGACGCGCCTCTCGCAGGTGCGCGGCGCGCAGCAGGAGAGCGAGCGCCTCATCGACGTCTTCCGCGGGGCGCTCGCGCGCGCGACGGCGAAGGACACGATCGTCTACGTCGGCACCGAGATCGCGCGGGTCGCCCGCGACGAGCTCGGCGAGGTGGGCGTCGCCATCGAAGCGATGCGCGCCGTTCGCGCGGCCGCGCCCGATCACGTGCCCTCGCTCCTGACGCTCTCCGAGCTCTTCATCGCGCAGCGCGCGTGGCCCGAGGCGGTCGAGACGCTCGAGGACATCGTCGCACGCGGCAAGGAGCCCGCGCCGCGCATCACGGCGCTCTTCGCGCTCGCCAGCGTCTACGAGAAGGTGCTCGGCGAGCCCATGGAGGCCGAGCGCGCGCTCAGGACGGCGCTCTCGATCGAGCCGGAGAACCCGCGGGCGATCCGCGCGCTCATCCATCGCCTCGCCGCGAAGCAGAACGAGCCCGACGGCGACGGGAGTCGACGGAGCCGGGCGAGCTTTCCGGAGGCCGACGACGCCGACGGCGCGGGGCGAGCGCCGAGCGGCGTGAACAAGACGGCCGCGAAGCTCGAGATCGCGAGCTTGCTCGATCGGCTCGCGCACGTGGAGAAGGACCGTCACGTCAAGTGCGACATCCTCCTCGAGCTCGCGGACATCCGCGTCGCCCTCAAGGACATGCCGCAAGCGGAGAAGGCGCTCGTCGAGGCCGTCGCGACGGCGCCCGATCACGCCCGCGCGTTCGCGCGCCTCTCCCGCTTCTTCCGCTCGCCGCAGAACCCGGGGCCCGGCGGGCTCGACGCTGTGTCGTACGCGCGCGCGCTCGGCGCCGTCATCGGGCGCGGGCAGCAGCTCGGCACGTCCGACCCGCGCTGGTACGCGTCGCTCGGTCACATCGAGGTCGAGCAGCTGAACCGCCTGCGCGACGGCGTCGGTCACCTCCAGCGCGCGGTCCAGATGGATCCGAGCCTGCACGAGTGCCGCTTCGAGCTCGCCAGCGCGTTCTCACGGCTCGGCGCGCACGACGACGCGTCGAAGACCGTGCTCTCGATGATCACGCCGAACGCGACGCCGCTCGTCTCGGTGTCTGATCCGGCGGCGGCGCTCGAGCTGCTCGAGCGCGCGTTCAACGCCGAGCGCCGGCAGGAAGAGGCCATCGTCGTCAGCGAGCTCCGCGCCATCGCGGGCGAGCTCGACGAGGGTCGTCACGCCTGGCTCCGCGCGCGGCGCCTTCCGCCGTTCGAGCAGCACCACGCGGTGCTCGACCGGAGCACGCTCGTCAGCCACGTCATCCCGCCGGAGGGCCGCCATCTCCTGCTCGACATCGCGGCCGCGATCTCCGGCATCGAGACGAAGCTCCTCCGCGCCGACATCAGCGAGATCGGCGTGACCTCGCGCGACCGCATCGGCAAGCGGAGCGGCAACCCCACGCGCGCGCTGCTCGACCGCCTCGCGAAGGCGCTCGGGATCGGCGACGTGGAGCTCGTCGTGACCCCCAACGTCTCGCGGACGCGCGTGCTCGCGCAGGACGGTCTGTGGGTCGTCGTCCCGAAGGCCCTGACCGAGCTCCCCGAGCCGACGCAGCTCGCGTCGATCGGCCGCGCGCTCGCCCGCGTGGCGCTCAACGTACCGTGGCTCGAGGAGCTGCCGCCCCCGCACATCGAGGCGATGCTCGTCGCCGCCGCGCGCGCGGTGAACCCGGCGTACGGCAAGGACGACGTCGACGTGCTCTCGCTGAAGCTCGTGATGCAGTACGAGCCGAACATCACCAAGGAGCTCTCGCGCAAGCAGAAGCAGGCGCTCGAGAAGCTCGTTCCGCTGATGAACGCGACCGGTCCGGGCTTCGGCGGCGGCGCGGGACAGGGCGGCCGCCTCATCGCGATCGACGTGCTCATCGGCGCCCTCGCGCGCGCGGAGCTCCGTATCGCTTACGTGCTGACGGGCGACGTGCTCGCGACGATCGACGAGCTCCGCGGGCTCGACGGCGCGTTCCTCCAGGCGACGGAGAGCCCCGGGCGCGGCTCGGTCGCGGCGGTCCTCGACCACCCGTTCGCCGGCGACGTCGTCCGCTTCGCGCTGACGCCCGAGGCGACCGCCCTCCGCCGCCGCGTCGGCTCGACCTGGGCCGGCTGAGAGAGCCGGCCGCTCGAGACGCGCTCCGTCTTCCCGACGCCGTCAGTGATGCATCAGCTGGCGCACGCGCTCGAGGAGCGCGGTCTGCGAGAACGGCTTCTGGAGGAGCATCTCGGCCGCGACGTGCGCCTCTTCCAGCGGGATGCTCTCCGGCGAGAAGCCGGAGACGAAGAGCAGCTTGGCCGACAGGTTGAGGTCGTAGAGGCGCCGTCCGAGCTCCGGGCCGGTGACCCCGGGCATGAGGACGTCGAGGATGACGAGCCCGATGCGCGCGCCTTCCTCGCGCGCCACGTTGAGCGCCTCGGTCGAGCCGTTCGCGGCGACGACGCGGTAGCCGTGGCGCTCGAGGATCTTGGCGATCGAGCGGCGCACGAGGTCGTCGTCGTCGACGACGAGGATGGTGTCGGGTCCTTCGTGCTTGATGACCGTCGGCGGCGTGACCGACGCGGTCAGCGGACGGACCGGACGCGAGGTGCGTTTCCGCTCGATGCGCTTCAGGTAGAGGCGGAACTGGGTGCCCTGCCCGACCTCGCTCGACACGTCGATGCTGCCGCCGCAGTTGCGAGCGAAGGCGTACACCATCGCGAGCCCGAGCCCGCTGCCGCTGCCCGAGGGCTTGGTGGTGAAGAACGGCTCGAAGATGCGAGACACCGTCTCGGCGCTCATCCCCTCGCCGGTGTCGGCGACCTCGACCTCGACGTACGGGCCGGGGGGAAGGCTGTTGCGCTGCGCGACGGTCTCGCCGAGGACGACGTTCCGCGTCGTGATCTTGAGCGTCCCGCCGCTCGGCATCGCGTCGCGTGCGTTGATGAGGAGGTTGACGAGCGCTTGATCGAAGCTGCCCTGATCGACCTCGACGGCGTCGACCGCGGGCGAAAGATCCGTCGACACCACCACCTTCGATCCGACGACGCGCCGGAGCATCGGCTCGAGCGTCGAGATGAGCTGGTTGACGTCGTGCACCGCGACGGGCACCGGCTGGTGGCGCGAGAAGCTGAGGAGCTGGCTCGTGAGCTGCGCGGCGCGGGTCGTCGCCTGCGAGATGATGTCGAGCTCGATCGTCAGCTCGGCGTCGAGCGACGCGCGCTCGCGGGCGGCGGAGAGCGCGACCTTCATCGCCGCGAGCATGTTGTTGAAGTCGTGCGCGAGCCCGCCCGCGAGCTGGCCCATCGCCTCCATCTTCTTCGCCTGCTGCAGCGAGGTGTGGAGCTGCTCTCGTTCGAACAGGAGCCGCGCGATCTCGAGCGTGATCGGCACCTGGTGGGAGAGGAGCACCAGGAGCGAGCGATCGTCGAGGGCGAAGGGCGGGTCATCGTCCAGCCGCTCGATACAGAGCGCGCCGACCGGCTTCTCGTAGAGGGTCAGCGGGACGGCGATGACGCGGGTGGGGTCGAAGGCGTGCTCTCCCACCGCCACCGCGCGATTCCCGCCGTCGATCGGCGGCCAGGCCTCGCCCGACTTGTGGACGAGGCGGAGGAGCGCGCCGCGCGGGGAGTCGGCGCCGACCGAGACGGAGAGATCGCTCCCGCGGTGGCGGAAGACCGCCGTCCCGCTCGCGTTGGGCTCGGGCTGGAACCAGATCGCGGCGCGGGCGGCGCTGATCGAGCTCATGAGCTCGTCGAGGATTCGGCCGGCTTGCTGCTCGGCCTTGAGATCGCGGCGCGGCGCCTGCGCGACCTGAATGAGCGCCGCGAGCTGGCGGTTCGTCCGGCTCGATCGGCGGCTGCTCGTCGAGCGCTCGACGGACGTGACGTCCTGCACCGGCGCCGGCAGCGAGAACTCCTCGCGGATCCAGCGCGCCCGGTGGACCGCGCCGTGCTCCGTCGCGAGCGTGGCCGCGATGCGCGCCTGATCGCGCGCGGCGTCTCCGCGCCCCTCGGCTCGGAGCTTGTGCGCGCGTGCGCGCGCGACTCCGTAGAGGACCCACGGACAGCTCTGCTCGTCGGCGAGGGCCTCGGCCTCGCCGAGCGCCTTGTTCGCCTTTCGCTCGTTGCCCTCGAACCAGGCGATGCAGCCCTCGGCGAGGAGCAGATGCGCGCGGAGGACGGGGAGCTTCGCGACGAGCGCGAGGTCCGCGGTGGCGCGGCGGAGCGCGGCCACGCTTCGATCGCGCTCGAGCGCGCCCGCGCGGAACGCCTGGTGCAGCCTGGCGTGAGCGAGCGCGACGTAAAACTCGGAGACGACGGGGTGCACGGAGCGGGGCTCGTGGCCCTCGGCCTCGAAGGCATTGACGAGCGCCTCGAACTCCTCTCCGAGGTCGCCGCGCTCGACGTACCAGCGCGCACGCGGGCCCCATGAGAGGAGACGGTGGAAGCCTTGCGCCGACTTCGTCGGCGATACGGCGGCAAACTGCTGCGCGAGCCAGTCGTTGTTCGGCTCGTGGCCGAGGGCGGCCATCGTTGCGCGTGCACGATGGATCAAATACTCGGCAACCGCCGGTCGGGTGTTGCTGCGGCGAAGACGGTCGAGCGCACGCTCGAGCCACGACCAAGCCTCGAGTGACCGTCCACGTGAAGCCTGGATCAGCTCGACGTTGGCGATGTGGTAGCAATACTCGCTCAGCTCGAGCCACGGCCCGAAGATGTCGACGCACTCGCGGGCGAGGTCCATCGCCAAGTCGAGCTCGCCCGCGAAGATCGCCGCCACGGAGCGGAGCTGGAGGCAGAACACGGTCGTCACCGGATCGTCCTGCTCGGACGCGAGCGCCTCGGCCCGCGCGAAGTCACGGGCTCCGGCGTCCCGGAGCCGCATCGTCGTCATGACCACGCCGTGGAGCGCTCGCGCGCGCGCGGTGGCGCGCGCCGAGGTGCCCTGCTTGCTCAGCTCGAGCGCCTCGACGCTGCTCTGCACGAAGCGGAGCGGCTCCCCGTACTCGAGCCCGAGCCGCGCGTTCTGGTAGTGCAGTCCCGAGAGCAGCTCGATCTCGTCGCGCGCCGGACCGGAATCGGAGCGATTGAGGCGTCGCCGCGCCTTCGCGCCGGCGACGCCGAGCGCAGTCCGCGCCGCCGACCCGACCGTGCCGACGGGCATGCGAACGCCGAGCGCGAGGAAGGCCCGCTCGAGCAGCTCGGAAGCGCGCTCCGGCTCGGCCCGTGTCTGATGCACCCAGGCGAGGCGGCCGAGGAGGGACGCGCGCACCTTCGGCTCGGCCGAGCACTCGAGCGCCAGCTCGAACGCGGCGAGACTCTCGTCGAGCATGCCGAGCCTGAGCTGCGCCTCCCCGACGGCGCGGTGATGCTGCGACTCGAGCCTCCTCCCCGCCCGCGCGGCCGCCTTCCTCGCGTGCTCGAGGTACTCGAGCGCGGTCTCGTTGCTGAAGCGCTCGAGGGCAGCCCGCGCCGCCGCGCGGCACGCGTCGAGCGCCCTCGACGGATCTTTTTCAATCTCGCCGTTGACGAAATGGAGCGCGATCGCGCAGAGCGCATCGACGCTCGACGAGCGCTCCGACGCCAGCGCCTCGGCGACGCGCTGGTGGAGCCTCTTCAGGGTGGGCCCCTCGATCCCCTCCAGCAACATCTCGCGAAGGCTGTCGTGGACGAAGCGGTGGGTCCCGTCACCCTCGGGCTCGACGAGGCCTGCGCGACGCGCGGCCGCCATGCCGAACCCGAGGTCGTCGAGGGGGAGCTCGACGACCCGACCCAGGAGCTCGTCCTCGAACGCGGTCCCGATCACCGCAGCGGCCTCGAGCACGCGCTGCGTCGCCACCGGGAGCTCGCCGAGACGCCTCCCGAGCAGCGCGAGGGCGCCGCTCGGCAGCACGACGCGATCGGCGCGGGCGACGTCGAAGAGCCAGGCGCGCGAGTGGGGCCGGACCGCGCCGGCGTCGAGGAACGCCCCGAGCACCTCGAGGACGCCAAGGACGGTCCCGTCGGCCATCGCGTGGACGCGCCGCACGAGCGCCTCGCTCACGGTCGACTCGCCGAGGTGCGCGGCGACGATCGCGCCGACCTGCGCCTCGGTCAACGCACCGAGCTCGACGACGAGGCTGGACTTCGGCTGCGCCGCGGCAAAGCGCTCCGCCAGCGCCTCGACGCCCGCCGACCGCGAGCCGAGCACGAGGACGACCGACGCCTCGACGAGCCGGTGCGCGACGCGCATCAAGGCATCGGCGCTCGCGGGATCCATCCACTGGATGTCGTCGATGAACAAGTAGAGCGGCCGCTTCGCCGCCAGCCGGAGCAGGATCTCGGCCGCGCCTTCGGACAGCGTCTCGGCGGCGGCGTTGCTCGGGGGCACGCTCTGACCCGAGACCGACGTTGCGTTCGTGCTGTCGAGGCTCGGCGCGATGAGCGTGGCGACCCGCGCGAGCGCTCCGAGGCTCGCGAGGAAGTCGTCGTCGGCCGCCGCCTGCCGGCGCCTCGGTCTCGTGGACCCGACGTGCGCCTCGAGGATTCGGCGCAGCGACGAGAGCGGCGCGTCGTCTCTCACGCACTTCACTTCGATCACGTGGCCGAGCTCGCGCACACGCCCGGCGACGGACGAGAGGAGACGCGTCTTGCCGGCGCCACGCTTGCCGGCGACGACGACGACGCCCCGCCCTCGAGGCAGCACGTCGGAGTCGCCTCGTGCTGCGCGCGGGCCCGCCCGGCCGCCGCCGACGAACTCCACGATCTGCTCGAGCTCGCCGTCACGCGCCACGAGGGGGATCGCTCGGCGATCGACCTCGGAGCCTTCCGGGCCGAGGAGCGGCTCCCCGCGCGCCATCCGCTGGAGGTCCGCCTTCACCGCGCGTGCGTCGGCGTAGCGGTCCTCGGGGTCGTGCTGGAGCAAGCCGGCCACGATCTCGGCGAGGCCGACGGACACCGCAGCGGAAATGAGCTCGAGACGGGCGGCCGCGCCGAGGGGCCCGTAGCCGACTTGCGTCGAGAGCGGGCGACCCGTCAGGCACTCGAGGACGACGCGGCCGACGGCGAAGAGGTCGGTCCGGCCGTCCACCCGTCCGGGCATCACGAGCTGCTCGGGCGCCGCGTAGGCGGCCGTCCCCGCGGCGTCCTCGCGCCCGAGTCGCTCGATGGGTGTCGCGAAGCCAAAGTCGACGAGCTTGAGCGCGTTGGTCTCGCTCTCGACGATGATGTTGCGCGGCTTCACGTCGCGATGGACGAGGCCGGCGTCGTGGACGGCCGAGAGCGCGTCGAGGAGCTCGTTCAGGAGCGCGACGCACACGCTCTCCTCGAGGCGCTCCGTCTGCATCCGGCTCGCGAGCGTCTCGCCACGGACGAGCTCCATCACCAGGTACGGGAGGCCGTCGACGTCGCCGACCTCGAGGACCGCCGGGAGCGCGCGATGTTTGACGCGCGCGAGCGCCACGGCCTCCCGGTAGATCCAGCGCGTCCACCGCGCCTTCACGCTCGGCAGCTTCACGGCGCAGGGCGTCCCGTCCTGGACGCCTCGATAGACGACCGAGTGCGCGCCCCGACCGAGCTCGTCGAGGATCTGGATGCCGGGGAGCGGCGGCCTGCTTGGAGCCATCACTGCTAGGTCAGGCTACCCCGAGCGGCGCCTCCTAGGAACGCGCAAACGCTGGCGCCACGCCGATCACGAGATCGGATGGATACGACGTTCCGGAGGCAGGTGCGCGCCGAGGGCCGACTCGCCGAAGACGAGCCGATGCGCGGACGTACAGACCGCCTTCGCGACACGCTCGCCGCTGCCGAACCAGACAGGCGTGAGGTCAGCGAAGACGACCTCCTCGCGATCGACCCGAGCGCCGGACGCCGGTGCCCGTTCGCCCTCCGCCGTCGACGCGCGGACACGATTCGTTCCGGACCCCGCCGCACACGCGTAGCGGATGTGCTCGCCGGCGAGCCACGATCGGAGGAGCGGATGACGCTCGGGTGCCTGGTAGAAGTCGAGGTGCCCCATCGCCGTCGGCTCGACACACTCCGTCATCTCCGCGACGGGCTCTCCCCAGAGGAAGCCGAGAAGCTGGATCGCCTCACGCGTCGCGTCATCGAGCGCGTCCCGCCGATGGGGCCGCGCGGCGAAGCCCATGGCCAGCGGCGCGCCGGCTCGCGTCGGGAACCCGAAGACCCCGACGACCTCGAGCCCGCGCGAGAAGGATCCGTCACGCTCTTCGGGGAACGCCCAGGCCGACCAGTCGTAGCTGGATGTCACGCCGGATACCCCGCGGACATCGCCGTCGAGACGCTCCGGACGAACGTGGCCGTACCACGACGCGAGCACGCGATCGCGCTCGGCGAGCTCCCAGAGCGCGCGCTCGCACGCCCGCGACCAGTCGGCGTGGATCGCCACGCCGTTCGAGCGCGCCGGGCGCCATCGCTCGGGCGCATCGCTCTCGGGGAAGAGCTCGCGCCCCGCACAAGTCCGCGTCGCGCGACCGTCGGCGGTGAGGAGCGCGTACTCGCGCGTGCTGGCGCGCATCGCCTCGATCAGGCTGACGCGCTCGAGCAGCTCGAAACAGCTCTTCGACGCCGGCGAGATGTCGTCTGCCGACGCGCCGTCGCGCTCGAGCAGCGCCGCCGAGCCGGTCACCTCCTCGCCGTCGGGCGCGACACTGGAGACCCCTGCCCGCCGGATCGCCAGTCCGTCGGCGACGATGACGTCTTCGCAGCTGTCCGGCGCCGACCAGCCCTCAGGCAGCCGGAGCCTGGGCGATTCCGTCTCGGATCGAGGTCTCACTGACGCGGCCATGACTCTCTGCGAGCTCCGTGCAGAAGGCGTAGAAGTTGTCCATCGAGTCCCGGAGCACCTCGCGCATGCGCGGGAGGAGACGAGGCTCACCGACGAGATCGTCGATGCAGTTCAGCGCCTCCTCGACGTGGTCCTGATCGAGCTCGATGTGCTTGTCGATCACCGTCATCGAGGCCCGCGGGATCCCGCAGCGCTCGTCGAGCAGCCTCAGCCACTCCGGTCCGAGCACGACGGTGAAGTGCTCCGCGAACAAGATGTAGGAGAGGTAGAGCGCCGGGTCCTCGTCGATCGTCTCGAGGAGAAACGCCGTGTGGCGCTCCATCGAGCGGAGCACGCCGGGCGCGGCGTCCACCGCCGCAACGTCGGGGAGCGACGTGAGGTCCTCTTCGGCCCACCGCAGGTGGCCGGCCTCCTCCGCGAGCTTGTGCGCGAAGTGCTCGGCGAGCTTCGCGTCGCCGCGCGCGAGAGCGCGCTTGCGTGCGCGGCCGAGACAGATCGGCGTGTAGCGCAGGAGATGATGCAGGTTCGTCAAGTAGGCCCGGACGCAGACCGTGTCCACGTTCCCAGCCTCCGCCATCCGGAAGAGCAGGTTCTGACGGCACTTCGTCTTGGCGAACGTCTCGATGTCGGCGCGGAGCGCGTCAGCAATCATGGCTTCTCTCGTCTACGGTTGGCAGCAGTAGGAAACGGCATGACCTCGAGCGCTCGAGGTCACGCCGTGCACACGTCAGAGCGTGGCGCGAGCGAACTTCTTCATGGCTGGCTCCTTTCTTTGGTTGCGATTTTCGGGACGTCGAGAAACTGAGTCGTGTAAACGCGCTCCGCGTCCTCATCGAGGAACTTCGTAAAGCGCAACGAGAGCCCCCACCGCTCCGAAGTGAGCGTCGACGTCACGATGAATCCCTGACTGCTGAAGTGCCGCACGGTCGCGCGGTTCGCCGGCGACGTGTCGACCTCCATCCGCCGAACCCCCGCCTCGCGGAACGGCGCGAAGCAGCGCTCGGTGAAGAGGCGAAGGAGGTCTCGCTGCCGGTACTCGGGCAGGATGGCGACCATCCGCCAGTAGTAGGTCGACCAGTCCGACGGGTTGCCGGTGATCACGCCGACGATCTTGTCGCCGTCGCGGAAGACGAAGATGTCCATCTCGTCGCCGTAGCGACGCTTCGCCTCCGTCATCTCCTCCTGGAACCACTGCCTGCCGACGTTGAACGTCTGCGGGAAGAGCTCCGCCATGAACGGGAGCACGTCGACGAACCGCGCGTACTCGACGCGGATGTCGTCGAAGTGCCACGGGAGGACCCCGTTCCAGTCGATCCCCCAGAGCCGCTGGGACATCGAAACCCGCTCCGACTCCGCGCGCGCGCGGCTCACGCCCGACTCCGGAACCTCGACCTTACCCGCGCGAGCTTCAGACGGCATGCAGCTAGAACTACCGGCGCCCGAGCGCGTGGGCCAAAGAAGCGGCGTGATTTTCCCGATTATCCCAGTAAGCTCGGGCCGTATCTCGACCCGCCCCATCGAGGCCTTCGCGCCGGCGGATCGTCGATCATCTCGGTTGGCCGACGACATCGGCCGAGGCTGCGCTCTACTGGCACGAGCACTCGATGTCCGTTTCGCCGCGTCCGCCGAAGAGCGTCCCGAAGCCCGTAGCCCTGCCTCGCCTCCTCCTCGTCGAGGACGACGAGCCTCTCCGAGAAGCGCTCGTTCGCATGCTCGAGCGCCGCTTCGACGTGACGGCGCTCGCGGACGGCGCGAGCGCCGCGGAGCGCGTGAAAGGAGATCGCTTCGACGTCGTCCTCAGCGACATCCACCTCCGCGGGATGAACGGCATCGATCTGCTGCGCCTCGTGCGCTCGGCGGATCTCGACGTCCCGGTCATCCTGATGACCGGCCTGCCCGACGTCGACAGCGCAATCGAGGCGATGGACCTCGGCGCGCTGACGTACATCAAGAAGCCGTTCGACGTCGCCGTGCTCGACGCCGCGCTCGAACGCGCGGCCAAGCTCGCCGCGCTCGCGCGGGCGAAACGCGAGGCGATCGACGCCGGGCTCGGCGGGTCGCATGCGTCCAACGAGCACGCCGCGCTGACCACGAGCTTCGACCGCGCGCTCGACTCGATGTGGATCGCGTTCCAGCCGATCGTCGACGGACGATCGCGGAAGACGGTCGGCTTCGAGGCGCTCATGCGCTCGAACGAGCCGACGATGCCGACGCCCGGAGCCGTGCTCGACGCAGCGGAGCGGCTCGGCCGCATCCACGACGTCGGGCGCTGCGTCCGCGAGCGCACCGCCGCGGCCTTCGAGAGCGCGGACGACAGCGCCCTCGTGTTCGTGAACCTCCACGCCGCCGATCTGCTCGACGACGACCTCTTCGATGCGAGCGCCCCGCTCACCAAGCTCGCGAAGCGCGTCGTCCTCGAGATCACCGAGCGGGCGGCGATCAGCGACATCAGCGACGCCCGTCACCGGACCGCCGAGCTCCGCCGGCGCGGCTTCAAGATCGCGATCGACGACCTCGGCGCCGGCTACGCGGGCCTCACGAGCTTCGCGACGTTCGAGCCCGAGATCGTGAAGCTCGACATGTCGCTCGTGCGCGGAATCGAGTCGTCCACCGTGAAGCGCCTCATCGTCGGACGCATCGCCGGCCTCTGCCGCGATCTCGAGATGGGCGTCGTCGCGGAGGGGATCGAGACCCCCGAGGAGCTCTCGTGCATGCTCGATCTCGGGTGCGAGTACCTCCAGGGGTTCTTGCTCGGCCGGCCGGACGAGGCGCGACGCCCGAGCGCGTACCCGTGGTGAGGCCCCCGACCTCGCCCGTTTCCCTGCCCGTCCCCTGCCCCCCTCCCCCTGCCCTCGACCGGCCCGGCGCGCTCGCGTCGGGCCGCCGCGGTCACCCCACGCGCGGGATGCGCTCGCTGACGACGTCGACGGCGAGCCGCGTGCGCACGAGCCGGAGCGCGTGCTCGACGCCCTTCACCCGCGTCTCGACGCGCTCGACGAGCCGGAGGTTTGCCCTGTCTTCGTCGGGGAGGCGCGCGTACACGTCCTCCTCGAAGACGATCTCGCCGGTCTCCGCGCAGTGCTGGACGCGTGAGGCGCAGTTGACCGTCTGGCCGAAGTAGTCGATCGCGTCGTTCGCGGTGACGACGTAGCAAGGCCCGGCGTAGAGGCCGAGCTTGATGCCGGTGAGCTCGCCGTTGGCGGCGTCGACGCGGAACTGCTCGAACGCGTGGAGACAGGCGATCGCCGCGCGAACGCCGCCGAGCGGCTCGACGAAGGACGCCATGATCGCGTCGCCCATCGTCTTGACGACGACGCCGCCGTGCGCGTCGATCACCTTTCGGAGCACGTCGAAGTGATCGTCGACGAGCCGGAACGCGGCGGCGTCCCCCGCGGCCGTGTAGAGCGCGGTCGAGCCGGTCAGATCGCTGAAGAGGATGGTCGTGCTGGCGACCTTGAGCGGCGTGCTCGGCTTGAGGAGGTCCTTCGAGAAGAAGCGCCGGAACTCGCTCATCGTGGTGACGACGTGCGCCGTCGCGGCGAGCGTGGCGTAGCCGAGGCGCTCGATCTTCACGTGGAGAGGCGCGCTCGTCGCGTTCGTCACGGTCACGCGGCCCGACGGCGCGACGCGGAGCTCGGCCGGGGTCAGCGCGTCGCCCTCGAGCCGGGCCTCGGCGTGCGCCGGCGCGTCGTCGGCGATCTCGACGGAGGCGACCGCCCCGCCGCGGGCGAAGAGGCGGTAGCGCCCGGGCTCGGCCGGCGCCTCGAGCGCCCGCTCCTCGCCCTCGTCGACGACGGCCTGCACGACGACGTGCGGCGTCCGCCAGGGGCCGCCGATGCAGAACATCTGGTTCGTCACCTCGCGCACGCTCGGGTGCGGGACGAACGTCGCCTCGACCGCGCGATCGAGCTCGATGCCGTAGGACAGGTCGCAGAGCTGGCAGTGGCTGTCGCTCCCGACCTCGGCGAGCGACGTGACCTGATCGTTCGCGGTCCGGCAGCTCGGACAGACGAGCGCCCAGCGGAGCTCGACGATCCCGAGCGTGACCGCGTGGAGGAGCGCGCGGAGCGTCTCGCGGCCGTCGATGCCGCGGTCGTGCGCGAGCTCGAACGGGCGGATGCGAACGAGATCGGCGTCAGGCCCCGTCCGGATGAGCTCCACGATCGCGCTCACGACGGCGGTGTCGAGGCCGCGCTTCTCGAGCTCGCGCCGCGCGAAGTCGAGCCGCTCTTCGTTCGCCGGCGACGAGGGCTTCAAGAACGGGCTCGGTGCGTTGTCCCGGAGGTGCGCGTCGATCGACTCGGCGAGCCGCCCCATGCTCGCGACGATGCGCTTGCCCTGGAGCTGCGCGATCGGGCGGAGCGCCCAGTGGCGCGGATCGAGCTCGAGGCGCATCGTGACGGTCGTCCCGCCGTCGCTGCTCGGCTCGAGCGTCACACCGTAGGTGTACGCGCGGAGCGGGCCCGATCGCATCTTGCGGTAGACGCTGAACGACTTGTGGAGCGTCCACTCGAACGGGGCCTCCTCGTAGCTCATCGAGAAGCCGGCCGCGCGCGTCTCGACGACGAAGCGCGCGCTGCTCTTCGACCCCGGCTCGATCGGCTTGTAGACGTTGCTGCTGCCAACGACGAGCCGGTTGGAGCGGTCGGTGTCGGTGAGGAGCGGCCACACGTCCGGCGGCGCGGACGCGAGGGTGATGGTCGAAGTGACGACCACGGAGCGCATCGCCCGTGAAAGTACCACTATACTGACGCCAGTGCTCGCGCCCGGACAGGTGATCGATCGCTACGAGCTGGTGTGCCCGATCGGCGACGGGGGAACGGCGCACGTGTGGGCGGCGCGGCAGCGCGGCGCCCACGGCTTCGCGAAGCTCGTCGCCGTGAAGGTCATCCATTCGCGGCTCGCCGAGGACGCCGCGTTCCGGCGGACCTTCCTCGACGAGTCGCGGGTCGTCTCGGAGGTCCGGCACCGGAACGTCGCCGAGGTCCTCGACCTCGGCGAGACGGGCTCGCTCCTCTACCTCGTGACGGAGTACGTCGACGGCGCATCGCTCTCCGCGTTGACCGCGCCGTCGCGCACGGTCCCCGTCCCGATCGCGCTCCGCATCGCCGCCGACGTGTGCAGAGGGCTCTCGGCCGTCCACGCGCTCGCGGACGCGACCGGGCGCTCGCACGGGCTCGTCCACGGCGACGTCTCTCCGGAGAACGTGCTCCTCGCGGCGAGCGGCGACGTCAAGCTGCTCGCCTTCGGCGTCGCGCGCGCGCACGGCCGGCACGCCGCCGCGACCGCGGCAGGCGTCGGCGACGCGAGCGTCCGCTACATGGCGCCGGAGCAAGCCCGACGCGAGGCGCTCGGGCCGTACACCGACGTCTTCGGGGTGGGCGCCACGCTCTACCGCATGCTCGCCGGGCGCGCGCCGTACGCCGCGGAGAGCGACGCCCTCACGACCGAGGCGCTCATCGCGTCCGCGCCGCCGCGGACGCCCCTGCCGGCGACGACCTCGCCGGCGCTCGCCGAGGTCATCGGCCGCGCGATCGCGCCGCGTGTGGGGGCTCGCTACGCAGACGCCCGGCAGCTCGGCGACGCGCTCGAGGAGCTCCTCCTCGCCGAGGGGCGCCCGCCCGACGTCGCCGCGTGGGTGCAGGCGAACCTCGACGAGGGCGCGCGCGAGCGCCGGGCGCGGCTGCTCGCGCGGGCCAACGACGACGCCGCGCAGCCGGCAGGGCGCCCGGTGCCGGCGCTCGCGACGACCGCCTCGCCGCGGCCGGAGCCGAGCGTCGCGAAGGCGCCAGGCTTCATGGACGTCGGCGCGCTGGTCGCGCGAGCCTCGAGCAGCGACGCCGACGCGCCGGTCGCGCGAGGCTCGAGCAGCGACGCCGACGCGCCGGAGCCCCGCGACGTGCCGGCGGACGGGGCCGCACCGAACGACGCCGGAGCGTCCCCCGCTCCGGCGAAGAAGCCGGCGGCGATCGACCCGCCCGCGCGCTCGAGGCGCGCGCTCGTGCTCGCGGTCGGTGTGCTCGTGCTCGTCGCCGCCGCGATCGCGTTCCTCCTGCTCCTGCCCGCCATCGTTCGCGACCGCGTGATCGCCGGCGCGCGCGAGGCGGGCTTCGAGGTCACGGTCGAGCGCGTCGGCGTCGGCTTCGGAGGCATCACCCTCCGAGGGATCACCGCCAAGGCGACGCGCACGCCGGGGGTCTCCGCGCGCATCCAGGAGGTCCATCTCGTCGGCCTGTCCGCGAAGGAGGCGCGCGTGCACGGGCTCGAGGCGCGCCTCGAGGGCCCGCGGACCGATCTCGAGATCGGCATCGCCTCGCTCGTCGCCGACAACCGCCAGCGACTCGCGGGCACGCCAGCGGCGCCACGGCACGTCTCGATCGTCGGCGCGCGCCTGACCTGGAACGGGGCAGACGGCGAGCGGCTCGCGGCCAGCGACATCGGGCTCGAGCTCGACTCGCACGGCGCCGGCGTCGAGGACCTCCGCGCGAGCGTCGGGCGGTTCGAGCTCGCCTCGCCCAAGGCGACGCTCGGGCCGTGGGCGAGCTCGTTCGAGCGGAGCGCCGGCGCCTCGCGTCTCCGCGTGGCGTTCGATCCGCCGGTGCCTGACGGGCCGAGCGCGCTCGTCGTCTGGCCCCGCACCGGCCCGACGGAGGTGACGGTGACCGTCCCGCGCTCGTCGTTCCAGGACCTCGGCGTCAAGCCATCCGAGCTCGGCCTGCCGGCCGAGGACGGGACCGACGTCCAGCTCTCGCTTCGCGGGACGCTCTCGGAGGCCGCCCGCTCCGAGCTGACGTTCGAGGCGACCGTCTGGGGCCTTCGCCCGAAAGGGTTCGCGAGCGCGCTCGAAGTGCGCGTCGAGGGCGCTGCGGCCAGCGCCGACGGCAAGCCATTCGACCTCACGAAGACGAGCGTCGTCGTCGGGCCGTTCACGGCCGGCGTGACCGGGACCGTCACGCCGCACGCCCGCGGCTTCCGCGTCGACGCGATGTTCAAGACGATCCCGATGCCGTGCGAGCGGCTCGCCCGCGCCGAGGCGAAGAACAGGGGCCCGCTGGCCGCCACGCTCCAGGCGCTCGGGCAGACCACCGGGGCCCTCCGGGTGACCGGGGCGGTCAACGCGGCCGGGGTCGTGACCTACGACACGGCCGAACCAGAGGGGGCGACCCTGACCTGGATGGCGAAGGAAACGTGCGGCGTGTCGATCTTCGGCAGGTGACCTGCTATGAAGCGCTCGCCATGCGTGGATTCCTTCAGCCCGCCCTCAAGAACGTTCCCACCGAGACCCAGACCGCGTTCGCGAAGCTCTCGCGTCACCGCCGCGCGCACCTCGCGGAGGCCGCGCAGACGTCCCTCGTGAAGGCGTCGCAGTGGTCGCGCGGCGACGGAGTCGCCCCGGCCGTCGCCGAGGCGCTCGAGAAGCAGGTCACGGCGCACCTCGCGAAGAAGAAGGGCTGATCCCGCCCGCCTGCGAGCTACGCAGGCGGTGTCGAGCGATCCGTCGGGCGCCGCGCTCAGCCGCGGCGCTTCGCGAAGTCGTGCATGAACGAGGCGAGCGCCTCGCACCAGGACAGCTCCGCCGCGTTGTAGATCGACGCGCGGATGCCGCCGACGGCGCGGTGTCCCTTGAGGCCGATCATCTTCTCGGCGGTCGCCTCCTTCACGAAGGCCTCCTCGAGCTCCTGCGTCGGCAGGCGCCACACCACGTTCATGATCGATCGGCACGCGGGCTCGACCGGGCAGCGGTAGAACCCGCCCGAGCCGTCGATCGCGTCGTAGAGGGCTGTGGCCTTCTTCCGGTTCCGCGCCTCGACCGCCGCGACGCCCCCCTCGGCCTTCATCCAGCCGAGCGTGGTGCGCACGAGGTAGATCGCGAAGGTAGGAGGCGTGTTGTAGAGCGAGCGGTTCTCCGCGACCGTCCGGTACTGGAAGATCGTCGGGATGTCCTTCCGCCCGCGCGCCGTCATCTCCTTCTTGAGCGCGACGATCGTGACGCCGCTCGGTCCGATGTTCTTCTGCGCGCCGGCGTAGATCACGTCGAACTGCGAGGCGTCGACCTGCCGGCCGAGGATGTCGCTCGACATGTCGACGACGATCGGCGCCTCCGCCTTCGGGAACGGCGTCTCCGGAGAGAGCGCGTACTCGACGCCGTGGATCGTCTCGTTGCTCGTCACGTGGACGTACGCCGCGTCTTTGCCCGTGAGGCGGAGCTCGTCCTGCCTCGGCACGCGGACGTAGCTCTTGTCCTCCTGCCGGGTGGTCGCCGCGACGTGCGGCTCGCCCCCGCCGATCGCCTTCATCGTGCGCGCCTCGGCGACGGCTTTTTCGCCCCACGTGCCGGTGACGACGAAGTCCGCCTTCATGCCCGGCCCGAGGAAATTCATCGGGATCTGCGCGAACGCCGTCGACGCTCCGCCCTGGACGAACAGGACGTCCCAGGTGTCGAGCGGCGTACCGAGCAGCTCCGCGACGAGCGACGTCGCCTCGTCGTGGACCTTCTCGTAGAGCTTCCCGCGGTGGCTATGCTCCATGATGCTCATCCCGGAGCCCTCGAAGTCGAGGAGCTCCTCGCGCGCGCGCTCGAGCACGGCGGTGGGAAGCGCGGCGGGACCAGCGTTGAAGTTCATCGCTCGGCTCATGGGGCCGGCAGTCTACCACCGCCGCTCTCGCGCTCGAGGGGCGAGCGCGTTCCGCGATGGACGCCCGCGTTTTCTTGTATGCTGCGCCGCGTGAGCCGCCTGCTCCTCGCCGCGCCCGCGCTGTCGCTCGCGCTCACGCTCGTCGCGTGCAACGGCAAGGCGACGCGCGCGCAGTGCGCCGAGATGCTCGATCGCTACGTCGACATGACGATCTCGGGCGATCCGACGCTCGCCGATCTCTCGCCGGAAGAGTCGCGCGCGGCGCGCGAGATGAAGCGAGCGCTGCGCAAGGCCGAGCCCGGATACGCGCGCGTCGAGAACCAGTGCGAGTCCGAGATTTCGAAGCGCGAATACCGCTGCGCGATGAAGGCCCCCACCCCGGAGACGTGGCAAGCATGCATCGACTGATGAAGACCGGTCTCTGCCTCTCGATCCTCGCCGCGGCCGCCGCGGCGCCCGCCTGCGGAGGCAAGAAGAACCCGGACGATCCGAGCGCGAAGAGCAGCTCCGACGGCGGCGACGACGAGAACGCCGAGGAGAGCGGCGACGGCGGCGCGGAGAACGCGCCGAAGCGGGACGCCTGCAACGGCTTCGACATCGGCAACCTCGAGGACCTGCTCGCCAAGAGCGACTGCGAGGTCCCGAACGCCAAGCCCGAGACCGTCGACAACCCCGACATGAAGGGCAAGCTCGAGGTCACGCTGACGGCGAGCCCGACGCGGGTCATCCCCGGCGGCAAGGTCGACCTCCTCGTCACGTTCGCGAACAAGACGACCGAGCCGCTCGCGCTGAGCTTCCGGATCGATCCGCTCGCGCGCTTCGAGACCGAGGCCTACGACGCGAAGAAGAAGCGCGCCGACGTGCCGTCGAGCAGCCCGCCGCCCCCGCCGAAGGGCCACAACCCGCCGCCGCCCGCCGAGCCGAAGGTCGCGCGGGTGACCGTGGCGCCGAACGGGAGCGCGCGCGTCCGCGTCCCGTGGGAGGCCGTGAAGATGAAGTGGGCGCCCGAGAAGGTCCGCGGCACGGCCGTCGAGCGCGGCTACCCGCGCGTGCCCGCGGGCAACCTCCCGAAGGGCAAGTACACCGTGAAGGTCATCACGCCGCTCATCGGCGTCTACGAGGGCGGCGATCACGAGGTGAGCGCGCCGTCGCTCGAGCTCGAGGTCGGCCAGTGAACGCCCGAGGCCCCCGTCGATGGCGGAGCTGACGGGGGCCCCGCCCGCGGGCGACGATCCTGCGCCGGACGCTCCGGCGGCCATCTCTCGACGGAAGGCCTTCCGCGCAGTGTTCTTCGGGACGCCGCAGTTCGCCGTCCCCTGCCTCGACGCGCTCGTCGAGATCGCCGACGTCGCCGGCGTCGTCTGCCAGCCGGACAAGCCGCAAGGCCGCGGGCTCGAGCTCGCGGCTCCGCCGGTGAAGCAGCGCGCCCTCGAGCTCGGGCTCGCCGTCGTGCAGCCCACGAAGCTCCGGACGGGCGAGTTCGCCGCCTGGCTCCGCGAGCAGAACGTCGACGTCGCGCTCGTCGTCGCGTACGGGCGCATCCTGCCGAAGGACGTCCTCGAGGCGCCGCGCCTCGGCTGCGTGAACGTCCACGCGTCGCTGCTCCCGAAGTACCGCGGCGCTGCGCCGATCACCTGGGCGATCGTGCGCGGCGAGCCCGAGACCGGCATCACGCTGATGCAGATGGACGAGGGCATGGACACGGGCGCGATGCTCGTGCAGCTCCCGACCGAGATCGTCGCCGACGAGACCGCCGGCGATCTGTCGGAGCGACTCTCCGCGCTCGGCGCGCTCGCGGTGCGCAAGGGCCTGCCGAAGTACGTCGCCGGCGGCTACACGCCGATCGCGCAGGACGACGCCCACGCGACCGCCGCGCCGATCCTCAAGAAGGAAGACGGGCGTGTCGACTTCGCGAAGCCGGCGCGCGCCGTGCACGATCACGTGCGCGGGATGAGCCCGTGGCCGGGCGCGTTCACGACCTCACGCGGCAAGGGCCTCAAGGTGCACGCGACGCGCGTGACCGATCTCCCGGTCGGCAGCGCGGGCGCGGCGCCGGGGACGGTGGTCCTCGCCGACAAGTCGCGCGTCGTCGTCGCCTGCGGCGACCGCGCGATCGAGCTCTTGCGGGTCCAGCTCGAGGGCAAGAAGGCGATCGGCGCGAACGACTGGGTCGCGGGCCGCGGCGTGGCCGAAGGCGACGTCCTCGGCGCGCCCGTCGCGAAGTAAGGCCTCCAGAGCGACCGGGCCTGGACGAAGGCGGGCAGCCCTCGAGCCGGGAACAAACCTGACAGCACGCTGGCAGCCAACGGCGCCGGCCGCCCCGGCGACGCCGCCGCCAGGGCTTTTCATTTCGCCCGCGCCGAGCAACATTTGTGCGCTTCGTATGAAGAGCGCGGCGAGGAGCACGAAGGCGCGAGCGGCGGCGAAGACCGACGCCCTCGCCGGCTTCCATCCGGCCGTGTCGGAGTGGTTTCGCGCAGCGCTCGGGGAGCCCACCCGAGCGCAAGCGCTGTCGTGGCCGCACATCGCGGCCGGCGAGACCACGCTTCTGCTCGCGCCGACGGGCTCGGGCAAGACGCTCGCGGCGTTCCTCTCCGCGATCGATCGGCTGTCGCGCTCGCCCGAGCCCGACCCGAAGCGCCGCCTCCGCGTCCTCTACGTGTCGCCGCTGAAGGCCCTGGCGGTCGACGTCGAGCGGAACCTCCGCGCGCCGATCGCCGGGATCGCGGCCCTCGGCGGCCGGCTCGGCGCAGGGCTCCGACGCCTCGAGGTCGCCGTCCGCACCGGCGACACGCCGGCGCTCGAGCGCACGAAGATGATCCGCACGCCGCCGGACGTCCTCATCACGACGCCGGAGTCCCTGTACCTCCTGCTCACCTCGAGCCAGCGCGAGATGTTGACGTCGCTCGAGACCGTCATCATCGACGAGATTCACCAGATGGCCGCCAGCAAGCGCGGCGCCCACCTGTTCCTCTCGCTCGAGCGGCTCGAGGCGCTGCGACGGCGAGCCGACACCGCGGCGGGGACGCGCCGCGGCGCGCTCCAGCGCGTGGGCCTCTCGGCGACGCAGCGTCCGCTCGAGGAGATCGCGCGCCTGCTCGGCGGCGCCGAGGCGCGAGGCAAGCGGATCGTGCCGCGCCCCGTCGCGATCGTCGACGCCTCCGCCAAGAAGACGCTCTCCATCACGGTGGAGGTCCCGCCGCCACTCCGCGCGCTCCCCTCGCCCGGCGGCGATCTCCCGCTCGACGACGACGAGGCCGAGGAAGACGCGAAGAGCATCTGGCCCCAGGTCCACGCGCGCCTCGTCGAGCGCGTGCGGGCGGCGCGCTCGACGATGATCTTCGTCAACAGCCGGCGCCTCGCCGAGCGCCTCGCCACGGCGCTGAACGAGACCGCGGGCGAAGAGATCGCGCTCGCCCACCACGGATCGGTGGCGAAGGACACGCGGCGCGCGACCGAGGAGAGGCTCAAGGCCGGCGCCCTCCCCGCGATCGTCGCGACCTCCTCGCTCGAGCTCGGGATCGACATGGGCGCGGTCGATCAGGTGATCCAGGTCGAGGCCCCTCCGTCGGTCGCGTCGGGCATCCAGCGCATCGGCCGCGCGAGCCACCACGTCGGGGGCGTGCCGTCGGGCGTGCTCGTACCCAAGCACAAGCACGATCTCCTCGCGTGCGCCGCCGCGGCCGCCGGCATCGAGGACGGCGACGTCGAGACGACCTACTACGCGCGGAACCCGCTCGACGTCTTGGCGCAGCAGATCGTCGCGATCGCCGCGGTCGGACTCGAGCCGAAGCACGCGCCCCCGCGCGGCAAGACGCGGCGCGCCGACGACCGTCCGATCGAGACCGACGTGGAGGAGCTGTGGGCCCTCGTCCGCTGCGCGGCGCCGTTCGCGGACCTCCCGCGCGCGAGCTTCGACGGCGTCCTCGACATGCTCTCCGGGCGCTACCCGAGCGACGAGTTCGCCGATCTCCGTCCGCGCATCACCTGGGATCGCTCGGGCGGGACGATCACGCCGCGCGCCGGCGCGCAGCGGCTCGCCATCCTCAACGGCGGCACGATCCCGGACCGCGGGCTCTACGGCGTCTTCCTCGCAGACGACGCGCGCACGGACGGCGAGGTCGCGAAGGGCTCGACCAAGGGCAAGCCGTCGCGGCGCGTCGGCGAGCTCGACGAGGAGATGGTCTTCGAGCTGCGCGAGGGCGAGGTCTTCCTCCTCGGCGCGTCGTCGTGGCGCGCCGACCAGATCACGCGCGACCGTGTCCTCGTGACCCCGGCGACCGGCATCCCGGGGAAGATGCCGTTCTGGCACGGCGACCGCGCCGGGCGCACCGTCGCCTTCGGGACCCGCATCGGCAAGCTCGCGCGGACGATCGCCGACTCGGCCCCCGCCGAGGCGCGGGCGCGCTTGATGAAGGAGCACCACCTCGACGCGCGCGCCGCGGACGATCTCGTCGCGTACGTCGGCGAGGAGACGAAAGCGGCCGGGACGGTGCCGAGCGACCGCACGATCGTGGTCGAGCGCATCCCGGACGAGCTCGGCGATCTCCGCATCTGCGTGCTCACGCCGTTCGGGAGCCGCGTGCACGCGCCGTGGGCGATGGCCGCGCTGAGGCGCCTCCGCGAGGCGCGCGCCGGCGACGTCGAGGCGGTCTGGTCCGACGACGGCATCGTGTTCCGCGTCCCGGGCGGAGAGGCGCCGCCGCCGGTCGATCTCTTGTTCCCGTCGCCTCGCGAGGTCGAGGACATCGTCACGCGCGAGCTCGCGGCGTCGTCGCTCTTCGCCGCGCGCTTCCGCGAGTCCGCGGCACGCGCCCTCCTCTTGCCCCGACAGTCGATCGGCAAGCGCACGCCGCTCTGGGCGCAACGCAAGCGCTCGGCCGATCTGCTCGCGGTCGCCTCGCAGTTCCCGGCGTTCCCGATCGTCCTCGAGACCTACCGCGAGGTCCTCCGCGACGCGTTCGATCTGCCCGGTCTCGTCGACATCCTCGGCGCGGTCGAGTCGCGCAAGGTCCGGATCACGACCATCGACGCGCCGGTCCCCTCGCCCTTCGCCGCGTCGCTCCTCTTCGCGTTCGTCGGCAACTTCATCTACGACGAGGACGCGCCGGCCGCCGAGCGACGCGCCCAGGCGCTGACGATCGATCACGCGCAGCTCCGCGAGCTCCTCGGCGAGGTCGAGCTCCGGAAGCTCCTCGATCCCGAGGTCGTCCTCGAGCACGAGCAGAAGCTCCAGCGGCAAGACCGCCCGCTCAAGCACGCCGACGCCGTCCACGACCTCCTGCTGTGGCTGGGCGACCTGTCCGCGGACGCCATCGCGACGCGCGCCGACGCGGCGCACGCCGGCGACGTCGACGGCTGGATCGCCGGCCTCGTCCGGGACAAGCGCGTCGTCCGCGCGCGCCTCGCGGGCGAGCCGCGCCTCTTCGCCGTCGAGGACGCCGCGCGCTACCGCGACGCGCTCGGCGTCGTCCTCGGCCGCGGGCTCCCCGAGGTGTTCCTCGGCCCAGTGAGCGACGCGCTCGCGGGCCTCGTCGGCCGGTACGCGCGGACACACGGCCCGTTCACGGCGGGGGCGATCGCCGCGCGCTGGGGGATCGGCGAGCCCGCCGTCACGGCGGCGCTCGAGACGCTCATCGCGAAGGGAAAGGTCACGCGTGGCGCCTTCTTGCCCCTCGCGCCCGGCGAGCGCCGCGCGACCGAGCGTGCCGAGTACGTCGACGTCGAGGTGCTGCGCGCGCTCAAGCAAAAGACGCTCGCCCGCCTGCGAAAAGCGATCGAGCCGGTGTCTGGCGACGCCTTCGCGCGCTTCCTCGCCGACTGGCACGGGATCGTCGACCCCCGCGCGCCGTCGCGCGCGCGGCCGCTCGATCTCCTCCTCGAGGTCATCGCGCGGCTCGAGGGCTGTCCGATCCCGTTCTCCGTCCTCGAGAGCGAGGTGCTCCCGGCGCGCGTCCCGGGGTTTCGCCCGCACCACCTCGACCAGCTCTTCGCCACGGGCGACGTCGTCTGGGCCGGGGTGTCGCCGATCGGATCGACCGACGGGCGCGTTGCCCTCTACCGGACCGAGCGCGAAGCCCTGCTCGCCGCGCCGATCGTCGACGCGCTCCCGAGCGGCGCGCTCCACGCGAAGATCCGCGAGCTCTTCGAGCGGCGCGGCGCCGTGTTCTTCGCCGAGATCGCGCGCACCGTGGGCGGCTACCCCGGCGACGTCCTCGAGGCGCTCTGGGACCTCGTCTGGAGCGGCGAGGTCACGAACGACTCGCTCGAGCCGCTCCGCAGCCTCGCGCGCGAGTCGAGCCGCGCGCGCGAGGGCCGCCGCGCCCGCGCCGCACGCCCCCGCGGCGGACCGCCGGGATCGGAGGGCCGCTGGTCTCTCCGGCGATCGCGCTGGGAGCGCGAGCCGACGTCCACCGAGCGCGCGACGGCGACCGGGCGGGCGCTGCTCGAGCGCTACGGCGTGGTCCTGCGCGAGGCGGCCGCCGCCGAGGGCCTGCCCGGAGGCTTCGCCTACCTCTACGACGTCTACCGCGCGATGGAGGAGCAGGGCCGCCTCCGCCGCGGCTACTTCGTCGCCGGACGCGGCGCGACGCAGTTCGCCCTCCCCGGCGCCGAGGAGCGGCTCCGTCTCCCGCCTCGGCCCACCGACGACGAGCCCGCTCGCCCGACGGTGCTCGCCGCGACCGATCCGGCGAACCCGTGGGGCGCGCTCCTCCCGTGGCCGGATGCGCGCGGGCGCACGGCGCAGCGCGCTCCGGGCGCGCGCGTCATCCTGATCGACGGGCGTCTCTTGGCGTGGCTGTCGCGCGGCGGGCATCACGTCGCGACCTTCCTCGCGGAGGAGGAGCCCGCGAGGAGCGAGGACGCCTCGCGCCTCGCGTCGGCGCTGGTCGAGCTGTCGAGCTCGCCGCACGCGCACGGCCCGCGGACGACGATGCTCGCCACGATCGACGGAGTCGCGGCGCCGGAGAGCGCGCTCGCGTCCGTGCTCGCCGAGCACGGGTTCGTCGCGCGGCAAGGCTCGATGGTCTACCTCCCGAGCGCGGGCGCCGGACGCGGCCGTCCTCGGACGGCCGGGTGGGCGCGCGAGGAGGACGTGGGCATCACGTTCGATTTCCCGATGGCGACGACGGACGTCGAGCTCGACGACGACGCCTCGGACGAGCTCGACGACGACGCCTCGGACGAGCTCGACGAGGGCGAGGTGCACCCCGATGCCTGAAGGCGACTCGCTCCACCGCCTCGCCGCGAAGCTCGCGCCGGTCCTCGAGGGGCGCGAGGTGATCGCGTTCAGCGCGCGCCGCCTCCCCGACGTCGCGGCGCGCTCGCTCGTCGGCCGTCGCGTCGTCTCCGTCGCGGCGAAGGGCAAGAACCTCCTCGTCCGCTTCGACGACGCGCGCGTCCTCCACATCCACCTCCGGATGGAAGGCCGCGTCTTCGTGGAGCGGCCGCGCTCGACGTTCTGGTTGCCCTCGCGCTCGGAGCCGGACATGCGCCTCGCGGTCGCCGGCGCGGCGATCGTCGGGCGCCGCCTCCCGGTGCTCCGCCTCTTGACCGCCTCCGAGGAGCGACGCTCGCCCGATCTCGCGGGCCTCGGCCCCGATCTCGTCGCCGAAGGCTGGGACGAGGCCGAGGCCGTCGCGCGCCTCCGCGCCCTCGCGGATCGGGAGATCGCCGAGGCGCTGCTCGTCCAGCGCGCCGTCGCCGGGATCGGCAACGTCTACAAGTCGGAGGTCTGCTTCCTCGAGGGCGTCGATCCGCGCGCGCTCGTCTCCGAGCTCGCCGACGACGAGCTCGTGGCGATCCTCCGACGTGCGAGCGCGCTCCTCCGGAAGAACCTCGGCGACGGGCCGCGCGTGACGCGTCCGTCCCTCGGCGGCGCGCGGCTCTGGGTCTACGGACGCGGCGGGCGCGCGTGCCTCCGCTGCCGGACGCCGATCGTCCGCTTCCTCTCGGGCCCCTCCCCCGGACGTTCGACGTACGCGTGCCCGACGTGCCAGCAGGCTCCGCGCCCGCGGCGCGAGGAGGAGGCGCGGCCATGAGCGAGGCGCCCGCCGAGAGACTGGCTCGCCTCCACGCGGAGCTCGCGAAGGAGTTCCCTCGCTTTCGGATCCTGAAGAAGCGCACGAGCGCGCTCCAGAAGGCCATCCACGTCGCGCTGGCGGTGATCACGCTCGGCGGACAGCGCGTGTACCTTACACATTATCACACCGTCCTCTTCGGCACGCTCTGGGTCCCGGACGCCTGGGACAGGATGACCGACGACGAGAAGTACATCCTGCTCCGGCACGAGCGCGTTCACCTCCGGCAGCGCGCGCGGATGGGCGACGCCGTGATGAGCTTCGTCTACCTCGTCCCGGTGTTTCCGCTCTTCCTCGCGTATGGGCGCGCACGCATCGAGTGGGAGGCCTACGTCGAGACGCTCCGCGCGACGGCCGAGGTCCACGGCCCCGAGGCGGCCGAGGCGCTTCGTTCCCACCTCAAGCAGCGCTTCGTCGGCCCCGAGTACGGCTGGATGTGGCCGTTCCCGAAGGCGATCGATCGCTGGTTCGACGAGGCGATGGCCGACGTCCGCGCGGAGCACGCCACGCCGCGCTGACGGCGCCGAAAAGCGCGGGGAGGCACATTTCGCTTTCACTCGCGCGCGGGCGCGGGGACCATGCCGCTCATGGATCCCTGGGCGCCGATCAACGGCATCTCGCTCGAACGGTACGCGGAGCTCTCGGCGGCGGTCTCCGACACGCAGGACCCCGAGAAGCAGGCCGAGATCGTGACGAAGCTCGGCGTCGCGCGCCCCGACTGGGACGCCGCGCGATCCGGCTGGACCGCCCGCATGCAGGACATGTCCCTCATGGGGCAGGTCGCGACGCGCTACATGCCGCTCTACCAGGCCGCGCTCGCCAAGAAGGCCGGCGGCGCTCCGCGGATCGCCTTCGAGGACTACGTCGCGATGAGCGGCTGCGTCCCGGTCATCGGCTACGAGGGGATGCTCCGGCACTACAACGTCACTTCCGCGCAGTGGACGATGATCGCGGGCCACTGGAACGCCGTCATCCCGACGAGCCCGCAGTACGCGCAGTACGGCATGCTCGTGCAGCAAGAGGCGGCGCGCATCCGCGCCGGCGGCCAGCCGAAGCCCGTCACCTTCGGCGCCGCCGCCGCTCCGCAGGGCGCGCCCGCGGTGCCCGGCGCGGCTGGCGCGCCCGCGGTGAATCCGTACGCCCAGCCGAACCCGTACGCCCAGCCCGCGGCGAACCCGTACGCCCAGCCGAACCCGTACGCCCAGCCGAACCCGTACGCCCAGCAAGCTCACTACAACGCGCAAGCGCGCAACGCCGGCGACCAGCTCGGCAACGCCTTCAACGCCTTCGGCAGCGCGCTCGGCTCGTTCGTCGACAGCGCCGTCGGCGGCTTCAACGTCGGCTCCCGCGTGATGGTCCAGTGGTCCGACGGGCACCGCTACCCCGGCACCGTCGCGGCGGCACAGCACGGCCAGCTCGAGATCGCCTTCCCCGACGGTCGTCGCGTCTGGGTCCCGCAGGCCTACGTCAGCGCGATCTACTGAGCGCCGCCCCGCCGCGGGCGGCCATCACCGGCGCTCCGCCCGCCCTGCCGCGGGCGGCCATCACCGTCGCTCCGCCCGCACCCGCGGGCGGAGATCACCGACGCTCCGCCCGCACGCCCCGCCGCGTCACTTGTTGCGCGCGAACACGTGCACGCCGATGCGGCCCGCGCCCTTCGTGGCCGCGACGTCGAGCTTGTACGGCACCGCGATCGGCAGGATCGGGCAGAGCGCGGTCGTGCCCTTGCCGATGACCGGCATGTTCTTGTCGTTCGCGCCCGACTTGCCGGCCTCGACGTTGTAGAGCGGCGGTCCGTAGAGCTTCACGTCCATCTTCTCGACGCTGCCCGGCGGCGAGTTGCCGATGATCGTGTAGCAACGGTTCGGCGCGAGCGTGATCATCATCCCGAAGTGCTCGCCCTCCTTGAGGGTCGCGCGACCGGCAGCGCCTTCCTTCTCCATCTTCGGAGCCAGCTTCGTCGCGGCCGTCGTGACGGCGAGATCGATCGCCGAGTCGAGCGCGGCCTCGCCGATCGCCGGCGGAGCGCCGGCGTCACCGCCCGTGAAGAACGGCGGGCCCGCGTCCTCGACCACGGCCACGCCGGCTTCCTCCGGCGCGCCCGCCTCGAGCGGCTCGGCGCCGGCGTCGGGCGTCACGACCGGCGAAACCGGCGGGTTCGGCTTCTTCGACGAGCACGCCGCGAAGGCGGCGACCACGGTGACGAGCGTGACGGCGGTGACGAGGCTCTTTCGCATGGCGCGCCTTATATCACGTCGACGTTCAGCGTCGCGCCGCCGTCGGGCTTCGGGGTCACGCGGGCCGAGAGCTTCCGCCAGGGCCCGTTTCCGTCCTCCTGATCGGCCTCGACGAGGCGCGCGGCCGCTTCGTCGAGCTCGCGCGGCGAGTCGACCGCGCGGAGGATGCCCGCCGCGTCGTGGGCCACCAGCTGGACGACGAGGCGCCGCCGATCGGCCGCCCCTGGCGTCGGCTCCGCCTCGACGCGCAGGACGAAGAGCGCCTGCTGGTAGCCGGGGACCACCTTCGCGAAGACGGCCAGCGCCGCGGTGGCGACCGGCAAGAAGATGCTCCGCGCAGGCTCCCGGATCTTCCGCGGTGAATCGAGCGGCTGCGGCGGCGTGCTGCGCGCGGGGCTCCTCGGCCCGTACACCTCGCGGATCGGCGGAAGCGACCGGTGCGCGGGCGGCGGCGACGAGCGACGCGACGCGGGCGGGCTCGACCCCGCGCGCGCCGGTGGCGACGAGCGGAGCGGCGCGGGCGCCGAGCGCGGCGCGACCGGCGGCGGCGGCACCGAGTAGCGCGACGGGTCCACGACCTCTCCCTCGCGCGGACGAGGCGAGTCGAAGAGGCCGATGAAGGTGATCTCTTCGTCGGTCCGCCGGAGCTCCACGCCCTCGCCGTGCGCGACGAGCACCCCGAGCCGCGCCAGGGTGCAGGCCTCCGCTTCGTCGAGATCCCCGACGACGCTCATCGAGAGCTGCGGGACGGCGCGCGCCTGGCCCTCCCGCGACACGACCTCCGCGTGCGTGGTCGTCGCGATCGACGATCGGCCCACCCACGCCCAGCGGAGGAAGCGATCACGCACCACGTAGCGGGCGAGGATGTCGCCGTACCACCGACCGATGACGTCGCCGCGGCGCGTCTCCCAGGTCGCCATGCGCGAGACCGAGTCGTACCTGACCTCCTCGCCACGATCCGCGCGCGCGCGCTCACGCTCCACCAGCCGGCGGAGATCGCGCTGGAGAGAGAGTGCGAGCTGGCGTGTGGCCTCGTCGAGGGGCATCGGGTCGGAACCGCCTTGCTGGCTTCTACCATCGGCGGCCGGATCCTTGTAGGTTAGCGCTTGGCTCGACCTTCGAAGAGCGCGTCGTGCGAGCTCTGCACGGCGACCCAGCTTCCGTACCGGTCAAGGAGATCGATGATGTCGCTTTCACGTAAATCGAAGCGCGGCGAAGGCTCACCGGTGGTCGAGGGGCGCGCCCGAGGTTGGGCGCCGCACCGCACCGTCTTCGCGCTCGCCGTCTGCAGCGTCGTCCCGCTGCTCGCCGCGTGCCCGAAGAAGGAGACCCCCGTGTTCGACGCGGGGCCGCCGCCTCCGCCGGAGGAGGACGTGCAAACGGGCCTCGTGCTGATGGAGGAAGACGCGGGCGAGGAGATCGACACGGGTGTCGACGCGCCGATCAAGTACACCGGCACCGCGGTCAACACGAACGTGGCCCGCTTGCAGCAGTGCTGCAAGCAGCTCGCCGCCGAGGCGAAGCGCATGGGCTCGTCGCCCGAAGCCAGCATGTTCTCGTCGGCGGCGGCTCAGTGCAGCACGATGGCCGCGCAGGCGGGCCCGAAGGGCACCGCGCCCGAGCTCGGCGTCCTTCGCACGGCGCTCGCGGGCCGGAACATCCCGGCGATCTGCGCCGGCTTCTGACGCGCGCGACGGCCCTCCGTCGGCCGCGCGCCTCAGCCGAAGTGGTCGAAGCCCCTCGGATCGACGGCCGTGCGCGCGCCGTCGATCCGGAGCAGCGAAACGCCCGGCCCGTCCCCCTCGACGACGCCGACGCGATCGAAGCCCTCGATCGGTGACGGGCTCGTGACGAGCAGCGCGTAGTCCTCGCCGCCTCCGTGGACGAGCATGTCGAGGAGATCGCGACCGAGCAGCGCCGCCGCGCGTTCGAGCGCGTCGCCCGCGCGCGCGCGGAGGAGGCGCTCGTCGAAGAGGAGCGTCACGGCGCTCGCCTCCGCGAGGTGACCGGCATCGCAGGCGAGCCCGTCGGAGACGTCGACCGCCGCGCTCGCGAGGCCGCGCATCGCGAGGCCACGCTCGACGAGCGCGCGCGGCCGGCGCCACGCGTCGACGCACGCGTCGACGCTCGGATCGCCGAGGTGGGCGCCGCGCTCGAGCGCCAGGAGGCCGGCCGCCGCCATCCCCACGGCCCCCGCGAGGTAGACGCCGTCGCCTTCCCGCGCGCCGCTCCGGAGCACGGGGCGCTCGGCGCGACCGAGCAGCGTCGTCGTGATCGACGTCTCGCGACCGCGCGCCAGGTTGCCGCCGACCACCGGCGCGGAGACCGCGCGCGCCGCGTCCGCCTGACCGCGCGCGAGCGCGTCGAGCGCGGCGTCGTCGACGTCGTCCGCGAGCGTGAGCGCGGAGAGCGCCGCGACCGGCGTGGCGCCCATCGCTGCGAGGTCGCTCGCGGCGGCCATGAAGCTTCGCCAGCCGACGTCCTCCCAGCCGAGCCACGCCATGCGGAAGTGCGTGCCGTCGACCTGCGCGTCGATCGTCCAGACGAGCGATCCGTCGACGGGATCGAGGACCGCGGCGTCGTCGCCGATGCCGACGCCGACGCCGGACGCTCCCGGCGCCGCGAGCCGCTTCGCGAGCAGCGCGACGCGCGCGGCCTCGGTCCCGCGACCCGCGCTCTCGCGAGCGCCGCCGGATCCGGAGCGCGCCGCGCCCCCGCCGCCGCCAACGACGCCGGAGGACGCGCGCTTGCGGCTCACGCGAGCGCCGGCGGGACGCGCGACGGGAGCGCCGCGCGGCGCGTCTGCGCGGACGGGAGCGTGACGACGAACACGGTTCCGTTCGGCTCGTTGCCCTCGACCGAGACCTGCCCGCCGTGCGCGTCGACGATGCGCTTGACGATCGAGAGCCCGAGGCCGGTGCCGCCGTACTCGCGCGTCGAGGACGAGTCGACCTGGTAGAACGCCTCGAACACCTTGGCGCGCTCGGCCGCCGGGATGCCGATGCCGGTGTCGGAGACGCGGATCTCGACCTGCTTCAGGAGCGGCGCGAGGAGCACGGCGCCCGCCGAGTCGTCGTCGTCGTCGCCTCCGCCGGAGAGCGCGGGGCCCTCGGTCACGCGCGCGCGCACGGTGACCTTGCCGCCCTTCGGCGTGAACTTCACGGCGTTGTCGACGAGGTTGATGAAGACCTGCCGGAGACGCTCGGCGTCCGCCGCGAGCTCGCACGGCACGCCGTCGGAGTCGATCGCCAGCTCGACATCCTTCTTTCGCGCGACGGGCGCGAGCGTGGTGATGACCTCGTTCAGGACCGGACCGATCTGCGCCGGCGCCTGGCGGAGGCTCATCGTCCCGCTCTCGAGCTTCGAGAGATCGAGCAGGCCCATGATGAGCCGGAGGAGCTGCTCGCCCTTCGCGTGGATCGTCCGGACGTACTCTTGCTGCTCGGGCGCGAGCTCGCCGGCGATGCCCTCGGCGAGCATCTCGCTGTAGCCGATGATCGACGTGAGCGGCGTGCGCAGCTCGTGGCTCATCGTCGCGAGGAAGTTCGACTTGAGGCGGTCGACCTCCTTCAGGCGCGTGAGCGTCTGCTCGAGGCGCGTCGTCTTGTCCTGAAGCTCGCGGTAGCTCTCGCGCACGCTGTAGAGGTGCAGCTTGCTCGTCACCCAGGCCTTGTGGCTCGAGAAGATGATGAGCTCGAGCGTCTCCTTGAGGTGGCCGGCGATGCGCTGGAGCGCCTCCTGCTTCACGCGCGGGACCTTGGCGGCGAGCTCGCTCGCCTGCACGACGTCGAGGCGCTTGTCGGTCTCGGCGAGCGACGGTGGCGGCTCGCGGAGGCCCGCCGGCGCGTACGGTCCGAGCACGATGCGCCCGACCCGCCGGCCCTCGTGGACGAGCGAGACGATGTGGTACGCGAGCCCGGTGAAGCACGGGTGCGTGACCTCGCCGTCGTCGCCCGGCGCCACGCTCTTCGCGGCGCTGACGGTCGCGCCGCACGCCGCGCGCGAGCCGGGGACCTCGTTGATGTAGCGGCACAGCTCGAGCTCGTTCGCGACGTTCGCGAGCAGCGCGCCCTGCGACGCGTACACGCGCACGCCGATGCCGAAGAGCGCGTGGATGCTCTTGCAGAGGTCGTCGAGCGCGTCGCGATCGACGACGTCCTCGAGGGCGATCGGCTGATCGCCGACGACGTCCTGACTCGCGGGGGGGATGTCGCTCATGCGCCCGCCTTCCCGGAGCGCGCGCCGCCGACGTGCGCGTCGCAGAGCATCCGCGCCTTGCCCTCGTAGCCGAGGCTCGACGCCGCCTTCGCCAAGAACTCGTCCGGCTGGATCCCGAGCTTGCTCCTGAGATCGTGCTCGGCGTCGAGCTTCCGCCACGCGCGCTCGAGCAGGCCGAAGAACGACTCCATCACGCCCTGCCCGTGGACGGCCGACGCCTTGAAGACGGGCTCCTTGCCTCGGCGCGCGAGCTCGTCGAGCTCCGCGTCGGTCCGCACGCCGGGGAGATCGCGCTTGTTGAACTGGATGACGAGCGGGACGTCGCGCATCGACCGCCCGAGCTCCTTCAGGTTCGTCCGGAGATCGAGGAAGGAGGCCGCGTTGTTCTCCGTCTCGGCGACCTGCGAGTCGGCGATGAACGCGACGGCGTCCGCGCCCTGGAGCACGAGCCGGCGGGTCGAGGCGTGGACCACCTGACCGGGGACGGTGAAGACCTTCACGCGCAGGTTCATCGCGCCGCCCTCGGTCTCCGCTTTGAAGACGAGAGGCAGCATGTCGAAGAAGAGCGTGCGATCGTCCTTCGTCTCGAGCGTCATGAGGCGACCGCGGCTGTCCGCTTTGGTCAGCTCGTGGAGCGCCTTCAGGTTGGTGGTCTTCCCGCTCAGCGCGGGCCCGTAGTAGACGAGCTTGATTGCGACTTCTCGTGCGGCGAAATTCAGCTGCAAGGCGCAAACGATCGTATCATGAGCGCGTGCTCAAGGAAGGCGACAAGGCTCCCCCGTTCAATCTTGAAAGCGACGCCGGCGGAAAGGTCTCGCTCCGGGACTTCGGCGGCAAGACGCTCGTGCTCTACTTCTACCCCCGCGACAACACGCCCGGCTGCACCCGGCAGGCGCAGGCCTTCACGGCCACGAAGGGCGCCATCGAGCGCGCCGGCGGCGCCGTCGTCGGGGTCTCGCGCGACTCGCTGAAGAGCCACGCGTCGTTCCGGGAGAAGTGCGGCCTCGGCATCACGCTCGTGTCCGATCCCGACCTCGCCGTGCACAAGGCCTACGGGGCCTGGGGCGAGAAGACGATGTACGGCAAGAAGGTCGAGGGCGTGCTCCGCTCGACCTTCCTCGTGAAGGACGGGAAGATCGTCCGCGTCTTCCCGAGCGTGAAGGTCGACGGCCACGCGGACGCCGTCCTCGCCGCGCTCGGCGGCGCGCCGGCGAAGGCCGCGCCCGCCGCCAAGAAGGCGCCCGCCAAGAACCCGCCCGCCGCCAAGAAGGCGCCCGCCAAGAACCCGCCCGCCACCAAGAAGGCGCCCGCCAAGAACCCGCCTGCCCCGATGAAGGCGCCGCCCGCCAAGGCCGCCACGAAGAAGGGCGCCGCCAGGAAGTGAGCGACGCGGCGCCCGTTGTCTGGCTCGAGGACGGCGAGGCCCGCGACGACGCGGTCCGAGCGCTCGGCGAGTGGGCGCACACGCGAGGGGTTCGGCTCGAGGGGCTCGAGGAGCGCGCGCCGGCGAAGCAGCCGCTCGATCCGACGCTGGCCGACCGCGCGGAGAAGGAGCTCGACCGCGCGCGCCTCGCGATCGGGGCGACCGACGCCGACGCCGCCGAGCGCGCCCTCGCGCGCGCCGAGAGCCTCCTCCGCGAGCACCCCGAGCTGCCCCAGGCCGCCTGGCTCCGCGCCGAGGTCGAGCGGACCTGGTCGGCGCGCTGGCTCCGCGTCGAGCCGCGCGACGAGGCGCGCGCCCGCACCGCGTGGGAGAACGCCGCGGCGCTCGACGGAGGACGCACGCCGGGCATCGGCGAGAGCAGCTTCCCGCCGCGAACGACGGTGAAGACCACGATCGTCGTCGCCGGCGCGGGGAGCGCGCCCGTGTCGTTGTGGCTCGACGGCGCCCCCCTCCAGCCCGCGGAGAGCGACGCGCGGCGGGCGATCTACCCGATCGACGTGGCGCCCGCGGAGCACCACTTGCTCGCGACGTCGGACGGCGAGGTCGTCTTCGCGTCGTGGGTCGCGATCGCCGGCGCGGAGCCGACGGCGACGCACATCACCGTGGCGACCGGCGGCGCCTGCAGCCGCGGCGCGCTCGGCGCCGTCAAGCGGCGGGACGGACGGATCGACGCGCCCGGCGTCGCGTGCTCGCGCTGGCTCGCGGCCGTGCCCGGCGAACGGCGCGGGAGCGTGCTCGTCGCGCGCTGCGAGAAAGACACGTGCGGCCCGCTCCTCGAGTGGCGGACCGAGCGGCTGCCGGCCTACGCGCCGGCGCCGTCGCACGGCGCGCACGCGCCGTGGCCGTCGTGGGCGACCTGGGCGATCGTCGGTGTGGGCGCGGCGACGGCGACGTCGATCGCGCTCGTCGCCACGGGCGTCTTCGAGGCCCGCGCGGTCGAGCCGCGCTTCGTCGTCGGCGGCGCGCGCCAGGAGTGACGCCAGGAGCGCGGACGCCTCCTGCGACGCCAGAGCTCGCGCCTCGCGTCCCCGCGCGGGTGAGCGCGGCGTCGCGATGATGCGGGAGACCGGGAAGAGAACGCCCGGCCGGCGTGTAGCTACACACGAAGGCGGCGATGCCGGAAACGACGCAGGCAGGCCACCCCATCCCCCCCGGCCCCTGCGACACGACGAGGCAGAGCTCGCCTTCTCCAACTCCCTCGACCCGTTCCTCCCTCTGTCCCCGACCCGCACACGCCAGGAGGTCCTCACCGCCGATCCCGACCCCAACGACCATGTGAAAGCTGCAACTGTGGCGGCTCCCCGACGCACCCGCGACGGGGGGCCATCTCTATTTTGTCCCGCTTTTTCAGGGAGATTTATCTTCGTCTACGCGACGTTCTTCGCGCCGTCCGACGTTGCGCAGGCGGGGTGCCGCGCTTAGGCTGTCTGCCTGAAAGAGGTAGACGATGGCTGACGCCCCGGCGCTCGACTTCAACGCGTACGTCACACGGAAGAGAGCGGAGCGCGCGGGAGGCGCGTCGACGGGAGAGCACGATTACTCGTTCGTGCTCGACCGGCAGTCGCGCGCGGCGGTCGAGTCGGCTCGGCCCATCCAGCTCGCGGTGGCGAGCACGGTCCGCCTCTGGAAGCAGGTCTGGCGTGGCCAGCTGCTCGGCAGCGCCGTGAAGGTCTCGGACCGGCAATTCCCGCGCATTCACGGGCTCACGCGCGAGTGCTCCGAGCAGCTCGGCATCACCGTGCCCCAGGTCTACATCGTCAACAGCCCCCACCTGAACGCCGGCACCTTCGGCACCGACGAGGAGTCGTTCATCCTCGTCCACTCGGCGCTCGTCGACCACTACTCCGACGAGGAGCTCCGCACCGTCATCGGCCACGAGTGCGGGCACATCCACAACGCCCACGTCGTCTACCTGACGACCCTCCACTACCTGAAGACGATCGCGGCGGCGTTCATCCCGTGGATCGTGTACCCGGCGATGATCCCGCTGAACGAGCTCTCGCGCCGCGCGGAGATCACCTGCGACCGCGCCGGCATGCTCTGCTCCAAGAACGAGCAGGTCGCCGCCCGCGCGCTGACGAAGCTGGTCCTCGGATCGCGAAAGCTCTACGACGAGTTCAACCTCGACGCGTTCCTCGAGCAATACGAGGAGGGCAAGGACAGCATCGGCCGGTACATGGAGGCGCTCGCGACGCACCCCTACCTCCCGAAGCGCGTGCTCGCCATGCGCGTGTTCGCGCAGAGCGAGCTCTACAAGAAGACGGCGAACGTCCTGCCCGCCGGCGGCCTCTCGATGAGCGAGGTCGACGATCGCGTGAAGGCGCTCCTCAAGGGTGAAGCCTGACCCAGCCCGAGGCATTTTCGGGAGAAGAGTCTCGCCTGGGGGATCGCACCCGAGGCACGTCCGTAGGAAGCCGAAGGAAAGACCATGCTCGAAGGATTCCGTGAACGAAAGCTCGACGTGACCGTGGCGTTGCAGGAGCTCGGCGAGATCGCCACGGGGCTCGGCGCCAAGAGCCTGAAGGAGCGCCTCGATCGCGAGCTCGTGAAGAAGCTCGAAGAGGACCGCTTCCACCTCGTCGTCGTCGGCGAGTTCAACCACGGCAAGTCGACCTTCGTGAACGCGCTCCTCGGCGAGCCCGTGCTCCCCGTCGGCGTCACCCCGACGACCGCGGCGATCCATCACCTCAAGTACGCCGACGCGCCGGAGGCCACGGTGGTCTTCCAGTCCGGCAAGCGCGAGACGATCCCGTTCGAGGACACGCGCAAGTTCGCGGTCGGCGGCGGAGCGAGCCCCGGCGAGACGTCGGGCGACGGTCGCGGAGCCGCCGAGGTCGACTACCTCGAGGTCGGCTACCCCGCCGCGCTCCTGAAGGAGCGCATCCTCCTCGTCGACACGCCAGGCGTGAACGATCTGTCGCTCCAGCGCGCGGACATCACCTACAGCTACATCCCGCGCGCGGACGCGGTGCTCTTCCTCCTCGACGCGGGGCAGATCCTGAAGGAGAGCGAGCGCCAGTTCTTGAACGACAAGCTCCTGAAGGCGTCGCGCGACAAGATCGTCTTCGTCATCACGAAGTGGGACATCCTCGACGACAACGAGAAGACCGAGGCGCTCGCCTACGCGCGGACGCAGCTCGCGAACCTCGTGAAGGATCCGGTCGTCTTCCCGGTCAGCTCGGAGACGGCGCTGCAGGGCAACCGCGACAAGTCCGGGATGCCGGAGCTCCTCGCGCACCTGACGACGTTCCTCGCGGAGGAGCGCGGGCGCATCCTGCTCGACAACGCGCTCGGCGAGGGCCAAAACGTCGGGAACCTCCTGTCGAAGGGCGTCGACGCGCGGCGTCGCTCGCTCAGCATGAAGACCGAGGAGCTCGAGCGGCGCATCAAGACCCTCGAAGAGGACCTCAAGGGTACGGCCGGCACGATCGAGCAGCGCCGGATGAAGATCCGCGAGGAGATCAGCGGCATCAAGGTCGGCGCGCAGAAGGACCTCGAGCGCTTCGTCGAGGACACGATCCGCCAGCTCCCGAACGTCATCGAGTCGGCCAAGCAGGACGATCTCCGGAAGTTTCTCCCCGCGTTCCTCGAGGACACCTTCCGCCAGTGGGCGGAGGCAGAGTCGACCGAAATCGCCGCGAAGCTCGAGCAGCTCGCCGAGAAGACGATCGCCCTCATCAAGGAGGACGCCCACGACGCCACCAAGCGCGTCGGCGAGGCGCTCGGCGGCGACGTGAGGAAGCTCGACATCCAGATCGACACCTTCCGCTACGACGCCAGCATCGCCGCGGTCCTCGTGCTCGGCCTCGGCATGATGTTCGTCAACGTCATGGTCGGCGGCCTGCTCACGATCGCCGCGCCGATCATGGCGCTCGTCCTGCGCGATCGCATCGACGCCGAGTACAAGAAGCGCGCGGTCGAGCAGGCGCCCGAGGTCCTCCGCCAGGCGGCGAAGCAGGTCGGGCCGAAGATCGACGAGATGATCGAGGAGTTCGCGAGGAAGCTCGACGCGTGGGTCGTGACGGCCGGCGAGGAGCTCTACCGCGAGGTGCTCGAGGTCCTGAACGCGTCGCGCGACGCGCGCGCCAAGGCCGATCACGACGAGGCCAAGGCGAAGGCCGACGTCGAGGCTCAAGCCGAGCGGCTCGAGAAGGCGAGGAAGCGCGTGGGCGATCTCCGCGCCGAGATCTGGTCGCCGAAGGACAGGGTCCGCGTCGCCGACAGCCAGACCGAGCTCGCCTCGACCGAGTGACGCGTCGACGCGCGCTCGCGCCGCCGTCCACCGAGCCCACGCCGTAACGGCCGGCGGCGCTACTCGAAGCTGTCGTCGTCGGGGATCGCCGGCGTCGGCGGGGCCTCCGCAGGCGTCGGCGGAGTCGGCGCGGAGGCGGGCGGCGCGAAGGAGCGCTCCGGCGGGAGCGCGCCCCCCTCGCCCGCCTTCACGAAGACGCGGCGCTCACCGATCTCGAGCGGGGCGATCACGCGCGTCCCGAGATCGAGCTTCTTCTGCGCCTTCGCGAGCTCGCGGAGCGCATCGCCCGGCTCGTCGGTCGAAGTGACGAACGTGCCGTAGTGGATCGGCACCATCCGGGCGGCGTCGAGGTCGACGAACGCCTGCACGGCCTGCGCCGGGTCCATGTGGAAGCGGCGCATCACGCTGCGCGGCTCGATCGGCGCGATCGGCAGGAGCGCGAGATCGAGCTTAGGGAAGCGCTGCCCCGTCTCGACGAAGACGCGCTGATCGTAGGCGCTGTCGCCGCCGAAGTAGACCTTGAGCCCGTGGTACTCGATCACGTAGCCGGTGAACGACTCGGTCATCCACGCTTCGTCGACGCCGTAGCGCCAGCCGACGTGATCGACCGGCACCGCCGTCACGCGGAGGCCGTCCTTCTCCCACGCTTGCCAGGTCGCGAGCTCGTGCGCCGGGAACGCGAAGCCGCCGGTGAGGTAGGCCGCGCCCCCGCTCGGGAGCAGCAGCGTCTTCACCTTCGGCTCGATCATCTCGAGGCTCCCGAGCGACAGGTGATCGAGGTGCATGTGCGAGACGAGCGCGACGTCGACGGGCGGAAGATCCTTCGGATCGATCCCCGGCTCGACGAGGCGCTTCGAGACCTGACCGACGGTGCTCGTGAAGACCGGATCGGTCAGGATGACCTTGTCGTCGATCTGGACGAGCGCCGTCGCGTGCCCGACCCAGACCACCGCGAGGCGGGCGTCCGGGCCCACGGGGTGCTTCGCCTTCTTGACCTCGCGGGGGCTCGAGAAGAGCGAGACCGCGGCGCGGCCGCCCGCGCGCACGACGAAGCAGCCGGAGACGGCCGCCGTCAGCGTGACCGCGAGCGCGAGCTCAGCGAGGCGCCGCAAGGCCCCTCCCGACGTCGACGTTGCCGAGACGCACGCGGATCGAGATGGGCGCACCCGCGAAGATCCGGTCGCTGGTCGAGACGAGGCGCACGGTCTTCGTGTCGCCGTCCTCGAGGTCCGCGTTGCACTGCTCGACCGGCTCGACCTGCCCGGCGAAGGTCGCTCGCGTGCAGTACGTGCCGATGTTGCCGCCGAGGCCCTCGGCCGCGACGAGGTCGACGTCGACGACGACGCGCGCGTCGGGAGCGCGATGCGCGCGCGCGCCGGTGATCTGCAGCGACGCGCCGGGCTCGTCGCACGCGGCGAGCGCGAGGACGCCGGCGCAGAGCGAGGAGACGACGAGGACCGAGGAGACGACGCGCATCAGAAGTACCGCAGCCGGACTGTGGCGATCGCCGCGAGCGGCGCGTGGGCGGGCGCGACCGTCATCTGGACCCCGAGCGTGCCGGCGAGGATGTACGCGCCCACGTCGTAAGCGACGCGGAAGCCCTCGTACGCGTAGACGGACGTACCCAGCGACACCGAGAGGTACTCGCCCTTGTGGGCCACCGGGAGGTACACGCGGAGCCCGGGGCGCGCGAGCAGCCGATCGACGTGACCGCCGATGTACTCGAACGACGTCGACAGCTCGATCGAGCCCGACTGCCGCGCGAGCGGATCGACGACGAAGGTGCGCCAGCGCGGCTGGCTCGGGTGAACGCCGAACGACCAGAGCACCGGCGTGAGCTGCCAGCGCAGGCCGAAGGCCGCTCGCGGGCCGGCGTCGACCTCGCCGCTCGGCCCGACGTGCCTCTGGCGTCCGACCGCGACCTCGGGGCTCGGCACGAGCTGGAGCGCGGCCCACGCGAGCGTCGGGCGCGGCGCGGCGGGCTGGAATCCGAGGCTCGTGTCGGGCAGCGGCGCGTGGTGCACCTCCGGCTCGGGGACGGAGCTCGCGGGCTCGCCGCGAGCCTCTTCGCCCGTGAGGACGCCCAGCGCCACGAGGGCGAGTCCGGCGATCGACGGCGGCGCGCGACGGTTCACAGCCCGAGCGCCTCCAGGAAGCCCGCGCGCCCGAGCCGCTCGACGGCCTCGCGCCGCTCCACGAAGCGCTGCCACCGCTTGCCGACGCGGATCGCGTCGTCGGTGATGCGCGTGATGGTGAAGCGAAGCGTCGCGAAGACGGCCTCGTCGTAGAGGACCTCACGATCGCCCGGCTCGAGCTCGCGGACGGCGCGGTACCCGCGGACGACGGCGCGGGCCACGTCGGTGTCGAGCTGCGATCCGTACGACCACGAGAGGATGGTCACGGCAAGGTCGTAAGCGAACGGGCCATCGTGCGCGCTCTCGAAGTCGAGGAGCGCGGCGATACTACTACAGGCGGACACGTCTTTCGCCGCGTCCGCGGCCGCGACGTTCCAGAGGACGTTGTCGCGGAAGAGGTCGCCGTGAACGAGCCCTCGAGGCACGTCGTGCCGGCGCGAGGCCGCGATGCGCGTCATCGCCTCGCGGAGCTCGCCGGCCATCGCTCGCGCCTCCGGATCGGTCGAAGACGCCACGCGCTCGCACCGCTCGACGAGGTGCGCGGGATCGAAGCGCCCGGCGTCGAGCGCCGCGCGGGGCGCGTGGCCGGCGACGTGGATGCGGGCGAGCGCCGCACCGACGGCCGCGGCCGCGTCGGTCGTGACGGCGCGCTGGCAGAGCATCTCGCCGTCGATCCAGGGGAAGATCGCGGCGGGCTTGCCCGCGAGGGTCCGCATCGACGCGCCGTCGCTGGCCGCGAGCGGAGCGGGCGTCGGGACGCCGTGGGCCGCCAGGTGGGACAGGACAGCGGCCTCGCGCCCGGCGCCGGCGGCGTCCTGTTCCTCGTAGATCCGGAGAAACCAGCGCTGCCCGTCGTCGAGCTCGAGCGCGTAGCTCGTGTTGACGGTGCCTGCCTCGATTCCCTTGGCCGTCCGGACAGATGCGAGCGGGTAGGCCGCGACGAAGGACGCGAGGTCCGCTTCGGTGGGGACGGTCAGGATTGCCATGCGAATTCGCCCTCGTGAGCCCTCGGGGCCGCCGCGCGCGACGTCGGGAGAGGCCCTCGCGGGTCCGCTTCCGGCGCGTGCTGGGAGGGCCGAGGGCGCATCCTAACCCGAACCATTACAAGTATTCGTGGACGAAACGCTCAGACAAATGGTAGGTGGCGCTCTCTTGCGGACACTTAAAAGCGCGACGACGAAGATGGCCACAAAGAAGCTCGCTAAGGGGAAGCCCGACTCCAAGGGCGCTGGTAAGAACGGAGCGAAGGCGTCGGCGCAGAAGGCCGGCGCGGCCGAAGCGCCGAAGCGCAAGCTCGGCCTGCGGGGCGCGGCCCCCTGGGCAGCGCGGCACGCGGCCAAGCACGCCGCCGAGGCGCGTGCCCGTGCGGCCGAGCCGCCCCTTCCGGGCAGCGCGCGCGCGACCATTCGCACGCCTGCGACGGCCGAGGCCATCAAGGCGAAGATCGCGGATCTCCACAACGCGCTCCAGCAGATCAAGGCCTTCCGTAAGAACCTCACGAAGGGCTTCTACGACGTCGGCATCGTCCTCAAGGACATCCAGGCGCGCCGCCTCTTCGAGGCGAAGGGCTTCGGCACGTTCGAGGCGTTCCTCGAGCGCGAGACCGCCGAGCTCGGCAAGACCACGGCGCTGCGCCTCGTGCGCATCGCGAGCCTCTTCCAGAAGGAAGCCGCGCTCGAGCTCGGCATGGACCGCATCTTCATGGCGCTCATGTCGATCGAGGCCGGCGACGGCGTTCCGCCGGACGCGCGCCCGAGCGGGAAGATCCCGCCGCCGCCGCTGTCCTCGTCCGTGCTCCCGCTGAAGCCGCCGGGCCGCTGAGCGGCCGCGGCGACCGCCGCGCGCGCCCCACGGCGCGATGAACCGCGGCGCGCTGAGCGAGCGTGCCTTGCTGGGCCGGAAGGCGACGCGTATCCTCACGGTCGGGATTGAGCGTCGTGCATGGGCCTAGAAAAGCGGCTCCGGTAGAGGTCGGCGAGGTCCTGGCCTCGAAGTATCGGGTGGAGCGGGTGCTCGGGATGGGCGGGATGGGCGTCGTCGTCGCGGCGACCCACCTCGACCTCGAAGAGAAGGTCGCGCTCAAGTTCCTCCTCCCGTCCGCGCTCGAGCAGCCCGCGCTCATCGAGCGCTTCTCGAGGGAGGCGCGCGCCTCGGTTCGCCTGAAGAGCCCCCACGTCGCGCGCACGCTCGACACGGGGAGGCTCGACAACGGCTCGCCGTTCATCGTGATGGAGTTCCTCGAGGGCCGCGATCTCGACGCCGAGCTCGAGGCGCGCGGAGCGCTCCCCGTCGAGGACGCGGCCAGCTACGTGCTCCAGGCGTGCGATGCCATCGCGGAGGCCCACGCCGTCGGGATCGTGCACCGGGACCTCAAGCCGGCGAACCTCTTTCTCGCGCGCGGTCACGACGGCCGGTCCCTCGTGAAGGTCCTCGACTTCGGCATCTCGAAGCTGACGACGACCGGCGACGCGACGGCGGCGCTCACCAGCACCGAGACCGTGTTCGGCTCGCCGTCGTACATGTCTCCCGAGCAGATGCGGTCCTCGAAGGAGGTCGACGGGCGCGCCGACATCTGGTCGGTCGGCGTCGTCCTCTACGAGCTGTTGACGCGGCGCCTGCCGTTCGAGGCCGCGAGCGCGCTCGAGATCGGCCTCAAGGCGAGCCAGGATCCGACGCCGCCGCCGCGGAGCCACCGCCCCGATCTCCCGGAGGCGCTCGAGCGGCTCATCCTGCGGTGCCTCGCGAAGGAGCCGAAGGACCGGTTCGCGAGTGTCGGCGAGCTCGCCACGGCGCTCGCGCCGTTCGCCCACGCCCGCGACCGGGCGATCGCCGAGCGCATCGGCGACATCGCGAGCGCCGGCGCGCGGCGGGGGAGCGATCCCAGCGTGCCCACCATCTCGATCGCGCCGGCAGCCAGCTCCGATCGGCTGAACCTCGGCCTCACGAACACCGAGCTCGCGATCACGTCGGACACGAAGCGCGAGGCCCGCGCGAAACGCCCGCTCGCGCTCGCGCTCGTCGCCACCCTCGGCGCCGTGGCCGCCGCGATCCTGGTCGCGCGTCAGCTCGGGACGACGTCTCGCGCGGAGGCGGAGCCCACGGGTCTCGGCGCGCTCCCGGCGGCGGTGTCGGCGGAGACGCCCGGCGCGAACGAGGCGGCCGGCTCACCCGAGGCGCCCGGCGCGCCCGGC
>JAHBWC010000062.1 GCA_019637225.1 Labilithrix sp.
CGCCGTCGCGAGCGGCGGGACGCGCGCGCCGCCGAGCTCGATCGCGCGGGCGAGGAGCGTCGCGCCGCGCGCCGCGCGCCCTTCGGCCGCGATGGCTGCGCCCAGGCCCGCGATCGCCTCGGGATCGTCGGGACGGTAGAGGAGCGCGCGCTCGTAGAGGAGCGCTGCGTCGGTGCCGAGGCCGAGCGCGCGGTGGATGTCGGCGGCGCGCTGGAGGACCTCGTAGCGCTCGTGCGCGCCGGCCGCGATCGCCTCGAGCTCCTGGAAGTCCGCGCGCGCGTCGGTGAGCCGGCCCTGGGCGAGGCGTCGCGCCGCGCGCTCCCAGCGAAGCTCGGAGAGGCTCGGCGCGCGGGCGATCGCCGAGTCGAGCCACGACAGCGCGTCGGCGGGATCGGCGGTGAGGCTGGAAGCGCGCGCGTGGCAGAGCGCGGCGACCGGGCCCGACGGATCGCGCTCGCCTTCGCGGAGGAGCGCGGCGATCGCGCCCGGCACGTCGCCCGCTTCGACGAGCAGGTCGCCGAGGAGCTGCCCGAGGTAGGCCGGCCGATCGGCCGCGCGCAGCGTCGCGACGGCGGCCTCGGCCCGTCCGCCGGCGTGCGCGTCGACCTCGGCGATACGGCGCCCGATCTCCGCGTGGCGGGGCGCGCGCTCGAGCGCGCCGAGGTCGTGACGGCGGGCGCGCTCGAGGTCGTCGCCGAACCGCGCGTCGTCGGCGGCGCGCGCGAGGAGCGCGGCCTCGTTGGCGAGCGTCGCGGCCTGCGGGATCGCCGGAGCGTTCGGCCCACGCGTGAACGCGACGAAGAGGACCCCGTCGCTCTCGCCCGATCCGGCGAGGACGACGTCGTCGCCGCCGGGCGCGCGGACGCCTGCGTCCGGGAGGAGCGCGCGGGCGAGGCGCGAGGCCGCTCGCGGCAGGACGAACCGGGCGCCCTCGCGCTTCGCGGCGTCGCCGAGCAAGGCCGCGAGCGCGCGCATCGCGAGGAGCGTGGCCGGCGCCTGGAGGTTCGCGCCGCGCGCGGCGTGGACGACGAGCGAGAGCTCCGGGCTGCCGACGAGCGCGACCTCGAACGCGAGCGCGCGGGCACGCCCGGTGCTCGGCCGCGCTCCCGCGGCTCCGGGGCGGCCGCCGGGCGGCGCGCTCGGATCGGTCGCGAGGAGCGTGAACGTCGCGCCGAACGCGCGCGGCGCGATCGTGACGGCGCACGGGCCCGCGCCGATCAGGCCGCGCAGGAGAGGCTCGGCCCAGCGCGCCGCGCGGCGGGCGTCGAGCTCGACCGCGATCCGCTCGAGCTCGCCGCGGCGATGGCGGAACTTCGCCACCCCTCCGGTCACGTCGAACGGGAAGCGGACGTTCGGCAGCCGCACGACGAGCTCGACCACGTCGAGGCAAGCGATCGGCGCCGCCCGCGCGAGCTCGATCCCGAGGCCGTCCTTGCCGATCGCGAGGCGGAGCCCCACCGCGCTCGCGGGATCCCGCTCGATCGCCGGCCGATCGGCGGCGCTCTCGCCCCCGCCCGGCGGGCGCGCGCGGGCCTGACCGGCGGCGGGCGCGCGCGACGAGGAGGTCCGGCGGAGGCTCACGGCGTCGATCGTACGACGATCGCGCGAGCGGGAGAAAGTCCGAGGCGGACGGCAGGGCCCGCTCGACGCTCGACGCGCGCTGCTCTAGAGCTGACGGCCGATGACGGGCCGCCCGCCGACCGATCCGGACGAGCTCGGCGTCGAGCCCCTCGGCGGCTCCTCCGACGCCGACGAGCCGCCGCCGTCCCGGCCCGACGGCCTGACGGTCGACGACGTCCTCGGGCCCGGCTCGCCGCTGGCGCGTCGCCTCCCGGACTACGAGCAGCGCGACGGCCAGCTCGAGATGGCCCGCGCCGTCCGTCGCTCGCTCGAGCGCGACGGCCACCTCTTCGTCGAGGCGGGGACCGGCACCGGGAAGACCTTCGCCTACCTCGTCCCCGCGGTCCTCTCCGGGCGCAAGGTCGTCATCTCGACGGCCACCCACGCGCTCCAGGAGCAGATCTTCGAGAAGGACCTGCCGTTCGTCCGCGAGGTCCTCGCGGAGCACGGCGTCGAGGTCCGCGCGGCGCTCATGAAGGGCTTACCGAACTACCTCTGCAAGCGTCGGTTCGCGGAGCGCATGCGGAGCGGCGAGCCGGTCGGCCGCGAGCTCGCCATGATCGAGCGCTGGGCGCTCGAGACGCGGACCGGCGATCGCGCCGAGCTCGAGACCCTCGGCGAGGACGCGGCGGGGTGGCGCGACGTGCAGTCGGGCGCGGACACCCGGATAGGTGCAGGCTGCAAGTACTTCGACGAGTGCTTCGTCACCCGGATGAGGCGCGAGGCCGAGAGCGCGCAGATCGTCGTCGTGAACCACCACCTCTTCTTCGCCGACCTCGCGCTCAAGACGGGGAGGACGGGCGGCTACGGCGGCGCGATCCCGCCCTACGACGCGGTGGTCTTCGACGAAGCGCACCAGATCGAGAGCGTCGCGACCGACTTCTTCGGTGTCCGCGTCTCGGCGAGCCGCGTCGAGCGGCTGATCCGCGACGCGCGCCGCGCGGTGCTGGGCGCGCGCATCCTCGACTCGTCGTCGATGCGGATCCTCGACGACGTCGACGCCGCGGGGCACGCGCTCTTCAAGTCGTGGCAGCCGGCGGGGGCGTCGGCGCGCGACGAGGCCCGGCGGATGCTTTCTCCCGAGGAGTGGACGCCCGCGCGGCGCGACGCGACCGGGCGCTTCGACGTCTCGCTCCAGGCGCTCGTCGCCATGGCGCTCGCGTTCGACGAGGACGACGCGATGGCGATGATCGCGCGGAGGGCAGGGGAGCTCCGCGCCGATCTCGCCCGCGTGCGCGCGAGCGCGGAGGAGACGCGGGTAGAGCGCCACTGGGAGCCCGACGACGAGCCGCCGTCGGCGTCTCGGCAGGACCCGCAGCGCGCGCTCTTGATGCAGAAGGCCGCGACCGGCTTCGAGAGCGGGATCACGTGGATCGACTCGCGCGAGCGGGGCGCGCGCGGTGGGCGCGCCGTGGCGCTCGGCGCGAGCCCGGTCGATCTCTCCCCGCTCCTCCGCGAGAGGTTGTTCGACCGCGTCGCGAGCGTCGTCTGCACGAGCGCGACGCTGGCGACCGCGACCTACGCCGGGCCGAGCTTCCATTTCGCCAAGAGCCGCCTCGGCGCGCTGCCCGAGACCGACGAGCTCGTGGTCCCTTCGCCCTTCGACTTCGAATCGCGCGCGGCGCTCTACGTCGCCGAGGACTTGCCCGAGCCGAGCGCGCAAGGCTTCGACGACGCGTGCGCGGCGCGGGCCCGCGAGCTCGCGAGCATCACCGGCGGCGGCGCGTTCGTCCTCTGCACGTCGAACCGCGCGATGCGGGCGATCCACGCATCGCTCGCGCGCGACGGGGGTTCGCCCGGTCCGCTGCTCGTCCAGGGCGAGGCGCCGAAGCACGTGCTGCTCGATCGCTTCCGCACCGCCGGCGACGCTGTCCTCGTGGCGACGATGAGCTTCTGGGAGGGCGTCGACGTGCCCGGCCGCGCTCTAAGGCTCGTCGTCATCGACAAGATCCCGTTCGCCGTGCCGACCGAGCCCATCGTCGCCGCGCGCTCAGCGAAGATCGAGGCCGAGGGCGGCAACGCGTTCACGCAGTACTCCGTGCCCGCTGCGGCGATCACGCTCAAGCAGGGCTTCGGACGCCTGATCCGCACGAAGAAAGACGCCGGGATCGTTGCGCTTCTGGATCGCCGTGCCGCCAAGCGCGGGTACGGCGCGGCGCTGCTCGGCAGCCTGCCCCGCGCGCGGCGGGTTCGGTCCGTCGACGCGGTCCGCGACTTCTGGCAATCGATCGACTAGAAGGCAGGCCCATTCATTCGCAAGGAGCCGAGCCAGTCATGAGCGAGATCACCGCAGTCGTCGCGCGCGAGATCCTGGACTCCCGTGGGAACCCGACCGTCGAGGTCGAGGTCCAGACCGCGAGCGGTCACGGTCGAGCCGCCGTGCCGAGCGGGGCGTCGACGGGCGAGCACGAGGCGATCGAGCTGCGCGACGGCGACAAGAAGCGCTTCGGCGGCAAGGGCGTGCAGAAGGCCGTCGAGAACGTCAACCAGACGCTCGGCCCGTCCATCATCGGCATCGACGCGCTCGATCAGGCCGAGGTCGACAGCGTCCTTTGCGAGGCCGACGGCACCGAGAACAAGTCGAAGCTCGGCGCGAACGCCATCCTCGGCGTCTCGATGGCGGTCGCGCGCGCCGCGGCCGACGCGGTGGGGCTGCCGCTGTGGCGCTACCTCGGCGGCGCGAACGCGCGCGTCCTGCCGACGCCGCTCATGAACGTCCTCAACGGCGGGACGCACGCCGACAACGGCCTCGAGATCCAGGAGTTCATGGTCGTCCCGGACGGCTTCGACGACTACCCGAACGCCCTCCGCGCCGGCGCCGAGGTCTTCGCCGCGCTGAAGAAGAACCTCAAGGACAAGGGGATGGTCACCGCGGTCGGCGACGAAGGCGGGTTCGCGCCGCGCCTCGAGTCGAACGAGGCGGCCATCCAGGCGCTCGTCGCGGCGATCGAGAGCGCCGGCTACACGCCGGGCAAGGAGTTTCACCTCGCGCTCGATTGCGCGGCGAGCGAGTTCTTCGACAAGGGCTCGAAGAAGTACACGTTCGACAAGAAGCCCGTCACCGGCGCCGAGCTCGTCGCGATCTACGAGAAGCTCGCGTCGACCTACCCGCTCATCTCGATCGAAGACGGCTGCGCCGAGGACGACTGGGACACGTGGAAGCTCCTCACCGACAAGCTCGGCAAGAAGGTCCAGCTCGTCGGGGACGACCTCTTCGTCACCAACGTCGAGCGCCTCCGTCGGGGCATCGAGGGCGGGTTCGCCAACGCCATCCTCGTGAAGCTGAACCAGATCGGTAGCCTCACCGAGACCTTCGACACGATCCGCATGGCGCAGGAAGCCGGCTACCGCAGCGTCATCAGCCACCGCTCGGGCGAGACCGAGGACACGTTCATCGCCGACCTCGCCGTCGCGACCAACGCCGGTCAGATCAAGACGGGCAGCCTCTCCCGCTCGGACCGCGTCGCGAAGTACAACCAGCTCCTCCGCATCGGCTTCGAGCTCGGCGTCGGCGCGGTGTACGCCGGCCGCCGCCCGTTCGAGCGCCGCTGACGGGCCCACGCCAGCGCTGGATCCTGAATTCTGCGGGATCCAGCGCGGGCTCGAGCGGCGCCCGAACGAGGGGAGGGCGACGTCCTCCGGAGAAAACCGGCTGGAAAACCGGGTCACGCGCTCGTCACGGGCCGCCCCGGCGCCGTGCGTCGGACCGCTGTACGAAATGGCCCCAAAGAGGCCGGGTCGTGTAGTCTGGCGAGTGGCGTTGCCAGGCCGATGAAAACGATCGAGGAGCTGCTCAAGAACCTCGCGCGCCCGGAGGTGTTGGAGTTCGGTCTCGTCACCAATCGGCTGCCGAGCGTCAACATCGGCGGGAAGTTCGAGCCGGTGGACGACGAGGCGCCGAGCACCGAGCGTCTGATGCAGATGCTCGTGACGATGGGCGGGAGCCGCTACGTCGACTCGCTGACGGACAAGCCGGTCCAGTGGACGACGCGCCTCGACGGCGTCGGCGTGATCGCGGTCGCGGCCATCCTACGCAAGGACGTCGTGCAGGCGCGCTTCACCGTCGCGAAGCGCGAGGGCCCCGCGGCGCGTCCGCCGGCCGCGACCACGCAGCAGAGCGCGGGCAACACGCCGTCGGTCCGACCCTCCGAGAAGGCGATGCCGGCCAACGCGCCGGCGTCCGGCGCCGGCCCGGCCGCGCGTCCCTCCGGGCAGCAAGGGGTCGCGCGGACGCAGGAGAGCCGGCAGCAGGTCCCGGCCGCGGCCCCGTCTCCGCAGCCGCCTCCGGCGAGGGCGCAGCCGGCGTCGACGCAGGTGCGCGCGCAGCCGTCGGGTGGAGCGCCGTCGTCGGCGACGATGACCGCCGCGAAGGCCACCGCGCAGATCCAGCCGCAGGTCATCACGAACGTCGTCGCTGCGGCGTCGGCTCAGGCTGCGCGTGTGCAGCCGGCGCCGGCGCCGGTCGCGCCGCCGCCGCCCGACGACGAGTGGGACGACGACGACGAGCCGACGCTCCAGACGCTCTCGCCGCCGGTGAGCACGCCGCCCGGCACGGGGCCCGGAGAGCCGCGCCCGAAGCCGGCTCGTCGACCCGACGAGGTGGCGCGCGCCGATGGCGACGAGGCCGCGAGCCAGCGCCGCGCGGAGGAGAAGGCCGCGGCTGACAAGGCCGCCGCCGAGAAGGCGGCCGCGGAGAAGGCGGCCGCAGAGAAAGCGGCGGCCAGCAAGGCCGCCGCGGAGAAGGCCGCTGCAGAGAAGGCTGCCGCGGAGAAAGCCGCCGCCGAGAAGGCCGCTGCCGAAAAGGCTGCCGCCGAGAAGGCCGCTGCCGAAAAGGCCGCCGCGGAGAAGGCCGCCGCCGAAAAGGCCGCCGCGGAGAAGGCCGCTGCCGAAAAGGCTGCCGCCGAGAAGGCCGCCGCCGAGAAGGCTGCCGCCGAGAAGGCCGCTGCCGAGAAGGCCGCCGCCGAGCGCGCCGCGCAGGAGCAGCGGGCGGCCGCCGAGCGCGCCGCGCAGGAGCAGCGGGCGGTCATGAGCGCGCCGCGCAGGAGCAAAGCGAGCGGCCGTCGAGCGCGCCGCGCAGGAGCGCGCCGGCGCAGGAGCAGCGTGCCAGTGGTCGCAAGAGCGCGCCGCCCGCGAGCGCCTCGCCGCCGAGCAGCGCGCGAAGGCCGCGTCGAGTCACGGCCCGGCGATGGTCGGCCGCCGGATCTCCACGCCCACGTCGGTCGACGCGGTCGACGTCGAGATCACGACGACGGACTCCGGCTCTGCGTCGCGCGCGGTCAGGCTCGACATCGACGTCGACGCTGACGGCGCCGACAACACGGTCTCCGTTCCGGGGGCCGACAGCCCCGCCGACGTCGCAAAGGCCCGCGCCGCGGCGGCGGTGGCGGAGAAAGAGCGGCCGCGCGTCGACGCGTCGGCCGCCGTCGATTCGTTCCTCGCGATGGCGGTGGCCGCGCGCGCGAGCGATCTCGTCATCGTCGCCGGCCGGCCGATCCTGCTTCGCGTCGCGAGCGATCTCCTCCCCCGTACGCAGTCGCTCCCGGCCGAGCACGTCGAGCGCATCGCGAAGGAGATCGTCCCGCCGAGGCTGCGCGAGGCGCTCGAGCGCGACGGCGCGTGCGAGTTCGCCGTCGAGCACCCGACGCACGGGCGCTTCCGCGTGAACGTCTCGAGGCAGCGCACCGGCTTCAAGCTCAACCTCCGCGTCATCCCGAAGGAGCTGCCGACGCTCGCGGGGCTCGGCCTCCCGGACGCGCTCGCGAGCGCGCTCGGGCACCAGCGCGGCCTCGTCCTCGTCACCGGTCCCGCGAGCCACGGCAAGTCGACGACGCTCGCCGCGCTCGTCGATCACCTGAACCGCGAGACGGCGCGTCACATCATGACCGTCGAGGAGCCGATCGAGCACGTCCACCCGCGCAAGAAGAGCCTCGTCAGCCAGCGGGACGTCGGGCTCCACGCGCGGACGCGGGCGCGGACGTTCCAGACGGCGCTGCGCGAGGACGTCGACACCCTGGTCATCAGCGACATGCGCGACGCCGAGTCGGTCCGCCACGCGCTCGTCGCGAGCGAGAGCGGCCGCCTCGTGCTCGGCACGATGAACATGCCGAGCGCCGCGAAGACCGTCGACCGCATCCTCGACATGTTCTCGCCGGCCGAGGAGCCGTGGGTGCGGGCGAGCCTCGCTTCGTCGCTCCGCTTGATCGCCGGCCAGCGCCTCGTCCCGAGCGCCGATCGCACGCGCCTCCACGCCGCGGTCGAGCTCCTCCCGTGGTCGGTCGCTCTCTACACCCTCGTCAGGGACGGGCGCACGCACCAGATCCCCGACCTCCAGAAGCGAGGCAAGGCGGCCGGCGTCGTCCGCCTCGACGAGTCGCTCGCCGACCTCGTGCGCGCTCAGAAGGTCACCGCCGAGGTGGCGAAGCTGTTCGCCGAGTCGCCGGCGGATCTCGACGCGCTGGCGTCGCGTCCCGCCGCGGCGTCCGCCGCGCAGGCGAGGAAGGGGTAGCCGGTGGCGGCGATCGACGCGATCCTCGAGGACCTGGTCAAGCGAGGCGGCAGCGACCTCCACCTCGCGGTCAACCAGCCGCCGCTCGCCCGCGTGCGCGGCGAGATCGTCGCGCTTCGCGACGCGCCCGTCACCGCGAAGGAGCTGGAGGACATGCTCCTCGAGGTCGTCACCCCCGCGCAGCGCGCGCGGCTGGCCGCCGATCTCGATCTCGATCTCGCGCTCGCGTACAAGGACGTCGCTCGCTTCCGCGCGAGCTACTACGTCAAGCACTCGGGCATCGCCGCGGCCTTCCGCCTCGTGCCCGCCCGCGTCCCGTCGCTGGCGGAGCTCGGGTGTCCCGAGGTCTTCTGGCGGCTCGCCGACCGCCGCGGCGGGCTCGTCGTCGTCGCCGGTCCGTCGTCGAACGGCAAGACCACCACGATGGCCGCGATGGTCGACCACATCAACAAGACGCGCGCGTGTCACGTGCTGTCGGTGGAGAGCCCGATCGAGTTCGTGCACGAGTCGCTCCGCGCGCAGATCACCCAGCGCGAGGTCGGGCTCCACACGCCGACGACGGCGACCGCGCTCAGGGGTGCCGCGCGGGAGAACCCCGACGTCGTCGTCGTCTCCGAGCTCTCCTCGGCGGAGGAGATCGAGCTCGCGCTCGGCCTCGCGAGCGACGGTCACCTCGTCCTCGCGACGTTCCAGGCGAGCGGCGTCGCGTCCGCGCTCGATCGGCTGGTGACGGCGTTCGAGCCCGAGGCGCAGCCGCGCGTTCGCAGCCTCCTCGCCGAGTGCCTCGCCGGCGTCATCGTCCAACACCTCGTCCGCGCCGCCGACGTGAAGAGCCGCATGGCCGTCCACGAGATCCTCGTCGCGACGCCGCCGATCGCCCAGGCGATCCGCGCGGGCAAGACCGAGGACCTCGCCGGCGCGATGAAGGCGGGAAGCGCGCAGGGAATGCAGACGCTCGACGCCGGGCTCGAGCGGCTCCTCGGCGCCGGGAAGATCGCGCCGGAGGCCGCGCTCGAGCGCGCGATCGACAAGGAGGCGTTCGCGCGCGTCGTTGCCCGCGTTCGCCCCGACCTCGTCGACGTCGTGTCCTGAGCGCGGGCACCGCGTCGCGGCGGCCGAGGCGTCAGACGACCGGCTTGTCCGCGAGCTCGCGCTCGAGCCGTCCGCGGAGCGCCTCCGGATCGGGGACGGTCAGCCGGTCGGCCTCCACGTCGAGCACGAGCCCGTAGCGCGCGACGGCGCCGAAGAGGGCCACCGGCGCGAGGCCGAGCTGCGCCTCGAGCTCGGGCGCGAGGGCGCTCCACTTCATCCAGCGGCCGCCGCGTTCGTCGACCGCTCCCCACGTCGCGAGCATCATGAAGATCTGGTTCGCGATGCGCGCCGGCGAGAGCGTCGCGGCGGGGGTCGCGCGGTTGTGCGTGTCGACGTCGCGGAACCGGGACGCCAGCGATTTGAGGAGCGTCGCCATCCACGGCTTCAGCGCGGCCATCTCGTGCTCGAGGACGTGCGAGGTGATGACGAGCACCGTGGTGGCCTCGACGGCGACGACGGTCGCGGTGCGCGATCCGCCGGTGAGGATCGCCATCTCGCCGAACACGGCGCCGGGCTCGATGGTCTGGAGCGTCTGCGTCCCGGACGGCGTCTGCTTCCGGACCTCGCAGCGCCCCTCCACGATGATGTACGCGGCGTCGCCGGGCTCTCCCTCGCGCACGATCGCCTCGCCTGGCTGGAACGATCGACGCGGGAACTCGGCGCCGCCGCGCATGAAGCGGACGACGTCCTCCTTCAGGGCAGCGATGGACGCGTAACGCTGCTCCGGCGCCTTCGCCATCGCGCGGAGGACGATGCGTTCGAGCTCGAGAGGGACCGCGACGTCGCCGGCGACCTTGCGCGGGCTCGGGAAGGTGCCGGCCGCGGCGAGCGCGAGCGTCTCGCTGCGGTCGCTGCTCACGTAGGGCGGCCGGTGCGTGAGGATCTCGTAGAGGAGCGCGCCGAGCAGGAACACGTCGGAGCGGACGTCGAGCTTCTTGCGATCCCCGCGGGCCTGCTCCGGTGACATGTAGCCAGGCGTCCCGATGACCGAGTTGTCGGTCAGCGACGGCGCGCGCGCCGCGCGCGGAGTGGCGTTCGCGCCCGCCCCTCCGCTGCCCACGCGCGAGGCGGGCGCGACGTCGGCTGCGACGAGCCGGGCGATCCCCCAATCCATGAGGAAGACCTGGCCGAACTCGCCGACCATGACGTTCGCCGGCTTGACGTCGCAGTGGAGGACGCCGCGGCTGTGGGCGAAGGCGAGCGCGTCGCAGACCTTCGCGAAGACGTCGAGCAGCGTGTAGAGCGTCGCCGTCTCGAGCACGCCGCGCGGGAGCGCGCGGATGAGCGCCGCGAGCGTCTGTCCCTCGACGAGCTTCATCGCGAAGAAGAGCTGTCCGCTCGCTCGCTCGCCGAGGTCGTAGACGGGCACGATGTGCGGGTGGTCGAGCAGGCCCGTGAGCCGCGCCTCGCGGAGGAACATGCGCACCGTCTGATCGTCGGAGCGGAGGTGCGGGTGCAGCGTCTTGATCGCGATCCGACGGTCGAGGGCGTGGTCGATCGCGACGTCGATCGAGCCCATGCCGCCGGAGGCGAGGCGCGCCTCCACCTCGAGGCGCTCGGCCGGCGCCTTGCGCACGTGCTCGAGCACCGAGCCCACCGTCGCCGCCGACGGCACGATGACCTCGCGCTGCGACGGCGGCGCGGAGAGCGCCGCGGTGCCCGAGTTCGGAGGCTGGTACGAGTCGAGCGGGATCGGGGCGACGCTGTCGATCGAGGTCGCGCCGCCCGGTCCGACCGACGGCGGAGGCAGGACGATCGTCGCGTCGCGCGGCGTCCTCGCGCGCTCGGGCACGGTCGCCGGGAGGTCCTTGATGCGCTCGTGGGTCATCGGGCGGAACCTCCAGCCTACGCTGCCTTCGATGAGCGTGGACGTGCTATCCCGCCGGCTGTGGCGCGCTCCCGTCTGAAGCTCGAGGAATTCTTGCCCTACCGCCTGTCGCTGGCGTCGAACGTCGTCAGCCAGGTCATCGGGCAGGCGTACGAGAAGCTCTTCGCGCTGAAGATGCCGGAGTGGCGCGTGATGTGCGTCCTCGCCGAGTCGAAGGAGCTCACGCAGCAGGAGATCGTCGGATTGACGCAGATGGACAAGGTCACGGTGAGCCGCGCCGCGCAGGTGCTCGAGCGCCGCGAGCTCCTCCGGCGCGTCCCGAACGTGGAGGACGCGCGCTCGCTCCGCCTGTCCCTGACGCCGACGGGCCGGGACCTCTACCGCCGCGTCGTCCCGGCGGCGCTCACGCTCGAGGCCGAGGTGCTCGAGGGGCTCGGCCCGCGCGAGGTCCGCGCGCTGAACGCCCTGCTCCGCCGGCTGGAGGCGTCGGCGAGCCGCATCCTGGCGCGCGGCTGACGTTCCGCTTGCCTCAGATGGTAACGATTGTTACTACCAGGGTCGTAACAGTTGTTACTAACCTCGGGGGCTTCAGGAGCGCTCATGAAGGACGTGTCGGACAACCCCCTCGGCCTGGACGGCTTCGAGTTCGTCGAGCTCACTTCGCCCGAGCCCGCTCGGATGATCGACCTCCTCGAGCGCCTCGGCTTCACCGCCTGCGCGATGCACCCGACCCGCGACGTCGTGCGCTTCAAGCAGGGTCGCATCAACCTGCTCGTCAACCGCGACGCCGCCGGTCAGGCCGCCGAGTTCCGCGCGGCGCACGGTCCGTCCGCGAACGGCATGGCGTTCCGCGTCGCGGACGCGGAGCGCGCGTTCGCGATGGCGCTCGAGCGCGGCGCCCGCGCGGCCGACGCCTCGCGCGGCGCCCTCGGCCCGGCGAGCCGCGTCCTCGAGGGGATCGGCGGGAGCTTGCTCTACCTCGTCGACCAGCACGGTGGCGGCTCGGTCTACGACGGCTGGCTTCCGATCGCCGGCGCGGCCGAGGCCGAGGCGAAAAACAGCGTCGGGCTCGACCTGCTCGACCACCTCACCCACAACGTCCGGCGCGGGGAGATGCGCACCTGGTCGACGTTCTACGACCGCATCTTCGGCTTCACCGAGCAGAAGTTCTTCGACATCAAGGGGCAGGCGACCGGCCTCTTCTCGCAGGCGATGATCGCGCCGGACCGCGCGATCCGCATCCCGCTCAACGAGAGCCAGGACGACTCGTCGCAGATCGAGGAGTTCATCCGGCAGTACCGCGGCGAGGGGATCCAGCACCTCGCGCTCACGACGTCGGACATCCACGCGACGGTCGAGAAGCTCCGCGCCAACGGGATCGTCTTCCAGGACACGCCGGCGACCTACTACGAGCTCGTCGACGGCCGCGTCGGCGCGCACGGCGAGGACGTGGCGCGCCTCCAAGAGAACCGGATCCTCATCGACGGCAGCTCGAAGGAGGGCTTCCTCCTCCAGATCTTCACCGAGAACCTCTTCGGGCCGATCTTCTTCGAGATCATCCAGCGCAAGGGCAACGACGGCTTCGGAAACGGCAACTTCCAGGCGCTCTTCGAGTCCATCGAGCTCGACCAGATCCGCCGGGGTGTCGTCGGCGTCGCAGCGTCCGGTCCTGCAGCGCGGCCCGCGCCGTAGTAGACAGGGGTCGTGAGCTACCTCTCGGGCTTCGGGAACGACGTCGCGACGGAGGCTGTCGCGGGCGCGCTGCCGCGCGGCCAGAACTCGCCGCAGCGCGTGCCGTTCGGGCTCTACGCCGAGCAGCTGTCGGGCACGTCCTTCACCGCGCCGCGCAAGGAGAACCGGCGTTCGTGGCTCTACCGCCTGCGGCCGAGCGCGGCGCATCCGCCGTTCGCGCCGCACGCGCAGGGCCTCGTGCGGAGCGGTCCGTTCGACGAGACGCCGGCGTCGCCGAACCGCCTGCGGTGGAGCCCGCCGGAGCTTCCGGCTGCGCCCGCCGACTTCGTCGACGGCCTCGTCACGTTCGCCGGCAACGGCGACGCGGCGTCGTTCGCCGGCATCGCCGTCCACATGTACCTCGCGACGCGCTCGATGGAAGATCGCGTGTTCTACGACGCCGACGGCGAGCTCTTGATCGTGCCGCAGGCAGGCGCGCTCCGGCTCGTGACCGAGCTCGGCGTGCTCGATCTCACGCCGGGCGAGATCGGCGTCGTCCCGCGCGGAGTGCGCTTCCGCGCCGAGCTGCCGGACGGACGCGCGATCGGCTACGTCTGCGAGAACTACGGCGCGCCCTTCCGCCTCCCCGAGCTCGGCCCGATCGGCTCGAACGGCCTCGCCAACTCGCGCGACTTCCTCACGCCGGTCGCGGCGTTCGAGGACGTCGACCGCCCGACCGAGGTCGTGCAGAAGTTCCAGGGCCGGCTCTGGTCGACGACGCTCGATCACTCGCCGCTCGACGTCGTCGCGTGGCACGGCAACCTCGCGCCGTACAAGTACGATCTCCGCCTCTTCAACACGATCGGAACGGTGAGCTTCGACCACCCCGATCCCTCGATCTTCACCGTCCTCACGTCGCCGAGCGAGGTGCCGGGCACGGCGAACTGCGACTTCGTCATCTTCCCGCCGCGCTGGATGGTCGCCGAGCGCACGTTCCGGCCGCCGTGGTTTCACCGCAACGTGATGAGCGAGCTCATGGGCCTCATCCACGGCGTCTACGACGCGAAGGCGGGCGGCTTCGCTCCGGGCGGCGCGTCGCTCCACAACTGCATGAGCGGGCACGGCCCGGACAAGACGAGCTACGAGCGGGCGATCGCCGCCGAGCTCGGGCCGCACAAGATCGAGGACACCCTCGCGTTCATGTTCGAGAGCCGGTGGGTCATCCGACCGACGCGCTTCGCGATGGAGAGCCCGGCGCTCCAGCCCGACTACGACGCGTGCTGGTCGTCGTTCGAGAAGGCGCGGCTGCCCGGCGCCGCCGACAAGCAAGAGGAGAAGGCGTGATGAAGCTCGCATCGTTGAAGTCCGGGCGCGACGGGCGCCTCGTCGTGGTCTCGAGCGATCTGGCCTGGTGCGCGGACGCCTCGGCGGTCGCGCCGACGCTCCAGCGCGCGCTCGACACGTGGACCGAGAGCGAGGCGCGCCTCGGCGCGCTCTTCGCCGCGCTCGAGCGAGGCGAGGGCGCGAAGGAGCCGTTCTCGGAGGAGGCGTGCGCGTCGCCGCTCCCGCGCGCGTTCCAGTGGGCGGACGGCTCGGCGTACGTGAACCACGTCGCCCTCGTGCGCAAGGCCCGCAAGGCCGAGATGCCCGAGTCGTTCTGGACCGATCCGCTGATGTACCAGGGCGGATCGGACGTCTTCCTCGCGCCGCGCGACGCCATCCCGCTCGCGGACGAGTCGTGGGGCTGCGACCTCGAGGGCGAGGTCGCCGTCATCACCGGCGACGTCCGCCAGGGCGCGAGCCGTGAAGAGGCGCTCGCGGCGATTCGCCTCGTCATGCTCGTCAACGACGTCTCGCTGCGGAACCTCATCCCGAACGAGCTGGCGAAGGGCTTCGGCTTCTTCCAGTCGAAGCCGTCGTCGGCGTTCTCGCCGGTCGCCGTCACGCCGGACGCGCTCGGCGCGGCCTGGAAGGACGGCAAGCTCCACCGCGTCCTCGACGTATCGCTGAACGGCGCGCCGTTCGGCAAGGCGAACGCGGGCGTCGACATGACGTTCGACTTCGGCACGCTCGTGGCGCACGCCGCGAAGACGCGCGACCTCGCGGCGGGCTCGATCGTCGGCTCCGGAACGGTGTCGAACCGCGACGCGGACGGCGGCCCCGGCCGCCCGATCGACGCCGGCGGCCTCGGCTACTCCTGCATCGCCGAGGTCCGCACCGTCGAGACGCTTGTCTCCGGCGGCCCGAAGACTCCCTTCCTCCGCAAGGGCGATCGCGTCCGCATCGAGATGCGCGACGACTCCGGCCGCTCGATCTTCGGCGCGATCGATCAGGTCGTCGCCGCGCCCGCGCGCTGATCGCCGCCCGGCGAGGGCGGTGGCGTGCGGGGGCGGGGCGCCCGCCCCGAGCGTCCCCCGCCGCATCCGGCGCCGAGGCGGGCGGCGTACTACACTGAGGGCTGACGCCATGACGACCGCCGCCGAGCTGCTCTTCACTCCCTACGACGAGTACCTCGCGCTCGAGTCGACGAGTGACGCGAAGCACGAGTGGATCAACGGTCTCGTCTACGCGATGTCGCGCGGTACTCCCGAGCACGGTCGGCTGTCTGCGGCGATCGTGCGCGCTCTGCCTCAGACGGATGAGTGCCGCGTCTACTCGTCCGATACGCTCCTCTACGTCGAGAGCGCGCATCACTCCACGTACGCCGACGCGAGCATCGTTTGCGGCGCGATCTTGACGCGAGGCGCGAAGGACAAGAACGGCAAGAGCCTCGGGGAAGCGATCACCAACCCGAGCGTGGTCGTCGAGGTGCTCTCGAAGTCGACCGCAGAGCGCGATCGCAGCGAGCGGTTCCTCCTCTTCCAGCAGGCCGAGGCCCTCGAGGAGTACGTCCTCGTCTCGCAGGACGAGCGGCGCATCGAGGTCCGTCGACGTGTCGGTCAGAGCTGGAGTGTCGACGTCCGGCGGGCCGGTGAGACGGTCCGCATCCACGGTCAGGAGATCGAGGTCGACCGCGTCTACGCCTAGGCGGGGAGCGCCTGGTTTGCGCTCAGGCAGGATAATTCCAGCTCTGCTGTGTGCTCGCGGTCGGCGCGGCCGCGTGGGCTTCCAGAGCAGATCCGCGCGCGGCGTAGACGCTTCGCGGGCACGGCGGGGCCGCATCGGGACTAGGCTTCCGCCCGATGGCTTCCCGCTTCCTCCGCTCCGTCTCGCTCGTCCTTCTCCTCGGCTGCGCCGGCGGCGCGCCTGCGCCCACGCCCGCGCCCGTCGTGCAGACGCCCGCGCCCACGAGCGTGCCGGCTGTCGCCGATGCGGCGGCGATCGACGCGGGCGCGCAGGCGAACCCGTGGCCGTACCAGACGCCGGTCGTCGTTCGCGGCGCGAACGGCATGGTCGTGAGCGACAACGCCGTGGCGTCGAACGTCGGGCGCGACGTCCTCGCGAGCGGAGGCAACGCCGCCGACGCGGCGGTCGCCACGGCGTTTGCCCTCGCGGTCGCCTATCCGACGGCGGGCAACATCGGCGGCGGCGGCTTCGCGGTGACGCGCATGCGCGGGGAGCTCCGCGCGCTCGACTTCCGCGAGACGGCGCCTGCGGCGGCGACGCGCGACATGTACCTCGACGCGAACGGCAAGCCGAAGGCCGACGCGCGCGACGGCATCAAGTCGGTCGGCGTCCCCGGTAGCGTCGCCGGTCTCTGGGAGCTCCATCGCACGCTCGGCTCGAAGAAGAAGACGTGGAAGGATCTCCTCGCCCCCGCGATCAAGCTCGCCAGGGAGGGCTTCGTCGTCGACGACGCGTTCCTCTCGACGCTCGAGGTCGGCGCGAAGCGCCTCGAGAAGCACCCGGTGAGCGCCGCGCTCTTCTTGCCGGGCGGCGCGCCGCCGGCGAAGGGCTCGACGTTCAAGAACCCGGAGCTCGCGACGGTCCTCGAGCGGATCGAGAAGGGCCCGTCGGGCTTCTACGAGGGGCCGACGGCCGCTGCGCTCGTCAAGCAGATGAAGGAGGAGGGCGGGCTCATCACGCTCGCGGACCTCAAGAAGTACCAGGCCAAGTGGCGCAAGCCCGTCGAGTTCACCTACCGCGGCCACAAGATCGCGTCGATGCCGCCGCCCTCGTCCGGCGGCGTCACGCTCGCGATGATCGCGCACATCCTCGAGGGCTACGAGATCAATAAGCTCGGCTTCCAGTCGCCGGAGCAGCTCCACGTCGTCTTCGAGGCGATGCGCCGCGCGTACGCCGCGCGCAACGCGAAGCTCGGCGATCCCGACTTCGTCAAGATGCCGCTCGCCGAGCTCCTCTCCGAGGGCTGGGCGAAGGAGCAGCGCGCCACCATCGTCCCCGATCGCGCGACGCCGTCGTCCGAGATCGTGGCGGCGCCGGCCAGCGCGAGCGGACCGCACACGACGCACTTCTCCGTGGTCGACTCGGCCGGCGACGCGGTCTCGCTCACGACGACGATCAACTGGTGGTACGGCTCCGGCGTCACGGTCAAGGGCGGCGGCTTCGTCCTCAACAACGAGATGGACGACTTCGCGTCCGTCCCCGGCACCGCCAACGGCTTCGGGCTCGTCCAGGGCGAGGCGAACGCGATCGCCCCCGGAAAGCGCATGCTGTCCTCGATGGCGCCGACGATCGTGACCGGCCCCGACGGCAAGGTGCTCCTCGTCGCCGGCGGCGCGGGCGGCCCGACGATCATCACCGCGGTGTGGCAGGAGCTGTCGAACATGGTCGACTTCGGCCTCGACGTCGGCGCCGCGGTGAGCGCGCCGCGCTTCCACATGCAGCACCTCCCCGACGAGGTGATTTTCGAGAAGGACGGCCTCGCGCCGGCGACGTCCAAGCGCCTCGAGGCGATGGGCTACACGCTCAAGGAGCGCGGCCACCTCGCCGACGCCCCCGCGATCGGCCGCGCCGGCGGCGAGTGGATCGGCGCCGCCGAGCCGCGCCGCCTCGGCGGCCTCGCCGCGGCCCCCTGATCGAACGGGCGCTCGGCGGTCTCCCGGCGGCAGGCGCTTCCCTCGATCCCTCGTGAAGGCGGGGATCTCGAGCGGAAGTGATTGAGGTTGCTCCGTGATCGGGATGGTGGCCCTTCACTCGAGCGGTGAGGTCGCGGTCGCCCGTTGTTCCTGCTGCTGCGGCGCGTGGGCTCTCGAGTCTGAGCAGGCTCCGCGGCTCGGACCTGTCGTTCTTCCTTCGGACCCGTCGTCACCGGCTCCGGCGTTCGAGTCGGCTCGAGTCTCCGGTTCGGTGGGCCTCCGAAAAGCTCTTGGTGGTGCTCAAGTGGCTCGCCGACGACGAGCGCGGAGGCGGTGCCGCAGGCTTCATCGGTTTCAGCATCAGCGCCGACATGAGCAAGGAACTGTCCGCGGCATGCGGGGGCTTCCCAGAAGCCGAGTGGAGCCTCATCGAGGAGCGGAGTCACGAGACGGTGTGCTGCGCGGAGGTCGGATTCACGCCAGGCCATTGGCCAAAGAACGCCGAGCCGCTGCGCCATGTCGCGGTGAGGCTCGCACTGCCCGTGTCCTGAGTCCCACCCGCGCTCGGCAGCTCGCAAAGCGGTGTCGGGGTTGGAGAGACCTCGCGCCCGCACAAGGAGCCCAGGATCTTCCTCGCCGGTGGGAACCACCTACCTGCGCGCGGGCACGCGCCCGAAACGACCTCCGCAAACCGAAAGACCCCCAGTGGCGCGTGACACGCGCGGAAAGGGCCTCGCGATCGGCAGGGGCGACGCGGGCGCGAGGGCTCTCCGACCCCGGCGCCGCCCCGACAGGATGAGTCGCGCGTGGGTCATCCAACACGCAAGACTCGTGCTGTGGGATTGGGCGCTTCCCCCGCCGAGGACGCCGCGCTCAGGCGCGGCTGCTGTACCGCTCGAAGTCGGCGGCGATGCCGCGCGCGAGCATCATCGCGACGCTCATGATCGGGAGCTGCGAGTTCACGCCGATGCTCGTCGGCAGGATGCTCCCGTCGCAGACGAAGAGGTTGTCGACCGCCCAGGTCTCACCCGTGGGCTTCACGACCCCCGCGTCCGCCGTCGTCGCCATTTTCGCGGAGCCGAGCGGGTGGAATGCCATGCACTCGACCTTGCTCGCGGCGACCTTGTCTTCGAGCAAGAACTCGAGGTCCTTCTCCTTTTTCACCGTGGCCATGCCGAAGATGGGCGTGAGCACCTCGCGCGCGCCCGCGGCGAAGGCCATTCGGCCGAGGATGTGGATCGTCTTGAGCAGGCGCGCCTTGTCGCGCTTGACCATCTTGTAGGTGACGAGCGGCTCGCGCGAGATCCAGCGACGGACCTGCCCGCCGCCGTCGTCGTGGACCATGCCGCCGAAGAACGCGAGGTTCGGCATCTGCTTCACGAGACGGCGATGCTCTCGACCGACGCCGGGGAAGGCCGCCGCGAGCACGTTGACGGGGCTGTAGACGCCGTTCAGCCAGATCCCGTCGCCGAGGAAGTGATCGGTGTAGACGCTCTGGAGCGCGCCGTCCCAGCCGTCGACGGCCTCGTCGAAGAGGGCGCCGATGCGGACGGCCGGGTGGAGCGTCAGGTGGCGTCCGATGTGGACCGAGTCGAGGCCGCTCCGCCGGAGGAGGATCGGCGTGTGCATCGAGCCGCACGCCACGACGACGAGCTTCGCGCGGACCTCGAAGCGCACGCGGGGCTCGCCGGTGACGCCGTCGAGGAAGCGGCCGCGGACGCCGCGGGCCACGCCGCCGGTGATGTCGATGCGCTCGACCAGCGCGTCGGAGACGACCGTCGCGCCGTGGGCGACGGCGTCGGGGAGGAACGAGACGTCGACGCTCATCTTCGCGCCGTTCGGGCAGCCGAAGTTGCAGCGCGCGGCGCCGCGGCAGCCCTTGGTGTTGCGCCGCATCGTCTTCATCGGGATGCCGAGCTTGTCGGCGCCCTCGACGAAGAGCTCCGTCGCGCGCGAGCGCATGTGCGCGGGCACATCCTCGACGTGGCAGATCCCCTCGACCTCGGAGAAGAACGGATCGAGGCCCTCGGGCGTCATCCGACCGAGCCCGAGCGAGCTGCTCCACGTGTGGAGGACCTCCTCGGGGATGCGGAAGCACACGCCGCCGGTGAGGACGCTCGAGCCGCCGACGCACTTGCCGGCGAGCAGGCTGATGAGCGGCGTGTCGCCGAGGCCGAGCGCGACCGACATCCCCGCCTCGCGCGAGAGGCGGCGGAACGAGTTCGACGGCGTCATCGCGCCGTACTCGGACGGCGCGTAGTGGCCGCCTTCCTCGAGCACGAGGACGCTCCGTCCATCGCGCGCGAGCTCGCGCGCGAGCACCGCGCCGCCGGCGCCCGAGCCGACGATCACGACGTCGACCTTCGCGGAGAACGGCGCGGCCTGCTCGCGACCGCGGATGACGGGGAGGCGCTCGCGCTCGGCGCGTTCGTGACCGTGCGCGTGCTCGTGCGCGACCGCCGGGGACGTCACGACGCGGCCTCCTCACTGCCGATCGCCTCGCGGCGCGGTTGCACCACGGGGAGCGCGGTCTTCCAGCGCTCGCGCGCGTGGCCGGGGTAGCCGATCGCGCGCTGCTCGGTTTCGTCCTCGTAGAAGATCATCGTCAGCACGGTCTTGTACGCGACGACGAGGAGCGGCAGCTGCTTCACCTTGGAGCGCTCGAGCCGCTCGAGGTGGTGCACGCGCTCGTCGACCGTGAGCTCCTCGAACGTGCGGAAGCGGAAGAAGAGGAGAGGCGACCAGCGGATCGCGAAGAGCATGAGGACGAGCCCGAACCGCAGCGTCTTGCTCGCGGGGCTGATGAACCCGTCCACGTCGTCGACGAACGCGTCCAGGCGCTCGGGAACGACCTCGCCGTCCGGCGAGAACATCGCCTCGGCGAGCGCCCGGAGGACGGGCCGGTGGCGCGCGTTCAGGGTCGACCGCGCGAAGTCCTTCGTCACGAGCGCGACCGGATTCGTGCGTTCGAGGCGAGAGCGAGAGGAGGAGGCGAGGCCAGCCAAGGCGCCGCGAGTATACCCGCTTCGGCTCGGCTCCGCGGTCGTCGTGCTCCGGCCACGGTCGATCCGCTCGGGGGCGCACGCAGGCGTCCCGCGACGTCGCGCGGGGCCGATCGCGCGCTCGGCGCGAACGCGGGGAGGCGAGCGCGCAACGAAGAGCTCGCGGTGACCTCTGCCGCCGGTGCACCACGGCGCGGCGTCGCGTTCGCCCGTCGAGCCGGCGAACGCGATGAGCTCGCCACGAGTCCATGAACGAGCCTGCCGCATCCGTCCGTGTCCCTGGTAACCTCCCGCGGTCGATGCTGGGTCCCCTCCGTGGTCGTCGCTCGCTCGGGTGGGCCGCGCTGTTCGTCGTTCTCGCGGCGTGCAGAGGACAGAGCGCCCAGGCGCCGCGCGGCCTCGACGCCTTGACCGGCGTCGACTGCGGCGCCGTCAAGGCGCCGAGCGAGCCCGACCTGATGGCGTGGGACGCGTCGTCGCGCGCGCAGCTCGACAAGCTCCGGCGCCAGGGGGTCGTCGCGGTCCGGTACGAGGCCGAAGGCTGCGACGTCTCGCTCGAGCTCCTCCCCCAGTGCGTCGGGCCGAAGAACCGGTATGTGTACTCCCCGTTCAGCGCGACGGACACGAAGATCGCGCGCGACCACACGGAGCTCCTCGCGCAGCTCCCGCTCGGCGCGGAGAACGTCTCGAGCCTCGTCGGCGGTCGCCGGGCCCTCCGCACCGACGCGAAGCTCGTGGGAGCCGTCGGCCTCCCGGCGGGCAGCACCATCACGGAGTACGACCTCGTCGGGCCGGAGTGCAAGCGAGCCACCCACGTCGTCGGCGTCGTCTACGTGGGCGGGTTCGCGCTGGCGTCGGCCGACGCGCGCGACGTGAACGCGCGAGACCTCTTCGCGTCGCCCACGCCGATCGAGGGAATGACCCGCGAGGGTCAGGCGCAGATCTGCGAGCGCGCCGAGTCCGAGGGGATCGAGCTGGCGGGGTGCTCCGTGCCGCTCCGGGTCGCGTTGATCCCGCTCGACGGCAAGGCGCCGCCGCTCACGTGCCCGCCGGGTCTCGTCTTCGACGGCAAGCGCTGCTTGCGGCCCGTCGCCGAGACGTGCTCGGGCGACGCTGCGCCAGGAGACGCGGGCGCCGGCTGCGCGGCCGCGGGCGCGGAGGCGCGTGTGTTCGACCAGAACGCCGTCGAGCGCGTCGTCCGCGAGAAGCAGGGCGCGGTGAAGCGCAAGTGCTGGGAGTCCGCGTCGGAGAGCGTGCGCCGCGTCAACGTCGCGGTCACGACCACGATCGATCCGCAGGGGCACGTCGCCCGCGCGGACGCAGAGCTCGTGGACTCGGAGGGCTCCGCCGACGTCGCCCTCGCGGTTGCGCGCTGCATCGCCGGCGAGATCCAGACCTGGCAGTTCCCCGAGCCGGAGCGGCAGCAGGTGCTGACGCTGCCGTTCCACCTCATCCGTCAGTAGTCTCGGCGTCGCGCCCGCGTCTTGCGTCGGGTGGATCGCGCGTTCGGCGCGTTCGGCGCGGACGCGCTTCGGGCGAGCTCGGACGCGCGGCTCGCGCCGGTCCGATTCCATCGATCGAACCTGCCGCTCCGTCTGTATGCTGTGGGGGTGAAGCTCGTCCGGTCAGCGATGGTCGTCGGCCTCCTCTCGCTCGTGATGGCGGCGACGAACGGCTGCGCGAAGAAGCCGACGATGACGGTCCGTCACGCGGAGATGCAGGGGGTGAAGTTCGGCTTCCCGCCGAGCGTCGCCGTGCAGATGACCGTCGTGATGGACGTCTTCAACCCCAACAGCTACGACGTCGCGATCCGCGCGATGCGCGGGACGGTGACGTTCCACGATCGGTACACGATGCCGATCGATTTTCAGCCGGGCGGCGAGGGGATCTGGCTCGGCTCGGACCGGACCACGCAAGTTCGCGTCCCGACCGCGGTGCCGGTGGATCTCGCGCTCCGCATCGCGCGCGAGGCGATGACGGGGACGGTCCCGTACCGCGTCGTCGGCAAGGCGGACGTCACCGCGACGCGCAGCCTGAAGATCGAGAGCGACGACTACTCCGTCGACGAGCGCGGCACGATCGCGCGCCAGCAGATCGAGGCGTCGATCGCGGCGCTCGGCATGCCGTTCATGCGCTGAGAGCCGGCCGCTCGCGCGGACGCGCCCGCCGGCCGTTTCTCAGGTGCGCGTGAAGTCGCGGCCCTCGCGCTCGAGGAACTCGTCGTAGGTGCCGCCGAAGTCGACCAGCTCGGCGCCCTGGTTCGGGCCCTTCGGGCGGAGCTCCACGATGCGGTTGGCGAGCTCGGAGACGACGTGGCGGTCGTGGCTGACGAAGACGATCGTGCCCTTGAAGCTCTTGAGGCCGTCGAGCAAGCCCTCGATCGACTCGATGTCGAGGTGGTTCGTCGGCTCGTCGAGGACGAGGACGTTGTGCTTGAGGACGAGGAGCTTCGCGAGGAGCAGGCGCGCGCACTCGCCTCCGGACATCGTCGCCGCCTGCTTCAGGCCGGCCTCGCCGGAGAAGAGGAGGCGTCCGAGGATGCTCCGGATGTGCTCTTGCGGGGCCATCTTGTCCCACTGGTAGAGCCACTGGAACGCGTTCATGCCCGACGCCGTGCGGTTCAGCGCCTCGTGCGTGTCCTGCGCGAAGTAGCCGACCGACGCGTCGTGGCCCCAGCGGACCTCGCCCGTGTCCGGCTTCACGATGTCGTGCTTGGTGTCGTCGTCGAGGCCGCCGAAGCCGCTGATGATCAGCTTGAGGAGCGTCGACTTGCCGATGCCGTTCGGGCCGGTGATGGCGATCTTGTCGCCGCGGTTCACGTGGAACGCCGCCTTGTCGTAGACGACGATCTCCTTGCCCTTGTCGTCGACGAACGTCTTCGACACGTCCTCCATGCGGACGACGTCGCGGCCCGAGGGCTTGTCGAACTCGAAGCGGATGAACGGGCGGACGAGGCTCGAGCGCTTCGGGCCCTTCGCCTCGATCTCCTCCTTCAGCTTGTCGATCTGCTTCACGCGCGACTGCGCCTGCTTGCTCTTGCTGGCGTGCGAGCCGAAGCGCTGCACGAACTCCTGGAGCTCGGCGACCTTCTTCTTGGCCGTGGCGGCCTGGGCCGAGGCGCGCTGGTTGTTCTCGTACTTCGCGTCGACGAAGTCGGCGTAGTTGCCGGCGTAGACGGTGATCGTCTGGTAGTCGACGTCCGCGATGTGCGTCGCGACCGAGTTCAAGAAGTGCCGGTCGTGGCTGACGACCACGAGCGTGCCCTTGAAGTCGTTGATGAGGAACGACTCGAGCCACCGGATCGACTCGAGGTCGAGGTGGTTCGTCGGCTCGTCGAGGAGCAGGACGTCGGGCTTGCCGAAGAGCACCTGCGCGATGAGGACGCGGAGCTTGTAGCCGCCCGCGAGGGCGTTCATCTTCGACTCGTGCTTGTCGGCGGGGATGCCGAGACCGACGAGCAGCTCGGCCGCCTCGCTCTCGGCCATGTAGCCGTTCTCTTCGGCGATCGTCCCCTCGAGCTCGCCGAGGCGGATGCCGATCTCGTCGGTGACCTCACCGGCGAGGAGGCGCTCCTTCTCCTGCATCGTCTCCCACAGGGTCTTGTTCCCCATGATGACGGTGTCGAGGATGCGCTCCTGCTCGTACTCGAAGTGGTTCTGCCGGAGGACGCCGAGGCGGAGGCTCCCCGGGATCGTGATCGATCCGGTGTCCGTGTCCTCGTTGAACTCGAGCATCTTGAGGAGCGTGGACTTGCCCGCGCCGTTCGCGCCGGTCAGGCCGTAGCGCTTCCCAGGATCGAACTGCATCGAGACGTTCTCGAAGAGGATCTTGGGGCCGAAACGCTTGGTGACTTTGTCGAGGACGATCACAGCGCGCCTGTCCTAGCACGGACCGAACTCGAGGGAGGCCACGAAGTGGGCCCGCGTCCGGTGAGCTCGAGGTGCGCGGGAGCGCGAGCGTCGCTCGGGTCGTCCGGGGCCGGGGCGGCGGGGGCACGGACCCGCTCGTACGCCGGATCGCCGTACTCCGGCGTCCGCGGCTCGAAGAACGCGTCGAACCGGACCTCGACGCCGACCGCGACGGTGTGCGTGAACGCGCGGTACTCGCCGTTGTTGACGGCAGGCAGCGGCTGGTCGTCGCCGCCCACCGTCCGGCCCTCCTTGGCGCCGTTCGACGGGCGGTACGCGCCGTCGGTCACGACGCGGGAGATCGAGGCCACCGCGGCGTAGGCGAGGTTGATCGTGAACGCGCCGTGGCGCACGCCGAGGCCGGCCGTGCCCGCGACCTTCGCCAGCGTGTTCGCGTCGAGCCGCGTGAAGGCGCTGTCCGTCGTCGGGCTGTCGTAGAACGCGCCCGCGCGCAGGGTGACGACGCTGCCTTCTCCGAGCGCCACGTTGTACGCGCCGCCCGCGCGGACGCTCACGGTGTCGTTCCACCGGTGGAGGCTCGTCACGGTCGTCGGCTTGCCGCCGCCCGTGATGCTCGTCGTGACGACGGTGGGCCCCGCCGCCTGGGCGCTGCTCCAGGCCTCGTAGGTCCCGTCGAGCTCGAGGTCGTACTGCTCGAACGTCCCCTCCATCCCGATGTACCGAGCGCCGAGGCGGAGGGTCCACGGCAAGTCGAGCGTGAGCGTGGCCGCGCTCGGCGGGAGCGCGCCGGCGGCGAGCCTCGGCGTGACCCGGCCCTCGGCGGTGAGCGACGTCGGCGAGCGGAGCTGCGCGCCGATCTGGACCGAGGGCGCGGGCCGCGCGAGGACGCCGATCGAGCCGGCGAAGCTCTTGCCGTCCGCCTGGACGCGCGCCTCGGCGTCGCACGGGCGGTACTCGGCGTTGTTGCACGCGCCGCCGCCGGGATCGGCCACCGCGACGGAGAGCTGGTCGAAGGCGCCGACGACGAGGTGCCCGGAGACGCCGACGTCGATCTGCGGCGTCACGCGGTACGCCGCGCCGAGGGTCGGGAAGAGCACCTTCGACCGCGACTGGATGGAGTCGTAGCGCGACGGCGCGGGCATGCCCTTCACGCCGAGCGGGAACGTGCGACCCGTCGCGGCGGGGCCGAAGACGCCGGCGCCGAACGTCAGGCGATCGGACAGCCCGAGGTCCGTCGTAGCGGCGAGCATCGGCAGCACGAACGACGCGTTCTTGTCCTCGACCACCGGGAACGGGCGGCCGCCCCACGGCGTGGCGGGATCGCTCGGATCGTCGGGGTAGCGCCCCGTCCGCGCGAAGTAGAACGTGTTGAAGTGGACGTTGGCGCTCACCTGGAGCTTCGTCCCGCGCTGGCGCGCGAGGCCCGCGACGTTCCAGTAGATCGCGGTGGCGTCGTCGGCCTTCGCGGTGAACGTCGCGCCGCGGCCGAGGGCCTCCGCGCCTTGATCGGGGAGCTCGTCGAAGCCGCCCGCCTCGGCGCGCGAGCACACGACCAGCGATGCGAGGGCGATCGCCGTCGCGTAGAGGCGCCTCTTCGACGGCAATGGCGGCTCCTACTTGTTGCAGGCCGCGGTGCCTTCCGGGAGGAACCGGCACGGCGTGCACATCTCGTCGTCGTCGCAGTTGCCCTTCACGAAGTCCTCGCCGCGCACCTCGATCGCGCACTTCGACACGCAGATACCGGCGATGAGGCCGAAGCCCGTCTTGCACTTCTTCACGGTCACGCCGGGGATCGGCACCGGGACGAGCTCGTTCGGCGCGCAGAGCATCGCCTCACCGGCGCAGGTCTCGGGGCCGAGGCGCTCGCGCGAGTCGGCGGGGACGGCGTCCGACGGGACGCAGCGCCCGCGGCCGCCGCAGCACTCCGCGAGGCCCTTGGCCGGCGCAGGCCCGGGCGCGGGCGCGGGCCCCGCGTCGCCGGCGCCGCCGCACGACGACGAGCCGCCGCCGCCGAGCTTGCAGAGGCCCGTCTCCGCCTGCGTGAGCGGGTTCACGCAGGGTGCGCAGACCTGATCGCCAGCGCACTGGTCCTTCGTCGCGCCCTTCAGGAGGTCGTAGTTCGCGACGATGTCCTTGGCGAGCGGCCAGAAGCAGCGGCCCTCGTTGTCGAGGACGGCGGTGCACTTCTCGAGCTCGATCTTCGAGCCCTTCGCGACGACCTCGTCGGGGACGCACGCCTCGTCCGCACTGCACGACGCTTGCTCGAAGGTGTCCTTGAAGTTGCCGAGGCCGTCGCGCGCCACGCAGCGGCCCTTGACGCCCTTCGTGCCGGTGCACTCGGGGAGCGAGCTCGGGTCCTTGCCGTCGACGCTCTCGACGCAGGCGGTCTCGCCCGCGGGCGTGACCTTCTCGGACTTCGCCGTGGCCGCCGGCGGGACCTCGCCGTACGGATCGGCGGCTTCACACGCGACGGCACCGATGAGACCGAGCATCACGACGAGTCCTGCAAAGGTTCGCATCTTCGGGCCCTCGTCCTCGCTTCGAGCAACGCGCGTGCCCCGCGCACGGGCGAGAAACACCGCGGAGAAGGCGCGCGCCGACGCGCGTCCTGTCACGGCGCGGAGACAGCGCGAGCCTTCGCCGAACCAGGCGACGTGCTCGCACACAGGGCGCCCGAGGGCTCGCCCACGCGACGCCCGCGCGACCCGCGCGCGACGCCCGCGCGACGGAGGCGCCGAGCTCGAGCGTGAAGCGCGAGCGCGTGCGGCGATTTCGCCGCTTTTGCCGCGGCCCCGATGCGCGTACGCTCTCGTCCGAGCGTTTGTGAGAGACAATTCCTTCTATGTCTCGAGTCTCCTCGAGCTGGCGGACGCGAGCGCTGCGGATCGGCGGGTGCTTTGGCGTCAGGCCATGGCGGCGCTCTCGCGGACCAACCTGGACGGCGGTCCGGGGCCGCTCGAGGGCCTACATCCCGACGTCCTGCTGAAAGGTGTGAGCGCGGCGCTCCACGACGGCCTCGCGGACGATCTCGACTGGCTCTCCCCGCAGGCCGCCGGCGTGGCGCTCTACACGCTCGCGGCGGCGCTGCCGGTGGGCGTCGAGCAACGCGAGCTCGGACGCCGCGTGCTCGCGCGGATGATCGCCGGCGACGCGGAGACGTTCACGGCCATCGCCACGAGCATGGCGCAGTCGGCCGGCAAGGGGCTCGGCAGCCCGAACGTGCGCGCCCGCATCGCGCTCGTCGCGGAGCTCCCGCTCGCGCACGCGATCGCCGACGGTCCGCTCGCGCTCGCGCTCGTGAGCCGCCGCGAGTTCCAGCGCGACTGGGTCTCGGTCCCGTCGACGCGCTCGCTCCCGGCCCGCCGCCTCGTCGCGAAGATCCTCGAGCGCGCCGCGCGGGAGGCGGCGCGGCGCGCGCAGATGGGCGACACGCACGCGCTCCGCGTCTTCGCCGGCGAGACCGTCCGCGCCGCGTACAATCGCTTGCTCGCCGATCGCGAGTCGCTCGTCTGGCGCTACGTGGCGGTCGCGCGCGGCCTCTGCGCCGGATGGATCCCCGAGCTGAAGCAGCAGATCCAGGAGAGCCTGCGCGAGGGCCTGAGCCCCACGGAGTGGCGGCGCGCGGCGGCCTCGCTCGCGGCGTTCGGCGCCGTCCGCCCCGACGACGCGCTCAAGATCACGGCGGCCGTGGTGAAGCGCGGCCTCTTCACGTGGGAGGACCCGCCGAGCGCGGCGGCGTTCATCTGGGGGATCCCCCGCACGATCGAGGCCGAGCCGGAGGCCGCGACGAAGCTGCTCGATCTCGTGCTCCCGGTCGCGTCGGCCGAAGTGGCCGAGGCGGTCTGCGAGCTCCGCTACGAGTACGGGCCGTCGAAGGTCGTCGACCGCGCGCAGCGTCAGGCGTACGAGCTGCTCAAGGCGACCCGCGAGAAGCCGAAGGGCGAGGACGACGGCGCCGACGCGCTGTACCACGAGATCGCGCGGGACCTCGAGCCTGGGCCGCGCGACGATCAGCCCGTGCGCGGGCAGGCCGCCGCGGCGCTCGACGCGTTCGTCACCGAGGGCGCCGTCGCGGCGTACATGCGCGCGCGCGAGGTGCTCGTCGCGGCGAGGGGAGGGATGGACGCGCTCGAGGCCGTCGCGAACGACGACCACGCCGACGGACGCACGGGCTCGCTCGCGCGCCGCACGTCGATGGCGGTCATGCGCGATCTCGACACGAGCCTCCTCGAGCGCCCGGTGGTCGCCGATCTTCTGAAGCTCGGCGGCTCGACCGAGGCGCGCGCGAGCGAGGAGGGGCTCGACGCGATCCGCGAGCGCTTCGCGGAGTGGATCGTCACGTGCGAGAGCCCCGAAGAGATCGCGGCGGAGGCCGAGGTGCCCGCGCCTCGTCACGCGACGCTGCGTCTGCGGCGTCTCCGGACGCTCCTTCACCTCGTCGACGGCGACCTCGGCGAAGGGCTCGAGGCGAGCGCCGGCGGCCGCGCCGCGCAGGACGGAGACGCCGCGCGCGCGAAGCGCCTCCGCACGCTCTGGCTCCGCACGGTGAAGGCCCTGCTCCGGCACTTCGAGCGCGATCCGGCCCCCGTGCTCAAGCGGACGCTGCTGGCGTCGCTGGCGCGCGCGCTCGACGCGCTCGTCCGGCTCGGGGTGTGCGACGTCGCCGACGCGCTCCTCGTGCTCGCGATGCGCATCCGCGGGCGCCGCGACTTCGACGCGCTGGCCGAAGCGTCGATGGACCCCGATCTCCGCCACGTCCTCGCGCGCTACGCGCGCTTCCTCCGCGAGTCGGAGCCGACGCTCGAGGTCTCGGCTCAGGCGGAGTCGGCGCGGCCGCCCCAGAAGAAGGCCGTCGAAGAGCGGCTGAAGGCGCTCGAGGCGCTCGCCGACGAGCTCGCGCCCGAGGGCTCGGCGCGGAGCGAGGCGCTGCGGACCGTGCTCGTTCGGATCCACGGCGCGCTCGCCGCGACCGTGAAGGTGACGGCGCTGTGCGCGCTCTCCACGTCGAACACGACGGACGCCGACGTCGTCGCGTCGGTCGAGACCTGGGTCGGCGCCCTGGCGCAGATGTGCCTCGGCGCGCGCGGCCGCCTCGATCCGGACGTGCCCGTCGCGGCGCCGCCCGTCGCGCAGCCGAAGCTCCTCAGCGTGCTCGTCTCGCGCGTGCTCGCGGAGGCGGAGACGCCGCTCGACGAGCAGGACCTCGGCGCGGCGGTCAACGAGCTCGTCGGCGGGATCCCGCACGGTCTCGGGCGCCTCGTCTCGGGTCTGCTCTGGGGCCTCGCCGATCTCCCCGTCGAGCGGCCCTCGGCCGAGGCCGGCATCCTCAGCGTCGCCGAGCAGCTCCCGCCCTGGCTCCCGGCGCGTCGCACGATCGGCGGCTTCTACGTGCAGCGCTCGCTCGGCGTCGGCGGCACCGCGTCGGTGTTCATCGTGACGCGTGCGGAGGACAAGCACGAGCCGAGCGCGGAGCGCTTCGCGCTCAAGGTCCCCGACTACAACGCGACCGCGGCGCGCAGCCTCTCGCAGGAGGAGTTCCTCGCGCTCTTCCGCGAAGAGGCGTCGGCGCTCATCATGCTGCCGAACCACGCGAACCTCGCGCGCTTCGTGACCTTCGACATGGGCACGCGGCCCTTGCCGATCCTCGTGATGGAGCTCGTCGAGGGCGTCACGCTCGAGCGCGTGCTCCAGTCGCGGACCTTCGACGTCAAGAAGTGCCTCAAGGTGCTCGACGACGTCCTGGCCGGGCTCGAGGCGATGCACTCGGTCGGCCTCGGGCACCTCGACCTCAAGCCGTCGAACGTGCTGCTCCGCCGCGGCGAGCAGGGGGTGCTCGTGGACTTCGGCCTCGCCGGTCGCAAGCTCCGTCAGGGCTGCGGGACCGGACCGTACGGCGCGCCCGAGGTGTGGGGCGTGCTCCCCGAGGGCTTCGTCCCGTCGCCGGCGGCGGCCGACATCTACTCGTTCGGGTGCCTCGCGTTCGAGATGCTCACCGGCAAGGTGCTCTTCGACGCGTCGAACGAGGTCGCGCAGATCACGATGCACGTCTCGCACGACGGCTTCCCGGCGCCGATGAAGGAGCTCCTCGCCAACCCCGAGGTGAGCCCGGTGGCCGAGGTGCTCGTCCCGACGCTCCGCCGCGACCCGCGCAACCGCCCCACCGCCGAGGAGCTCCGGAGGGACCTCCGTGCGACGTGGTCGCTGGTCGAGACGGCGAAGTGGCCGGCGCCCGTCACCGCCACCGCGTAGCTTCGTCGATTCGCTACCGCTTCAGCAGATCGAGACGCCCGATGACCGCGGCGAGGACGTGGGCGTTGACCGGCTTCGGGACGAGGTGGCGGACCCGCGCGTCGCCGAGGGCACGCGCGGTCGCGGGGAAGTCGCGGCTGACGATCACGACGTCGGCTTCCGCGCGACGCGCGCGGACGAGCTGCACGAGCTCGGCGAGTCGCCCGGCGGCGGACTCCTCGTCGATGACGAGCACGTCGTAGCGCCCGCTGCCCACGAGCGTCGCCGCCTCGGTCGCGGACTCGGCGGTGTCGCAGCGGACGTCGCGGCCGTGCGCGCGGAGCGCGCTCGTCGTGTTGCGCACGAGGGATCGGCGGAGCCCGCCGTCGGTCGCCAGGATCGCCGCCGTCGGACCCGACGCCGTGCGGGCGCTGCCGCGCGCGAGGCCGGCCTCGAGCGCCGCGACGAGCTCGCCCGCGGACGCGTGACGACCCTCGGGCTCTTTCGAGAGCGCGCGCACGAGGACGTCGTCGATCGCCGCGAGCTCCGGGCGGAGCGTCGAGATGCGCCGCGGCTCTTGCGATATGTGGGCGACGAGGACGGTGTAGACGTCGTCGCCCTCGAAGACGGGGCGCCCCGTGAGGAGCTCGAAGGCCGTGCAGCCGAGCGCGTAGAGGTCCGCTCGCGCGGTGACGCGGGTCCCGTCCGGATCCTTCGCCTGCTCGGGCGCCATGTACGAGGGCGTACCGCCCGTGATCGACAGCCTCGGGCTCGACTTCGTGCGGCGGCGCGCGAGGCCGAAGTCGATGAGGACGGGGCGATCGGTGCCCTTCTCGATGATGATGTTCGCGGGCTTGACGTCCCGATGGACGAGGCGCCGCGCGTGGACGGCATCGAGGCCCTGGCCGATCGCGCGGAGGATCGGGAGCGCGCGCGCGAGGTCCACGGTGGCGCCGCGCTGAGCGTGGGAGTCGATGACCTGCTCGAGCGACTCGCCCAGGACGAGCTCCATCGCGAGGTACGCGGCTTGCTGAAAAGGCCCGAAGGCGTAGACCTGGACGACGTTCTCGTGGCGCACCTGCGCGAGCGCCTGCGCCTCCTTGACGAAGCGCTGCCCGACGGCGGGGTCGAGCGAGGGCTCGACGATCTTGAGGGCCACCGGTCGCTCGAGGAAGAGATCCTCGGCGCGAAGGACCACGCCCATCGCGCCGGCTCCGAGGCGGCCGAGCACGCGATAGCGACCGTCGACGACGTCGGGGAGCACGAGCGGTCGGACCTCGGACGGCGCCTCGGTGGGGCCGAAGGCGGTCGTCGGGGGCTCAGGCTCCTTGCGATCGCTCATCGTGCTTTCCGGTACGACGACTTGCCACCCTGGTCGACCAGCATCCCAAGTGAGTCTTACCATTCGACGCTTGTCTGTCGCATCGCTTCCACTAGCTAACGAAGCGTGTGGTGGGTCTGCGTGCGTCGTTGTCCCTGCCGGCGGGGGCCTCGGAGCGCCTCGAACCGTCGCGCTTGCTCGCTCGAATCCGCCGAGATATCCGGAGCGTTGTGCCTCTCTCTCCGGTCCACGGCGAGCCCGATCCGGGCGGCGGCGATTGCGTCGCGTGTGGTCGCTGCTGCCATCATGGGCCACAGACGGTTCACCTTCTCGAGGCCGACGAGGCGCGGATGGGAGAGCGGCTCCTTCCGATCTACACCGAGCTCCAGGGCCGCCCGCCGCACTTCCGCTTCATCAAGAACGAGGGCGAGCGGTGCCGAGGTCTCGACGTCTCGGTCCCGGGGCAGTACCCGTGCGCGATCTACGAGGTGCGCCCCGAGGACTGCCGGATCGTAGAGCCCGGCTCGCCGGCCTGCCTCGAGGCGCGCCGCCTCGGGCACCTCGGCAAGAGCCTCGGCTTCAAGCGCGAGGCTTGAGCGGACGTCGTTCACCCTCCGATCCACGGCCAAGCTCGAGGGATCTTCAGGGGACTCTGGCACGCGACCGCCCGCCTAGCCGACGAGGCGCGGAGCGTCCGGAGTGGTAAGATGTTCTCGATGGCCGCTCCCGCGAAGCGCCACGCGACGTACGAGGATCTGCTTGCCGTCCCGGAGCATCTCGTCGCGGAGATCATCGGAGGCGTCCTTCGCACGCATCCCCGACCCGCAACGCTTCATGCGCGGGCTTCCTCTCGCCTCGGCGCCGAGCTCGACGGACCGTTCGACCGTGGGCGCGGGGGGCCGGGAGGCTGGATCTTGCTCGACGAGCCCGAGCTGCACCTCCACGGGGACATCCTGGTCCCCGACATCGCTGGCTGGCGTCGGACGCGTCTCCCGGAGCTCCCGGACGCCGCGGCCTTCGAGCTTCCGCCGGACTGGGTCTGCGAGGTGCTCTCACCCTCGACGGCGGCGATGGATCGGGCGGAGAAGCTCCCGATCTACGCACGAGAACACGTCGAGTACGCGTGGCTCGTCGATCCGATCGCGCGAACGCTCGAGGCGTTCCGCCTCGAGAGCGCCCGCTGGGTCCTGCTCGGGACGTGGCGAGACGATGCTCACGTCCGAGTCGAACCGTTCGCCGAGCACGACCTCGAGCTCGCCGCGCTCTGGGCGAAGTGACCGAACGAGGCGGTGTCGCGCGGGGAGAGCGCGCCCGGAGCGGTTGGTGGACACGTGCTCGATCAACCGGTCGTTGGCGGCGCGGCGCGGCGCGCCAGGGCGCGCGCGCAGGCCTCGCCGATGACGCGCTCGGCTTCGCGCCCGGCGTCGCGGATCTCGTCGGCCCACGGAGGATCGAAGCGAACGGCCCGCGGGCGAGGGTCTGCGCCTGCCGGCGCGAGCGAGACGAGCACGCGCGGCCCGGCGACGCGTACGGAGATCGAGCGGACCACCACGCCGGGCTCACGCGCGTCGAGCCAGGCGAGGAGGGGACGTGCGGCGGCGATCGCGGCCCTCGCGTCGGCCCCCCGAAGGTCGACGCCGGGCCCGTCGAACGCCGCGCCGTCCGCCGCTCGCAGAGGCACGGCGCGGACGTGGGTGTCGACGACGCGAAGCTTGTAGGACGCGAGCGGGAGGACCTGCGCCGTCACTTGCCCGCGAGCGCGCTCGCGAGCCGGCCGGAGACGTCCCAGTCGACCAGGTCGTTGTAGCCGCCGACCGGGGCGGTCGCGACGAAGACGACGGGCAGGTCGTCGTCCTTGCACCGCGCCTCGCGGAGGACGAAGTCCCTCGTCGTCGCGTCCCCGGCGACGTCGAGGAGCGTGTAGGCGATCTGCTTGGCGTCGAGCATCTCCTGGATGCGGCCGAGCATGCGCGCGTTGCGGTCCTTCTCGAAGTAGACCATCACCGGCGCCTGGACGGCGGGAGCCGCGCTCGCCGGCGCGGACGGCGACGCGCCGCCGGTCTTCTTCAGCTCCTCGAGCTTCGCGCGTCCGGCGCGCCGTCGCTCGAGCTCCTCCCTCGAGCAGATCGGATCGCCGAGCAGCGCGTTGAAGCGGCGCGCGAGGTCCTTCGGCACGCGGACGGGGAGCAGCGAGTCGCCGACCGGGGTGGTGAGGGCGCGGTGGAGCGAGGTTCGGACGAGGTCGATCATGACGGCGGCGACATCATCGTCCCGCTGTTGCCGTGGTCAAGCGGGGAGTGCGAGGCTCCCTTCGATACGGAAAAATCGAGGCCAAGTCGCGGCGCATCACGGGAGCGTGACGGTGAACGTGTCACGGACCGCGCCCTTGTCGTCGATGGCCCTGCCGGTGAGCTCGGTCCCGTCCACGACGAAGTCGACGGCGTGGAAGAACGCTCCGGCGGCCTTCCGCATCGTGCACTCGGCGCGCGAGGCGTTCGCGTCGATCTCCGAGAGCCGTCCGCCGCCGCCGCCGCTCGTCACGTATGTGATTCCGTCGGCCTCGAAGCGCTCGTAGCCGTGGATGTGCGCCTGGATGACGAGCGCCACCTTGCTCTGCGCGAAGATCGAAGCGTAGGCGGTGCGTTCGTCCGCGAGCCCGTTGCCGTCGCTGCACGTCATGAACGCGCGGTGCATGACGACGATGGACGCGCGGTGTCCGGGCTGGCGGGCGCCGTCGGCGAGCGCTGCGGTGAGCCAGGCGCCCTGCGTCGTCGACGGCGCGAGCGGCTGATCGGAGTCGAGGACGAAGAAGTGAACGCCGCCGGTCTCGAAGCGGTACCACATGTCGCGGCCGCCGAAGGCCTCGTCCCCGAAGAAGCGCAGGCTGTAGCCCTCGAGCTCGTCGGGCGTCTCGCGCTCGTGGTTGCCGAGCGCGGGCTGGATCGCCCCGAGCGACAGGAGCGGGCGCATCGCCGGGAACCAGCCGGCCCACGTCTCGAGGACCGACTCGTAATACTGGATGTCGCCGCCGTGGAGGACGAAGTCCGCGCCGAGCGGGACGTGGTGGGAGAGCACGTTCCGCGTCGCGTTGCCGAGGAGCGCGTTCGTGTCGCCGATCGTGAGCCAGTGCACGCGGCCGCCGTCGGGACGAGACGTGCAGAATCGCCCGCCGAGCGCGCGGTCCGCGCCGAGCTCGTAGCGGTAGCAGGTCCCTGGCGTGAGATCGCCGAGCGCGGCGTCGTGCATGTAGAACGTGCCGGGCTCGTCGGGCGGCGAGTCGACGTTGAGCGAAACGTGGCGCTCCGTGAGGACGTACTCCTTCTCGGTGCTCGGCGCCTCGCGCTCGGCGCCGCCGGCCTCGGGGCGCACGTAGATGCGGCCGTCGGTGCCCGGCCGGCATGCCTCCCAGCGCACCTTCATCGACGTGCGCGTCATCGCGAGCGACCACGGGCCCTTGCTCACGCCGGAGGGCGGGCAGAAGATCCCAGGCTCGCCGGCGTCCTCGTCGTCCGTCGCGCCCGCGTCCTCGGTGGAGACCGCGGGCGTGTCGGCGCCGCACGCGGAGAGCCCGGCGCCCCCGAGCGCCGTGAGGCCGGCGAGCGCGACGATCGCGGCCAGCGACGAGCCGAGCGTGCGCCTCGCGTGCGTCATGACGATCCTCGCCCGCTCTCAGTTCGCTTCGGCGAGGGCGAGCTTGTTTTTCGCCATCTTCGCGACCTTCGCGCGGCCGCCCTTCTTGACGACCTCCTCGAGCAGCTCCTCGCCGAGGGGGTGACCCTCCTCGGTGAAGTGGAAGCCCACGTAGTAGAGGTGATCGAGCTCGAGGACGCGGTCCTTCTTCAAGGCGCGCGCGACGTCGAAGCCGTGGCGGAGGAGCCCGCCGAGGAGGCGGAGCGACTCGTCGCCCGCGCGCGACGCCGGGCGCGTGTCGCGGTTCGAGCGGGAGAGCTCGAGCGACGCGAGCGTGTAGCGATCGTCGTCGGTGGCGCGGTCGGACTTGCAGAGGATCGCGAGGACGACGCGCGCCTTGTTCTCGTCCTTCTTGCGCAGGCGGCCGGCGAGCCCGCGGAGCGCGTCGGCGACGCCGTCGGGATCGGCGTCGCGTGCGACGTCGAGCTGCGCCTCGTAGTTGCGCTCGCCCTTGCCGAGGCGCAGCATCGCCTCTTCGAGGATCTGCTTGCGGAGCGCGGGCGAGATCTTCTTCGCGGTCGGCCGGAGCACGTTGCGGAGGACCCAAGCGCGGTCGGGGTTCGTCGTCTCGAGCAGCGCCTTGGCGAGGGCGGGGACGGCGTCTTCCTTGCCGGAGAGGCCGCTCGCCGCCGCCTCGGCGTAGCGCCGATCGGTCGTCGAGGTGAGCACCTTCGTGAGCAGCCGCGCGGCCTCGTTGCCGCCCATGCGCCCGAGGAGCTCGAGCACGAAGCGCGCGCGGTCGAAGTCGGCGTGGAGCGCGAGCTTCTCGAGGCGCTTCGCGGTGTCTTCGGTGGTCTGGAGGCTCCCGAGCGTGTGCAGCGCGGTCTGCGCGAGCGTGCGATCGGCGGCTTCGGCGGCCTTCACGAGCGTGTCGATGACCTTGGCGCTCGGCTTGTCCTTCTGGAGCGCGAAGCGGAACGCGATGATCGCCTCCTGCCGCACGCTCGCGTGCTGCTTCTCGTCGCCGCTGTACTGCAGCAGCATCGGGATCGTCTTCTCGTCCTCGAGGTAGCCGAGGATCTTCACGGCCGCGGCGGTCGCGCCGGGAGCGCCGCCCTTCTTCTTCTGGGCCTCGAGGAAGCGCTCGATCTCGGCGAGGTAGCTCCGGCGCTTGTTGCCGTCGGCGCTCTTGATCTGCTGGCGGACGGCGAGCGCCGCGGCCTTCGCCGCGTCGGCGTCGCTCGAGGCGAGGCCCTTGATGAGGGCGGAGAACGCGTCCTTGCCGCCGAGCTCCGCCAGCGCGGCGTCGAGCGCTCGGCGCTCGTCCGGCCCGGCCGTCGCCATCTTCTGCTTGATGATCGGGACGACCTCCTCGCCGACGCTGGCGATCGCACGCGTCGCGGCGCGCCTGACGTCGTCGTCGTGCGTCGTGAGCAGCGGGAAGATCTGGGCGAGGGCCTTCTTTGCCCCGACCCGCGCGAGCGCGTCGAGGGCGTGCACCTGGAGGAGGGGGACCCCGCTCTCGAGGACCGCGCCGAGCCCCTCGACCACGCCCGGCCCCTTCGCCTTCAGCTCCCCGAGGACGATGGCGGCTGCGATTTGCCTCTCGATCGCGTCCGACTTGAGCAGCCCGACGATCTTCCCCACTTCGCTCATGGACACCGGTATTCCAGCGCGAAAGCCGCGGATCAAGCTCTAAGAGCGAGGTTTGCGTCGAACGCGCCGCCCGAGCGCGAGCGTCCCGCCCTCGGATCGGCGTGACGCCGGGGGCGGGGCGACGGCAAGGGGGGTGGATGCCAGGGAGACGCCGCGGAGGGCGGAAAAAGGGCTACGATGTAGAGGCCGGATGAGGGCGCGTGGCCTCTTCTCGATCTTCCTTCTCGGGGCGGCCGGCGTCATGGCCGGAGCGCACGGCTGCAACACGTACGACGCCTCCCTCCTCACCGGCGACGGCATCGAGCGGCCGCCGGCCAAAGGCGGCATCGGCTGGTGGTCGAAGCCCGACTCGCGCGGCTGCTTCAGCGCGGGCAGGCCGCGACCCGAGGACCGTCCAGCGCCGGCCGGCGACCAGGACGACGGCCCGATCGTCCTCGCCATCTCGTCGATGCGCCTCGGCTCGCTCAACGAGCAGGGCGCAGTCGATCCGAACGCGTGGCAGGACCTCGGCCTCGATCTCGACGGCGTCTGCACCGCCTCCGAGACGTGCCTCTCCGAGGATCCGCCGCCGAGCTGCAAGGCCGGCGCGTCGCAGCTCCCCCGCGACGGCAGGTACTGCCGCGACAACACCTTCGGCAAGCTCGAGTACTCCGCCGCGCTCGTCCCGGAGCTCGCGAAGAAGTACGGGCTCTCGGACGACGCATTCAACTGCGCGCTCTGCGTCGGTCACTACACCTTCCTCATCCGGATCACGGGCTACAACGGCCTCCCGAACGACGACCGCGTCCGCATCGACCTCTATCCGTCGCCCGGCCTCGAGAAGCCGCTCCCGTGGAAGTGCGACGAGCGGGAGTGGGTGAACCAGCCGTGCTTCACCTCGGACATGCCGTGGACGGTGCAAGAGGACACGCTCGTCGAGCCGCGCGGGGGACCGAACCTGCCCGACTCGAAGATCTTCAACGCCGACGCCTACGTTCGCGACGGCTACCTCGTGACGGAGCTGCCCGAGGACACGCTCTTCTGGTTCCCCGGCTACAAGGGAGTCGTCGTCGCGTACCCGATTCGACTCCAGAAGAGCGTGGTCGTCGGCAAGCTCACGAAGGGGCAGGACCGCGTGTGGCGGATCGAGGACGGCATCATCGCCGGTCGCGTTCGCCAGCGCGACGTCACGAACGGCTTCCGCCTCATCGGCTTCTGCGACACGAACGACAAGGACAACTACGAGCTGATGACGACGTTCGTGAACGACAACCTCGACGTCCTCGCGGACGGCCGGAGCGATCCCGACGCACCGTGCGACGCGATGAGCATGGGCGTCGCGTTCAACGCGCTCCAGGCGACGGCCGGCAAGACCGAGACGGTCGCACCGCTCGTCGAGTGCGTGATCCCGAAGACGGGGCGCGACGCCGGGGCCGACGCGTCGGACAGCGGCTCCCCCGACGGGGGCTGACGGACGATGCGGGCTCGCGGGATCGCGATCGCTCTCTTCCTCCTCGTCGCCTGCGGCGACGAGGGCGGCACATCTCCGGGCGAGAACGGGCCGTCGGCGCCGCTCGTCTGCGAGCCGGGCGCGGGCGTCGAGGGCGATCGCTGCGCGTCGGCCGGCTTCGAGGCGTGCCTCGAGGGGACGGCGTCCGACGGCGCGCCCTGCGGCGAGCTCGCGACCTGCGCGGCGGGCACGGTGGCGTTCTTCGGGCAGAGCGAGTGCACGCCGGTCGGTCCGGGGGAGTGTCCGTCGGGCTTCGCGCGCGAAGCGTCGGGCTTCGGCTGCTCCGCGGTGATCGCAAAGGCGGCCTGCACGGGCGCCACCCGCGCGCGGCTCGGGTCGACGTCGTGCGTCCCGGTGGGCGACTGCGCGGCGGCCTTCCCGCCCGCGGGCGCGACACACTTCGTCGACGACTCGTTCACGCCCGGCCAGGTCGACGCGACGCACTTCACGACGATCCAGGCGGCGGTGGCGGCGGCTCCGTCCGGCGCGACGATCGCGATCGAGGAGGGCACGTACACCGGGACGGTGACGCTCCCGAAGGCGGTCACGCTCGTCGGACGTTGCGCCGCGAAGGTCACGCTGCGAGGGGTCGACGCCACCACGCCCGGCGTCGAGATCCTGCGGAAGATCAAGACGTCGGTCCGCGGCCTGACGATCACCGACTTCGAGGTCGGCGTCTCGGCGAACGCCGGGGCGGACGTCGCGCTCGAAGCGCTCGTGCTCGAGGAGAACCGCCGGCTCGGCGTCCTCGGCGCCGACGCGGGCACGCGCGTCTCGGCGAAGGGGCTCGCCGTTCGCGGCACGCTCCCGGACGGGACGGGGCGCTTCGGTCACGGCGTGGCGGCGGGCTTCGAGAGCGAGATCACGATCGAGGACTCCGCGATCACGAGCTCGTCGGAGATCGGCGCCGGGGCGCAGCGGGGAGCTCGCTTGACGGTCTCCCGCTCCGTCATCGCGGGCGTGCTCCAGCGGAAGAGCAACGGCGCCTACGGCTGGGGCGTCGGCGCGCAGACCGGCGGTCAGGTCACCGTGACGGAGAGCGTGGTCCTCGACACGTTCGGGGGCGGCGTCGTCGCGGCGGCGCTTCCGTCGGACGACGCCGTCGCCGCGCGGGTCGAGCGCTCGTTCATCGCCGACGTCCGCGTGGCGCCCGACGCGTCCGGCAACCCCGTCGGCTCGTGCGTCTTCGCGCAAGGCAAGGCGTCGGCCGACGTCACCGGCTCGACCTGCGCTCGCGCAGAGCACGCGGGCATCGCGGGGCTCCTCGGCGCGAAGGTAGCGATCGCTTCGAGCGTCGTCCGCGATCTCGCCGCCGATCCGAACGAGGCGATCGCCGGGATCTTCACCGACAAGAAGAGCTCTTCGAGCGTGACTCGGACGGCCGTCGTCGACGCGACGATCGGCGGAATCCTCGCCGGCGGTAAGCTCGAGGCGTCGGACGTCTACGTCTCGAACGTCAGCTCGGTGGGCGTTGGCGCTCGCGGAGAGGCGACGCTCACGCGCGTCGTCGTGACGGGCACGAAGCGGAGCGTCGACGCCGAGGACAACCGCTACGGCACCGGCGTCATCGCGCTCGACGGCGCCACGCTCGACGCGACCGATGTCCTCGTGAGGCGGTCCGAGGGCCTCGGCGTGCTCGCGATCAGCGCCGGGACCAAGGTCTCGGTCCGGCGCGCCGCGATCGTCGACACGCAGGCGATCGAGGAGGGGAGTGGGATCGCGATCGCGGTCACGAGCGGAGCCGAGCTCACGCTCGAGGACGCGGCGATCCTGCGCGCGTCGGACGCGGCGGTCTACGTCTCGGGCGCCGGCACGGCCGCGTCGCTGCGCGGCGTCTCCGTCATCGACACGAAGCCCAACGGCGCCTCGGGGCAGGCGCGTGCGCTGAACGTCGAGCAAGGCGCCGCGCTGAACCTGGCGCGTGTCTTCACGCGCGGCGGCGCCGAGGTGGGGCTCGCCGTCCTCGGCGAAGACGCGCGGGCGACCGTCGAGGGCTCGGTCTTCGAGGGCGTGGCAAGGACGGCCTCGGGCTTCGGCCACGGCGTCGGCGTCTCGCGGGGAGGGGCGCTGGTCATGACGCGCTCGATCGTGCGCGGTCACGCCGGCGTCGGGCTCGTCTTCTCGAACGCGTCGGGGTCCGTCGCTTCGTCGATCGTCCGCGCGAACCCCGTCGGCGTGCACGTGCAGGAGGGCGTCGATCTCGTCGAGGCCGCCGCGGCCCCCGGCGAGCTCACGCCGCTGTCGGTCGTCTTCACGACGGACACGCGCTTCGAGGAGAACGGCACGAAGGTCGGCGCTGGCGAGGTGCCGCTTCCGGCCCCGATCGACGTGGTCGGGCCGTGACGGAGGACGAACGTGAGAGGTGGCGACCGTGACCCAGGTGCGAACCACGCGAGGACGGCGAGCGCGCGCCGCGTTCGGCGCAGCGGCTTCCTTGCTCGGCCTCGTGGCCTGCGAGCCCTATCCGGGAACGGGCTCGAGCAGCTCGAGCAGCTCGAGCAGCTCGGGCGGAGCGAGCGACGGCGGCGCGAGCTCGGGAGGCTCGAGCGGACGGCGGCCGATCAACGCGGAGAAGCTGTGCAGCCGCCTCATCACGGAGTGCGGACAGGCCGTCACGACCGAGACGTGCCAGCGGCAGTTCACCGCGATCCTCGTGACCGGCGCCTGCGCCGACGCGCTCGCGAGCGCGAGCTGCGCCGACCTCACGTCGTCGACGTCGCCGGCGCTCGACACGTGCTTCCCGCCGTGCTCGGGGACGCTCGCGTCCTGCAACGGCGACGGATCCATCACGGTCTGCACCGCCGCAGGCACGACGAACGTCCTCGACTGCGAGGAGGCGTGCAAGGCCGACGGCGCTCGGGTTTATTCGGGGACGTGCGGCACGTCGTTCGGCGCGGAGATCTCCGACCGGCCGCAGTGCTGGTGCCGCTGAGCGCCTCGCCGCGCTCGGGTTTCGCGCCTGCCGCTTCCGTTCGAGCGCTGGAGCGCTAGAGTCACGCTCGATGTCGAGGGGTTCGAAGACGGGCGTGATCGCGCTGGTCTCTGCTGGCGTCCTCGGCCTCGCGCCGGCGTGCGACGGCGACACGGAGGTGACGCCGCCGCCGGTCGAGCTGCGCGGCGCGGGGGCGGGTGCGAGCATCGGCCTCGCGCCGTTCCAGATCCGCGTCCTCGACGCGAACGGCCGCGAGGTGCTCCGCACGCTGACGGGCGGCGGCGCCGACGCCTACGGCGGGCCCGCGGCGACGCGCGACGACGGTCCGGACGGCGTCAAGGTCATCCCCGGCTGGGACGGCTACTTCCCCGAGGAGCACCCGTGGGAGCACGGCACACGCGCGCGCGTCGTCGCGCGCACGGAGACGACGGCGTCGTTCGAGCTCGGCGTGGGCGCGGGCAAGATCGCGATCGAGGTCGCCGTCGACGGCGCGAAGGTGCGCGTGAAGACCAGCGCCGCGGCCGACGGGTGGAACAAGACGACGCTCTCCTTCGCGCTCGGCGCCGACGAGCACTTCTTCGGGCTCGGCGAGCGGTTCACCAGCGTCGACCATCGCGGCCTGTCGATGTACGCGTGGGCCGAGGAAGGCGGATCGGGCAAGGGCGAGCGGGTCCCGGCGGACGAGCAGAACCCGTTCCCGAACGGCCCGTCGATGACCTACTTCCCGGTCCCGTTCTTCCTCTCGAGCGCCGGCTACGCGGTGCATCTCGCGACGACCTACCGCACCGAGACGCACTTCGGCAGCGAGCGCCAGGACGCCTGGCGCGTCGCGGCGAACACGACGTCGTTCGAGACCGTCGTGTACGTCCACGACGATCCGCTGGCGTCGCTCGACGACTTCACGCGCGACACGGGACGCCCGATGGTCCCCGCCTCCTGGGTGTTCGGTCCGCGGCGCCGCGTGAGCAACGGCGATCGCGTCGGCGACGTCCTCGAGTGGAAGAAGCTCCGCGAGGCGCACGTCCCGACGACCGGGCTCGACGACGCGGTCCACCTCCTTCCGGCGCGCTCCGAGCTCGGCCGCGAAGCCGAGCTCCTCGCGTGGACGCGCGACGCACACGCCTGGGGCTTCAAGGTGATGGCGTACAACAACCCGTACATCTCGACGTCGAGGCCCGAGGCCGCGGAGGACCTCGCCTACGGCAAGGAGCGTGGTTTCTTCGCGCTCGCGGAGGACGGGACGATCGGCGAGACGTTCTTCATCTCGGGCGCGCCGCAGACCCTCGCGACGATCGACCTCACGAAGCCCGAGGCGGTGGCGTGGTTCCACGATCTCCTCCGGCGCACGCTCGCCCTCGGGTACGACGGCTGGATGCACGACTTCGGCGAGTACGTGCGCCGCTCGTGGACCTTCGCCGACGGCCGCAAGGGCGACGAGCTCCACAACGCCTTCCCGGTCCTCAGCGCGAAGGCCGCCTACGATCTGCTCTCGAGGGAGCGCGCCGACGATTTTCTCTTCTTCGTGCGCTCCGGTTACACAGGCACGCAGCAGTGGGTGCCCGCGGTCTGGAGCGGCGATCCCGAGGCGACCTTCGACGAGACGCAGGGGCTCCCCGCGATGCTCCGCGGCGGCCTGAACCTCGGCCTGAGCGGCGTCCCGCTCTGGGGGAGCGACGTCACCGGCTTCAAGTGCATCACCGATTTTCCCTACGACAAGGAGATGTACCTCCGATGGGCGGAGGTCGGCGCCGTCTCGCCCATCATGATGGAGCAGAACGCCTGCGCGAACCCACTCGGCCGTCGTCAGAAGTGGAAGCTCTGGGACGACGATGAGACCGTGCGCGTGTACGCCGACATGGCGCGGCTCCACACGCGGCTCATGCCGTACTTCGAGGTGCTGATCCGCGAGTCGAGCCGCTCGGGCGTGCCCATCATGCGCCACCCGTTCCTCCTTCACCCGCGGGAGCCCGAGGCGTGGAAGGCGGACAGCTCGTTCTACCTCGGCGCGTCGCTCTGGGCCGCGCCGGTGGTCGAGCGCGGCGTGACGACGAAGGACACCTGGCTCCCGCCCGGCAAGTGGGTCGATCTGAACGACCGCGCCGTCTACGAGGGTGGTCAGCGCGTGGCGCTCCCCGCGCCGCTCGCGCGGCTGCCGTTGCTTCTCAAGGACGGGGGCATCGTCCCGCTGCTGGACGCGTCGATCGACACGCTCGCGCCCGCGACGGAGCCGGGGATCGTCACGCTCGATCAGGTCAAGGACCGGCTCGACGTCGTCGTGGCGCTCTCCGCGGGGCGCGATGCGACGATCGTCCTCGCCGACGGCACCGAGCTCGTCGCGCGGCGCGCTGCGGTGAGCGCCGCGCCGAGCGCGCTGCCCGAGGTCCCGCCCGACGCGCTCGCGGCGTGCGAGGCGGGCTGCGTGAACGTGACCCCCGAGGGATCGCTCGACCGCTTGCGCGTGACGACGCCCCTCGCGCCCGCGTACTCCGTCACGCACGGCGACGTGACCCTCGAGGCCCGAGGGCCTGCGGCGCGTCGCGTGCGCTGGGACGTGATGCGCCTGCGGTGAGACCGGAGCGGCGTCGCGCCGAGCAGCTACAACCGCGGAACGAACGCGGAAAACCGCGTGCGCCATTGCATGTCATGAGCGCGCCACGACACACAATGCGCTTGGGCCCGCGGGCCGCGAGCCTAGTCTCACCAACATGGCGAACGGATTCTCGAGGGGAGGGCGCTCGCGGGCGCTCGCGGTGGGGCTCGTCGCGCTCGGGGCGCTCGCGCTCGTGGCGCTTCCGAACGAGTCGGCGGCGCAGAGCTGCGGTGCCGTCGGGCAGGTGGGCTGCGGCGTGTTCAAGTCGGACTGCGGGGCCGGCCTGATCCTCTACCAGGGCAAGTGCCAGGTCAAAGGCGCGTGCGGTGCCGACGGGCAGAGGCCGTGCCTCGCCGTTCCGCTCGAGCGCATCCCGTCGTGCAACAAGGACCTCATCGAGCTGTCGGGAATGTGCCTCAGGCGCGGCGTCTGCGGTGACGAGAACCAGCGAGCCTGCCTCGCCATCGAGCGCACGCCGAGCTGCAACCACAAGAACCTCGCCGAGCGCGCCGGCAATCCGGCGATGTGCATCCATCCTCCGTGCGGGCGGGCCAACGAGCGGCCGTGCAACATCGTCACCGAGCGCCCGTTCGGAACGTCGTGCGACGAGGGGGTCGCCGAGGTCGGGGGCCGCTGCGTCGCCCGCGCGTCGCTCGACTGCGGGCGCCTGGGCGAGCGCGCGTGCACGCTCGCCGAGCGGGCGGCGATCGCCGGCAACCGCCCGTGCGAGGCCGGCCTCGACGAGGCGCCGGGCTGCAACGGGGACTGCAAGGGCTCGAGCGGCAGGTGCTTCGACAAGAACCGGCCGATGACGGAGCCGGGCACGAACATGACCCCGGTCGCGGCGACCGATCCGATGCGCGGCTTCGCGGACCTCCACGTGCACATGTTCGCGAACCTCGCGTTCGGCGGCGGCGTCATCTCCGGCGCCGCGTACGATCCCGTCGGCGGCGCGGCGAAGGCGCTCGGACCGGACTTCGGGACGAACCTCGACCTCGTCATGCCGGCGGGGACGCAGCAGCGCGTCGGCCTCTGCCCGCCGCTCGTTCCGAACTGCGGAACGAACGTGATGCACGGCGACCACATCCCGCTCATCGACGACTTCTTGGGCGTCAACGACGATCTGGCGAACAGCTACTTCGGCGCGCCCATCTTCAGCGGATGGCCGACGTGGCATTCGAAGACGCACCAGCAGACCTACTACAAGTGGGTCGAGCGCGCGTACCGCGGCGGCATGCGCGTCATGGTCATGCTCGCCGTCGCCAACGAGTTCGCGTGCGCGTTCTCGAAGCGCATTCGCGGGACGGTGTGCACCGACTCGATGGCCAGCATCGACAAGCAGCTCGACGCCGCGAAGGCGTTCGAGACCTGGCACTCGACGCAGCCGGGCGGCGGCTGGTTCAAGATCGTGAGGACGCCGGACGAGGCCGAGCAGACGATCCGCGCCGGCAAGCTCGCCGTGGTCCTCGGCATCGAGTCCGACATCCTCTTCAACTGCAAGCCGAACAGCGCGAGCTGCACGCAGGCGCACATCAACTCCCAGGTCGACCAGTACTGGGGGAAGGGCGTTCGCTACATCTTCCCGATTCACGACTTCGACTCGGCGATGGGCGGCCCGGCGCTCTTCAACGATCTCCTCGGCGTCGCGAACGTGAAGATCTCGGGCGCTCCGTTCGTCAGCGCTCCGTGTCCCGGAGTCTCCGACAAGGGATCGCTCAACTGCAACACGAAGGGCCTCTCGCCGGTCGCGGGGAACGTCCTCATCAACAAGCTCATGGACATCGGCATGATGATCGACATCGATCACATGTCCGCGAAGATGATCGACGACGTCTTCGCGATCGCCGACAGGCGCGGTGGCTATCCGTTCTTCGTCGGACACGGCCTGTTCAACGAGGTCTACACCCACCCGACGGTGAAGAACCGTCACGAGCGCATGCGGACGGCCTTCCAGCTCGCGCAGCTCAAGAAGTTCGGATCGCTCGTCTCCGTGATGACCGAAGACGAGCTCCAGAAGGAACAGACCCGGTGCAAGCACTCCACGGTCAGCTTCCTGCAGAACTACGACTACGCGGTCGGCAAGATGGGCGTCGTGGCGTTCGGCAGCGACTTCAACGGAATGGCGGGCCACGTCGGCCCGCGCTTCGGCGACGACGCGTGCGGCCGTGAGGCGTCGCAGAAGGGCACGCAGACGACGCGCCTCGTCTACCCGTTCACGATCCCCGGCTTTGGCAGGTTCGACAAGCAGGTCACCGGGCAGCGGACGTTCGACTTCAACGTCGACGGCTTCGCCCACATCGGCCTTTACCCCGATCTCCTCGCCGACATGATGGCGCTGCGCGGGGCGGCCTCGATCGAGCCGGCCATGAAGTCCGCGGCCGAGTTCGTCGCGACGTGGCGGCGCTCCGCGGCCCCGAAGGCCGCTCCGGCGCCCGCCCCGGCTCCGGCGCCCGCTCCGACGCTCACGAAGCAGCTCCCCGCCAAGGGCGAGAAGCTCCTCGCGCCGACGCCCGCGCCGGTCCCGACGATCAAGAAGCTGCCCTGATCGGCCGCGGCGGCGCCGGGGTGTATCCTCGCGCGGTGCGCGCCACCCACTCCGTCCCGCTCCTCCCGATCCTGTTCGCGCTCTCCTGCGCGCCCTCGGCGCCGCGAGAGCGCGGCGGCGTCGCTCCAGCTCCGACGGAGCATGGCGGCGGCGCGCTCGAGGCGACCGCGGCCGACGGAGGACCGGGCGCGAGAGAGGACCGCATGACCACCGCCCCTCGAGGTCCGGCGTCGTTCGACGACGATCTCGCGTTCCTGAACGCGCACGGCAAGACGCTCGTGCTCACCGATCCCGACGGCGCGAAGGTCGCGCTCTCGGCGCTCTACCAGGGCCGGGTGATGACGAGCGCCGTGTCGGCGTCCGGCCGGAGCCTCGGCTGGATCAACCGCGCGTTCATCGAGGCCGGCAAGACGGGCACGCCGTTCGACAACTTCGGCGGCGAGGACCGCTTCTGGCTCGGGCCCGAAGGAGGGCAGTTCGGCCTCTACTTCCCGCCGGGCGGGCCTTTCACCTTCGACGCCTGGCAGACGCCGCACGCCATGCAGGAGGGCGCGTGGGACGTCGCCGAAGAGAAGGCCGACCGCGTCGTGTTCAAGCGCTCGATGACGGTCACGAGCTGGTCGAAGACGCAGCTGTCGATCGACGTCGAGCGCGCCGCGCGCCTCCTCTCGCGCGCGGACGCGAAGAAGCTGCTCGGCCTCGGCGCGGCGCCGGGCAAGGACGTCGGCTTCGTCGCCTTCGAGACCAAGAACGCCATCGTCAACGCCGGCAAGGCGGCCTGGAAGCGCGACAAGGGGCTCGTCTCGATCTGGATCCTGGCGATGTTCGCGCCCGCCGCCGACGCGCGCGTCGTGATCCCGTTCGAGAAGACTGCGCCGAGCGGGACCGAGATCGTCAACGATCGCTACTTCGGCAAGGTCCCCGCCGATCGACTCGCCGTGCACGCGGAGGCGGGCTTTCTCTCGTTCAAGGCCGACGGGAAGGAGCGCGGCAAGATCGGGCTCGGCCCGGCGCGCGCGAAGAGCGTCCTCGGCAGCTACAGCGCGGAGGCGAAGCTCCTCACGATCGTCCACTACGACGGCCCGAAGAAGGGAGCGCCGTACGTGAACAGCATGTGGGAGGCGCAGAAGGAGCCGTACGCCGGCGACGTCGTCAACAGCTACAACGACGGGCCGCCGGCGCCGGGCAAGCCGCCGCTCGGCGGCTTCTACGAGATCGAGACGAGCTCGCCCGGCGCCGAGCTGGCGCCGGGCAAGAGCCTCGTGCACACGCACCGCACCTTCCACTTCGTCGGTGAGCCGGACGCGCTCGACCCGATCGCGAAGGAGGTCCTCGGCGTCTCGCTGCGCGACATCGCGAAGTAGCGCCGAGCGCGCGCCTCAGAGCTTCGACGGCGCCTGCGTGAACGCGCAGACGCTCGCGTCGCCCGTGTTCGGCTCGAAGTCGACCGTGTCCTTGTAGTAGACGCGGGCGAACGACGACGACCAGCACTCGGTGGCGTCGACCGTGAAGGGGAGGTCGCCGTTGCTCATCGAGATGTCCGCACGCCCGCTGCCCTCGCTCGTCCAGCGGCTGAGCAGGTGGATGTCCTCGAGCGCGGTCGCCTTGCTCTCGTCGATGTCGCCGAGCGACGTGATCTCGACCGAGCCCGAGCCGGCCTGGTCGTGCGTGACCTTCACGTCCGCCCAGCCCTTGGCCGCGTCCGGTCGAAGCTCGACGGCGATCGTCGCGGGGAGCTGCTTGAGGTTGTAGGTCACCTTGGTCTTGCCCTCGTCGTTCCCGCGCGTCGGCTCGAGCGTCTTGTAGGCGTCGTTGTCGACCTCGAACCAGCCCTGCTTGTGCTCGGGGTGGGACTTCCCGTAGCCGTGGCCCTTCATGACGGAGAGCCACGCGCCGCCGGCCTTCGGCTGGCCCTCGAGGACGTAGTCGTACTCGGCGTCGCCGACCTCGTTCACGGTGAAGCGCCAGACGGCGGGCTCGAGCGCGTTGCCGGCGCCGGGCCCCCACACGGCCTTCTTCGGCTCGAGCGTCGTCGGCGCCGAGTGGACGATCGCCCAGATGCCGCCGAGGATGACGGCCGTTCCGAAGTCGACCGCGCCCGTGAGGTCGCGCGTGAACTGGTAGTAGCGCGCGGTGGCTCCGGCGCCGGTTCCGGTCGCGATGCGCAGGCCGCCGCTCTTCGGCTTCGTGGCGTTCGTGGCGTTCGCGGCGCCGGGGATGCGGAGGGCGACCTCCTGCTGGAGCGGCAGCGCCTCGCGGAAGCGCTCCGCCTCTTCGGACGCGGGGACGGCGCAGCCGTTCGCGAACGCCGAGAGCGCCGAGACCACGAACGCGAGAGCAACGACCTTCATCGAACGCATGGGGAAGACCTCCATCGACGCCGTCGTTCGGCGTCGTGTCGAGCGGTTTGGGGGCGGCGCGCCGACGGAGCGGTCCGCGGCGGCGTGGTTCAGCTATCAAGGTCCGGGCCAGGCGCGCATCTGCGTCGATCCGCGGGTTTGCGTGGCGTGACGCGTCCTCTGCGAGCCGGACCGTGAACGGCGGTTCGTGAACGCGGCGGCGGGACGTAGCGCGGCGTTTACAGGTCACCGCCGCCGCGCCTCAGGTGGGGCGAAGTCGTCCGCGACGCGGTGGGCGCGCGATGCGACCGCGACGCGGCTCGGAGGGGCAAGGGCGCCACGCTCGCGATGAGCGCTTCGCTCCCTGCGGTGACGGTCGTCACGACGTCGGCCTGTCGATCGCGCGGTTCGCGCTCTTCGCGCCGCTGCGCGAGGGTGGGCACCCGCGTTGCTATTCCCGGTGAGAGCAGAGCGACGAAGAAACCGGGTCAGGACGCGCGTCCGCCAGAGGACTCGAGGAAGGAACAGATCATGCGTACGCTTCGCACTCCGGTCGCCATCGTGGCGTCCGTCGTCACGCTCTTCTGCGCGAGCGCGAGCTCCGCGGACGAGACCTCCGAGGCCGCGCCCGCGCCGTCGCCGCCCACCCCGTCGACGCAGCAGCCGCAGGCCGTGCAGCCGGTGCAGCCGCAGGTCGCGCAGCCGCAGGTCGTGCAGCCGCAGATCGTGCAGCCGGCGCAGCCGCAGGTCGGTACGACACAAACGACCGCGGCGCCGTACATCCCGCCCGGCGGCGATCGCTACGCCGAGCGTACGGTCGAGCGGCGGCCGAACCGCGCGCTCCTCAGCACCGGGACCGGGCTTTTCGTCCTGAGCTACGGCTCTTCGGTGGTGGCGGGCGCGCTGAGCGATCGCGACGCCGACAAGCGGCTCTTCATCCCGGTCGTCGGTCCGTGGATGGACCTCTCGCGCCGCGGCTGCGGCGCGGAGAACCCGTGCGGCGCAAACGAGGACGTGGCGAAGGCGATGATCGTCACGAGCGGCGTCGTGCAAGGCGCGAGCGTCCTGATGGCGCTCGGCTCGCTCCTCATCCCGGAGTCGACGACCGTCACGGAACGGTCGCGGAGCGCCCAGGCGACGAAGCCCGGGGTCACCGTCATGCCGGTCTCGTTCGCGGCCGGCGCCGGGATCGGCGCGGTGGGCCGCTTCTAATCAGGGTTTGGTCCCGTTCGTCCTCGCGTCGGGCGGTGCGAGCGGGAGCAAATAGGGAGGCGCCCGGCGGAGCGATCCGCCGGGCGCTTTTCGGTCACGCGCGCCTGGCGGCGCGGCGCGCTCGCTCAGCGCGTGACGAACGCGAGGGCGTCCGCCATGGTGCGGGCGCCGTCGTTGCCGTACTCGCCGTGCGCTGCGCCGGCGAGCTCCCAGAAGCGCGCGTCGACGCCGGCCTTCTCGAGGTTGGCGGCGCCGCGGCGCATCTTCTCTTGCGGCTCGTTCTCGCCGGCGAGGAGCGCGACGGCCTTTGTGCCGCCCAGCGCGGCCCTCGTCGGCGTCTCGGGACCGCCGATCAGCACGAGACGCGTGTACTTCGCAGGAAAACGACTCGCGAGCCCGACCGCGCGCGACGCGCCCATCGACTCGCCGACCACGACGACCGCGCTCGGGTCGAGGGCGCGGCCGTCCTCGGAGGCCACCGCGTCGATCGCGGCGTCGATGCGGGCGTCGAGGGCCGCGATGTCCGTCGACCAGGTCCGCCCGGCGCCGTTCGCGCACGCAGCGTCTCCGTCGAGCGCGAGGACGGTCCCGTGCGCGCGCGCGCCGGAGGCCCACGCCTCGAGATCGGGCCGGCTCTCCCCGCACATGCCGTGGAGGTACACGATCGGCCGCTCGTGCTCGCCGTCCACCACGAGCACGCGGCGATCGTTCGGTACGTCGACCGCCACGATCGCGCCCGCGCGCGTCGGTCGCGAGGTCGAAGGGGCCGTCGCCGAGCGCGTGGTCGCGCTCGCGCTGCGCTCCGGCGTGGAGCTCGACGCAGCCTTCTTGCAGCCCGCCTCGTAGGCAAGCGCGACGAGCGCGACGAGCGCGACGAGCGCGACCGATCCGCCGGGGCCGTCCGGACGCGGCGTGGAGCGGTGCATGACCGCGGACGTGCAACCCTCCTGCCACCGCGGGCGGAAATGGGTGGACGACGCGCGCTCCCCGCCGTAATCGATGAGCGTCTCGAACGGGCCGATAGCTCAGTTGGTAGAGCTGCGGACTTTTAATCCGTAGGTCGCGGGATCGTGCCCCGCTCGGCCCACCGAAAGAGAAGAGAGAACACCGGGAGTCTCCGGAGCCGTCGGTGTGGGGGCTCTCGCCCCGTCCAAGACGTCCGTAGTTTCTCCGGCGTTTTCGGGTGTCCGGTACAAGACAGGCACAACATTGAGTCCTCGGGACTCTGCTCCTCCGGCCAGCTTTGCCACGCTTTCCGGGGTGTGCTGCCCGTAGACACCTTGGCCTACGAGGAGCGCTCTCTAGGCGAGCAGATCGAGCGCAGGCGCGCGCGCCTCGAGAGCGTGGGCCCGAGCCGCGCGAGCATCTTCCCGCGAGCCTTCCACCGCGCCCTCGAACGCGGGCGATCTACTCGACGTCGTTCGGCTCTGCGTCGATGCCGCCGATGACCTCTGCCCCTGCGGTGAAGGCAACATGCGCCGCGAGCGTCACGGGAGCCATCTGGGCCGCCGCTGCGGCAGCCCTGCAGACGAAGTCCTCACCCGCGAGTGCACGGGTCGCGGCAGAGAGTTGACGCGGTTCCGCGAGGAGCTTCTTGGCAGGGATGCTCATGGGAGGGACCATTCGGAGTAAGGATACGGCGCGTGCGGGCCTTGCGCTACGAAGGTGAACGGTTCTGCTAGGGCGGCCAGGGCGTTCTGTACGTGATTTCCCGGCTTTGTCACGCGGAAGACCTTGGAACCGTACGCGCTCCCAAGGATGATCCCGTGCGTGACCGCGACTTCGAGAACGTACCCCTTCAGAGGGTGGGCATGCGGCGCGCCTTCCACGAAGTTCATCTGTAGGACCGTCTCGGCCGGCGAGAACTTCCCGAGCGCAAGCCCACAGAGCTCGGTGCCCGCCCAGATGGCGAGCTCGAGCCGAGCGTACCTCGCGTGGCGGTAGTGCCGCGCGTACCTCTCCCAGTCCCAGGTGGGGGCGTGCCACGCCTTGAACGCGGCGATCGCCAGTGGATCGATCGGGCCGAGCGTTACGGCCGTAGGAAGCAGCGGGTTGGCGTTCACCGCGTTCTCCGCAGAGACGTAGACGACTTCCCGCCGGGCCTC
>JAHBWC010000063.1 GCA_019637225.1 Labilithrix sp.
GGTGCGCGAGTGATGCGCCGGACCTCTTCGCGCGGCGTCGCCGGCGCCCTCCTCGCGCTCGTCGCGACCGCGGCCGCCACGCAGGACGCCCGCGCCGCCGACGACGCCGGCGCCGCGTTCCGCCGCGCCCGCGCGCAGGAGCTCTTCGAGAGCGCGCTCACCGACGTGGAAGCCGGCCGCTTCGACGCCGCCTGCCCGAAGTTCGCCGCGAGCCACGAGGCCGATCCGAAGACGAGCACGCTGCTGAACCTCGGCAGCTGCTACGAGAGCCTCGGCCGGATCGCGAGCGCGTGGGCCGCGTTCCGCGAGGCCGAAGGCGTCGCGCGCAAGATCGGCCGGGAAGACCTCGAGACGGCCGCGCGAACGAGCGCCGAGGCCCTCGCGCCGAAGCTCGTCCGGCTGACCGTCGTGGTCCCCGAGGCGTCCCGCGCTCCGGGGCTCGTCGTCTCGCGCGACGGCAACTCCCTCGCGCCGGCGGAGTGGGGCGTCGGCATCCCGGTGGACGAGGGCGCGTACGAGCTGGCCGCGGGCGCGCCCGGTCGCCTGCCCTGGCGCGCGACCGTGACCGTGAAGGGCGAGAACCGCGCTGTCGAAGTGCCCCCGCTCGCGATCGCGCCCGCGCCGCCTCCGCCGCCCCCTCCCCCGTCGTGGTGGACGCCGATGCGGACCACCGGCGTCGCGCTCGCCGGAGCCGGAGCCGCGGCGGTCCTCACCGGGCTCGCGATCTCGCTCGTCGCGAAGGGCAACTACGACAGCGCAAAGGCGCTCTGCAGCGAGACCGAGTGTGCGGCGGGCCCCGTCCGTGACGCCGAGAGCGCGCGATCGCTGGCGAACGGCGCGACCGTGACCATCGTCGCAGGCGCGGCGATCGCGGCCGGAGGTGGCGCGCTTCTCGTCCTCGCGCCGCGTCCGGCTCCGCAGCACGAGCGCGGCGGCGCGCGCGCGAGCGTCGCCGTCGGGCCTGCCTCGATCGGAGTCGTCGGGACGTGGTGATGCGCGCGCGCCTCTTCGCCGCCGCCACGACGCTCTCGCTCGCGTGCGGCGCTTGCGTGCTCGTCTTCGGCATGGACCCGCTCTCGGAGCGCTCGGCCGCCTCCGACGGTGGCCCCGACGACGCGGAGGTCGCGACCGACGGCCCCGGATCGGAGGCCGCCACGTGCGGCACCGACAGCATCGACCTCCCCGGGAGGCCGAACGAGTCGTCGGACGTCGAGCGGCCGGCGCGCTACTTCGCGTTCTCCACGCTCGATCTCGGCATCGATCGGGCCGACGGGCGGCCCGGCTTCGATCTCGACGGCCGCAAGACCTTCGACCTCGCCGCGAACAGCTGCACGCTCTACGCCGGAGGCGATCCGGCAGACACGCTGAGGTTCGCCGGCGACACGGACGGCGGCATCGACAACGCCTCGTTCGAGCTCCTGCAGCTCCTGCGCTCGTTCGTCGCGGCGCTCGATCCCACGCGCATCGACGCCCGGCTCCGCGCGGGGTACTTCGGCGTCGTCCTCCGTGTCGACGACTGGAACCACACCGCGAACGACCGCCAGGTCACGCTGCACCCGTTCCCGACGATCGGCTACTGGGAGGTGCCCACCGACGGCGGGGCGGTCTTCTGGAACCGCGAGGCGCGTCCGTTCGATCGCGACGCCGGCGACCTCGTGATGATCGACGAGCGCTTCCGCGGGGGAACGATCGGCTCGAGCATGGCTTCCCCGTTCGGCTGGATCAACGACGGCACGCTCGTCGCGCGCTTCGAGCGACTCACGTTGCCCGTCCGGTCTTCGGTGGACGAGCTGCGCCCCTTCGACCTCGAGATCCGCGACGCCTGGCTCACCGCGAAGCTCGTCACGTCGGGAGACGGCGGCGTCGCGACCCTCACCCACGGACGGATCGGCGGTCGCATCAGCGCCTCGTCGTTCCTCACCCAGGCGAGCCTGATCTTCGATCCGCAGGCCGGCGGGGCGCTCTGCTCGAGGGTCACTACGTCGACGTCGGGCTACCTCTGCAACGCACGGGACATCCGCCTCTCCCATTGCGACGACGACAAGGGGCTGGCGTGCGACGCGCTGTCGTTCGGCGCGCGCTTCGAGGCGACGGAGATCCGCGAGGACGAGATCGGCCCGGACCGCTTCCGTCTCGACTCGGACTACGAGGACAAGGGCCAGGTGCCGCCGTCCAAGCGCTGCCCCGACCTCGATCCCGACGCCGCCATCGAGTGCCCGCCCTAGGGGGCCTCGATCGGCGCGCACGCGCCAGAGACGCGCGCACGCGCCACGGCCGCTCGCACGCGGCGCGGCCGGTGCGATGACCTCAGCGCACCGAGGCGTCCGAGCGCGCCGGCTCGGCGTGGCGCGAGCGCGCGGCCTTCGGGCCGAGCGACGCCTTCGGGGCGACCGACGGCGCCGGCACCTGCTTGGGGGCGACCGCCGGCGCCGGCACCTGCCTGGGCGCGGGCCGCGAGCCTACCGCCGGCTCGCGCGAGGGCTTCGACGCGACCACCGCGGCCGGCGTCTCGTGGGCGCTCCCGAGGAGACTCCTCGCCCCGCCGGCCTGAGCCGTCGTGGCGAACAACAGGAGCCCGAGCCAACCCATCGCTGGTTTGATGCCCATAGGCACACGATGCATCCTCCTGTGCCGCCGGCCAAGAAAACGCCGCGTCCTCGCCCGCGACGCGCCGCGGCTCAGCGGCCGATGGGGATCGAGACGAGCACCTTCGCGCCCTGACCGCGCTCGCTCTCGATCTCGACGTCGCCGCCGTGCTGGTCGACGATCTTCCGCACGATCGACAGGCCGAGGCCGGTCCCGGCCTCCTTCGTCGTGAAGAACGGGTCGAACACGTTCGGGAGCAGCTCCGAGGCGATGCCCGGGCCCGTGTCCTCGACGGTCATCCGGACGCGCTCGTGGTCGGGACGCACGCGAACGGTGAGCGTGCCGCCTTGCTTCATCGCCTCGAGCGCGTTGACGACCAGGTTGATCGTCACCTGCTTCAGCTTCTCGCGGTCCCCGATCGCGACGCAGCCGTCCTCCGGCAGATCGCGCACGATGGTGACGCCGCGCCCCTTCGCGCTCTCCTCCTCGAGATCGAGCACCTCGTCGGCCAGCCGCGGCAGGTGCACCGGCTCGCGAGCGATGCCGCGCGGCCGGGCGAGCTCGAGGAACTCGGTGAGCAGCCGGTTCAGCCGGCCGATCTCGTCGCCGACGATGCGCGTGCGATCCTTCAGCGCGCCGCGGGTGGCGTCGTCCGCCTCGATTCGATCGAGGTTGCGCGTCAGGAGGTGGAGCTGCAAGACGGCCGCGTTCAGCGGATTGCGAATCTCGTGCGCGAGGTTCATCGCGAGCTCACCCATCGCGGACAGCGCCTCGGCGTCCGCCGCACGCTTCTCGAGGGCGCGCCGCTCGGTGACGTCGATGCCGATACCGTAGACGAGATCGCCCGACTCGCGCGACGGCGAGAGGTGCCACCGGATCCGCTTCGCCCTCGCGGGCGGGTGCGCCGAGCTCGCCTCGTCTCGGGCGCCCTCGCCGGCGCGCGCGCCCCGCGCCTCGACGAAGCCCGTCTCCACCTCGGCGGTCCGGCCCTGCGCGCGCGTGGTCGCGAGCGCCGCGCGCATCGCGGCGTGGTCCTCGGGCGGGATCCACGACTCGAGGAGCGAGCGGCCGAGGGCCTGATCGCTCGTCGTCCCCGCGAGGCTCGCGGCCTTGCGGTTCATCAGCGCGACCTCGTCGGGGCCGGTGAGCGCGACCACGAGCACGTCGGTGACCTCGACGAGGTCGCGGTAGCGGCGCTCGAGCTCGTCGCGCTCGTGTTTGAGCTCCACCTTCGTGAGCGCCTGCTCGACGATCGAGATGAGCTCCTCCGGGCGGAAGGACTTCAGGACGAACGCGAAGGCGCCCGAGCGGAGCGCGCCGATCGCCGCGTCGACGCTCGCGAAGCCCGTCAAGAGCAGCACCTCGGAGAACGGCGAGACGGCGCGGAGCGGCGTGATGAGGTCGATGCCGCTCACGTCCGGCAGCTTCACGTCGACGATCGCGACGTCGAAGCCTTTCTTCGCCTTGACGAGCGCAGCGGCTCCGCTCTCCGCCGTCTCGATCGCGATGCCCGGGATCCCGGACGCGACGACGGCGCGGAGCGTGTCGCCGAGCTCGGTGTTGTCGTCGACGATGAGCACCCGCCGGCGAGGCGTCGAGCTCCGAGCGGGGGGGATCGGGGGCGAAGAGCTGGTCATGGGCGAGGCTCCTCAGGCGCCGAGCAGCCGCTTCAAGGTCTCGTTGACGAGCTGCGGGTTCGCGCTCCCCTTCGTGGCCTTCATGACCTGGCCGACGAAGAACCCGAAGACGCCCGTCTTGCCCGAGCGGTACTGCTCGGCCTGCTTGGCGTTGTCGGCGATGACCTTCGCGCAGGCGGCCTCGATCGCGGCCGGGTCCGAGACCTGAGCCATCCCGAGGTCGGCGACGAGCGCGGCCGGCGACGCCGTGGTGCCCTTCGCCTTGGCGTAGACCTCTTTCGCCTGCTTGCCGCTGATCTTCCCCTGCGAGACGAGCTTCAGGATCTCGACCACCTGCCCCGGCGAGACCGGGAAATCCGCCTCGACGCCGCTTGTCGTGACGTCGCGCAGCACCTCTCCCTGGATGAAGTTCGCGACCGCCACCGCGTCGAGGCTGAGCGTCGCGGCCTCCTCGAAGAACGCCGCGACGCGCGGGTGCTGGGTGAGCACCTGCGCGGCGTACGGTGAGAGCGCGAGCTCGGAGACGAAGCGCTCTCGCTTCGCGCGCGGGGTCTCCGGGAGCGTCGCGCGCAGCGTGGCGACGAACGCGTCGTCGAGGTGGAGCGGCGGCAGATCGGGCTCGGGGAAGTAGCGGTAGTCCTGCGCCGTCTCCTTGCTGCGGAGCGAGAACGTCGAGCTCGTCTTCTCGTCCCAGCCGCGCGTCTCCTGGACGATGCGCCCGCCCGACTCGAGCACGTCCCGTTGCCGCGCGATCTCGCCCGCGAGCGCCTTCTCGACGAAGCGGAACGAGTTGATGTTCTTCAGCTCGACGCGCGTCCCGAGCGTGGACGAGCCCGCCGGGCGAATCGACACGTTCGCGTCGCAACGGAACGAGCCCTCCTCGAGGTTGCCGTCGTTGACGCCGAGGAAGACGAGCACGTCGCGGAGGGCGCGGAGGTAGCCGGCGGCCTCGGCGGGCGTGCGGAGATCGGGCTCGCCGACGATCTCGACGAGGGGCGTCCCGGCGCGGTTCAAGTCGACGACGGAGCCGCCGGCGAGGTCGTGGAGGTTCTTCCCCGCGTCCTCTTCCATGTGGATGCGCGTGAGGCGCGCGCGCCGGGTCGTCGACGGCGCGTCGCTCCCCGGACCAGCGGCCTCTTCGACCTCGAACTCGACGTACCCGCCCTCGGAGAACGGCTCGTCGAACTGGCTGATCTGGTAGCCCTTGGGCAGGTCCGGATAGAAGTAGTTCTTCCGCGCGAAGCGGCTCGACTCCTTGATCGTGCACCCGAGCGACAGGGCGGTCCTGACCGCCATCCGGACGGCCTCGCCGTTCAGCACCGGGAGGGCGCCGGGGAGGCCGAGGCAGGTCGGGCAGACGTGGGTGTTCGGAGGCGCTCCGAAGGACGTCGCGCACGCGCAGAAGAGCTTGGTGCGCGTGAGGAGCTGCGCGTGCACCTCGAGCCCGATGACGGCCTCCCACGATCCGCTCATGACGCCGCGTAGCCTAGCAAGCGCGGGCCGGTTCTCAGGTTAGTTTTCCATCGGGCGCCCGGCGGACTACCTTGACCGCTCCATCGTGTCCCAGCCCCCCTCCGACGCCTGGCTCCGCGGCTTGCCGCTCGCCGTCCTCACCATGTCGCTCATCGCGGTCCCGGTGCTGGTCCTCGAGCCGCAGGGGATGCCGCGGATGCGCGCGCTCGACAAGGAGCTCAAGGGGGTAGAGGCCGAAAACGCGGAGCTCCGTCGCGACGTCGTCCGCCTCCGGACCGAGGTGAAGGATCTCCGGGAGAACCCCGCCGCGGTCGAGCGGATCGCACGGGAGCAGCTCGGCCTCGTCCGCAAGAGCGAGGTCGTCTTCCAGTTCGAGAAGAAGTAGCGCCCGAGGCGACGGCCGCGGGGCCCGGCGGAGCTCGAGCCGCAGCCCCGTCGAAGCACGCGAGCCTTGCCGCATTTTTGATACCTTGAGCCGATGGCAGCCGACGAGCTGACGAAGACGCTCCTCCTCGAAGAGGCCGCGGCGCCGCGTGCGATCGCGGAGGCGCTGTTCGCTTCGGTCAACGGCGGCGTGCCGCTGCTTCAGGCGCTCGTCGACGCCGGCGCGACGAGCCCGGACGTGCTGTCGCGCTACCTCGGACGAAGCGCGTCCCCGTTCCTCCGCCAGGTCGTTCCCCTCACGGAGCTCGTCGACCGTCTCCCGCGCGGTCTCTGCAGGCGTCTCCTCGCGCTCCCCGTGCGGCGCGACGGGATCACCGGCACGGTCGACGTCGTCGTGGCCGATACGGCCGACCCTCACCCGGCGAACGAGATCGGCTTCCACCTCGGCGCGCCGGTGCGCGTCGTGCGCGCGCCGGTCTCGGCCATCGAAGAGGCGCTCCGGCGTCTCCGGATGGGGCCGCGCGAGCCCGCGCCCTCCCCGGCCGCGCGGTTCCAGGAGGCGGCGCGCGCGGCGGAGCGCGCGGAGGAGGAGCTCTACGACTCCCGACCGCGCGGCGAGCGAGCCGTGGGGCGCGACGGGCCGGGCGTCCAGAAGGCGGTCTCGCTGCCGCCCGCGGCGCCGGAGCTCTCCTACGCCGTGCCGTCGGATCGCGATGTCGCTCCGCGCCGCGGCGGGCTCGTCCTCGAGACCGACTCGGCCCCGCCGCCCCCTCCCCCGGCGCGCGTGCGGACCCCGCCGTGGGGGACGCCCATCCACGTGATCGGCGCGGCGCCCGCGCGGCCCGGCACCGAGCCGCCGAAGAGCGGCTACGGCTCGGAGATCCCGATCCCGCTGACGCGCAAGACCTTCCACCCGGGCCGGATGAGCGGCGGGACGCAGCGCCCGCCCGCGTTCGTCGATCCGGCGGCCACGGGGCTCGGCGAGGGCTACGCGTTCGACACGACCGGGCTCCGCGACGTCGTCGAGCGCCCGCGCGGCGCGCGCATCGAGTCGATCGACGGCGGACGGACGGGCGTCTCGCTGCCGGCGGCCGGGCAGCCGATCGGCTCGTTCATCCCCGGGCCCCCGCCGCTGCCGGGCGCGAGCGGCTTCGCGGCATACGCCCCAGAGCTCCCGCTCCCGGAGATGGGCGGCATCCTCGCCGCGCTCCGCAACGCCGGGTCGCGCGACGAGGTCCTCGAGCTCGTCCTCACCGGCGCGCGCCTCGTGGCGCTGAAGGTCGCGCTCTTCGTCGTGAAGAAGGGCGGCTACCTCGGCTGGGTCGGCACGCCGGAGTTCGCCGATCGCGGCGCGCTCCAGTCCGTGCTCGTCCCGCTCGAGGCGAACAGCATCTTCGACCGCGCCGTCCGCGAGGATCTCTACCTCGGACCCATTCGCTACGACGACGTCCACGCGCCGCTCCTCCGCGTGATCAAGAACCCGAGCCGCGACGTCGCCGCCGTCCCGATCCGCGTCAGCGGCAAGACCGCGGTCGTCATCGTGGCCGACGAGCTCGCCGACACGATGATCGGCACCCGTCGCCTCGAAGAGCTCGCGCGCGCGGCGGGCGAGGCCTTCGGCCGGATCGTCCGCACGCGCCGCTGACGTCGTGGACCGGCCCGTCTCCGGGCTACTTCTTCCGTAGACCGAAGCCGCCGAGGACGAGGCCTCCGAAGCCGAAGAGCGCGGAGATCGGTCCGAAGATCGTCATCCGGCGCAGCGAGGCCTCTTTCACGAGCGCCACGACCCACTCGGTGCTCTTGCCTCGAAGCATGGGGTCGGCCGCGAACTTGTCCTCGATCGTCAGGTAGGTGTGGAGGTTCCACAAGAAGAGGCCGCCCACGCCGAGCGCGATGACGAGGAGGACGACGCCGCCGACGATCATCCCGACGTTCCGCTTCGGAGCCGCCTGCCACGCCTGCCCTGGCGCGAGAGCAGGCTGCGGCGGATACGACGGCTGCTGCTGCTGCTGCCACGGCTGCATCGACGGCGGAGCGGGATAGTTCATGTTGCTCTTCTACGTCCCGATGGCCCGGATCTCCCCGCCGGCGCGCGCGGCCCCGCCGCAGACGGACCACGACTCCGCGGTCAGGCCATGGGGAACCCGCAGCACCGCGATCTCGGCGGATCCCGTGGGGACCGACGGCTGGCCTGCAATCTGCAATCGGCCGCGGGCTGTTGCGCGAGAGTCTCGCGCGACGACCGAGGTTGGGATGAAGCGGGCCGCTGCTCTCGGCGTGTTGACGACGACGATGCTGTTCAACGTCGCGGCGTTCGCCGACGACGCGCCTCCGCGCCCTCCGCCGGCGAGGGCGACGGCGACGATCGACAGTGTCTTCTTGCGCGACGGGAGTCTCTACCGCGGGCGTGTCACCGAGATCGCCGCCGGCGACCACGTGACCATCGTCGTCGACGGTGGAGACACGAAGCGGATCGCGTGGGCGCTCGTCGATCGCGTGATCGTCAACGCGCCGTCGACCCCTCCGCCGGTGACGACGCCTCCGCCCGAGCCGCCGAAGGACGAGCCGCGCGCGCGCGTCCACGTCACTTCGCCGAAGCCGGTCATCCTCTACCGGCGGCCACCGGGATCGACCACGTGGACCCAGGTGTGCACCTCACCGTGCGACGAAGAGCTGCCTATCGGTGGCACGTATCGCATCCACGGCAACGGGATGAGCCCCAAGGAGATCAGCCTCATCGCGAGCGCCGGTGACGTCGTCGAGCTCGTCGTCGATCCGCCTTCGACCGCGGGCCGCGTGGCCGGCGGCTTCCTCATCGGCGGCGGCGTGATCGCGATCCTGGCGGGCGCGAACATCGCCGCGGACGCGATCGACGCGAGCGGCTACGAGCGGTCGAACCGAGACTCTTCCTACTGCTACGAGCAGAGGAACAGCTCGGCGCACCAGACGGGCGACGGGATCGCCACGGTCGGCCTGCTCGCGATCGTCGGCGGCATCGTCCTCTACCTGATGGCGGCGAGGACCGACATAGAGCAGACGGCCGTGCGGCCCCTTGCCAAGCCATCGCGACCGATCGACGCGTTCCTTCGCGCGCCGACCTGGAGGAGCACCTCGAGCGCCGAGCGCGCAGCGGCAGCGCCGACGGCCACGTTTCCGGTCCTGTTCGAGCGCGCGTTCTGACGAGTCCGCTCCGGCGAAGGCCGAGCCGCATCGACGCGCGAACGTCGGGCGCCGCCGCAGCGCTACCGCTGGCTCGACGGCTGGCGCTCGCGGACGTGACCGTTCTCGTTCGTGCGCGTCGCCTCCGGCGCCTTGGTCGCCGCGCGCGACACGTCGGCCCTCGCGACGTCGCCGGCGTGCACCGCGAGCACGGGGACCGTCGCCGAGCGGACGACCTTCTCCGCGACGCTGCCGATCAGCGCGCGCGAGAGGCCCTTCCTCCCGTGCGTCCCGATCGCGATCAAGCCGGCCCCGACCTCCTCGGCGGCCTCGTTCACCATGTGGTACGCGTCGCCCTGCTTGATCATCCCGCGAAGCGTGACGCCGGATCCCTCGCGCGCCTTGATCTGACGATCGAGACCGATCTGCGCGCCCTCGAGGATGCGCGACGTGAGCTCCGCGGTCGCGACCATCGCGCCGTCGGGGAAGCCCACGATCGGGATCTCGAAGGCGTGCATCAAGACGATCTCGGAGCCGAACACCTTGGCGTACTCGATCGCCGTGTCGAGGGCGGCTTCGGAGGGCTCGCCGAAGTCGGTGGGGACGAGGATGATCTTCGGAATCGGCATGCGTGGCTCCTGGGTTCGACCTTCTCTCGACGCCTCGCAGCAAGCGACACGCCAGCGCGACGGCTGGCCCTGGGTCAGCCGAGAGCGGCCCCGGCCAGCGCGCTACGGCCGGAAACCGCGGGAACCACGGCGCCGAACCGTGGCACGCGCGCTGCTGAGGCAGAACGTCATGGTCACACCCGCGCTCTCGTCCACCGATCGTCACCAGGTTCTCCGCTTCGCCGCCTCGTTCCTCTGGGCAGATCTCGAGCTCGCCGACTCCGAGCGATGCTTCCTCACCGAGCTCGCCCACGAGCTCGACCTCCACGACGCGCCCGAGGCGATCGCGAACCTCCTCGCCTCACCACCGACCCCCGAGGACGTCGATCCGACGTCCGTCCCGCCGGCCGTCGCAGACCTCGTCCGCCACGCCGCGCTCCGCGCAATCGCCGCCGACGGCCGCGTCGCTCACGACGAAATGACGATGTTCGAGCTCCTCGACGATCTCCTGCCGAGACCCTCCCCGACCGCATGACCCTCGACGCCCCCCTCTCCTCTCGTCTCCCACGTGCCCGTGCCCGTGCCCGTGCCCGTGCCCGCTCTCGCTCTCTCTCCCGATCGCGTACGCCCCCGCCCTAGACGCGGTCCGTCGCCCGAAGCTCGATCTTCACCGGCTGCGCACCCCAAATCTCCTTCGCGTACTCGCGAATCGTCCGATCGCTCGAGAACGGCCCCACCTTGGCGATGTTCCGCGTCGCCATCGAGTGCCACGTCGTCTTGTCGAGAAACGCCTCGCTCACGCGACGCTGACAGTCGACGTACGCATCGAAGTCCGCGAAGAGCAGGTACGTGTCGTGATCGAGGAGCGAGTCGGTCAGCGGCCGGAACAGCGCCGGATCCTCCGAGCTGAAGAAGCCGCCCGCGATGAGGTCGATGACCTCCTTGAGGCGCTCGTTCTTCTCGTAGATCGCGCGGGGCCGGTAGCCGGTCCGCTGGACGTCGTGCACCTCGTCGGTGGTGAGGCCGAACAGGAAGAAGTTGTCCGCGCCGACGGCGTCGCGGATCTCGATGTTCGCGCCGTCGAGCGTCCCGATCGTGAGCGCGCCGTTCATCGCGAGCTTCATGTTCCCGGTGCCCGACGCCTCCTTGCCCGCCGTGGAGATCTGCTCCGAGAGGTCGGCCGCCGGGATGATCCGCTCCGCCAGCGACACGCGGTAGTTCGGGAGGAACGCCACCCTGAGCCGCCCGCCGAGGTCGACGTCGCCGTTCACGACGTCGGCGATCGAGTTGATCAGCTTGATGACGAGCTTCGCGACGCGGTAGCCCGGCGCCGCCTTCGCGCCGAAGAGGACCGTGCGTGGCGTCGCCAGCGCGTCCGGGTTGCGCTTCGCGTCGAGGTAGAGCCGGATGACGTGGAGCGCGTTCAACAGCTGCCGCTTGTACTCGTGGAGGCGCTTGATCTGGACGTCGAAGAGCGAGTCCGGATCGAGCCGGAGGCGGTAGTGCTGGAGGCAGTACTGCGCGAAGTCCGCCTTGTTCGCCCGCTTCGCGGCGGCGATCTTCTCGACGAACGACGCGTCCGTGGCGAGCGGCGCGAGCTTGTCGAGCTCGTCGAGGTTCGTCAGCCAGCGCGGCCCGATCGCCTCGGTGATGACCGCCGACAGGCGCGGGTTGCACTGGTGGAGCCAGCGGCGCGGCGTGACGCCGTTCGTCTTGTTCGAGAACTTCGCCGGCGTCATCTCGGCGAAGTCGCGGAGCACGTCGCGCTTCAGCAGATCGGTGTGGAGTGCCGCGACGCCGTTGACCGCGTGCGAGCCCGCGACGGCGAGGTGGGCCATGCAGACCCGCTTCTCCGACCCCTCTTCGATGATCGACATCCGCCGGACGCGCGCCTCGTCGCCGGGAAAGCGCGCCATCACCGAGCGCACGAAGCGGCGGTTGAGCTCGTAGATGATGCCGAGGTGCCGCGGCAGGAGGCGCTCGAACATCGCCACCGGCCACTTCTCGAGGGCCTCGGCGAGCAGCGTGTGGTTCGTGTAGCCGAGGGTCGCGACGGTGATCTCCCACGCCCGGTCCCACGGGACGCGCTCGACGTCGACGAGGACGCGCATGAGCTCGGCGACGGCGATCGCCGGGTGCGTGTCGTTGAGCTGGATCGCGTTCTTCTCCGCGAAGGCGTCGAAGCTCGCGTGCGTCTTCTTGTAGCGCCGGACGATGTCGGCGATCGCGCACGCGACGAAGAAGTACTCCTGCTTCAGCCGGAGGTCGCGGCCTGCCTGGTTGTGGTCGTTCGGGTAGAGGACCTTCGAGATGACCTCGCTGGCGTTCTTGTCCTCGACCGCGCGCACGTAGTCGCCGTCGTTGAAGACCTTGAGGTCGAACTCGTTGTCGGCCCGCGCCTGCCAGAGGCGCAGCGTGTTGACGGTGTCGTTGCGGAAGCCGGCGATCGGCGTGTCGAACGGGACGCCGAGCACGTGCTGCGTCGGCGCCCACCGGGCGACGTGCTCGCCCTTCTCGTCGATCCCCTCCTCGACGCGGCCGCCGAAGCCGACCTTCACCGAGTACTCCGGGCGCACGAACTCCCAGGGGTTGCCGAACTTCAGCCACTCGTCCGGGTGCTCGACCTGCCAGCCGCTCTTGAGCTCCTGCTCGAAGATGCCGAACTCGTAGCGGATGCCGTAGCCGTAGCCGGCGTATCCGAGCGTCGCCATCGAGTCGAGGAAGCACGCCGCGAGGCGTCCGAGGCCGCCGTTGCCGAGGCCGGGCTCGGGCTCCGACTCGAGGAGATCGGACAGCTCGAGGCCCGCGCCGGCGAGCAGCGACTTCGACGTGTCGTAGAGGCCGAGCGCGTGCAGGTTGTTCGAGAGCGCGCGGCCGAGGAGAAACTCCGCCGAGAGGTAATAGACGCGCTTCGCGTCGACGCGCGAGTACGTCTCCTGCGTCTGCGCCCAGCGGTACGTGAGGCGGTCACGGACGGTGAGCGCGAGGGCGAAGAAGCGATCGAGCTCGGTCGAGTTGCCGGCGTTCTTGCCGAGCGAGTACGACAGGTGATCGAGGAACGCGCGCCGGAGCGACGCGTCGTCCATTCCGGTGCGGTCGTCTTCGACGAGCGAGCGCTGCGAGGGCTCGACCGCAGGCGTGGTCTCCGGAGCTCCGGGCATGTTCGAGCGGGTGGTCATGGAGGGCCCCAGCGTCCCGGATCCGCGCGCCTCTTTCAACCCCTGCCTTGCGCTTCGCGCCGGGCGCGCCCCGCGCGCTCGAGGCGTCGCGCGTCACTTCGGCGGCGGGGCCGCCGGCGACGACGAGGCGAACACGAGCACGAACGAGCGCTCGCCCACGACGTAGAGCGTCGCCTTGTCCCGCGGCTGACCGCTCGCCTGCTCGGCCTCGAACGAGGCGTACCAGGGCAGCTTCTCCCAGACCGGCGTCTTCTTGACGAACTCGGGGACGATGAGATCGAGCTCGACGTAGCGGCCGCCCGTGAGCTGATCGAGCTCGGGTCCGAAGCTGTACTCGCGCGTCGCCTCGGGCGGCGACAGATCGTTGTGGAGCGCGCCGCCGTACGCGATCACGGCCTTCGGCGCTGCCCCGCCGTCGGCCTTGTTCTTGGCGTGGAGCGCGGCGACCTTCGCCTGCGTGAGCCTCTTGACGAGGCCGAGCATCGCGCCGACGGCGTCCGCGCCCGCGTCGGAGAGCATCGCGAAGTCGTCGCACGTCGGGCGGAGCAGCCACGGCGTCATCCCCGCGGCCTTCGCCTTGGTGCCGAGCGTGACGTACTCGTTCTGGTTCGTCTCCGCCTGCACGTCGGTCACGGGCTTCTGCGCGCTCGCGACGGCCTTCACCTCCTTCATGCACTTCGGATCGGGCGCCCAGAGCTCGACGACGACGTCGGTGGCGCGAGGCGCGAGGAGCGGGAGGAACGCGTCCGTGAAGCGCTTCGTCGACGAGGCGATGTGCTCGGTGCCGCGCTGCGCGTGCGCCTCGCCCACCGCGAGGACGAGCGGGTCCTTCGCGAGGACCCAGCGGAAGGCGTCCTCCGCGGTCGCGAACCGGTAGCACGTCGGCCCGCCCGCCGCGGTGCACGACGCGGCGCCGGGCGGGAGCGCGGAAGCCGACGCCGGCGTGTCGGACGGAGCGGCCGCCCCCGCGCCGTTGGTGACCGCCGGACGCGCGGCGGGCCGATCGCCGCTCGGCGGCGGCGTCCGCGAGCACCCGAACGCGAGGAGGCACGCGAAGATCGCCGGAGCCCGCCACGCGGCGACCGCCGGGCGAGGTCGAGAACCGGGACGCGCGCCGCACCGAGAGCTACCAGACGGACCCACGGCGCCACTCTATCGACAGAACGCTTCATAATGAAGGCCGGGTGGCCCCACTCACCCTCGACCACGATGTCTCTCGCCTCCCTTCCCCGCGGATCGTCCGTCCTCGTCGCGCTCGCGCTCGTCGCCGCCTGCCAGGCCTCCCCCGCCGCCGATCCGGGCTCGGTCGTCGCCTTCTCGCTCGAGGCCGAGCTCGCGGCCGGGCAGGAGGCCCACTTTTGCCGCTACGTCCGGATGCCCGACGGCCCGCCGGACCAGCGCCTCTTCGTGCGCGGCGGACGCCACGACCTCGCCGACGGCACGCACCACTACCTGCTCTACCGGACGCGCGTGACCGCCTGGGCCGACGGGATGGATCGCGTCGTCCCGTGCGACGAGCACGAGGCCGTCATGAAGAGCGCGACGTCGTACGTCACGGGCGGTCAGACGCCCCACGAGGACGCCGACTTCCCCGCCGCCGCCGCGCTCGCCTTCCGCCCCGGCGAGATCCTGCTCCTCCAGGGACACTTCGTGAACGCGTCACCGCGCGCGCGCACGGTGCGCGTCGATCTCGCGCTCCGCACGGCGGCGTCCTCCGCCGTCGAGCACGAAGCCGGCGTCCTCCGCTACTACAACCCCTTCATCTTCGTCCCGCCGCGCGGCAAGGCCACCGCGAAGATGGCGTGCACGCTCAAGAAGGACATCACGCTCCTCAGCGCCGCCGCGCACATGCACGCGCGCGGCGTGGCCTACCGCGCCTACGTCGATCTCCCGGGCGCGCCGCCGAGCGAAGCGCCCTTCTACACGACGAAGGACGGGCTCCACCCCACCTTCTACGCCGGCTTCATGGCCCTCCCGGCGGGATCGACGATCCGCTACGAGTGCGACTACGAGAACGCCGCCGGCGAGCGCCCCGTCGTCCAGGGCCTCTCCGCCGAGGCCGACGAGATGTGCATGCTGAGCGCCTTCTACTACCCGGCGATGGCGCCCGAGGACGAGGCCTGCGAGGACATGAGCGGCCACGGCACCGGCACGGCGACGTGCCTCGACACGGTCGCCTGCCTCGAGGGGTGCCCCGTCTCGGAGCGGCCTGACTTCTCGAGCGGCGATCCGCGCGTCGGCGCGTGCTGGCAGCGCTGCATCACGAGCTCCTGCCCCGCCGTCACCGGCGCGCTCTTCCCCGAGCTCGCGTGCACCGCCGCCAAGTGCGCCGCCGAGTGCGCCGCCATGGGCGAGCCCTGCCGCGCGTGCGTGATCGAGCGCTGCGCCGCGGAGCTCGACGCGTGCGCGAGGACCGCGTGCGCGCCCTGAGGCGCCGCCGCTTCGTCCGCGCTTCGATCGCCTGGAGCCTCGCCGCGACGGCGACGATCGCCGCGAGCCCGGCGGCCGCGTCGAACGTCTTCGAGTACCCCGAGCAAGGCTCCGAGGCGCTTGGGCGCGCCGGCGCGTGGGTCGCGCGCGCCTCGGATCCGATCGCGATCGCGCGGAACCCCGCCGGGCTCGCCGGGCAGCCGGCGCGAGGCTCCGTGGGCTACGATCTGGCGCTCCGCGCGATGTGCTTCACGCGCGTGAAGGCCGCCGGCGACGTCACCGCCGACGGGACGGCTCCGGGCGGCGTCTACCCCCGCGTCTGCGACTCGGGCACGCCCATCCCGATCGGCTACGTCGCGGTCGCGCACCCGATCACGCCGCGCCTCGCGATCGGCGCCGGCGTCGTCACGCCGTCGGGCGTCCCGCGAACGGCGTTCCCGTCCTTCGCGTCGGGCGCGGCGTCGCCTCAGCGCTACCTCCTCGTCGAGTCGACGACGCTGATGGCCATCCCGACGATCTCCGCAGCCTACGAGGCGCTCCGCGGCCTCCGGGTGGGCGCGTCGCTCGGCTGGGGGATCGCCTGGGTGAGCTCGTCCGCGGCCGCGCCCGGCGTGATCGAAGGCGCGGTGCGGCCCGCGGACAACGACGTCAAGGTCCGCGTCTCGGCCCTCGACTTGTTCGTCCCGCGCGCGACCCTCGGCGCGCACTGGTCGGCGTCGTCCTTCGTCGAGCTCGGCGCCTCGGTCATGTGGTCCGACGCGATCGTCGCGAGAGGCGACGCGGTCACGGAGGCGAACGCGTTCACGCCGCGAGCGGCCTCCGGCGACACGTCGCGCGTGGTGCGCGGTGACACGTCACGCCGCGACTGCGGACGACCGGGCAGCGCGGCGTGCGGCGACGGCGGGAACGCCGAGCTCACCGTCCCTCTCCCCGCGACGGCGACGGTCGGCGTGCGCTTGCGCGTTCCACGCAGGACCGCAAGCGCGCCGCGTGACCCGATCGACGACGAGCGCTTCGATCTCGAGCTCGACGTGACGTGGTCGGACGCCTCGAGCATCGATCGGATCGGCCTGCGCTTCCCGGGCGCGCTCGGCGCGGGGACGATCCCCGTGCCGGGCACCGCCGGCAACCTCCCGCCGAACGCGGACTCGCCGCGCCGCTACCGCGACGTCGTCGGCTTCCGGCTCGGCGGCGACCTCGTCGTTATCCCACGGCGCCTCTCGCTCCGCGCCGGCGCGTTCCACGAGTCGCGCGCCGCCGTGCCGGGTCACGTCGGGCTCGAGGCGCTCTCGGGCCGGCGCGTCGGCCTCGCGATCGGCGCGACGGCGCGCTTCCCCGTGCGCGAGCAGGGCGGCGCGATCGACCTGTCGATCGGTTACCTGAGGATGTTCGTCGCGGACGTCGCGAGCGAGTCTCCCAGCGCCTCGGGCGTTCCGGCGATCGCGGGGACGGCGCCGTATCGAACGCCGTGGCCCGTCGGCCTCGGCCGGATCGAGGGCGGCCTCGACGTCCTCCACGTCGGCGCGGCGTACCGCTTCTGACGCACGGATCGTCTTCTGACGCACGGATCGTCAGGACACGCACGGCGCGCGCGCGAGCCCCGAAATTGCGCGAAGGAGCGCCCGACGCGCGATTGGCACGCGCCGTGCGTACGGGCCCGCGCGTTCCTTTGCAGTTGTTCCTTCCTCGGAGAATCGCCATGCGATCCGCTTCAAGGGCGGCGATGACGTCGCTCTTCTTCCTCGCCGCCTGCTCCACGAGCGAGCCCTCGGCGCCCGACGGTCAGAGCTCGCCGCCGGGCGAGAGCCCCACCGACACCACGGCCGAGCCGTGCGACGACGGCACCTACCGCGTCTCGAGCGGCGCGTGCGAGGCGTTCCCCGGCCTCGGCGTGAGCCGCTCGCCGACGACGATCGCGCCGGCGCGCGATCACCACACGACGATGGTCATCGAGACGACCTCGGGCCACTGGCTGTACGTGATCGGCGGGACCGACGCCTGGGAGACGCTCCACGACGACGTCCAGCGCGCGCGCATCGCCGACGACGGCAGCCTCGGCGCCTTCGAGCAGGTCGGCAAGCTCCCCGTGGCGCGCGCCGGCCACTGCATGGTCAAGTCGAAGGACCGGCTCTACCTCTTCGGCGGCGTCGTCGGCAGCGTGCGCGACGGCTCGAGCAAGACGTCGGTCGTCCTCGACCTCGACGCCGAGGGCAAGGTCGTCGGCTCGTCGGCGGGGCCCGAGATGCCCGAGGCGGTGATGCACCTCACCTGCGATCTCGTCGGCGACTTCGTCTACGTGCTCGGCGGCCGCAACCAGCGGAGCCAGAGCTCGAAGCTGAGCGCCCGCACGCGCCTCGACGCGAGCGGCGCCCTCGCGCCGTTCGAGAAGCAGACGCCGCTCTCGCCCGACCGGAGCCACCACGCGTCGTTCGTCAAGGACGGCCACCTCTACGTCCTCGGCGGCCTCACGGGCGATCCGACGGCGACCTTCGAGGACCGCAAGGACGTCGTGTTCGCGCCGATCGCCGCCGACGGCGCGCTCGGCGCGTGGAGCGCGGCGGGCTCGCTCCCCAAGTCGCTCAGCGTGAGCTCGGCGCAGCTCTACAAGGACGCGGTCTACGTCTTCGGCGGGCTCGAGGACGGGGCGCGCTTCTCGGCGAAGATCCGACGCGCGACGTTCGAGCAGGGCGGCGTGCTCGGCCCGTTCGCCACGCTCGAGGCGACGCTCCCCGATCCGCGCGGGCACGTCCACCAGACGCCGATGTGGAAGGACTTCATCTACTCGGTCGGCGGCAAGGACATGACCGACCGCTCGCTCGACGCGATCGACGTCGGACGCTTCCAGTGACGGGCGCGCCGCGCGCCGCCGGGTAGGCTACTCGGCGGCGTCGAGGCACTCGACGAGGCGCGGGGCGATCGACACCACGTCCTCCTTCGGGAGCTGCAGGCAGCCGGGGTGCGAGTCGGTGCCCATGATCGACGCGAAGACACCGCTCGCCCGGAGCTTGCCGAGCGCGTCGTTCGGGAGGACGAGGTGGCTCGCGATCGCGTGCACCTTCGTGGCGCCCGCGGCGAGGTAGGCCCTCCCCGCCTGGACGAGCGACGACCCGGTCCGGATCATGTCGTCGTAGAGCACGACCTCCCTGCCCTTCACGTCGGCGTTGATCCCGGTGACCGAGGTGCCGCCGTCGTCGCGACGCTTGTAGACGAACGCCGGCTCGACGTGCAGATCGCGCGCGAGGCTCTGCACCCACTTGGCGCGCCCTGCGTCGCACGCGCCGAGCACGAACGGCGTGCCCTTCATCTTCTCGGCGATCCGCGCGGTGATGATCGGCGCGCCGTAGACGTGGCGGGAGAGGACGCGATCGTCGAGGTAGAACTCGATGCCGTCGGTGTGCAGATCGAACAGGTAGAGGTGCGTCCCGCCCTCGGGCGCCGGGATCGCCGAGAGCAGGCGCGCGCGCGTCTTCGCGACGACGACCTCGCCCGGCTTCACCGCGCGCTCCATCGTCGAGTAGCCGAAGTACGGCATCACGATCGAGAGCGAACGCGCGCCGCCGCGGGCGATGCCGCACGCGATGTCGAAGACGTCGAGCCAGTCGGCGTCGGTCGGCGTGCCGCCGAGCAAGACGACGTCGCGGCCGTAGAGGTCGGGGAGGATGCGGAGGTAGCGCTCGCCGTCGGGGAAGTTCTTCCGCTCGATCTCGCCATGTTCGAAGTCCCCTGCCGCGAGGAACGACGGCTCGAGGTACGCGTACGAGGGGATCGTGAAGAAGAGACGGCGGTGCATGCCTGGCTCTTACCAGGTTTCGGCGCGCCGTTCGCCGCGGCGCCTCTGCCGCGGCGCCGCGGCGAATGCGATCTCGTGCTAAAGCGTCGGCATCATGACGTACGCCGAGCTCCGCCGCGCCTGGGAGAAGGACAAGCTTGCGCCGCTCGAGGCGAAGGACAAGCCGCGCGCGCGCGTCGCGAACCTCTCCGGCCGCGCCGACGTGGCGCCGCTCTACGGCCCCGAGGACATCGCCGACCTCGACCCCGTGACGGACCTCGGCGTCCCCGGCGCGCCGCCGTTCACGCGCGGCGTCCAGCCCAACATGTACCGCGGCCGCCTCTGGACGATGCGTCAGTACGCCGGCTTCGGCACCGCGGCCGAGTCGAACGAGCGCTACCACTACCTCCTCCAGCAGGGGCAGACCGGCCTCTCCGTCGCGTTCGATCTCCCCACGCAGATGGGCCGCGACTCGGACGATCCGGCGAGCCAGGGCGAGGTCGGCCGCGTCGGCGTCGCGATCGACTCCATCGACGACATGCGCACGCTGCTCCGCGGCCTGCCGCTCGACGCGATCTCGACGTCGATGACGATCAACGCGACCGCGTCGACGCTCCTCTGCCTCTACATCGCCGTCGCCGAGGAACAGGGCGTCCCCCGCGACAAGCTTCGCGGCACGATCCAGAACGACATCCTCAAGGAGTACATGGCGCGCGGCACGTACATCTACCCGCCGCGCCCGTCGCTCCGTCTCATCACGGACATCTTCGCGTTCTGCGGCAAGGACGTGCCGCGCTGGAACACCATCTCCATCAGCGGCTACCACATCCGCGAGGCCGGCTGCGACGCCGCCCAGGAGATCGCCTTCACGCTCGCCGACGGCATCGCCTACGTGCAAGCGGCGAAGGACGCGGGCCTCGGCGTCGACGCGTTCGGCGCGCAGCTGTCGTTCTTCTTCAACGTCCACAACAACGTGATCGAGGAGGTCGCGAAGTTCCGCGCCGCGCGCCGCATGTGGAGCGCGCTCATGAAGGAGCGCTTCGGCGCGAAGACCGATCGCGCGCGCGCGCTCCGCTTCCACTGCCAGACGGCGGGGATGACGCTCACCGCGCAGCAGCCGCTCAACAACGTCTCCCGCGTGACGCTGCAGGCACTCGCCGCGGTCCTCGGCGGCTGCCAGTCGCTCCACACGAACAGCTACGACGAGGCGCTCGGCCTGCCCACGAGCGAAGCGGCCACGATCGCCCTCCGCACCCAGCAGATCGTCGCGTACGAGTCCGGTGTCGCCGACTTCGTCGACGCGCTTGGCGGAGCCTACGCCGTCGAGGCGCTGACGAACCGCCTCGAGGCCGAGGCCGGCAAGTACCTCGCGCGCATCGACGAGCTCGGCGGCATGGTCGCCGCGATCGAGCAGGGCTACCCGCAGCGCGAGATCCAGAACAGCGCCTACAACTACCAGCTCGAGATCGAGAAGAAGGAGCGCACGATCGTCGGCCTGAACGACTTCGTCCAGGACGCGCCGCCCGTTCCGGTCATGAAGATCGACCCGCGCATCGAGGCCGCCCAGGTCGAGCGCCTCCGCGCCGTCCGCGCCGGCCGCGACGAGACGGCCCACGCCGAGGCCCTCCGCAAGGTCGAGGCCGCCGCGAAGGGCACCGACAACCTCCTGCCCTTCATCCTCGACGCCGTGAAGGCCTCCGCCACGGTCGGCGAGGTCGCCGGCGTCCTCCGCGGCGTCTGGGGCGAGCACGTCGAGACCCTCGTCCTCTGACCCCGTGCCCGTGCCCGTGCCCGCGCCCGCGCCCGTGCCCGACTCCGAGCCGACCCGCCCGTCGAGCCCGCCCGCACCCGCGCCCTCCGCCCCCAAGCCGATCACGCTCCTCTACGTCGACGACGCCCTCGTGATCGCCGACAAGCCGTCGGGCCTCCTCGTTCACCGCGGCTGGGACGACGACGACGACGTCGCGATGTTCCGCGTCCGCGACGCGATCGGCGCCTACGTCTACCCGATCCACCGCCTCGACCGCGGGACGAGCGGCGCGCTCCTCTTCGCGCGGACGCGAGAATCCGCCGCCGCGCTCCACGCCGCGTTCGAGGCCCGCCGCGTCGAAAAGCAGTACCTCGCGCTCGTCCGCGGGCACGCGCCCGAGGGCGGCGTGATCGACCACGCGATCCCGAAGTCCGAAGACGGCCCGCGCGTCCCCGCGCTCACGCGCTTCCACCTCGTCGCGCGCTCGCCGGTCGATCGCTGCTCGCTCGTCCTCGCGCGTCCCGAGACGGGGCGCCTCCACCAGATCCGCCGCCATCTTCGCCACGTCGACCACCCGCTCGTCGGCGACGTCACCTACGGCTCCGGCGCGATCAACCGCCACTACCGCGCGACCTACGCGCTCCACCGGCTCGCGCTCCACGCCTACCGCCTCGCGTTCGATCACCCGGTCACCGGCGCGCGCGTCGCCGTCGAGGCGACGGTCCCCGACGATCTCGGCCGCGCCCTCGATCAGCTCGGGCTGCCACGAACCGCGGCGGCGCCCGCCCCGCTCGAGCCCGTGAGCGCCGCATGAGCCGCCGCGACAACCGCGCGAACCGCTGCGGCCTCTGCCTCATGCACATGGGGCTGTGCGTCTGCCCGCTCGTCCCGCGCATCGAGACGAAGACACGCCTCGCGCTCGTCATCCACCACACCGAGATCCGCAAGCCGACCAACACCGGTCACCTCGGCGCGGCGTGCCTCGTCAACAGCGAGGTCCACATCCGCGGGCGCGAGGGCGTCCCGAGCGCCCCGCTCGCGTGGGGCGACCGCACGCCGCTCCTCCTCTTCCCGCACGAGGGCGAGGCCGAGCCGCTCGCGCCGGTCTTCCCGGACCCCGTCATGCTCATCGTCCCCGACGGCAACTGGCGCCAGGCGTCGAAGGTCCGGGCGCGCGTGCCGGGCCTCAAGAACGTCCGCTGCGTCACGCTCCCGCCAGGACCGCCGTCGATCTACCGGCTGCGCTCCGAGGCGCACCCGGAAGGGCTCGCGACGATCGAGGCGATCGCCCGCGCGATGGGCATCCTCGAGGGCCCGCACGTGCAGGCCGCGCTCGAGCACGTCTTCCGGGCGATGGTCGAGCGGACGCTCTGGTCGCGCGGCGCGATCGCCGCCGGAGACGTCACCGGCGGGATCCCCGAGGGCGCGACGCGCCACGATCCGCGGAGCGGCCTGGCCGATCGCCGCCGGACGTCCCTGCTGGGCTCGTGAGCCGCCCGACCTGGCGTGCTCGACACCGCGTCACTACATTTGCGGCTCGTGGCCGACGCACCCCGCATCATGGAGCCTGCCCTCGCCGGGGACGTGCTCCGCCGTACGCTGACCGATCCCAGGAAGCCGGTCACCGTCGCGGACGCCTCCGTCGCGAGCGGCCTCGCCATGCGCGACGCCGAGGCTGGGCTCACCTGGCTGACGAGCGAGTACCGCGGTCATCTGCGCGTGACGGAGGACGGCGACCTCGTCCACGTGTTCCCGAACGGCTTCACCAAGCCGTGGGAGACCCACGAGGCCGTCGCGCGGCTCCTGTCGGGCTTGGGGCGGGCGCTCGTCGGCGCGGGCCGTTTCATCGTGCGCGCGTGGCTGCTCGTCGTGATGGTGTCGTACGCGCTCTTCTTCGCGGCGCTCCTCATCGGCATGACGTTCGCCCGGCAAGGCTCGAGCGATCGCGACGACGGGCCCGGCGTCAACCTCCTCGGCGCGCTCTTCCGCATGATCGCCGAGGCGTTCTTCTGGACGTTCCACCCCTTCTCGCCGCTCTACATCCAGCCGGGCTGGGGCGACGCACGCGCGCGCCGGCTCGCCCCGCGCGGCGAGCCCGAAGAGAAGGTCGCGTTCTACGAGAAGGTGAACCGCTTCGTCTTCGGTCCCCCGACGCCGAAGGAAGACCCCCACGCCGCGCGCGCTCGGATCCTCGAGGAGATCCGCGCGCAGCGCGGGCGCATCGGGCTCGCGGACGTGATGCGCGTGACGGGGCTCCCGCGCGACCAGGCCGATCCGCTGATGGCGCGCCTGATGCTCGATCACGAAGGCACGGTCGACGTGAGCGAGGGAGGCGGCATCGTCTACACCTTCGAGGCGCTCCGGCGGACCGCGAGCGCCGATCCCGCCGCCTCGGCGCGGAGCCGGCGGCCGCACGCGGCGTGGGAAGAGCTCCGCCGACTCCCGCCGCTCACCGGAAACCCGAGCGGCTCGAACGTGATGATCGCGCTCCTCAACGGGTTCAACCTGCTCGTGAGCGCGTGGGCGATTCAGAACCACCTCACGCTCTCGAACCTCACGCTCCTCTTCAGCCGCGAGAGGCCTCCCGTCCTGCCCTATGACGGTCTCCCGCTGGTGCTCGGGGCGATCCCGCTGACGTTCTCGATCGTCCTCTTCGCCCTGCCCGCCCTGCGCGCGCTCTACCGCACCCGCGAAGAAAAGCGCCTCGATCAGGAGCACGCGCGGCTCGCCGTCCTCCGCGAGGTCGTGACGCGCTCGTCGCGAGGCGAGCCCATCGCCGACGAGGCGCTGCGGACCGCCGTGCGCGTGGCGACGGGTGAGGAGCCGACGTCGAAGGACATCACCCGCCGGGTCGTCGAGCTCGGCGGTGACGTCGACGTCGGCCCCGAGGGCGAGGTGCGCTACCGCTTCGCCGAGCTCGAGGCCGACGCCGAGGCGCTCGAGGCCGAGCGGGAACGAGCCAGCGAACGCGAGGCGCGACTCGGCGAAGTCGTCTTCGCCAGCGATCGGTGAGCCGGCCCTTCGCCACGATCCGGCGCGCGGCGCTGCCCTGGCACGGCGCAGGCGCTCTCGCGTGCTGGCTGATCCACGGCGGCAACCACGTCCTCCGCGGCACCCCGCACGATCTGCTCTGGGCGTGCAACGTGGCGGTCCCGATGCTCGCGCTCGGCTGCTTCGCCGGCGCGCGGCTCGCCTGCGCGATCCCGCTCCTGTGGCTCTCGTTCGGGACTCCGATCTGGCTCGTCGATCTCGCGACGGGCGCGGGCCTCATCCCGACCTCGGTCTTCGTTCACGTGTTCGCGCCGCTCATCGGGATCGCCGCGGTCCGGAGGCTCGGCTGGCCACCGCGCGCGTGGCTCGCCGCGACCGGAGCGAGCGCGGGCCTCCTCGCGCTGACGCGGCTCGTCGGGGCTCCGGGGCCGAACGTGAACCTCGCGTTCCGGATCCACGACGGGTGGGAGCGCGTGTTCGGATCGCACGCAGCGTTCCTCGCGGTCCTCCTCGCGGCGAGCGCCCTCCTGTTCGCGGGTATCGACGCGGTCGCCCGCCGGCTCGCGCGGCGCGACCCGCCCCGAGCTCGGCCGTGACCGGATCGCCTCCAAAAGAAGGAGGTATGCGCCTCGGCGGAGCGAAACTATCCTCTTGGGTATGATCCCCAGCGAGACCTCGCGAGGCGGGCGGGCACCGGTGGTACCTTCATCATCGGTGCTCACTCCGAAGAACGCTCGCGGCCGCCCGGTCACCAAGCTGTGTCTCGCGCTCGAGGCCTTCCGCCGGACGGACGAAGGACGCGCGCGCGACGCGAAGGCGTTCCTCGGTCACTTCTTCCCGCAGGAGCGGACGGGCTCGACGGACCGGCTCTTCGTGCACATGCCGAAGGAGGTCCGCGCCGACCTCCTGTCGAACTGGGGGATCCGCGGGAAGAAGTCCGCGCTCCGCGACGACGACGAGCGGGTCCGCGCGACCGTCGCCGACGCGCTCGCGGCCGGCGACATCGACGCGAAGGTGATCGAGGACGGCGTGACTGCCGAGATCCTCGTCGACTGGGTCCCGCTCGAGGACTGGTGGACCTTCTGGCGCGGCGCGAGCTTGCCGGCGACGTCCGTGAGGAAGGCCCTCGCGCTCGGACGCGAGCTGTCGCTCTTCGACGAGCGGTGGCTCTTCGAGAACCTGAAGCTCGCGTCACCGCGTCTCGAGGGCACGGACGTGATCTGCGCCGCGCTCGCGAAGGATCAGATCGTCGCCTGGCTCGCCGCCGTGCACGCGAGCGGCGACGCGTCGCCGACCGGCCTCGTCGCGGCGCTCGGGTGGGAGACGGTCCTCGCGAGGACCGCGCCCGAGGCGCTCGCGTTCGCGCTCGACGCGCTCGCGGTGCAGCTCGGCCTCGCCGAGCGAGGGCCCGCGGATCGGCTGTCCAGTGCGCCGAAGGCGATCTCCGCGCGCCCCCCGGCCACGACGGCGACGCCGGGAGAGCCCGATTCGCCCGCGGCGAAGAAGCTCTCGACACAGGCGAGCGCCGACGTGAAGGCGGAGCCGACCAAGACCACGCCGGCGGTCGACGTCGCGAAGGCCGAGGCGCCGAAAATCGAGCCGCCCAAGGCGGAACCGCCGAAGGCCGAACCGCCGAAGGCCGCCGACGCGCCCAAGCCCGAACCGCCCAAGCCCGAACCGCCCAAGCCCGCCGACGCGCCGAAGCCCGAAGCAACGAAGGCCGCCGACGCCCCGAAGGCCGAACCGCCCAAGCCCGAGCCGCCCAAGCCCGAGCCGCCCAAGGCCGAACCGCCGAAGCCCGCCGACGCGCCGAAGGCCGAACCGCCGAAGCCCGCCGACGCGCCGAAGGCCGAACCGCCGAAGCCCGAGCCGCCCAAGGCCGAACCGCCCAAGCCCGAGCCGCCCAAGGCCGAACCGCCCAAGGCCGATGTGGCGAAGCCCGCGCCGCCCGCCCCGCCGGCCGCGGCGCCCCCGAGCGCGCGCGTGCTCTTCGGCGCTCCGGCCGACCTGCCGCCGATGCGCCCTCCGGCGCGGACGCTCTCGGGCGTCGGCGTCCCGGCGCTCTTCGAGCCCCTGTCGCCGGAGGTCGCGATCCCGAGCTTCGAGATCCCGCCAGAAGACCCCGCGTGGGCGCCGCCGCGCGCGGAGCCCGGCGACATGGGCTGGGACATCGTCTACGGCGTGAAGCGCCCGATGTCGAACAACGTCCAGCCCAAGTACAACTTCGACGACGACGACGAGCCGACGAGCGAGATCGCGCTCCCGGGCGACAACCGCCGCCCCTGACCGAGCGCCGCGCGGCCCGCGACCCGCGCCGCTATCGAGCGACGCGGCGTCCGAGCCCGAGCGCGGCTCTTCACTGCCCGAACGTCGAGGCCCCGAGCGTCCAGCTGCTGGCCTGCGCGGCCGCCGCGGGCGACCGGCTCATGCTCATGTCGGACGTCGTCGGGAGGCCCAGCCAATTCGCCGCGACCTCACGCGCCGTCGGCGTCGTGTCGTTCGCGCACGGCGCGCCGCCGCAGTCGGCCGGCAGCCACCGGCCGATGCTCTGCATGAACTGGAGCGACGTCAGGAGCGTGCCCGAGGGAGTCCCCGACCCCTGCGTGAAAGCCGCCGCGTCGACCCACACGTTCGTCGGCGTCCGGACCGCGACGACGACGGTGGTGGCGTACGAGATCGTGTTGTTCGTCGCGAAGTCCCACGCGCTGTCGTAGTAGGTCGGGTAGTCCGCGTTCAGGTGCTGGTTCTTCGACGTGGTCTCGTTGGGCGTCGCGTTGCTGCCGAGGTGGACCACCACGACGTCGCCCGTGGCGGGACAGAAGTCGGGGAACGAGAACACGGCGCTCCCCGTGCTCGGTCCGGCGCCGTTCGGGTTCGTCCGCACGTTGAAGTCCCGGAGGCGCCCGCCTTCGACGACGGTGAGCTCGACGAGGTTCGCCCTGGGATTGATCTCGGTGAAGGCGACGCGCGCGCTCTCCGGCGGACAGAACGGCGCGTTCTCGGCGCCGCGGGTCTGCGGCGCCGACGAGAAGTCCGCTCGGCTGTTCGTGTCGACGACGCCGTTGCGCTGGAGCGAGCGCCCCTTCTCGAGGTAGCCGGGGAACCCGCCGCAGCCGGTCGGCGAGCTGTTGCCGGAGGCGTTCAGCACCTCCAGCAGCGTCGGGCAGTCGTCCGCGCCGTCGACCGGCGCGGTCGTGAACGTCCAGGCGCCGGCGGCGTGCGCGTTCGCGAGCGCGGTCATCGCCGCGGCGGAGGCGTTGGCCGCGCGGGCGGAGTAAGGAGCGGCGTCCATGTACGTCGCGCCGTCCATCACGGAGATGAGGCTGTTGGTGTTGACGAGACCGCTCGAGACCGCGGAGTAGACGTCGAAGGCGCCCGCCGACGCGAACGTCTCGGTCGACGACGTCTTGTCGTTGGTCACGTCTTCTTGGGCGATGCCGGTGAGCCCCTGCCCCACGACGTGCACGACGACGCGATCGCCGGCGACGACGTCGAGCGGCGCGAGCTTGTGGAGCAACGCGCTCACCGCGGCCGTCGAGTGCCGGATCTCGATGTCGGCCGCGGACCCCGCCTTCGTCGCCACGAGCTCGACAAAGTCTCCGCCCTCTTCGGCCGTGTTCAGCGGCGCGATCTCGCTGATGAGGAACGCCGCGCGCGCCTTCGTCGTGGCGGCGACGTCGTTCGAGACGTCGCTGAAGTTCCCCGCCGGATCGCGCGCGCGGATCGCGAAGTGGTACTCGGTCTCGGGCGTGAGCCCGGAGACGGTGGCCGTCTGCGACGCGCCAGGAGCCAGCGCGGAGGGCGCGGTCGCGCTGGTCGCCGCCAGGAACTCGGCGAGCGTCGTGATCGCCGTCGTCGCGTACCGCAGCTCGTAGCTCGCGAGCGAGCCCGAGTCGTCCTCCGGCGCCGTCCACGTGAGCTTCACGCTCGCGTGAGACGCCGGGGTCGCGGCGAGATCGGTCACGCGCTCGGGCGGCGTCGTGTCGGGGATCACGGGCCCCGTGTCCGCCGTCCCGCCGTCGGCGTCCTCCGACTCCTCGTCCTCGCCGCCATCGCCCCGCCCCGCGTCGATGAACGGCGCGTCCGCGCCCGCGTCTGAAGGATCCGCAGCGCCGTCGTCACCGCACGCGGTGACCAGCGCGCCCAGGCACAGCACGACTCCGAACCCCGTCACGAACACACGTGTGGCGGTCATCGCTCGATCCTAGCTCACAATCGGTCGCCCCGAAGCGCCTCTCGGAGCGCGCGGCGCGCCGACCACGCGGACGATTCGCGCGCGGCGCGCCGACCGCGCGGACGATTCGCGCGCGTCGCGCCGACCGCGCGGACGACACGCGCGCGTCGCGCCGTCGATCAGCCCGCGTCTCGGACCGGGGCGGGCCCGTACGCCGGCACGGGCTGCGGGTCCGGATCGGGCTCGGGCTCTCCCGAGCTCGAGGCGTTCCCACTCGAGCCGCTCGACGACGACGACGACGACGACGACCCGTTCGTCCCGGAGTTGCCCGACGAAGAGGACGGGTCGCCTGGCCCACCGACGCAGGCGGCGAGCGTGGTCGCGCCGGCGAAGAGGACGGCGGCGCGCGAGAGCGGACGAGCGAGCTCGACCGTCGCGGTCGCGCGCGTCTCCTCGGCTGCGCTCCCGCAGAACGGACAAGCGGGCTCGCTCACCCGGACATGACGTGCACACGCTCCACACGGACGAAGGCGCGTCGACATGCTCGACCTCCGAGCCGGAGCGTACCACGACGACTCGTCACGGCGCGAAGACCCGCCGTGCCTCTCGAGCGACGGTCCGTCCGCGCCGACGCGCGGTCGGCGGACGACGACGCTCCACGGACGACTTCTCGTGATAACGTCGACCGCCTCGGGGCCCGAATGTGGAGCCCGATACAAGGAGGCTCTCATGCGACGCTCGACGATGCTGCTCACCTCCGCTGGCGCGCTCGTGGCGACCACCGCGCTCGCGGCGTTTGTCACGGCGTGTGGCGGCAACGATCAACCGCCGCCTGCCGCGCCTTCGGCGACGGCCTACCCGCCGAACGGCGGCTACTACCCGCCGCCGCAGAACACCGGTTACCCGCCGCCGAACACCGGCTATCCGCCGCCGCAGAACACCGGCTACCCGCCGCCGCAGCCGACGGCGGCCCCCGCGGCGACGATGGCGACGCCGGGCCCCCTCGCGCTGCCCTGCCAGAACGACGGCGCCTGCGGGCTCCATCGCTGCAACACGCAGTACCAGAAGTGTGCGTTCCCGTGCGCGAGCGAGGTCGACTGCGCGCCGGGCAACCAGTGCCTGATGGGCGTCTGCGCGCCGAAGGCGCCGGGCGCTCCCTGACGCCGGGCGCGCGCTGACGCGCGGCGCTTCGAAGGATGAACGGACGGATCGCGCGGCGCTCACGGCGCCGCGCTCCGCTCTCTCGCGCCCTTCGGGCGATCGCCGAAGCGTCAGCGAATGCACGCGTGCGCCGTGCGATTCGTGATGAAAGGCGCTGTCGTACAAGGAACGGAGGACACCGACGCGCGCACGAAATCGCGGGAAAACACCTGCCGATACGCGTCGGGCGAGGCGGAAAGTCCTTGCCACGACGGCGCGCCCCTTGCTTCGATACGAGGGATGCTGCGGATGGTCTGCCTATCGGTCGCCGTATCTTGCAGTGCACTCGTCGCCTGTGGAGGCCGACTCCAGGAGGACGATCCCGGCGGAGGCAGCGAGAGCGGATCGAAGACGACGCTTTCTGCACCGGGCGCCATCCCCGCCACGGTCGCGCCGTTCGGCTCGTGGGACCTCATCGCGCTCGACGGGATGCCCGGCGGCAACGGATCGACGCAGACCGCAGGCCACCTCTTCCTCGAGCTCCGCGCGAGCGGCGACGCCGTCGCGCTCCGTTGCACGAGGCCGTACTACGAGGCCGAGGTCGGCGAGTTTCGTTGCGCCGACACGACCTCCTACGACTGCCTCTACGGCACCGTGAAGAAGGCGGGCGACACCTGGCGCGTCGACATCCCCGAGCTCCGCGCGCCTCGCAACGGCTCACGCGGCGTGATCGTCGCCGAGGAGGACGACACCATCGTCGTTCGCTACATCCTGCCGAAGTACTCGGCGGGTCACTTCGTGCGCCTCGCGGACGACGCCTCCCCCACGCGCAGCTGCACCGGCCCCTGAGGGGTACTACGCTCTCGCGCCGAGCCATGGCGACGTCGAGCGACCGGCGGACCGCGATCCTGAGGGCCGCCGAGCGCCTCTTCGAGCACTACGGTCATGCCAAGACCACGATCGCGGAGGTCGCGCGCGAGGCGCGGATCGGCGTCGGAACGGTCTACCTCGAGTTCGAGTCGAAGGAAGCGATCGTCGAGGAGCTCTCGCTCTCGACGCACGCGGGGGTCCTCGACGCGATGCGCGCGGCGAGCACGCTCGAGGGAGATCACGCCGCGCGTCTGGCCGCCGTCCTTCGCGCGCGCACGCGCTCTTTCCTCGAGCTCCGCAAGAAGGGACAACACGCGTGCGACCTCGTCCACTGCAAGACGGAAGGCGTCCGCGTCGTGCACGAGCGCTTCCGCGAGCGAGAGCACGCGTTGCTCGCGGAGCTCGTCGAGGAAGGCCGCGATGCGGGCGCGTTCGCCGCGTGCACGCCCGCGTCGATCGCCGCGCTCGTTCAGCGCGCGTTCACGAGCCTGTCGCCTCCGTGGATCTTCGGCTCCGACGACGACGCGATGCGCGCGTCGGACGAGCTCTGTCAGCTCTTGCTCCACGGGCTCCTCGCCGCGAAGCGCCCGCGCGCGCTCGTCGCGGCGCCGAGGCGACGGAAGCCGCGACGCACGCGCTGAGCTCTACGCCGGCGCGCGGCGACGGGACGCAACGCGCGAGCTCCAAGCCGATCGAGCCCAGCGCGGATCGCCGGCGATCGCCGATTCGTCCGGCGGAGGGCGATTCCTCGCACGCCCGCGCTCGCGCGCCGTCGCCATCTCGTGCAAGACAAAAGTCGACGCGGCGCGGAATGCGCCGATCCCTTCGCTCGCTTCGCTTCGCCTGCGGCCGGCCTCCTCCTCGGATGCCGGTCTCGCGTCCGCCGTCGCGCTCGCGTTCCTTTCCGCCCTCGCGACGAAGCGTCTGCGGCTGGAGCGTTGACGTCGCCGTGAACGAATTTAGGTTTCGTTCATCGCTCACCGATGACCCCGTTCGCGGCGACCGAGCGCGCCGCCCCGATGCCCGACGAATCAGGAGAACACCCGAGATGACCCAGCTCCGCGACGGCGTGCCCACGCCGCCCTCCCCCATCGCTGCACTGCCCCTGCGCACCGGGGTCCTCTTCCCCGGCGCGTCGCTCACGTTCGCGGTCGGCCGCGCGCGCTCGGTCGCGCTCGTCCGCTCGATCTACCCCGGCGACATCGTCGTCGCCCTGACCCAGCGCGATCCGCGCCCCGTCGACCTCGACCGCGACGACGTGCACGCCTACGGCACGTTCGCGCGGGTGAAGGCCGTCACGCGCAAGAGCGAGCGCGAGTACGAGCTCTCGCTCGAGGGGCTCGGCCGCGCGCGCTTCGACGGGTTCACGTCGTCCGACCCGTTCTACAAGGCCGCCGTCACCCACCTCCCCGAGACCGGCGCGAGCACGCTCGAAGCCGAGGAGCTCGCGCGGGCGCTCGCCCTCGAGGTGACCGAGCTCGTCCGTGAGACCGGCGGCGCGCTCGCGCAGATCGAGGGCATCGACGGGATGGGCCCCGGCGAGCTCGCCGATCGCATCGCCGCGCTGCTCGACTTGCCGGCGGAGCAAGAGGTGGAGCTGCTCGGCGAGCCCGACGCCGCCAAGCGCATCCGCCTCCTCGTGAAGCGGATCGGCGAGGGAAAGGCGAAGGCCGAAATCCGAGCCAAGATCGAGGGCGAGGTCAAGAAGGAGCTCGGCAAGAACCAGCGCGAGGCCGTCCTCCGCGAGCACATGCGCGCGATCAAGCGTGAGCTCGGCGACGGCGGCGACGACAACGACGCCGACGCTCTCCGGGCGCGCCTCGAGGAGGCCAACCTGCCCGACGACGTGCGCAAGGTCGTGGCTCGCGAGCTCCGCCGTCTCGAGAGCATGGGCGGGAGCGGAGCCGAGGTACACGTGATCCGCAACTACCTCGAGCTCATCGCGGACCTCCCGTGGGACGCGCGGTCCGACTCGGAGATCGACCTCGACAAGATCGCCGCGCAGCTCGAGGGCGACCACTACGGCCTCGAGGACATCAAGAAGCGCATCCTCGAGCACGTCGCGGTGCTGAAGCTCTCCGGCAACGCGAAGGGGACGCTCCTTTGCTTCGTCGGGCCGCCCGGCGTCGGCAAGACGTCGCTCGGTCAGTCCATCGCCGACGCCACGGGCCGGCCCTTCGTGCGCGTCGCGCTCGGCGGCGTGCGCGACGAGGCCGAGATCCGCGGCCACCGGCGGACGTACGTCGGAGCGTTGCCGGGGCGGATCCTCCACGCGCTCCGGAAGGCGAAGGTGAAAAACCCCGTCGTCCTGCTCGACGAGATCGACAAGCTGAGCTCGGGCTGGGGCGGCTCGCCCGAGGCGGCGCTGCTCGAGGTGCTCGACCCCGAGCAGAACAAGGCGTTCACCGACCACTACCTCGAGCTCCCGTTCGATCTGTCCGAGGTGATGTTCGTTTGCACGGCGAACACGCTCGAGACGCTCTCGGCGCCGCTGCGCGATCGCCTCGAGATCGTCGAGCTCAGCGGCTACACCACCGACGAGAAGGTCCACATCGCTCGCCGGCACCTCGTCGCGAAGCGGACGAGCGAGCACGGGATCGCCGAGGCGCGCCTGGCCATCACGGACGACGCCCTCCACGCGATCGTGCGCGACTACACCCGCGAAGCCGGCGTCCGCCAGCTCGATCGCGAGATCAAGAAGCTCTGTCGCGCGGCGGCGCTCGAGATCGCGCGGGGCAACGGCGACGGCGCGGTGACGATCGGCGAGGAGGACCTCGGCCGACACCTCGGAAGGCCGAAATTCGACGGCGAGATCGCCGAGCGCACGTCGATCGCGGGCGTCGCGACCGGGCTCGCGTGGACCCCCTTCGGCGGGTCGATCCTGTTCATCGAGACCTCGCGCATGCCGGGCAAGGGCGGCGTCGAGATCACCGGACAGCTCGGCGACGTGATGAAGGAGTCGGCGCGCGCGGCGCTCACCTACGTCCGGAGCAACGCCGCGCGCCTCGGCATCGCGCCCGAGCACACGCAGAACCAGGACGTGCACATCCACGTGCCGGCCGGCGCCGTCCCCAAGGACGGCCCCTCGGCGGGCGTCACGATCTTCACCGCCCTCGTCTCGCTCTTCACGGGCCGTCGCGTCCGCAGCGACACCGCGATGACGGGCGAGGCCACCCTCCGCGGGCGGGTGCTCCCCGTCGGCGGGATCAAGGCGAAGGTGCTCGCGGCGCACCGCGCCGGCCTGAAGCGCGTCATCCTCCCGGCGAAATGCGCGCGGGAGCTCGACGAGGTGCCGAAGGACGTGCTGGGCGAGCTCGACGTCGTGCTCGTCGAAGACATGAGCCAGGTCATCGAGGCCGCGCTCGAGAAGGAGGTCTCGCTCGAGCCGGAGACGAGCCTCGTCGCCAAGGACACCTCGGCGAACGACGGCGCCGCCGCCGACGCCGCGGCCTGAGCTCCGCGAAGCGCTCAGTTCGGGGGGGCGAAGACCGAGCGCGCCACGACCTCGCCGAGGTCGGCCAGCGCGGGGAACGCGACCTCGCGGTACTCGTACAGATCGTCGTTGAGGCGCCCGTTCGCGTTCGTGTACAGCGCCACCGCGAGGAAGAACGCGCGGCCGGAGCGCTTGTCGGCGACGTAGGCGTTCTCGACGACGAAGCCGTATGCGCGGCCCCCCTTGCTGGCGATGGTCAGGTCGGCGCGGGGGGCGACGCGCTCGATCCCGGCGAGGAGCGGCTTGTGCTCGGCGTCGAGCGACGCCTTGGCGCCGCGGCCGCTCGGCAGCGCGGAGAGCGCCTCGACCAGCACCGAGCGCTCCTCGGCGCCGAGCCGGGGCAGCGCTCCGTCGTGCAGCTCGGGTCGCATCACCGCGACGAGCAGCTCCTGGAGGTCCCGCAGCGACACGCGGTTCTTGTCCTCGAACGACATCGGCTCCTCGACGAGGCGACCCGCCGCGAAGTGGCTCTCCCCTACCCGGACGCCGCTGTCGTCGTTCTTGCCGAGCGCGAGGCGGCCCTCACGCGGCGCGATGCCCACCGGAACGCCGCCGACGAGGAGGGTGATCTGCGGCGTGCTCCGCGCGTCGTCGCCGGGCCCGACGCCAAGGCGGTGCCGTACGCGCACGGTCGAGAGCCCGATGCGCCACATCCGCTCGTGCAGCCCGTCGGAGCCGGCGAGGTCGAAGAGATCGTTGCTCGCGTCGTTGTCGGACATGACGATCGCGGCATTCACCAGGTTGGCGACGGACGCGATCCCCGCGCGACGTTTGTTCGCGCTCACGAACCCGGCGCCGGCGTCCAGCTGCGAAGGCCCGCGCTCGCGCAGATCGGCGACGGTCTCGAGCGCGGCGACCGCCTGGCACAGCTTGATCGCGCTCGCAGGATAGAAGTACTCGGCGTCGACGCGGTATCCGTCACGCCGGAGCCAGCCGCCGGAGGGTGCCGGAACGCTGACGAGCACCTGCATGCGGTAGGTGGGCGCGCGCTCGAGGAGCGGAGCGAGCCCCGCGTGCTGGCGGAGCTGCTCCTCGAGCTCCGGCTTCGGCGGAGCCGGCTCGGGATCCGGCGCGGGCGCGACGGCGGCGGGCGCCGGGGACGGCGCCGGGCGAAGCGCTCCACCACACGCGACCGCGAGGCACGTCGCGGCGAGCAGGGCGTTTCGGAGCGACACCCGCGCCATCTTGCCGCGAACCTCCGCTCGGGTCCATAGGCCGCTCGGCGCCGCCGCGCTCGAGAGCGCGGCGCGATCAGGGCCCGAAGGCCTGATCGAAAGCGAAGTAGAAGCCGAACGGATCCACCGGCAGCGGGCTCCCGGTCTCCGGGAAGGGCCCGCGCCGGAGCGGGAACGCGATGTCGACGCGAAAGACATTGCGGTTCAGCTGCGGAAAGAGCGCGCGAGCGCCGAAGCCCACCGACTGCTTGGCGCGGAGCATGTCGAAGCCGTTCGCCGCGTCGCCCGCGTCGAAGAAGGCGACGCCGGCGAGCTGCGCCTTCAAGATCTCGACGGCGCGCGAGCGGTACTCGATGTTGAAGAACACCGTGTCCTTGCCGAAGAAGAACGACGTCGGATACCCGCGGAGGCGGTCGTCGCCGCCGATGAACGTCCGCGAGTTCAGGTAGTTCCTGTAGCGGTTGCTGAACGACGTGTTCATCACGATGCGCCCCCAGCCGAAGATGCGGGGCGTGACGGCGCCGAACGCGCCGCTGACCGATCCGTCGGAGATGAGCCCGTCCTGGTTCTCCGCGAAGGTGCTGACGCTCGCGCCCGCGAGCCCATCGCCGAGCGCGACGGCGTAGCCCGCCTTGGCGCTGACGCCGATGAAGTCTCGCGACGAGCCGAGCGCCCGCGTGACCGGGTAGATCGACGCGGAGACGTCGTGACCGATGCGAAAGTCCTCCTGGAGCGCGAGCGTGTTGATGTCGAGCGTTCGGAGAAAATTCGTCCGGAACGTGCGCCACCCGAGCGCCGGGTAGATGCGCGCCTCGCCGGTCGGCAACGCGCGACGCCGGAAGTCCGCGACGGCATCCGGGTTGAACGCGGAGAGGTCGAAGGTCTCGTACGCGGAGGCCGAGGCGTTGAACGTGAGCCCGAAGTTGTTCTTGAAGCCCCAGCCGAACGAGCGCGTGACGCCCGCCGACGCGGCGAACGAGCGGCTCTTGTACTCGAAGGGGATGAAGTCGCGCTCCGGCGTGCGCCGCGAGTCGAAGAGGAAGACCTGCGCGTTCGAGTAGCGCCGCGCGACGCCGACGGTGTAGCCGACGTCGACGTCCCAGGCCCACTCGGTGCGCGTCGAGTAGAGGCCCTGGCCGACGCTCGCGCCGAGGCTCGATCCCTCGGGCTCGAGCCTCCGCCGGTTGATGAACACCGCCGCGCTCGCGCTCGCGCCGACCCACGAGTAGCCGAAGCGCGGGACCTTGTAGCCGACGCCGGCGGTGAACGTCTCTGGCTGCATCTGGAAGCGCGTCTGCGCGGTGTGATGCATGCCGAGAAAGTTCGTCTCCTGCGGGACGATGATGAGGTTCTCGACGCCGCCCGGAGTCACGGCGATGTCGAACGAGAGCCTGAGGCTCCAGATGTCCTTGGTGATGACGAGGAGATCGACCTCGCCCGGCTCCTTCGACTTCACGGGAACGATGACGACGAGCGAGACCTGCAGCGGCATCCGCCCGCGCATGTTGCGGGCCGTCTCGTCCATGAGGACCTGGACGTACTCGTCGCCTTCGCGGAGGAGCAGCTCGCGCCGGATGATGAAGTCCTTCGACAGGGCGTGGAGCGAGTTGAGCATCGGCTTCGTCACGTACGTGCCGATCGGCGAGACGAGCGGGATCGGCTTCAGGAGCTCCGGCCCCGGGTCGCGCGCCTCGAGGACCTCGAGCCGCACCGTGTCGATCCTGCCGATGATCTTTCCCTCGGGGGCGCGATCGACCACGAGGCCCCGCTGGGCGAGCGCGGCGTCGATCGCCTCCCTCTCGTACGGCGAATACTCGGTAGCCTGCGACGTCGGCCTCTGCGCGCCGGCCGGGAGCGCAGCGAGCAAGCCGGCCGCGCAAGCAACGATGGAAACGACGAAGGAGCCCCTTCGCACCAGGCCCATCCTAGCCCGAACGTGCGGCGCGGGAGGGGCGTCTTTCTCGGTCTTTCGGGAGACTCGAGGGAGATTGTCCGGCCGGGCGGCGGCCCGGTAGCGTCTCCCGCGATGAAGTCCGCCTACGCTCTCGTCGCCTCGGGGCTGTTTGCTTCCCTCGTCCTCGCCTCGTCGGTCTCCGCCTGCGCGGAGTCGGCGGACGACATTCCCGGCGCGGAAAACGGCGGCGGCGGCACGAAGGACGACACGAGCTCGTCGCTCCCCGCCCCGTCGAATCCGGGGCCGGCGGACGCGGGCGCGAGCAGCAGCTCCAGCTCCTCGTCGAGCAGCTCCAGCTCCAGCAGCAGCAGCTCCAGCGGATCGAGCGGCTCCTCGACCGGTGGGAGCGGTCCCCCGGCCTGCCCGTGGGCGGGCGACTTCCAGAAGATGATCGAGAAGGCCGGCGAGCTCGGTGCGCAGGCGCCGTGCGACGCCACGTGCAACCCGACGACGCACTGCTGCCTCGACCTCCTGGGCGGCGGCGGCGGCGGCGGCGGCGGGCTGCCCGGCTTCGACGCCGGCATGCCCGGCGGCGGCGGCATGGGCGGCACCTGCGTCTCGAACTGACGTCCGGGCGCTGACGGCGATCGCGCGATCGCGGGTCGCCTCGACGGACGCGATCAGCGCCCGGCGGTGATCGTCGCGACCACGCCGAAGTGGTCGCTCGGGAAGACGCCGGCGAACGGCCGGTCGAAGCAAACCTGCGCGCTCGTGGGCTCGCCGCGCTGCGCGTCGTCCGGACCGCGCACGAAGACGTAGTCGATCCGGCGCTCCGGCTCGCGCATCGGCTCGGCGAACGGGTTCGTCTTCGAGAACGTCGTCCCGGCCGAGCCGTCGCCCGCGACGTGGAAGGCGTCCGCGAAGTACATGTAGGGCCCACCGAGGCCGGTGAGGCCCCGCATGTAGCGCATCTCGTCGGAGTCCGGCTCCGCGTTGAAGTCGCCGACGACGACCGGCGGGAAGCCGCCACCGATCGGCGCGAGCCGCATGACCGCCTCCGCGATCGCCTTCACCTGGAGGCAGCGGATGTGGCCGTGCGAAAACTTCCAGTTCAGGTGCGTGCAGAAGAAGGGCACCTTCCCGAACGGCGCGTCAAGCTCGGCGAAGAGGAGCGAGCGGTCCTCGTCCGAGCCGCCGTTCGGGAGCACGATCACCTCGGATCGGAGGATCGTCCACCGCGAGAGGATCGCGTTGCCGGTCGGGAAGCCGTGGTTCTCCGAGGCCCGACCCCACGCGATCTCGTACCCCATCCCCTCGCTGACGAGCTCGGCCTGATCGAAGCCGGGAAAGCGAAGCACCTCCTGGAGGCCGATGACGTCGGGGGCGAGCGCGGCGAGGCCCTCGCGGATCGACACCAGGCGCTCTTCCCACGGGCCGAAGCGGCTCCAGATATTGAGCGTCGCGGCGCGAAACGTTCGCATGGCCGTACATATAGCCGGGACGTGCTCGGTCGCGACGGTCGAACGCCCCCCGCGCGGCGCGCGCCCCCTCGCCCGCGTGTCATCCGCGGGCGACGCCGCGCCTCCCGCGGGATCCACCTCAGCCCGGAAACGCGGTGCTTCCGTCGCCTCCCGCGATGGCGCGCGCCGTGCAGTCCCCTCCAAACGGAGCGACGATCATGCGCCGAACGTCCTCACCGTCGATCACCCTGCGGAGCCACTGCCACGCCCCGCGCGCGTCGACCGCGCGGACGAAGCGCGCCACCCCGAGCGCGCGGGCGTCGGATCCGGACCGGACGCGGCGGCACGCGCTCGCCCTCACGAGCGGCGTCCGCGCGCGGATCGCCGCGCACCACTCGGTCTCGCGGCTCCACGCGGCCCCCACCCCGCCCTCGCCGCGCCTCGCGGCGGACGCCCCAACCTCGCCGCGCCTCGCGGCGGACGCCCCGTCCTCGCCGCGCCTCGCGGCGGACGCCCCGTCCTCGCCGCGCCTCGCGGCCGACACCCCGACCTCGCCGCGTCTCGCGTGGGACACCCCGACCGCGCCGCGCCTCGTGGCGGCGATCCCGCCCCCTCCGCGCGCGTTCGGCGTCGCCGCGACGTTCGGCGTCGCGCTCGGCGCCGCGCTCATCAGCATCACGCTCGGCGTCGTCGGACCGTCGCGCCTCGCGGCGACGTTCATGCTCGCGTTGGGGGCCGCGCTCGCGGCGATCGTCGCGACGCGGCGCGAGGCGGTGGGCGCACCGTGCGCCGACTCGCGTCACTGCACGTAGACCCACCTCTTCGGCGAGAGCGTGCGATTGCCGCCGTCGTCGACGACCGCGACCTCGACCGTGCGCCAGCCGGCGGTGGCCGTCGCGCTCACCGTCGTCGTCGCGCGGTACACGCCGGGCGTCGTCGTCTGCGCCATCGGGTACTCGAGCGTGCCGCCGTTGAACGTCCAGATCGCGCGGACGTCCGCGACGGCTCTGTCGTCGGACGCGGCCGCCTGGAAATCGATCGTCGCGCCGCGGCTCAGCGCACCCCGATCGACCGGCAGCTGCACGTTCACCGTGGGCGGGGCGTCGGGCGGCGCGCCCGTGAGCGAGATCGTGACGAGCGGCGTCGAGGTCGTGTTGCCACCCCCGTCGACGGCGTAAGCGTAGAAGCTCCGCGCGCCCGTGCCGGCGAAGATCGTCCACGTGCGCCGATTCCCGGTCACCACGCACGTCACGCCCTGCACCGAGTCGTCGCACGCGAGCGCGCGCTGCGTCTGCTGCCAGACGAGCCGCACGTCGGCGAGGCCGGTCTCGTCCGTCGCGTCGACGGCGACGGTCACGTTCGCGTTGCCGGGCGCGCTCGCGCCGTTCGCCGGCGAAGCGATGCTGACGACGGGCGGGACGGTGTCGCCCGGGGTCGTCGGGCCGCCGCTCGGAGCCGGCGCGCCGACCATCGCGAGGAGCTGCCGATGGCTGTTTTGCGTGGCCGCGCCGCACGTGCACGCCTCCGGCGCCTGCGCCGAGACGCCACACGCGACGTTCGCGTCCTGGAAGCGCTTGGCGGGGTTGGCCGGCGCGTACGACATCAAGTCGGTCGCGAGCTGCTCGTGCGACAGCGAGAGCGTGTGCGCGAGCTCGTGGGCCACCGCCTCGCACGCGCCGGCGACGCCGCCGTAGCCCGGTCGATCGTAGACGGGCTGGAAGACGAACCCGACCGCCTGCGGGACCACGCGGCACGAACCAAGCGGAGCGATCCCACCGATCGCGTTCGAGAGGCCGAGGATGCTCGAGCCCCACGCGTTCGTGACGACGATCTCGGTGTAGGGCCCGACCGGCCGCCGGTCGGTGATGGTCACGCCGTAGCGCGCGAACTTCTCGCTGACGCAGTCGACGAGCGTTCGCCAGGTCGCGCCCTGGTAGCCCGTCGGCGGCGCAGTCGCGGACTGACGACCGTAGAAGCTGAGGACGGACGAGATGCGCTGCCCGGCGTTGTCGACCCCCGCGAAGTAGGTGCCGCCTTCCCCGTTGAGGTACGCGGTCACCGGAGCCGTCGGGGCGGCCGCGTTCGCCATCGTGCGCTCGCTCGGCGACGATCCGCCCGCCGACGGATCCGGCACGGTGACGTCGGTCACGCCGGAGGGCTCGAGCTCGTCGTCCGGCGGCGGCTCGTTCCGCGGCGTCGTCTCGAGCGCCGGCTCGTCGACCCACTCGAACGACGAGGGCGCGGGCGCCGCGCAAGCAGCGACGACGACGCCGGAGATCACGACCGCGGAGAGGGACCTCGTTCGCATTGGGTCCAGGCGCTTCGCATCGACCATGCCGGCAGCACTATCACGCGGAGGCTGTAATAAAACGCTCTTGTTTTCACCACGCGGCCGGCCTCCGCGGATTCGTCTGTCCTCGCTGAACGCGGCGCCGCGCGCGGGCAGGACACGCGATCCACCCGGCGTGGCGCGAGGCGAGCCGGCAGTGAGGCGTGTAGACCTCATGAAAACAGAAAGGCCGGCGACTCCTCGCGGAGCGCCGGCCTCTCGTCGGTCAGGACCGAAGGCTTACGCCTTCGCTTCCTTCTTCTCGCCCTCCGACGCCTCACCGCCTGCGTTGATGCGCATGCCGTAGAAGGAGCGGTAGACGAACACGAGCGACGCGCCGAAGAAGACGGCCGCGAGGATGGTCGGCATCGAGCCGCCGCCGTCCTTCATCTGCTCGGCGAGCTCGACGGCGAGGAGGCCGAAGAGCGTCGTGAACTTGATGACGGGGTTGAGCGCGACGCTCGACGTGTCCTTGAATGGATCGCCGACCGTGTCGCCGACGACGGTGGCGTCGTGCAGCGGCGTGCCCTTCGCCTTCAGCTCGACCTCGACGATCTTCTTCGCGTTGTCCCAGGCGCCGCCGGCGTTCGCCATGAAGAGCGCCTGGAAGAGCCCGAACAGCGCGATGCCGATCAGGTAGCCGATGAAGAAGTACGAGTCGTAGAACGCGAAGGCGAGCGTGCTGAAGAAGATGACGAGGAAGATGTTGAACATCCCCTTCTGCGCGTAGAGCGTGCAGATCTCGACGACCTTCTTCGAGTCCTCGATCGACGCCTTCTCGACGCCCTCGAGCTTGATGTTCGCCTTGATGAACTCGACCGCGCGGTACGCGCCCGTCGTGACGGCCTGCGTGGAGGCGCCCGTGAACCAGTAGATCACGGAGCCGCCGGCGACGAGGCCGAGGAGGAACGGCGGGTAGAGGAGCGAGATCTTGTCCGTGTTCTCGCTGAAGCCGTTCGTCAGGGCGACGATGATCGCGAAGATCATCGTGGTCGCGCCGACGACGGCGGTACCGATGAGCACGGGCTTGGCGGTCGCCTTGAAGGTGTTCCCGGCGCCGTCGTTCTCCTCGAGGTAGTGCTTCGCCTTCTCGAAGGCCGGCTCGAAGCCGAACTCCTTCTTGACGATCGACTTGATGTCCGGGATGCCCTCGATGACGGAGAGCTCGTAGACGCTCTGCGCGTTGTCGGTGACCGGACCGTACGAGTCGACGGCGATCGTGACCGGACCCATGCCGAGGAAGCCGAAGGCGACGAGGCCGAAGGCGAAGACGGCGGACGGGTCGAAGGTGCCGACCATCATGATCTGGCCGACGCCCTCCTTGGCCACCATGTACGCGGTGCCCATGAGGAAGATGAGCACGATGCCCATCCAGTAGGCGCTGAAGTTACCGGCCGTGAGACCGGAGAGGATGTTGAGCGACGGACCGCCCTCCTTGGAGGAGGTCACGACTTCCTTCACGTGGCCCGACTCGACCGAGGTGAAGACCTTGATGAGCTCCGGGATGATCGCGCCGGCGGCGGTGCCGCAGGTGATGATCACCGAGAGCTTCCACCAGAGGCTCTGGTCGGTGATGCCGACCATCTGCCCCGCCTGCTGCGCCGCGGCGATCTCCTCGGCGGACATGCCGGGGATGAGCTGCTTCGAGACGATGAACGTCAGGATGACCGAGACGATCGACGTCAGGATGACGAGCTGCGTGAGCGGCTGCTCGAAGTTCATCTTGTCGGCGTTGCCGTACTTGCCCTTCGCGAGCGTCTCGTTGATGAAGTACGAGACGACGCTCGCGATCACCATGACGATGCGCATGACGAAGATCCAGACGAGGAGCTCGACCTGGACCGTGGGGTTCTTGACCGCGAGGAGGATGAACGAGATGAGCGCGACGCCGGTGACGCCGTAGGTCTCGAAGCCGTCCGCCGACGGGCCGACCGAGTCGCCCGCGTTGTCGCCGGTGCAGTCGGCGATGACGCCGGGGTTACGCGCGTCGTCTTCCTTGATCTTGAAGACGATCTTCATCAGGTCGGACCCGATGTCGGCGATCTTCGTGAAGATGCCGCCCGCGATGCGGAGCGCCGAGGCGCCGAGCGACTCGCCGATCGCGAAGCCGATGAAGCACGGGCCCGCGTAGTCGCCGGGGATGAAGAGGAGGATGGCGAGCATCAGGATGAGCTCGACCGAGATGAGCAGCATGCCGATGCTCATGCCCGCCTTGAGCGGGATCGCGTAGCAGGGGAACGGCTTGCCCTTGAGCGCGGCGAACGCCGTCCGCGAGTTGGCGAACGTGTTCACGCGGATGCCGAACCACGCGACGGCGCAGGAGCCCGCGATGCCGATGAGGCTGAACGCGAGGATGATGATCACCTTCATCGCCTTGCCTTCGGCGAAGTAGTGCTGCGCGACGCCGAAGTAGTAGACGATGATGGCGCCGATGAACGCCTCGAGGATCAAGATGAACTTGATCTGCGTGACGAGGTACGTCTTGCAGGTCTCGTAGATCAGCTCGCTGATCTCGAGCATCGACTTGTGCACCGGCATGTTCCGGAGCTGCGAATAGATCATGAAGCCGAAGGCCATTCCCAGCGCCGAGACGACGAGACCGCCGTACAGCAGGGTGGCTCCGGGCGTATTGCCCATGAACTTGGCGATCGTCGGATCGCCCAGGTTCGGGACGACGAGGTTCGCCTCGCCTCCGCCGTGGTGCGGGGTTGCGCCGCCCTCGGCCGCGCCCGTCGCGTGCTGCGCGAGCGCCGTCAATGGATAAATCAACGTGAACAGCAGCGCGCTGACTCGCAGGAGCCAGCTGGTTGCGTGCTTTCGAGACATCATGGACCGAGTCCTCTCCGAGTTTGGTGGGCTCGACTCAGGAGTTGTCCCGATCGAGCCCAGCGACTCGAGGGGTTGGCCGCCCTCCGCACGCGTCCCTGAATCTGGGGGATAACGCGCGGTGGCGCTTCAGCTCGCCTCGCCCCGTATGCGTCGTTCTCACGAGGAAACCGCCGCTACGAGGTGGCGCCTCATACCATGGTCCACCGCGCCGCGTAAACGGTAGGTCGCGTCGCTCCGGAAACGTCACCGGCGCGGCTGGCCGGGCGGGCTCCTTCGGAGGCCCATCGCCTCGACATTGCGATGTTTTTGGCACCGTCGACGGCCTCCGACGACCGCGCCGGCCGCCGATCGCATCCGCGGAAGAGCTGCGCTCGTTTTGCCGTATCTTGGGCACGCGCCACGGGGGCGCCCTCTCGCCTGGACATGAAACGCCACCACCTCCTCCTTCCCTTGATCGCCCTCACCGCCGGCCTCGCCGGCTGCGGCGGCTCCACGCTCCCCGCGAGCTCGCCGGCTCCCGGCCAGTCGACCCAGAGCGTCTTCGACAGCGTCTCGCCGTCGGTCGTCGCCATCCTCAACGACGACACCGCACAGAGAGAGGAGGAGGCGAAGCAGGCGATGAAGGACATCGGCCTCGAGGCGCACGCGCCGAAGAAGGTCGTCGACGTCTCGCTCCGCAAGGAGCCGATGCCCCACGGCACCGGCTTCCTCATCGAGGGCGGCATCGTCATCACCGCGGCGCACGTCATCCACTCGCCCGAGCAGCTGAAGATCACGACCAAGAACGGGCAGACCGTCGAAGCGAAGCTCGTTCACATCGACGAGGTCCGCGACGTCGCGCTCCTCGAGCCGAAGACGAAGCTCGAGGGCGTGCCCGCGCTCCGCCTCGCCGAGACGAACCCGACCCCGGGTCGTCGCGTCTGGGCACTCGGCCACACCGGCGCCGGGCTCTGGGCGCTCGCGTGGGGCGTGTCGGAAGGCATCACGTCCGGGATCGTGGAGATGCTCGGCGCGAAGCTCCTGCTCTTCGATGCCCCGGTCTATCCGGGCTTCTCCGGCGGCCCCGTGATCACGCTCGACGACGCGGGCAAGCCGGCCGTCGTCGGCGTCAACCACGCCATCCTCTTCACCGGCGGCATGATGCCGGTCGCGTCGATCTCGAGCGCGTCGTCGGTCGCGGACATCAAGGAGGTCGTCGCGAAGCGGCCCGCCGCGATCGAGCCGAAGCTCGCCGAGTTCGCGAAGAGCCAGTCGAGCGCGAGCCGCGCCGAGCTGTTCGTGACGCGGAACCTCTCGGTCCACAAGGACCCGCAGATGCTCACCACCGCGGCGATCGTCGGCAACGAGCGAACGATCGAGACAGGCACCGACGACGTCGCGCGGGTGCCCGTCGTGGGCATGCTCTTCGCGCTCCCGAAGGGCAAGCAGGACGTCACGTTCGAGCTGCAGGATCCCGACGACGTCGTCGTCGAGACCGTCACCAAGCACGTCAAGGTCGGCGACTTCGACCGCGTCTCGTTCGCGAGCGCCGACTTCCGATTCGAGCCGAAGGTCTCGGGCCGCTACGACATCGTCGCGAAGGTCGCGGGCAAGGTCGTCGGGCGCACCGACGTCTGGATCGAGGACCCCGACGACGACGATCAGCCGATCGACGACGACGATCAGGACGACGCCGAGGACGGCGAGCCGCGCGTCGACGTCGTCGTCGCGTCGTACGGCCGCGACGAGCCGTTCGCGCTCGGCGGCATCCGGTCGGGCTGGGTCGAGTGGCGCTACCCGCGACGCGTCGGCTTCACGTGGTACGCGCGCGGCTCACGCGGCTGGAGCGGGACGAACGTCGCCATCAGCGCCTTCGTCCTCGACGAGCGAGGGAAGATCGTCGGGCGCGGCGTCGGCTGCATGAACCCCGAGGTGCGGCCCGAGCGGACGTGGCAGTGCTCGGGGACCGGCGGCACGCCGCTCCTCACCAAGGAGGGCCGCTACGACGTCGTCTTCGCGATGAACGATCGCCCCATCGCCGTCTGGCCGATGGAAGCGATGGTCCGCACGTCCGCGGGCGCCGGCAGCGCGCTCGACCGCTGGATGCAGGAGCTCAAGAAGCAGCACGCGGTGAAGAAGCACAAGCCGACCGTCGCCCCGACGCCGAAGCCGAAGGCCCCCGAGAAGCCGGCCGACGGGCCCAAGACGGCCGCCAAGCCGGCACCGAAGAAGGCGAACTGATCGTCACTGGCACTCGGGGTTCGTGACGAGGTCGTCGTCCGGACCGATCCGGTTCCACTCGCCGAGGATGCGCGTGGTGAGGGCGAGGCTCTCACCCTTCGCGTACGTCGCCGTCCAGGGCGACGGGTTCATCTGGATCGGCGCGTGCCGGACGCCGTTGACGGTGACCTTTCCGTCGGCGCCCTTCGTCAGGCCGAGGTAGAGGACGAGCGCCGAGCGCTTGGCGAGGCCGTTCTGCCCGCTCACGAAGTTGCCGAGCGAGTAGAGGACGAAGCCCTCGCGGCCGTCGGCGGTCGTGTACTTCTCCCACGGCTGCACGACGTGCGGGTGGCCGCCGATCACCGCCGTGGCGCCCGCGTCGAGCATGTCGCGCGCGAGCTTCTTCTCCGGCGCCGACGGCGAGTGCGCGTACTCGACGCCCCAGTGCGGCGTCACGATGACCGCGTCGACGCCGCGCTGATCCTTGAGCGCCGTGATCGTCGAGAGCACCGTCGACCGATCCTTGTAGCAGTCGAGCACTTGCTTCTTCGGGTCCGGGATGCCGTTGGTCGAGTACGTGCACGCGAGCCACGCGATCTTGACGCCGTTGGCCTCGGTCATCGCGTGCCAGGGAGCCTCCAGGTTCGCCGTCGAGCGCGTGCCCGTGAACGGCATGCCGGCGCTGACGAGGTTCTCGATCGTGCGGTCGGCGCCGCGGCCGCGGCGATCGAGGGCGTGGTTGTTCGCGGTCGAGACGACGTCGAAGCCGGCTCCCTTGAGCGCGCCGATGAGCGACGGGTGGTAGTTGAACTGCGGGTAGCTCGAGTAGACGGCGCCGTCGAAGACGCGACCCGGATCGCGCGTCGTGCCCGAGGCCGTGTGGCCGTCGGCGCACGGGCCCTCGAGGTTCGCGTACGCGAGATCGGCGCGCGCGAAGAGCGGCTGCACGCCCTTCCAGAGGCTCGAGAAGCCCTCGGGCGTCGCGTACGCCTGGCGCTGGAGCGGGCTGTGGAGGAGGACGTCGCCGACCGCGGCGATGGTCACCTTCGTACCCGGCCGGCAGGCGTCGGCGAAGCGGAGCGGGCCGGTCGCGGCGGGCGCGGTGAGCGGATCCTCGGTCGCCCCAGACTCCTCTTCGTCCATGTCGTCGTCCTCGTCGCCAATCGACGGGTCCGCGGAGCAGCCGACGGCCATGGCGAGGAGAAGAGAGAAACCAGCGAAGAGGCCCGCGCGAAGGGAGAGCATGTCGGGCGCTATCGCACACGATGTGCCGAAACATGCTCCACAGACTCCATGTTGATTCTTCGAAGCTTTTTGAGCCTTCGATCCGTTATTGCCGGATCATTCCTGGATCGCCGGACCCACCGGGCCTGGTACGCGGAGGCGCCGAGGGGCCGTAACCGCGCGGATCTTGGTGGGACAGGCGCTGGTGTAGGCCTTGCTCGTACTCAGACCGTGCGCGCTCGCTCTCTCCTCCTCCTCCTCCCCGTGCTGCTCTTCGCCTGCTCGACGCCCGAGGAGGCCGAGGACGACGTGCTCGACGCCGACGGGGAGCCCGCGGAGGCCGAGAGCGCGATCGTCCCGATCACGCAGCCCGACGAGACCGCGCCGGCGTCCTCGCTCGCTCCGGCTCCTCTCAAGTACACCGAGTCGAACCTCATCGACGTGCGCGGCGTAGGCGACTCGGGGTGGAGCAAGACGCACGAGCCGACGCCGATCTCCGCGGCGTTCGGCGCTGCGCTCGATCGCTTCGACGCGACGGGCCAGGCGTACCGCGGCGACCTCTCGTTCATCAACTGGGAGACCGTCGTCGGCAGCGGGTGCACGCAGTTCGCGAGCACCTACTCGCCGGGGCGGTCCTACGCGTTCGTCTCGCGGCCCGAGAACCTCGTGCAGGCGCACCAGCGCGGCTTCAACCTCGTCGGCCTCTCCAACAACCACACGCGCGACTGCCACGCGTCGACCGAGACGACCGCCCGCGGCGAGGGCGCCAGCGTCGCGATGACCGCGCAGGCCATCGCGGGCCTCGGCGATCTCGACTGGCTCACCGCCGGCGTCGCCGGCACCGGCGAGAACGACTCCGCGCGCGCCAGGATCCGGACCTTCACGATCAAGGGTCGCGAGGTCCGCGTCGCGTTCGGGAGCCTCTACACCGGCCGTCCTTCGTGCCCGCGCGCGACGTGCTCCGGCGACACGCGCGCGCTCTTCGAGAGCATGCGCGACGCGCCCGCGGACCTCCGCGTGCTCGCAGTCCACAGCATGGCGGCCGCCGACCAGGACGAGCTCGTGCGAAAGGGCGTCGAGTTCGTCGAGCGCTTCGGCGGCGACGTCGTCTTCGGACACGGCCCGCACGTGTGGAAGCCCGTTCGCGTCGTGAAGAAGCAGCAGGGCGGCAAGGGCGTGATCTTCGAGAGCCTCGGCAACTTCCTCCACCCGTCGCTCAAGGCGCAGAGCCGGAACTACATCGGCCGCGCGCTCTTCGACCCCGCGACCCTCGCGCTCCGTCAGGTGCAGCTCATCCCCGTCGCGAACACGGGCCTCGACGCGCGCCTGTCGACCGCCGACGCGCAGGCCGTGGAGTCGAACCTCCGCTGGACGCGCATGGCAGGTAGCACGACCGCGGTCTACGCGAACGTCGCTCCCTGATCGCGCTCTCCACAGGGCCGCGGCGCGCTGCCGGACCCGGCAAAGAGGGATCCGCGTGTGTGGGGCCGGCAGAGGTAGGTCGCCGCAGGCGCTCGATCGCGAAACGATCGCGTGACAGAAACGCACGCGCCCCGCCCGCGCGGAGCCCGCGGAAGCCGCGTCGACGGCCGACCGCAGCCCGCCGGTGCGGCGCACCTCAAACCAATATTCAAACGATATAATCAATCCAGATTGATTGGCCAATAGCGAGCTATCAAATCCAATTGTTATCCACATCCCGCACTCCACACGAGCTGCCGGAGCGCCATTTGAGCCCGTAAAAACAGGCCTCAACGTGATTTCGCTCGCTTACCCGCGGCTCTTCGCTGTGGATAACTCTGTGGATAAAAAAGTGATTGAGCGGTGATTTATTTTGTTGAACGAACGGCCGCCGTCCGGCATAACACCGCTCATGAAGTTCGCGGCACATCGGGCCGCGGGCTCTCGGTCGTAGAAGCCGTCTAGGCGCTGCGACTGGCATCGGTGCGAGCGGGGCAATCTGACCTCGTCGACGGCCGATCCGGTCGAGCTCGGTGGCGTGCTTGGGTCGTCAGTCCCAGGCGCGGAAGTCCAACGAGTCCAAAAGGCGTCTGTACTCTCGAAGTCGTTCACGGACCCGCGGGTGACCGCACCGTGACCTTGCAATGCCCATCAAGAGCACTCTCCCTTTCGAGGGAAAAGTGTGGGCGGCGTGAGCGAGAGAGCCGGCGCGAAGGCCGGAGGTATCCATCCCTCCGCGTGACATCTCCTTCGCGTGTCGTGGCGGTGAAAGGCATCCTGGTCGCCTGGAAGGCGGCGCTCTTCGCGGGGCGTCGTCGGAAAGACGGCCTAGGTCGGTCCGTCAGCGGGCCGCGGTATCCTCCGCGGTTCGAAACGCGCCGGCGACAGCGGATGTCCGAAGGCAGCCGAGGAGGGGAACGCCGTCGGCCTACGCCACAAAGCGTAGGCACCCGACGCAGGCACGAGAGATCGTCGCATGCGCTCGGTGACGCGTCCTTCGCTCGGTCCTTCGACCCGTGCACGTCAATCCTCACTACGCACCGCAGGAGCAATCCTCGGTGGTGGGGCGTTCGAGGCGGCATCACGGTTGGGCAAACCCACGCAAGTGGGAGAAACCAGCACTGGGGCTTTCACGAACGGACGGAGCGCGGCTCGCCGCATGCCACCGCTTCCGCAAGGAAGAGGGCGTGGCATGTCGAAGAAAAGGAAGGAGGTCGAGGCCTCCGTCCCTGCGAGGATCGCAAGAGCTCGGGTTTGGTTGCCCGCACGTCGATCGTTACGTTGCAGAAGTCGGTAGGCGACGTCTGGTCTCGAATAAGCTCGGCAAACGCGCTCCAAAAAGAGCGGTCAGGGTCGAGTGAACAGGGATCTAGCTCGGGACGCGCGCTGGCGGGTGAAACCGTCGGCGAGGGTGTCGAGTGAAACGACGATTCGCACGTCGGCCTCACCGCTAGAGACGGGAGAGGACCGGCGCAAGGCTCAGGGTGGCGAGAGATCGTCATCCAGCGGCTGTCGCATCGCCCAAAGCGGTGAGGTGGTCGCGGGACCGGGGCTGTAATGGCCACCGGATCCTACGAAGAGTCCCTACCGGCGGAAGGCATCCCGGGTCATCACGAAGCGTCGGCTTTCACGAGGCGGCGCGGACGGTGGTCTTGGCGTTCTTCGGCATCCTCCGACCCGCATCAACCCTTCGAAGAGAAGGACATGCGGTCAGGTTGCAGCATCCGCGAAGGCGGATGAGGCGGAGGGTGAACCCGGTGGACGCGACAGGGGTGTCAGAGGCTCGGTCGCATCAGCGCCGTGGGAAGAAAACGCCCACGCTCGTGACTCCAGGCCGTGAGGCAGTAGAGCACGAGACTCAGCGTTGCATGACGACCCGCCGAAGCGGTCTCGGACGTCGTGAAACGTCCGGTCCCCCGGAAAGCCGCGCGGAGCCTTATTCTCCGCGGGGCGTCCCCGCCGCGAAAGCGGCGAGAGCGATCCGGGAACAGACGAGGTGCGGGTGCACGCAGTTCGATTGGGTGGCAGAAGTCGGTTGGACGCATCGCGCGTCTTCTTCACCGGGAGGTCGCAAGGCCTGTCGGTGGTTCAAAGAGGGCGCTAGCCAGGAACAAGCCCGTAGCACCGCCTGACGCGGGGCGCGGGTGGAAAGAAGGCGAACCGGTGCGCGTGCGTGTGGTGATCCAAAAGTCTCCTCGCGCATGACCTGCGGGTTTCGGCTTGCAGGCTCTCGACACGACAGAAGGCGTTCTCGGGCTTTTGCCCGTCTTGCCCTCACCGGCAGGACGACGCAGGGTCCTCTGGCTCGCAGGTGAACTCCACTTCAGCCTCCGGCGGCCGTAAGGTCGACGCGCTGACGCTGGACAGCGGATCGGGCGGACACGGATTCCGACTCGGGCGTGCCTGCGGGTGACGAAGGGAACGTCAGAGGTCGACACGGCTCGGTGAAGGCTCTTCAAGGTCCGAGAAGGTCCACGGGGAGTCCGCATCCTCGGCGCTCGAAAAGGCGCCGGTCTCAGAGGTGCGCCGGATCGTGAGTGACCGAAGCTGACGACAGCGAATAGCTTCGTCGACCCTCCTCTCCCCTGACCACGCGAATGGCCGGGGCTGCAGCGAAGGCACCCAAGATCGAAGGCGACGATGGCGCAGGCGGGTGAGTGGCCCCCTGACGCATTGTCCAACGGGGCGGACGGAGATCCGCAACGGAGCGCTAAGACGCTCCCCCACGGAAAGCGAACCAACACGAGGGCGACCGGGTGACCGGCTCGCCCTCGTGCCTATTTTGTCCTCGGGCGCGCAGGGACGATGACGACGACGCGGGCGGCCGAGCTGCGATCCGCGTGCGCGGCACCCCGGCCGCGCGGGCCCCGAGATCGGCCTCCGACAGCGCAGCTCGACGTCACCGGCGTCGATGGCCGATGCCCTCGATGCAGGCGCGGTGCTCCGACACGCGACTACGCGGCGCATCACCTCATTTTCGAACGGCCCGCCGAGCGTCATCCTTGGGATAGTGAAGCGCACCACCCTGAAGATGCCCCTCGTGCTCGTGGCCGACGACTACGAGGACACGCGGCGGATTTACGCCGACTACCTGCGCTTCGCCGGCTTCCGCGTCGTCGCCGTCGACGACGGCGCGCAGGCGATCGCGAAGGCGAAGGAGCTCGAGCCCGACGTCGTCGTGATGGACCTCGCGATGCCGGGCGTCGACGGATGGACCGCGACCCAGCGGCTGAAGAAGGACCCTCGCACGAAGGACATCTACGTGATGGCGGTCACCGGTTTCAGCGAGGACGAGCACCGCCTCCGCGCGTGGCGCGCGGGCTGCGACGCCTTCCTCCGCAAGCCGATCCTCCCGGCCGAGCTGGTCCGGCGGATCGTCGGTCGCCTCACCGCGCGTCCGTGCTGACGCGCCAAGCTCCGGCAGCAGCGCGGCGCCGCCGGGCTGACGCGCCAAGCTCCGGCACAGCGTGTCGCGGCCGGAGCTGATGCGCCAAGCTCCGGCAGAGCGCGGCGCTCCCGGAGCTGACGCTCCAAGCTCCGGCAGAGCGTGTCGGTCCCGCGGAGCGCGTCGCTCCCGCGCAGGACGCGCCTCGCCCCGGCGGTAGTCGATGGAAATCTCGGAAGAATGCGGCTAGGGTACCCGCGCCAATCCGATGGTCGAGCGCAGCCGCCAGGACAGCACACGCGATCTCCTCGAAGAGCTCGAGGAC
>JAHBWC010000064.1 GCA_019637225.1 Labilithrix sp.
GCGTCACCCGATCCCGCGAGCCGGCGCGTCGCCGCGCGCGACCTCGCGAACCTTGGCGCCGCGCGCGGCACGCCGCTCGTCCTCAAGGCGCTCGCGGACGCCGACGTCGAGGTCCGCCTCGCCGCCGCCCAGTCGGCGATCCGGCTCCGCGTGCCTGCCGCCACCGACGCCGCCATCGTCTGGCTCGGCGAGCGCGAGGCGAAGCTCCGCGTCTCCGCCTGCGGGGTCGCCCGCTCCATGCCGAACCCGCGCGCCGTCCAGCCGCTCGCCCGCGCGCTCGGCGACTCCGATCCGCAAGTGCGGGCGGCGTGCGCCGACGCCCTCGGGGCGTCGGGAGCCCCCGAGGCCGTCGCGCCGCTCTCGGGCAAGCTCGACGACGCCACGCCCAACGTCAGGGTCGAGGTCGCCCGCGCGCTCGCCCGCCTCGGCGACGCGCGCGCGGTCGTGCCGCTCGTCGGCAAGGTCCAAGACTCGGTGCCGGAGGTCCGGCAGGCCGTCGTTCGTGCGCTCGGCGACCTCGGCGACACGCGCGCCACGCAGGCGCTCTTGCTCGCGCTCCGCGACAATGTTCCCGAGGTGAAGGTCGAGGCGCTCGCCGCGCTCGGCCGCCTCCGCGCCGCGGACGCGGTCGAGGCGATCGCTCCGCTCGCCCTCGAGCGCAACGCCGGGGTCCGGCAGTCCGCGCTCGTCGCGCTCGGGCGCATCGGCACGGACGGCGCCGTCCGGGCGCTCGTCAAGGCGCTCGGGACGCACGAGGACGCGACCGCAGGCGTCGAGCGGACGCCCGTGCGCGACGCGCTCGTGGCCGCGGGCGCGCCCGCCGTCGCCGAGCTCACGGCGCTGCTCGATCGCCCCGTCTCCCCCGCCGTCGCGTCGAGCGCCGCGTGGGTGCTCGGCGAGCTGCGCGCGACGAGGAGCGCGCCGGCGCTCGTCGCGTCGCTGCGCAAGGGGACCCTCCCGGCCACCGCCGCGCTCCGCGCGCTCGCCGGCGCGGGGACGCCCGACCAGGTCCCCGTCGTCCTCGAGTTCGTCGCCGATCCCAGCCCCGCGACCCGCGAGGAGGCGCGCCTCGCCGCCACCGCGCTGCTCGATCCGGCGCGCCCCGACGGCCGCGCCGTCGAGCCGCTCGCCGCGACGCTGAAGAACGCGCGGACGACGCCGCGTGAACGCGCCGCCATCGCGACGCTCCTCGGACGGACGGGCGCCCCCCGCGCGGCGACCGAGCTCATCGGCCTGGTGGCGTCGAAGGACGAGGGGCTTCGGCTGGCCGCCATCGACGCGCTCGGCGCGCTCGGCGCCGCCGAGGCGGGCTCGACGATCGGCGGCGCCGTCGACGACGTGCTCGTCCCGCTCCTCGCGGACCCCGATCCCGCGGTCCGCCTGCGCGCGGCCGTCGCGCTCGGCGCGAGCGGCGGGCCGAAGGCGCGCCGCGAGCTGCTCGCCAAGCTCGACGGCGGCGAGGAGCTCGATCGCTTCGCGCTGTTCGAGGCGCTCGGCGGCGTGCTCGCGCGTCACCCGGACGACGCCGCCGCGCGGCGCGTGTTCGGCGAGCTCGGGATCGCCGCGGGCCCCGAGCGCGACGCCGTCATCGGCGCCGCCGGGCGCGCGCGCGCTCCGAGCGTGCCCGGCGCCCTCGCGACCGCCGCGAGGAGCGCCGACGTCGACGATCGTCGCAGCGTCGCGTCGGTCCTCGCCGCGCAGGCGGGCTCGCCGCAAGCGCTCGCGCTGGCCCGCGCGCTCACCACCGACAGCGACGCATCGGTCCGCGCCGAGGCGACCTTCGCGCTCGGATCGCTCGGCGACACCTCGCTCCTCCCGGTGCTCGTCGGTCTCGCGCGCGGCGGAGACGCCGATGTCGCGACGAACGCCGCCGGCGCGATCGCGCGGATCGCCCGCCGGACGACGACACCGGCCGGCGCGCCCGCGACGCCGACCGGCGCGCCCGCGACTCCCGCCGGCGCGTCCGATACCCCCAACAGCTGCCGCCCGCCGGCGACGCCCACCTCGCCGGCGAACGCCAGGTGCCGCCGAGTCCGTTGAGCCCGATCGCCGACGCGGTCTGTCCGATGCTCGCCGACGGGCGCGCCGCGGTGCGCGCGAACGCCCTCGCCGCGCTCGCGGCCGCGCGACGCCGCTGTTCGGACGGGCGCGGCGAGCGGAAGCTCCTCGCCGAAGACCCGAGCGATCTCGTGCGCGGGAGCGCCGCCCGCGCCCTCATGGCGGCGCCGCTCGCGGACGACGGGCCGGTCCTCGACCGCTGCTCCGCTGCCGATCGCAGCGCGGAGGTCGCGCGCCTCTGCCGTCCGCGCGCGCCGAAGCTCGCGACCACGCTCCAGCGCACGCACGCGATCCTCGTCTTCGTCGTCGGAGAGAGCGCCACGAGGACCGCGAAGCCGCGCGCGCCGTTCCTCCTCGAGTACGAAGACGGCGTCGTCCGCGCCGGCGTGGCCGATCGGCGCGGCGCCACCTTCGATCCGGCGGCGCCCGCCGGCGACGTCGTCCTTCGACGGACCCCGGCGCCCTGAGCGCCGCCGCGCGTCAGTCGGCGCGCGTGAGGCGATCGATCCAGAGGCCGAAGCGCTCGAGCTCGGTGGCGCTGAGCTTCTTGTTCCCCTTGTCGAACGGCATCTCGCTGCCGCAATCGTGCGTCCCCTTCACCTTGTGCCAGACGAGGCTCGCCTCGCGATCGCCCGGCACGATGCGCGTCGCGTGCTCGCTGCTCGCGCAGAAGCCGCGTGGCCCGCCGCCGGTGTTCGTCGCGACGCCGACGGTCCCGCGCGTGAACGGCGCCGACAGATCGAGCAGGGAGTTCGTCGCGTCGTGGCACTTCACGCAGCGCTTGTCGAAGAGCGCCTGGATCTCGGCCTCGGTGTACGGCTCGAGGCTCGCGGCCGGGGCCTCCTCCTCGACCTGCTCCTCGCCCGCCGGCGGATCGCCGGGCGGCGCCTCCACGATCGTCGTGGTGCTGCACGCGGTGAGCGCGAGCGTGAGGGCAAGTGCGAACGAGGCAGACGACGCCATGATGAGGCGCAACTAAGCACCGATCGCGCCGGGCGACCAGGAGAACGAGCGCGCGCGACGCCCGCCTCGGATCAGAGGCACTCGGTCTTGTACCGCTTCACGTTGGTCGCCGGATCGTAGACGAACGGCGGATCGCACGGGTTCACCGACGCCGCCGGGCGCGACGGCGCGGACGGCGCGGACGCCGGCGAGCGCTCGCTCGAAGCGGAGGGGCGCGCCACCGGCGCCACGGAGACGACCGAGACCTCCGACGACGCCGCGCTCGCGGCCGTCTCGACCGGAGCCGACGGCGCCGGCGGAGTCGCGACGACGTCCGGCGGCGCCGACAGCCGCGGCTTCACGTAGAAGACGAACGCCGCGACGAGACCGAGCACGAGCGCCGCGGTGATGAACGCGAGGAGGAAGCCGACGACCGGCGACATCGCCTTGCGCGGCGCCGCGGCCTTCGCTCGCTTCGACGCCGACGGAGAAGCCGTCGACGTCGACGGCGGCGCGCCGCGCGCCGATACGAACCCGGGAGCGGCGTGCCCGCTCGGCGGTGGAGCGCGGCGGATCTCCTCGAGCACCGGCCGCGACCGCGGCGACGAGAACGGCGCCAGCGCGGCGGCCGCCTCGATCGCGCTCGTGAAGCGCAGCTCGGGGGCCTTCTCGAGCATCCGCAAGAGCGCCGCCTCGAGCGGAGGCGGCACGTCGGGGCGACGCTCGCGGAGCGGCGGGATCGGATCGTTCAGGATCGCCGTCACGACCTTCGGCCCGGCCGTGTGCGCGCCGAACGGGTGCGCGCGCGCGAGCGCCTCGTAGAGCACGAGCGCGAGCGACCAGAGATCGGCGCGCCCGTCGACGCGCTTCGCGTCGAGCATCTGCTCGGGAGCCATGTACGCCAGCGTCCCGACGACGGCGCCGGTCCGCGTGAGCCGCTGCGACGCCGCGGCCAGCATCTTGGAGACGCCGAAGTCGAGCACCTTCACGAGCGGCGTGCCGCCGATGCCGGTCGAGAGGAAGACGTTCGCCGGCTTGAGGTCCCGATGAACGATCCCCACGGCGTGGGCGTCCGCGAGCGCGGCGAGCACCTGGATCCCGTAGTCGACGACCTCCTCGACCGGGATCGGGGCGGGCGACGTGTACGTCAGATCGTGCAGCGTCTTGCCGTCGAGGTACTCCATCACGATGTACGGGTAGCCCGAGTCGAGGACGTCGACGTCGAGCACGCGCACGACGTGCTCGCTCCGGAGCGCCGCCGTCGCCTTCGCCTCGCGGCGGAAGCGCGCCGCGTCCTCGGCCCACTCGGTCTCCGTCGTGCCCTCGCCCTCGGTGAGCACCTTGATCGCGACGCGCTGATCGAGGGTGAGGTGAATCGCTCGCACGACCACGCCGAAGCCGCCGCGCCCGATCTCGCGCTCGATGCGGTACTTGTCGCCGATCACGGTCCCCGGCTTGACGTTCGGCGGAGCTCGTACCGTGACGAGGGCCGCGTGCGCCATCCTCTGCGTATTTCCGGGTCCCTGCATCGCGGCGCGAAGGGCGATGGTAGCATCGGCTGGGCACGAAGATGGGCATCGGTAAGCGGAGGAAGCGCAGGCGCCTCGAGGCGCCCGAGCCGCTCGAGAACGTCCTCGAGCGCGCGGGCGAGAACCGCTTCGCCCGGCGGCAGCTGCCGATCCCCCTCGCCCACTGGCGCGTGGCGGTCGGCCCGCGCATCGCCGACCGCGCCCGGCCGATCGCCCTCGAGCGCGGCGTCCTGGTGGTCAAGGTCGTCACGAGCGTCTGGGCGAACGAGCTGTCGATGCTCGCCCCGCAGATCATCGCGAGGCTCGCGGAGTCCGCGCCGAACGGGGCGCCGGGCATCGCCGTGACGTCCCTCCGCTTCCGCGTCGGGCCGCTCGACGTCATCGAGGGGATCCCCCAGATCCGCGACTACCGGCGCATCCCGCCGCCGGCGCCCCTCGCGCCCGAGATCGAGCAGTCGCTCGCGACGATCGAAGACGACGACCTCCGGACGATGATCGCGCGCGCCGCGCGCTCGAACCTCGCCTGGCAGTCGGCCCCGGAGGTGACGAGGCAGACGGCCGGCGCGCTCAGCGGAGCGCCGCCAGCCTCTCGAGCCCCTCGAGACGCTGGAAGAGGAACCGCTCGGCCGGACCGTAGCGGGGCAGGTTCTGACGAAGCATCGCCACGTAGCTCCGGAGGCGGTTCAGATCGACGGCGGTGACCTTTCGCATCGCGTTGTACAGCTCGTCGATGACGTGGGCCGGGCACGGTCGCTTCTGCGCCTGATAGAGCTCGATCACGTAGTCCGCCCAGCCGCCCTTGCCCGTCGCGGTCGCCAGCTTGGCGCTGAACTTCGCGGCCTGGTCGACCAGCGTAGGCGGCAGCGGGCGCGAAGCGCGGGTCGCCTCGATCACGTCCGCGAGCGCAGACGCGAGCAGGCGCTCGGCCTCGCCGGCCTTCCCCATCGCGAGCGCCTTCTCCGCGACGCCGGAGAGCAGCTTGAACTGGTCCGCGCGCCGGACCATGCTCGGCTCGGGATCGGTCTCGACGTGCAACGGCGGGAACCCCGAGCTCGGGGTGCTCACGCGCATCTTCGGCAGGGTCATCTTGCCGACGCCGACCCCACCGGAGTTCTGCGGATCGCGCGCGGCGAGCAGCGTCAGCTCCTGCGATCCGATGAGGATGCGGTCGCCGACGCTGATCGACACCTTCGCCTCGATGCGATGCCCGTTGACGATGACGCCGTTGCGGCTGTTCAGGTCCTCGACGGTGACGCCGCCGGGCCCGACCTCGAAGAGCGCGTGACGCCGCGACACCAGCGGATCGTCGAGCGAGAGCTGGCAGCTCGCGTTGCGGCCCACCGCGAACGTGCCCTCGTTCAGCTCCAGATCATGCTGTAGGTAGCGGAGCCGGAAGCGCATCGTTCACCGGCACGACGACTCGCGGGTCTCCCCGGCGACCCGGGGCGACCCCGGCGCATCTCCAAGGAGCGGACCTAGGGTCGACTCGGTTCTCACTCTGAAATACCGGGAAGAGCGGCAAGCGTACAAGGAAACACGACAAACCACCCGCGCGCCGGGCGACCCGCGGGAGGTTACCAGGTCGCGCGGTCCCCGAGGACGAAACACTATCCAGAGCGAGATGAGCTCGTGGACGGAGGCGACGGCTAGCTCAGGACCGGCTTGGCGGCGTGGGCGAGCGGCGGGACGGAGGACCGGACGCGTTCGAGCGCGGCGAGCGCGGGCGCCTCGTCGGCGGCCGCCGGGAGCGTCCGCGCGTAGGTCACGAGCTGCTCGACCGGGTCGGCCATGTCCATCGGAAAGCGGGCGACGAGCTCGCCGAGGCGCTCGACCACCTGCTCCGGCATGACGAGGGGCACGCGACGGTAGACCTGCGCCACCCACTGGCCCCAGGTCGGATCGGCGAGCGACATGCTCGCGCGGGCGGCGCCGTCGGCGAGCTTGGCGAGCTGGGCGCCGTCGATCGAGTCGCCTCGGACGATGCGCTCCTCCACCTGGACGGTGGCTCGCCTCAAGATTCGGTTCACGTCCTCGAAGCGCTGGAGCGAGAGCGCTCGCTCGAGCACCTCGAGGAAGAGCTGGACGCTCCAGATCGCCTGCGCCGCCGCGCCGAACTGGCCGCTCAGCGTCTCTTCGTCGAGCGCCTCGGTGGCGCCGCAGTTCGGGCACGCGCCGGCCTCCTGCGGGTACGGCATCCGGCAGCGCGCGCAGTGGCGGAGAAAGCCCGTGGTCTTCGCGGACGCGTTCGGCGCGGATTCGACGCGGCAGAAGACGAGCTCCTGCGTGCCGATGCGGAGGCGGTCGCCGTCCTTCAGCTCGGTCGGCTCTTTGATCCCGTGGCCGTTCAGCTTCACGCCGTTGCGGCTGTTGAGGTCGTAGAGCACGGCGCGATCGCCGTCGAGGACGATGCGCGCGTGATGACGCGACACGAGCGGATCCTCGATCGTCACGTGGCAGTCCGAGCTGCGCCCGAGGATGGTCGCCCCGCGCGGGAGATCGAACTCCTGGAGTAGGAATCTCAGACGATACCGAGCCAACCCGTTCTCCTGCGTCCGGCCCGAAGAGCCGGATTGAATCGGAGTATACCGTCGACGTTCGGACACGTCACCCGCTCGTTCGCGGCGATCGGCGACGGCTCGCGACGCGCTTCTTGTGTCTTCGCGTGTGGGGCGTGTGGGGCGTGTGGGTGCGCGTTCCGGGCTCCTGGAGCGCATCGCGAAAGTGAAATCGTCGTTCGACCTCGAAAGGCGGGCGCTCGACCCGCGAGCGCGTCGGCTCCGCGCACGCGTGAGCGCCGGCTGGCGAATGCTCCTCCACCAGGACGCGAAACGGGGCGAACCTATGGTAACCTGGCCAGGAGGCTAGCGACGAGAGGTGAACGAGGCGACGATGGAGCAGGTCATCAAAGCGCTCTCCGAGCTCGCGGTACCGCTCGTCAAGGCCGACGGCGGCGAGCTGTACGTCGTCAGCGTCACGGGCGAGGACGTCCACGTTCACCTGACCGGCACCTGCGCGGGCTGCCCCGGCGCCACCATGACGCGCGAGCGGCTCCTCGAGCCGACCGTGCACGGAGTGGCCCCGAAGCTCGCGGTCAAGGTGACGACGGGCTGGCGCATCCCCGAAGGCGCGAAGAAGGTCGAATAGGCCCCGGCGCGGCGGAGCGGCCCGCGCGCGCCAGCCGCAAAGAGCAACGGCCCGCAGCCCCGAATTCGAGGCGGCGGGCCGGAGCAGACCGCTCGGCGGCGAGGCCGTTACTTCTTCTTCGGCGGCGGCTTCTTGCCCGCGGCGCTGCCCGACGGAGCCGCCGACGGCGCGTTCGGGTCGCTGCGGTTCGTCCCCTTCGTCACGGCGGTGATCGAGGGGTCGATCTCGTTCGGATCGGCCGGCTTGTTCGGACGGAGCGCCGTGATGTTCGACAGCGTGCCGCTGTCCTCGACGACGATGCCGACGACGTGGTCGTTCGAGCGATCGACCGCGCGGAGGTGGCTCGTGCCGTCCTTCCAGTCGACCGTCGTCGCGTCGATGCCCTTCGCGGCGTCCGCGCCCTGGACGCGGCCCTGCGCGTTCAGCTGCGCGTTCAGCCGGTTGACCGCGTCGAGGTACGCCTTGCCCATCGGCCCGCCGTCGGCGAGCGGGACCTCGTCGTACATCTTCCAGAGGCGGTCGTTGATGAAGAAGAAGTAGCGCTTCTTCCCCTGGCGCTGGATCCACATCAGCGCCTCTTTGTTCTTGTACGTATACTCGCTCCGGATGCCGGTCGTGTCGTAGCCGGTCGGCGTGTCCTTGAACTCGATGAAGCTCCGCGAGAAGGCGGCCTTCACCTGCTCACGCTCGGCCTCGAGCGCCGTCTGCTCCGGACCGACGCGCGCCTTGGCGAGCTTCTCGTCGTAGTCCTTCCAGATCACGCCGTTCGTCTGGGTGAACTGCTTGGTGAGCTCCGCGTGGCTGATCCCCCACTTGATGCCGTCGGTGAAGGCGGCGAGGCTCGCGACCTGCGGCGGGTCGCCTCCCTTCCCCGTCGCGACCTTGCCGGTGGGGGGCGGAGAGCCGAGGACGTCGCCGGAGCCGCCGTTCCCGTCCGATCCGGTCCCGCTGGACGACGACGCGCCCGACGAGCTCGACGAGGACTCGCCCATCGGATCGGCCTCGTCCGGCGTGCTCGCTTGCCGGGGGGGCTCCCTCGGCCCACAAGCGAAGACGAAGGCGAGCGACGCGGCGGCGAAGAGACGAGGGCGAAGCGTCGAGGCGACGACCGAGCGGACGTTCATGCGAGGGACGGTAACACAACGTCCCGACCCCTCGCCAACAGGGCGCACCGCTGGTAAGGGAGAGGCCATGCGCGTGACCTGGCCCCGTCGGGCTCGTCCGTTCGGCCGCGTCGGCAAGACGATGGCCGCCGGGGTCCTCGCGTCGAGCCTCGGCCTCGGGTGCGGCGGTGGGACCGAGGCGAGCGACCCGAGCCGTCAGCTCGCGCCTTACTCGGGTCGCCAAGCGGACCTCTTCGACGACAGCATCGCGCCGGCCGCGGTCGGGCTCGACTTCGACCGGGGCTATGCGCCCCGGCTCGACAAGACGCTGCGCGAGCGCACCCAGGTGGGCGACGCCGTGCTCCGGGTGCGCGTCTCGACCGTCACCGCGAAGACGGACGGCCCGGACGCGATGTACCAGCTCGGCCTCCACACGGTCGAGAAGCTCGCCGGCAAGCACCCCCCGCCGGTCGACTTCACCGTGCAGATCAACAAGGCGAGCGAGTCGCACGGCATCATGAAGAACTTCGAGAGCCGGCTCGTCGGCTACGCGTTCATCGCGTTCGTGCGCGAGTTCGCCCACCCGAGCGGCGACCGCGAGGTGCACTTTCACCTCGCGCCCGACACCAAGGACGTGAAGGCGGCGGTCGGGGACGCCATGCTGATGGGCGAGCTCAGATAGGGAGTCAGAGGTAGTCGTGGCGATCGAGATCAAGAGCGCGAAAGAAATCGAAGCGATGCGCGTCGCCGGCCGGATGGCCGCCGAGACGCTGGTCCTCGTCGGCGAGAAGCTCCGCGCCGGAATGACGACGGAGGAGATCAACACCCTCGTCCACGAGGACACGGTCAAGCGCGGCGCGCGCCCGGCCCCGCTGAACTACCGCGGGTTCCCGAAGAGCGTGTGCACGTCGATCAACGACGTCGTCTGCCACGGCATCCCCGACGGGACGGCGCTCAAGAACGGCGACATCATCAACGTCGACATCACGACGTTCTACGACGGCTTCTACGGCGACACGTCGGCGACCTTCTACATCGGGACGCCGAGCCCGGAGGCGCGCCTCGTCGTCGAGGTCGCGCGACGCTCGCTCGAGCTCGGCATCGCGGAGGTACGCGAGGGCGCGCGCCTCGGTGACATCGGGGCGGCCATCCAGCAGTACGTCGAGGCGCAGGGCTGCAGCGTCGTGCGCGACTTCGTCGGCCACGGCATCGGCCGCCGCTTCCACGAGGACCCGCAGGTGAAGCACTACGGCAAGCGCGGCTCCGGCGAGCGGCTGAAGGCGGGCATGATCTTCACCATCGAGCCGATGGTGAACCTCGGCCGCTTCGAGGTCGTCATCGATCCGATCGACAAGTGGACCGTGACGACCGCCGACGGCGCGCTCTCCGCGCAGTTCGAGCACACCTGCCTCGTCACGAAGACCGGCGTCGAGATCCTCACGAAGCGCCCGAAGCCGCTCCGCCTGAGCGAGAACGTCGCCACGATCCTCGCCTGAGCGCGCGACCCGCGCCGCGGGCGCGCCGGTTGCAGCCGTCGTCGCCCGTGGACAACGATCGAACGCTCGCGCGCCCCGCACGAACACTGCAGGACTACCTGTCCAGCTCACACGTCTGGAGCGACTTCCTCGCGCGGGGAGGCTTCGCGCCCGGCGACGTCGTCGTCGCCGATCCGTTCAAGGCGGGGACGACCTGGACGCAGCGCATCCTCCAGCAGATCCTCGACGACGGCGAGGAGCCGGCGGAAGGGCTCGCGGAGACGTCCCCCTGGCTGGACTCGAGCTGGGGCGACCACGCGCACATGCTGGCGCTGCTCGAAGAGCGGCGCCGTCGCGGGGAGCGACGCGTGATCAAATCGCATCTGCCGGCCGACACGATCCCCATCGCGAAGGACGCTCGCTACGTCTTCGTCGGTCGCAACGGCAAAGACATCGGCGTCAGCTTCCACAACTACCTCGTCCACTTCTCCGCCGACGTCATGCGGACGATCAACCGCGTCCACGCCGAACGGACGGGCGATCCGACACCGCTCGTCATCCCCGCCCGAACGCAGGAGTTCTTCGACCGTTGGCTCGACGCCGACGGGTACGGCTGCTGCGACCTCTTCGACGTCGTGGGCTCGTGGTGGAGGATCCGAACCGAGCCCAACGTGCTCCTCGTCCACTATGCAGACCTCCTGAGAGGGCTCCCCGAGCAGATCGCCCGGATCGCCCGATTCATCGGGATCGATCCTGCACGCCTCCGCATGGATCGCATCGTGGAGCACGCCGGCTTCGACTACATGCGGAGCCGGGCGGAGCGGTACGTCCCGTTCGGCGGCAAGCACATGACCGAGGCGAGAGCGTTCTTCGACAAAGGGCCACGCCGCGACCATCGCGTCGAGCTCACCCCGGAGCAGATCCGTCGCTTCGATCGCCGTGCCCTCGACCGCCTCGGGCGCGAGTGCGCGCTCTGGCTGGAGCACGGAGCGGCCGGCGCGCCGAACCTCGTCACCGAGCCCACGCACGCGGCGTGAGCCTCCCTCGCCGACCGACGACGCACGCCGCGGCACGTCGCGTGCGTGACGACGAGGCGAACGAGCGACATCGAGAGGAGCACCACCATGGCATCGGCAGACGGGTTCGTCGTCTGGTTCACCGGCCTCTCCGGCTCGGGAAAGTCGACGCTGGCCGCGATGCTCGCGGCCGAGCTCTCGGAGCGAGGCGTGCACGTCGAGTCCCTCGACGGAGACGTCGTCCGGAGGCACCTGTCGAAGGGCCTCGGCTTCTCGCGCGACGACCGCGACACGAACATCCGTCGGATCGGCTTCGTCGCGAGGCTCGTCGCGCGCTCCGGCGGCTGCGCGATCACCGCGGCGATCAGCCCGTACCGCGCGATCCGCGACGAGCAGCGGCGCTCGATCGGTCGCTTCTGCGAGGTCTACTGCGAGTGCCCGCTCGAGGTCCTCGCGCAGCGCGACGCCAAGGGCCTCTACGCACGGGCGCTCGCCGGGGAGATCAAGGGCTTCACCGGCATCGACGATCCGTACGAGCCGCCGAGCTCGCCCGAGGTCATCGTGCACACCGACGCCGAGTCGCCTCGGCAGAGCCTCGCGCGGATCCTCACGAAGCTCGAGGAGCTCGGCTACGTCCGCCGCGGCGCCGGGAGCGCGGAGCCGAGGACGAGGGGCCTCACGCCGCCGCACGGGGGCGAGCTCGTCGATCGCTTCGTCCGCGGTGACGCGAGGGAGAGGCTCGCCGCCCGCGCGCGCCGCCTGCCGCGCGTGCGGCTCGACGAGCGGAGCGCGAGCGATCTCGAGCTCATCGGGACCGGCGCCTACTCGCCGCTCGAGGGCTTCATGACGTCGCGCGACTACCTCCGCGTCGTCCGCGAGCGCCGGCTCGAGAACGGGCTCGTGTGGACGATCCCGATCACGCTCGCCGTGCGCGCCGACACCGCGCGCGGGCTGCCCGTGGGCGACGACGTCGCGCTCGAGTCCCCGGACGGTCGCCTCGTCGGCGTGCTCGAGCTCCGCGACCGATGGACCCCCGACAAGGACCTCGAGGCACGCGAGGTCTACGGCACGACCGACGCCGCCCATCCCGGCGTCGCGGCGCTGAAGGCCTCGGGGAGCGACTACCTCGGCGGCGCGGTCCGGCTCTTCGATCGACCGCTCGTCCCGCGCTTCCCTCGTTACCCGCAAGACCCCGCGGCGACGCGCGCGCTCTTCGAGGAGCGCGGCTGGCGACGCGTCGTCGGTTTCCAGACGCGCAACCCGATCCACCGAGCGCACGAATACATCACCAAGTGTGCGCTGGAGATCACCGACGGCCTCCTCATCCATCCGCTCGTCGGCGCGACGAAGGAGGACGACGTCCCCGCCGAGGTGCGCGTGCGCTGCTACGAGGCGCTGATCGAGAAGTACTACCCCGCCGATCGCGTCGTCCTCGCGCTGAACCCCGCGGCGATGCGCTACGCCGGTCCGCGCGAGGCGATCTTCCACGCGCTCGTGCGGAAGAACTACGGCTGCTCCCACTTCATCGTGGGGCGCGATCACGCCGGCGTCGGCCGCTACTACGGGCCTTACGACGCCCAGCGCGCCTTCGACGACTTCTCTCCGGGCGAGCTCGGCATCGAGCCGCTCCGGTTCGACGCGGCGTTCTGGTCGACGGTGACGCACGAGATGGGGACCGACAAGACGGCGCCCGGCGACGCCTCGACGCGCATCGCCCTCTCGGGGACCCAGGTGCGCGAGATGCTCCGCGCAGGCGAGCTGCCGCCCCCTGAGCTGAGCCGCCCCGAAGTGGCCGCCATCCTGCTCGAGGACGCCCGGCGACGGCGTCCACGGCGGCTTCGTTCGCCCGACGCTCGCCCCGCGGCGCCGCGACGCTGAAAGCCGGGCGCTCACGCGCCCTGCCCGCGCCCCTCTTCGGCCACGCTCGCGATGCGTGCTGGAAACGTACAACGACCACGCTTCATGATCGTCAAATTTCCTTTCAATGACGATGACATGGACTCGCATCCATGAGGTCCGTTCGATGCCCTCGCCTTGCTCGACAACCACTGGATGCTACTTGTCCCACCCTGATGCGGCGTTCCTCGCTCTTCCTCCCGGCCGGCCTCCTCGCTCTCGGCGCCGTCAGCCTCGGCGCATGCACCTCGGACGGCGACGGCGACGACGTCGAGAGCGCGGAGCAGAGCGTCGCGACGAACGTCCACGTCCTGACGTCGCGCAACGACCTCAACCGGACCGGAGCGAACACGCGCGAGAAGCTCCTCACCACCGGGAGCGTCGCGTCGCCGGCGTTCGGCAAGCTCTTCTCACGACCGGTCGACGGCCAGGTCTACGCCCAGCCGCTCTACGTCGGGGGCGTGAACGGCAAGAACGTCGTCTTCGTCGCGACGGAGCACAACTCCGTCTACGCGTTCGACGCGGACGACACGCGCGCCAGCGCGCCACCGCTCTGGAGCAGGAACTTCGGCCCGTCGGTCCCCTCCTCCGACACGCAGTGCGGTCTCCTGGGCCCCGAGGTCGGCATCACCTCCACGCCGGTGATCGACCTCCAGGCGAAGACGATCTGGTTTACCTCGCGGAACAAGGAGAACGGGAAGTTCTTCCACAAGCTCCACGCGCTCGACATCGCGACGGGTGAGCCGCGCCCCAACAGCCCGGTCGTGATCACCGCGCAGGCGCCCGGCAACGGCGACGCCTCGGTCAACGGCGTCATCAAGCTCGATCCGCTCCGCACGATGCAGCGCCCCGGCCTCCTCAAGGTCGGAAACCGCATCTTCCTCGGCTTCGCGTCGCTCTGCGACATCGGCCCGTACCACGGCTGGGTGCTCGGCTACGACGCCACGACGCTCGCGCAGACGCACGTGCACATCACGACGCCGAACGGCGGCGAGGGCGGGATCTGGAACGGCGGCGTCGGCCTCAACGCCGACGCGAGCGGCGACATCTACTACACGTCCGCGGACGTCTACGACACGAGCGGTCAGGCGCAGTTCAACGGCGCCGGCAACCTCGGCAACAGCATCGTCCGCTTGCACGACAACGGGAGCACGTTCTCCGTCGTCACGAAGTTCACTCCGTTCGACACGCGCATCTTCAGCCCTCAGGACCGCAGCCTCGGCAACGGCGGCGGGATCCTCATCCCCGGCACCCGGCTCTTCGTCGCCGGCGACAAGCGCGGCGTGAACTTCCTCGTCGATCGCGACGACATGGGCGGGCAGGCCGACCAGGACGCGCAGATCGTCCAGAAGTGGCAAGGCACGGCGCGCGGCATGTGGGGCGGCGGCGCCTACTACCGGAAGGGCGCGGGCGGCCTCTACTACCTCTGGGGGATCGGCGACCGCCTCCGCGCCTACAAGTTCAACGGGCAGAAGTTCGAGCTCCCCGCGCTCGTGAACACGAGCACGCTCACCGGCTACCCGGGCGGCGCGCTCTCGATCTCGTCCGACGGCGAGCGCTCCGGCACCGCCGTCCTCTGGGCCGTCCGCGGCAAGCGCACGAGCGCTGGCCTCGCGGCGAGCACCGGCGCGGGGACGCTGCTGGCGTTCGACGCCAACGACGTCACGCAGCAGCTCTACTCGAGCGACGACTCCCCCGCCGACGTCCTCGGCGACGCCACCAAGTTCGCGCCCCCCACGATCGCGGGCGGGCGCGTCATCGTCGGCACCTCGTCGAACCAGCTCGTCGTCTACGGCCTCAAGAACGCGAGCGCTCCCGACGGCGGCGCGCCCGCCGTCGACGGCGGCGCGTCCGGCGCCGACGGCAGCACGTCCGACGGCGGCGTGACCGGCACCGACGGCGCCTCGGACGCGAGCGCAGCGCCCACCTGGACCGAGCTCTACGCGCAGTACTTCGGCCCCGGCACCCCCGGTCATTGCAGCGGGACCGGCGGCTGCCACACGAACCTGCGCGGCGGCTTCAAGTGCGGGACGAACAAGAACGACTGCTTCGCGGGCCTCGTCGCCGCGGGCCTCGTCGACCCGCAGAACCCGACCCAGTCGTCGCTCGCGGCGCCCGGCGAGTCGCCGCTCGTCTGGCTCGGCGGCAGCATGCCGATCGACAACCCGGCCCCGAACCCGGCCGCCGCCGCAGCGGTGAAGGCGTGGGTCGCGGCGGGAGCGCAGAACAACTAGGGATTGTTCCGACCCCGGCTCGGCGCACACGGGGCGCGATCGCCCGACGCGCGAGGCGCCCCTCGCGTTAACCACGAATCGTCTTCGTCCGACGCCGCGTTCACCGTTGCCTCGCCGCCTTTCTGCGCGGATGATCCGGACGCGATGTCGACCCACGCGCGCAGACGATCGAGCGACGCCGCGCAGCCGACGGTGCCCGCGCCGCCGGCGAGCTCGCACTTCGACGACGCGAGCCAGGGGCCGACGACGAGGCGCGTCGATCTGCGCGAGCCCGCGCGCGACGGCGATAACGACGCGCGTCCGACGACCGTCCCGGCCTACGACGTCGAGGCGCTCGCCGCGGCCTCGTCGTGGGAGGGCGCGCTCCCGCCCGCGACGCGCGCGCCGCTCCCGCTCGATCTCGCGGTGCCCGTGCGACGGCGCGCGTCCGTCGACGGCGCGCCGCTTCGGGCGGCGTTCCTGCTCTCGCACGTGGACGAGCGCATGTCGATCACCGAGATCGCCGCGACCGCGCAGATCCCCGTCGCCGACGCGGTCGAGAGCTTCGTCTTGCTCGCCGATCTGGGCGTGGTCGAGCTCCGCGGCGTGACGCGACTCCCCTCGGACCTCGGCGCGAGCCCGCCGGAGGGCGGAGGCGCGGCCGACCGCCCGAGCCTCCTCGTGACGCCGGCCGACTCGGCGCGGCCGCGCCCGCCCACGCCGAAGTCGGGCCTTCGCCGGAAGACGTGACCCGCCGAACGCGCGACGGAGCCCGCCGGGTCGACGCTCCTTCTTCGACGCGCCCCGACCCTCGCCCGCTCCCCGCGGCTTCTTCGACGCGCCCCGACCCTCGCCGGGTCGACGCTACTTCTTCGACGCGCCCCGACCCTCGCCCGCTCCCCGCGGCCCGCCGTCGACGCTGAGGAGCTCGACCGCCGCCCGCCGCGCGGCGTCGCCGACGCGGACGCCGCCGATCATCCGCGCGATCTCTTCGACGCGCTCGTCGTCGCCGAGCTTCCGGACGCTGCTGGTCGTTCGGCCCTTCGCCTCGGTCTTGTCGACCACGTACTGCGCGTCCGCGAGCGCCGCGATCTGAGGCAGGTGCGTGATGCAGAGCACCTGGCGGTGACGCGCGACGTCGGCGATGGCGCGGCCGATCACCTCGGCGATCGCGCCGGAGACGCCGGCGTCGACCTCGTCGAAGACGTAGAGCCCCGCGGGCCCCTTCTCGGCGAGGACGCGCTTCAGCGCGAGCAGCGCGCGAGAGAGCTCGCCTCCGGAGGCGATCCGGCGGAGCGGCCGGGGATCTTCGCCCTTGTTCGGCGCGATCAAGAACTCGACGCGGTCGATGCCGCTCGCCGTGAGGCGCGCCCCGTCGACCGGCGGGAGCTCACCCGCCTGCGGCGCGGGCACCGGTGAGACGTCGACGACCACGCGCGCGCGGCCCATCCCGAGGCCGCCGAGCTCGCGCCCGATCGCGTCGGCGAGCTTCGCGGCGGCGTCGCGGCGCTTGCGTGAGAGCGTGCGCGCCTCGGACGCGACCGCCGCGAGGCACGCCTCGCGCTTCGCCTCGAGCTCGCCGCGCAGGCGATCGGCCCCGGCGAGCCCCTCGACCTGGCGCTTCAGCTCGTCGCGGTGGGCGACGAGCTCGGTCGTCGTGGGCCCGTGCTTGCGGAGGAGCTTCTGGAGGCGGAACCAGCGATCGTCGACCTCGACGAGGCGCTCGGGGTTGCCCTCGATCCCCGACGCGTAGCGGGAGAGCGCGCGCGCGGCGTCCGCGAGCTCGCTGCGCGCGCCGTCGACCGAGCGCGCGAGCGGCGCGAGGCTCGGATCGATCGCGGCGGCGGCGTCGAGATCGGTCGAGATGCGCGCGAGCTGATCGCACACGGCCTCCTCGCCCTCGTAGAGCCGATCGGCCGCGCCCTGCGTCGCGGTCGAGAGCTTCTCCGCGTGGCGGAGGCGCGCGCGCTCGTTCTCGAGCTCGGTCTCCTCGCCCACCGACGGGTCGAGCTCCTCGATCTCGCGGAGCTGGAACGCGAGGAAGTCTTCGCGCTCGGCGCGGTCGCGCTCGGCCTCGCGCACGCGGTCGATCTCGCGCACGACGGCCGCGAGCTCGGCGACCTTCTCGCCGAGCGCGTCGCGCATCGTCTCGAGGCGGCCGTAGGCGTCGAGGTACTCGAGGTGCGTCGCGGGATCGGTCAGGCTGACGCTCTCGTGTTGCGAGGCGATGTCGCAGAGGTCCGGTCCGAGCTCCGCGAGCTGCGCGGCCGTCGAGAGCTTGCCGTTCAAGAACGCGCGGCTCCGCCCCTCCGCCTGGACGACGCGGCGGACGACGAGCTCGCCGTCGCACGGCACGCCGGCGGCCTCGAGCTTCGCCGCGACGCGCGAGCCGGGCTCGATCTCGAAGAGGGCGGCGACCTCGGCGTCGCGCGCGCCCCCGCGGACGATCTCCGGACGGGCGCGGCCGCCGAGCACGAGCGCGAGCGCGTCGACGACCATCGACTTGCCCGCGCCGGTCTCGCCGGTGAGCACGTTGAACCCAGGGCCGAGCTCGAGGACCTGGTGCTCGATGAGGACGACGTTGTCGATCGTCAGCGAGAGCAGCATGGGATAGGGGCGAATACTCCAACCGGAGCGCGCGTTCCAGCGTCCTCGCTTCGCTCGGCCCGCCGAGGCGGACGCAGGCGCGCGCCGGCGAGCGCATCGGCGAACGAAAGGCTCACGGCGAGACCAAGGTCACGCGACGCCCCGCGTACGGGCCCTCGTGGGTCCTGTCCACGCCGACCGACAGGCCGGACTCGTGCACCGCCACGGCGACCGCGCGATCGGACGCGACCGACGGTGAGAGCGCGATGCCGCCGGAGGGGCAGTCTCGGAGGAGCGACTGGCCCCGGTGGAGGGTCTCGCCGAAGAACTCCGGCCTTCCGGCGCGCGTCAGCGCGATGCAGCGCCCGTCGTGGACGGCGATCGCGACCGGCGAGCCGAACGTCGTCCCGGCGAGGCGATCGCGGAGCGCGAGCGCCGCCCGCACCGCGCGGAGGGTGGTCGAGAAGCCGACGACGAAGATGGCGAGCGACGAGGGGACGACCTCGCCCTCGTGGGCGCGCGCCGCTTCGAGCACCATCGCGTCGAGGCGGGAGAGCTCCGCGCACGCCGCGCCGTCGCCCACGGCGTCGAACAGCGTCTCGCGCGAGACGAGCTCCACGAAGAGGAACGCAAGGTGCCGAACGCGAACGTGCTCGCCGTGGGCGAGCAGCTGATCGGCGAAGAACGACCGGAACGACGGGTGCGTGAGCGCCGCCGCCGCGGAGACGGCGTCGTCGCGCGCGCCCGCCAGCTCGACGCGGAACGTCTCCTCTCCGGCGCTCGCGTTCCGGAGCGCGAGAGTCACCGTTCCCGCCTTCAAGATCGCCGGGCGCCCCTCGATGCGCTCGCCGTCCGAGACGCCCACGCACCTCTCCTCGAAACCGACGGCGCTCGCGACGATCTCCGACCCCGTCTTCGCCAGCGCGCCCGAGAGACGATAGGTCCCGCGCGGGAGACGCAGCGTCACCTCGCGCACCTCCCCCGGCTCGAGGACCTGCTGCGCGAGGATGTGCGGACGCTTCGCGGGCGACCCCGCGCAGAACGTCACGCGCTCGATCGAGCGCACGCTCGGGTGCGGCGCGAAGACGAGCTCGACGGTCTCCTTGAGGTCGCGCTCGAACGAGGTCGCGCAGGCCGAGCAGGTGCCCAGCTTCGTCACCTGATCGAGCTCGTCGAGCGACTCGTGCGCGATCATGCACTTGGGGCAGACGACGTCCCACGCGGGCTCGAGGATGCCCGCGTGCGCGGCGTGGATGAAGGCGTCGACGGTCTCCGCGCGCCCGACGTTCCACGCGTCCGCGAGCTCGTACGGCCGCAGCGTCCCCATCACGCCGTCGGGCGCCGAGAGCAGGTGCATCGCGAGCTTCTCGACGAGCGACGGATCGAAGCCTTCACCGTGGAGGCGCGCGCAGCCGGCCTCGACGAACGCGCGCTGCTCGGGCGTAGGGACGAACGGCGCCTCGAACGGATCGACCTTGCCGCCGGCGACGAGGACGTCGTCGAGGTGCCGGTAGAATCGGTCGACGGACGGCGCGAGCTTGCGGTCGAGCTCGACGAACGCGGCGAGCTGACCGATCACCCCGCGCGGAGAGAGCCAGATGTCGTGATGGAGCTCCGTTCCGCCGCCCGCGAGCGGCGTCAGCGTCACCTTGTTCCAGAGCGCCGAAAGCGGGCCCGTGTCGTACCAACGAAAGACCGAGTGCTCGCGGCCGCGGACCCACTCGAACGGGTATTCGCGCCACGTGACGTGGAGGCCGAGCACACGGAGCTCGCCCGTGCGCTTCACGCCGCCGTCGGGCCGCGGCTCGTCGGTGAAGGTCACGGGCGTGAGGCCGACGGCCTTGTTGAACCGATCGGTGTCGGCCACGTACGGCCAGAGCGCCTCGGGCGACGAGCGCAAGCGCCACGACCACGCGAGGTGCTTCTTCGCGTCGCTGCGCCGCGGCTTCGCCGACACCGCGGGCATCGAGCCGGAGACCTTCGGCGCGTAGGTCCGCATGGACGGCGCCGCGATCTCGATGGGGTGCCCCTCGGCGATCGCCGACAAGGTTTCGAAGAGGGCCGCGGCGCTCGGGAAGCGGGCGTCCGCCGCCTTCGTGAGGCAGCGCGCGACGACCGCGTCGAGGTCTGCGTGCACGCCCTCGCGCTTCGACGACGGGAGCGGCGGCTCGAACGCGACGATCTTCTCGAGCAGCTCGTCGGTCGACGCGCCGACGAACGGTCGCTCGCCGGTCAGCATCTCGTAGAGCATGACGCCGATCGCCCAGATGTCGGTCTGCGGGCTGATCGGATGGCCGAGCGCTTGCTCCGGCGCCATGTAGGGCGGCGAGCCGGCGATGTAGCCCGCGTACGGATCGTCGCCGCGACGGGAATCGAACGCGATCCCGAAATCGCAGACGCGCGCGCGACCGGTACCGTCGATGATGACGTTGCGAGGCTTGAGATCGCGATGGATGACGCCGAGCCGGTGGGCCGCCGCGGCGGCGCGCGCCATGTCGGCGGCGATGCCGACCGCCGTGCGCGGCGCGAGCGCGCCGTCCGCGAGCAGCGTGCCGAGCTCCGTGCCCTGCACCAGCTCCATCGCGTAGTACGGACACTCGTCGAGCGTGTAGCCGACGTCGAGAACGCGCACGATGCTCGGATCGCCGATGCGGGCGGCGACCAGCGCCTCGGTCCACAGCGAGTCTTTCGGGACGCCCGGCTCGGGCACGATCGACCGATGGACCTTGAGCGCCACGACGCGCTCGAGCTTCTCCTCGAGCGCCTCCCACACGACGCCCATGCCGCCGCGGCCGAGGACGCGGACCAGCTCGTAGCCGGCGACGATGGGTCGGTCCGAAGCGGGCGGCGCTGAATCCGAGGTGGGCAGAGAGCCACCGACGATCGTCGCCGCGTTCGTGGCGTCCTTCTGCACGCCTGGATCGTAACCGACGGTGTCTCCCCGTGACTTGATCACTCCCGACAATCGACTCTCTGGCAGGTCGTGTCCGCGCCCTTCGGCGCGGCGCACCCTAGCGCGCGTTTGGCGTCGAAGGCGAGGCGCTCCTCGGCGCCCCTCGGGCGCGCGCTCCAGAGTCGCAGGCCGGCGCTCCAGACGCCCAACGGCGCGTTCGGGCCCGCGAGGTTGCGCCAACGCCCTCAACCACCTTTCCACACAACATTGTAAGATCTCGTTATCGCGATGTTTTCAAGGGTTTTATTGACGATCGCAGCAGTGCGACACTAACTTTCGCGCCCGTCGTGCCCAGGGGGCCCCATCTACTCATGGGGACGGGACCAGTCGGCCCCACTCCGCACGGGGGACGGGACCAGTTCGGCCCCGTCTGCTCGAGGGAGGGGACCCGCCGGTCCCCGGCGGCCCGGGGCGCGGCAGAAGGGCACCATGGCCGCGAAAGCTTCGCCGAAAACATCCCGCAAGGAGCCGGCCCCGCCGGCGGCGCGGTCAAAACGCAAGCTGGCCGCCGCTCCGCCTGCTGAGCCGCCGCCGAAGCCGCTCACGCTCGAAGAGCGGGTCGCCAAGCTCGAGGAGCGCCTGATCGCTGCCGGGCCGGACTTCCAGAAGGCGTACCGCGACAGCCTCGATATGTCGTGGATCTACCACGACAGCGCGCTCGAGGGCTCGGTGTACACCGGCCACGAGCTCAAGGCCGCGATCGAGGACGCCGCGGCTCCGCTCGTCACCGACTCGAGCATCCAGCCGATCTGCGAGGAGATCCGTCGCCACCGCGAGGCGCTCGACTACATCCGCGACTACGCGACGAAGAAGCGCCAGCCGATCAACATCGACGTCGTGAAGAAGATCTACCTCATCCTCCATCCGGAGGAGGGGGACATCAAGACGGTGAAGTACCGGAAGGACATTCCGCAGCACCGCCTCTACTTCCACGAGTACGCGCCCCCCGACAAGATCACCTACAAGGTCCGTCAGATCCTCGACTGGACCAACGATCCCGAGACGCGCCGTACGCGCAGCGCGGTCCGCATCGCGGCGCGCGCGCACTACGACCTCCTTCGCGTCTTCCCCTTCGCGAGCGACAGCGGCAAGGTCGCTCGGCTCTTCATGAACCTCTTGCTCCTCCGCAACGGGTACCCGCCGGCGATCGTCCACTCGACGGAGCGCCAGCGCTACTACGAGGCCCTCAAGGGCTCGAGCGCGACGATGACGCAGATCGTGCACGAGGCGATCGAGAACAACCTCGGCTCCGTCGAGAAGCTGCTCGAAATGCACGAGAGCAAGGGCTACACGGTAAGGGTCTAACGTCCCGAGTCGGTGAGGACTCGGGCACCGAACTGGGAAGAAGCGCACCGCATCAGGCGACATGCTCACGAAGCGGATCATCCCCTGCCTCGACGTGAAGGACGGCAGGGTCGTCAAGGGGGTCAACTTCGTCGACCTCGTCGACAAGGGTGATCCCGCCGAGCACGCGCGTCGCTACGACGACGAGGGCGCGGACGAGATCGCGCTGCTCGACATCACCGCCACGACCGAAGGTCGACGCGCGATGCTCGACGTCGTCCACCGCACCGCCGAGGCGACGTTCACGCCGCTGACCGTCGGCGGCGGGATCCAGAGCGAGGCCGACGTCGAGGCGCTGCTCGAGGCCGGCGCCGACAAGGTCAGCCTGAACTCCGCCGCCGTGCGCGAGCCCGCGCTCATCGAGCGATGCGCGAAGCGCTGGGGCTCGCAGGCCATCGTGGTGGCGATCGACGTCAAGCGCGATCCCCAGGCGCCGGGCGTCTCGACGAACTGGGAGGTTCATACGCGGGGTGGTAGGACTCGAACGGGTCTCGCCGCCACTGCCTGGGTGAAGCGCGTCGTCGATCTCGGCGCCGGAGAGATCCTGCTCACCAGCATGGACCGCGACGGAACGCTTGCCGGCTACGATCTCGAGCTCCTGCGGGCGATCCGCCCGCTCGCGGGCGTGCCCGTCATCGCCTCGGGCGGCGCGGGGACGCTCGAGCACCTTCGCGAGGCCGCCGCCGAGGGCGCCAGCGGCATCCTCGCGGCGTCGATCTTCCACGACGGGACCTACTCGATCGGCGAGGCGAAGGACTTCCTCGCGCGCGCCGGGATCCCGATGCGACTCACGCCACCCACGCCCCACGGCGCGGCGGAGCGCGCGACGTGAGCTCACTCGAGACCTCCGTCACGCTCGACGACGTCTTCACCGTCGTCGAAGCCAAGCGCGTGCCGCTCGCACCCGAGCTCGCCGGTTACCTCACGCTCGAGGTCGCCGACGGCACCGACGCAGGCAGCGGCGACGTCGATCCGAAGACGGTGTTCATCAGCGAAGAAGGCACCGTCGCCCTCGTCCGCCCGAAGAAGGACGCCGTCACCGGCGACGCCGAGGCGAGCGTGCGCGCGCTCCTGGCGAAGCTGCTCGACGCGAGCGGCTCGGGGACTCCGGCGCTCACGACCGCCGCGAAGCGCAAGCCCGGCAACGGGCTCCCGGCGCTCGTCGAGGAGCTCGAGGCGGCGCTCATCCCCGTCAACCGCGCGGCCGGACGGCGCGCGCTGGCGCGCCTCGCGCGCGAGGTGAAGCGAGTGCTGCTCGGCGTCGGGCGCAACGCCTCGGTGCCGCCGGTCCAGAACCGCCCCGACGCGAAGGCCGCGGCCGGAGCGCCTCCGCACGCGCGCCCCGCCCTCCGAAAGCGCGACGACGACCGTCCGTCGGATCCGAAGCTCCCGAAGTCCGCCGACGTGAGCGCGAACCTCGCGCACGGCGAGGTCGCGGTCCGCCGTATCGGCTCGTTCGACGACGAGGCGGCGACGGCGAAGCGCGCGAACCAGCTCAGCGAGCTCGCTTCGAGCATGAACGCGGTGGAGGGCGACCCGGCGGAAGACGCGAAGGCCGACGCGGCGAAGCCCGAGACGCCGAAGGCCGCGCCCCGCGCACCGGCCGGCGCGTCGCCGCGTCCGCCGCCGGCGGTGCTCCCGCCGCCGCCGGTGAAGGCGGGATCGGCGCCGCCGGGGCCTCCGCTCGCGCCTCCGCCGCCGCGGCGGACGGGCGACGACAAGCGTGAAGGCGCGGCGGCTCCCGTGATCGCCGAGGTCAAGGTCGACGGTCCCGGTCCGACGCTCTTCGGCGGTGACGAGGTCGACAGCCTGCTCGACTCGTTCGGCGTCTCGAGCGCGCACGAGGACAAGCAGATGGCGCGCGAGCTCAAGGCGATCGCCGGGCTCAGCCCCACGCCGCCGCCGCCCGACGCCAAGACGCTCGCGGAGCTCACGAAGGACGTCGGCAAGGACCTCCCGAAGAAGCTCGACTCGAGCATCGACGGCGACAGCGTCGAGGCGCTCCTCGCGCTGGCCGACATGAGCGCGCCGATCAACGCGCCGATCGCGGCGAAGAACGACGCCGTCCCGCCGGTCGCGCCGGCGCCCGTCGCGGCCCCGCCGCCCGCGGCGAACCTCCCGCCGAGCCCCCTCTTCGGAGGAGCCGGCGCGAGCGCGTCCACGGCCGCCGCGGCGGCCGGCGCTCCCGCGGCGCTCCGTCAATCGGCCGAGGCCGACGCGCCGCTCCCTCCGCCCGCGCCTGTCCCGGAGGCCCCGCGCGCGGAAGCCGCCCCGCTGAGGCAGCCCGATCCGCCGCGCTTCGACCCGCCGAAGGCCAAGGCCCCGGCGGCTTCGCCGACGGCGTCCGGCGCGCGCGCGAAGGCCGACGCGCCGCCGGCGGCGACGTCGCAGCCGGGCGTGAAGCGCTCGCGCTCTTCGTCGGGCGGACAGCGGCCGCGAGCGCCGAGGACCGGCATGGCGATGCTCGTCTTCGCGCTCGTCGTGCTCGCGGGAGGCACCGCCGCGGTCTGGAAGTTCGCGCCGCAGGTCTTCACCGGCAAGAAGAAGCCGAGCGCCTCGTCGAGCACGACGCCGACGGCCGCGACGCCGCCCGCGCCCAAGTGCAAGGTCGCGCTCGTCCTGACCGACGTCCCGGCGAACGCGGAGATCCTCCTCCGCGTGGGTCAGGCGCCGGTCGACGTCGAGCGGATGCCCGTGGGGACACGCCTCGAGCTCGTCGCGACGGCCGAGGGCTACGCGCCGCGCCGCGCGGTCATCAAGGGTGAATCGCCCTGGGACAAGGGGCCGGACGGCAAGCCGCGCATCGAGGTCCCGATCCAGCTCGACCCGACGAAGTCGAAGCCCGGCGCGATCGATCCGTGGCCGGCCGCGGAGCCCGGCAGCCAGGTCGGCGGATCGGGCGCGCCCGGTACCGTCCACGTCGTGTCCAACGTGCGCGGCGCCGAGGTCTGGCTGCTCGCCGGGCTCGGGCCCGAGGCGCGGATCGATCAGCTCCGCTGCGACGCGGACATCGACGTCCTGCTCGCCGGCCCCCCTGCCCTCCGCAAGCGGCTGCACGTCGGCGAGAAGGACATCACGGCGACCGAGGCCGACGCAGCGGGCAACAAGGTCGTCAACCTGAGCGCGAAGGAAGCGACGAAGTAGCCGGCGCGGGCGTTCGCGCCGAACGCGACGAGCTCAGTCGTCGCGTTCGCAGGCGCTCGAGCACGCCGCGGTCGCGCACGTGCGACACGTCGAGGTGCAGCCGGACGCGCAGGCGTCGTGGGCGTCGCGGCAATCGCGCCGGCACCGATTGCCGTTGCCGTTGCCGTTGCCGCACGCGTCGAGGCAGGTCGTGCGCGTCTGCTCGCACGCCGTCGTGCACGACGTCAGGCTCGACGCGCAGCTCGCGGCCGCGGCGCACGGATCGGCGTCCGCCGCGGCGTCGGCGGGGCTCGAGTCGACGATCGACGAGCCGTCGCTCGCCTCGTCCGCCGACGCGTCGCGCGCCGTCACCGGCTCCTCCGAGCCGGACGGCGCCTCGAACTTCTCGAAGTCTTGCGTGCACGCCGCTGCGCCGATCGCGGCGGCGAGCGCGAGCGCGAGCACGATCCGAGTGCGCACGCGGTTCATCGTCAGAAGCCTCCTTGCAGGGTGAGCATCGACGGCCCGGCGGTAACGCGCGCGGTCGCGCCGGTCGCATCCTTCTTCGGCGATCCGAGGACGAAGAGCGTGACGCTCGTCGCCGCGAAGGCCGCGAAGACGCCGAGGCCGACGTTCGCGAGCGTCTGCTGCGTCTGGCCTGTCGAGACGTCGCCCTCGCGACCGGGCGAGCACGGGCCGTTACCGCAGGCCTTCTCGAGATCCGAGTACGTACCGTTCGCCATGGCGCCCGCGACGACGAAGGTGGCGAGCCCCGCGACGGCCACGCCCGCGGTGGCGAAGGCGAGCGGGCGCATCAGCCCGCGGACATCGTCGCTCTTGCTCTCGGCGGGACGATCGGGCGCCGCCGCGGGGGACGGCGCCTCGGACGCGGGGGCTTCGGCGCCGGCGTCGATCGCGACCTCCTTGCGCTCGCCGGCGCGCACGTCGAGGCTCTGCTCGATCGGCGCACGTCCGGGTGTCTCGATGACGACGTCGACGCGGCCGGGAGCAACCGGCACCGGCTCGGCCCATCCGCCACGCCGGACCTCGTCTCCGCCGACGCGGAGCGTGGTCTCCGGTCCGGCGCGCGTCACCGCGACCTCGACGAAGGCGAGCTTCGGCTCGAGCGCGGCGCGCTCGCTCGCCGCGGCGCTCGCCGCTTGCTCGTAGCGGGCGTCCTCGTGGACGAGCTCCTTCGCCTCGACGGCGGCGCGCCCCAGCTCCACGTAGGCGGCGACGGCGCGGCCCATGTCGCGGAGGCAGCGCCCGATGTAGAGGCGCGTGTTCGGGCTCGCGACGATGTCGAGCGACGCGCGGAGCTCGGTCAGCGCCGCCTCGTATTTCTTCGCGCCGTAGAGCTCGCGCCCCTTGAGGAAACGCCGCTGCGCCTGCTCGCGCTGCACCGGCGTCGCCGCGGCCGGCGAGACGCCCGCCGCGTACGTCGTGCTCGGCGCGACGGACACGAGCCCGAGCGCGAGGAGGAACACCAGCGATGCACGTCGAAGAGCGCTGTTCATGGCGTGCTCAGATCCCGAGAGGTTCGTAGCGGCGAGGCGGGGGGCGAGGCGACTCCTGGGGGCGCGGCGCGCGTGCCGCGGAGCCGTCGACCGGGGCGGCCTCGACGCGCGACGCCGGCGTGGCGGACGCGGGCGGCGTGTCCCCGAGGGCCGGCGACTCCTGGGTCGCCGTGGGCGGCGCGCTCGGCGACACCGGCGATCCGCCGGGCGCGATCCCGATGGGCGCGGAGGTGCGATCGCTCGCAAGGGTGCCGTCCGTCGTCGCCGCGCCCGCCGCTTCCGCGCGGGACGCGACGGCCGTGCCTTCGCGCGCCGAAGCCTCCCGGCGCGCCGCTCCCCGCCCGCCGAGCGCGACAGCGCCGAGGACACCCGCGAGCAGGAGGGCGACGGCGACGGTCGCGCGCCGAACGCGACGCTTCCGCGCGGCGAAGACGTGGAGCTCGTCGGTGTCCGACGCGCCGAGGTCGGCGGGATCCGTGACGCCCGCGCCGGACGACCGCTTGGCGTCGTGCGTCTGCATCGCGGCGACGGCCTCATCGACCACCACGCTCGCCGTCGATCGCGACACGTCGGCGGGCAGAGGCGCGTCGGGCGCCGGAGCCGCGCGGAGCTCGCGAGCCGGCGCCGGGATCGGCGCGCGCGCGGCAGGCGGCACCGGCACGTCGACGACGAGCGGCTCGCTGCTCGTCGGTGGAGCCGGCGCCGGGATCGGCGCGCGCGCGGCGGGCGGCACCGGCACGTCGACGACGAGCGGCTCGCTGCTCGTCGGTGGAGCCGGCGCCCGAGCGACGTGCGGCTCGCTCTTCGGAGGAGCAGCCGCCGGCGCCCGAGCGACGTGCGGCTCGCTCTTCGGAGGAGCCGCCGGCGCCCGAGCGACGACCGGCTCGCTCTTCGGAGCAGCCGCCGGCGCCCGAGGCCGCGCGACCGGCGGTGGCGGCGGCGCCGCGCGAGGAGCCGGCGCGAGCGCGATCTCCTCGAGGTCGAGCGAGGTGGGCCCCTCCTCCGCCGCCTCGACGTCGGTCCCCGTCGACGGCGGCGGAAGTGTGGCCCGCTCGCCCTCCGCGCTCGACGTCGTCGCGCTCGCGCCGGGCACCGCCGCGGTCGCGCCGGGCGTCGCCGCGGTCGCGCCGGGCGCCGCCGCGCTCGCGCCAGACGCCGCCGCCCGCTTCTCCTCGTGCTGCGCCTGGGCGACGACGATGGCGTGTGAGCTCGCGCGCCGGCGGCTTCCCGACGAGCTCGGATCGAGGGCGGCGCGCCGGCCGCGGATCCGCTCGCCGTCGAGGTCGTTCACCCAGCCGGCCACGACGCTCCCGGTCGCGATGCGCGCGGCGGGGAGCTTTCGCAGCTCGGAGGCCATCGACGCCGCCGTACGGAAGCGCAGCGCCGGATCGAACGCGAGCGCGCGCATCGCAATGTCGGCGAGCGCTCCATAGGGGGAGTCCGGAGGGAGCGCCGGACGCGGGATGTCGACCTCTCGCTGGCGCGCGAGGACACGAGCCGGCTCGCGCTCGTCGTGGAGCCTCTTGCCGGTGAGCGCCTCCCAGAGGAGCACGCCGACGGCGTGGACGTCCGCGCGCGGGTCGATGGGCGCGCCGTCGAGGACCTCCGGCGCGGCGTAGCCGACGCCCTCGGAGCCCGTCGCGACGCGGAGCGGACGCACGCGGAGCGTGTTGACGAGCCGCGCGACCCCGTCGCGCCCGACGACGACGTTGGCCGGGCACAGCTCTCCGTGCAGGGCCTTGATCGGCGCGCGCGCGGTGTCGCGAAGCCCATGAACGCCATGGAGGCCCGCGAGGACGTCGAGCAGGACGCGGACGAGCACGTCGAGCGGAAAGGCGGCGCCGCGGCTCGCGGTGAGCGCGATGAGATCGCCGAGCGTGGCGCCGTCGACGAGCTCGGTCGCGATCGTCAGCTCGCCGCCCGCGAGGTCGATGTGCTTGATGCGCGCGATGTTGGGGTGCCAGTGCTTCGCCAGGCACTGCGCGTCGCGGAGGAGCAGCCCGAGCTCCTCCGTCGAGACCGCCCTAGCGCGCTCCTCTGCCGTCGCGGCCTCGGGCGTCGTCGCGACCTCGGGCGTCGTCGCAGCCTCGGGCGTCGTCGCGGCCTCGGGCGCCTTGCGCACGAAGCGATGGATCACGACGAGCTCGTGAGGCTCCCGAATCGCCGCGTACGAGCGGTGCGCGCGAGCTCCGAGCTCGCGCAGCACCCGATACGCTGCGATGCCTGACGCTGGCGCGACGCCGCTCGACATCAAGGTCGAGTTTAGCGTGCAGTGGTAACGTCAATTGCCACCTTGAGTAAAATCCCGCGATTTTGCTCGCCTACCGTGTGATGGACGGCGCGTCGTGCCTACCTCCGCGGCGCATCGACCGCGTGACGTCACGGCGCCATGCTCCGCGCCTCCGATCGGCGTCGACCGCCGAGCGTGCGTTTCGCGTAGCGCGCGCCTCGCTCGGTCTGGGCATTGACCGAAGACCGACTGGGGCGGCATCCTGCGGCCATGAACGAGGAAGAATTCGCGATCGTCCGAGGGCTCGTTCCGGTCGCGTGGGCGGACGGGACCTTCGCCGAGAAGGAGAAGGAGATGCTCGAGGCGCTCCTCGACGCGTACGGCGCGAGCGACGCGCAGAAGACGGCGCTCCGCGAGTACGCCAAGGAGAAGCGCACGCTCGAGGACATCGACCTCCAGGAGCTGTCGGCGGGCGATCGCCGCGTCCTGCTTCAGTGCGCGGTGCTCCTCAGCTTCGCCGACGGCGAGCAGGACGTGACCGAGTCGAAGCTCCTCGTCGAGCTCGCCACGAAGCTGCGCATCCCCGACGACGAGGCGAAGCACGTCATCTCGGAGGCCGAGACGCGCGCGAAGAAGAACCTCAACCTGCTCGTCTGACGCGCAGGGCGGCTACCACTGCCCGCTGCGGCGCTGCAGAGACTCGATCTCTTTCAGCAGCGCCAGCGGGCTGAACGGCTTCTCGTAGTACGCGGTCGCGCCTGCCTCGTGGGCGCGACGCTTCACCTCGTCATCGTTCATCGCGCTGATGATGATGACCGGCGTGTCCTTGATGTCCTTGTCCGCGCGGATCTTCTCGCAGACCTGGATGCCGTCGTAGGACCCGGGGAGGTTGATGTCGAGGAGGATGACGTGGGGCTTCCACGCGAACGCCTCCTCGAGCCCGCGCGCGCCCGAGGGAGCGCTCCGCACGTCGAAGCCGCGCGCGGACATGAGCGCCTGGATCATCCGGACGATCGAATCCGAATCCTCGACGATCAACACTCGCATCGCAGTCCGTCTCTCTCCGCCCCTTCGGTGGGGCCGTCCATCGTACTTCGAGTCAGCCCTTGGCGAACGTGACGGCTACGCGAAGTCCGCCAGCGCCGGCCTCGGGCGCCTTCATCGGTGCGTCCGACAGCTCGAGCATCGCGCCGTGGCAGGCGGCGAGCTCGGCGGCCAGGAAGATCGGGAGGCCGCTCGGACGTCCGTACGCGCCCGCGTGCGTCTCGAGCGCCAAGAACGCGCGCCGTCCGGAGGCCGGGAGCGACGAGCCCGCGTCGTCGATGACGAGGCGCGCTCCCGCGTTGCCGTCGGCGGCGACCACGTGGACGTCGACGACCGAGCCGCGCGGCGACGCCTCGATGGCGTGCGCGACGAGCTCGCGCACGAGGACGCCGAGCGCCTTCGCGCCGCGACGCACCTGGGCGCGCCCGCCCTCCGGGCTCACGCGGACGGTCACCTTGACCTCGTCGCGTTCGGCCATGTTCGCGAGCGCCTTGACGGTGCTCCGCGCGAGGTCGCCGAGGTCGACCTCGGTCTGGAGCTCGTCGGCGCGAAGCTCGCCGATGGCGCCGAGGCCGGTAATGACCTCCTGCGTGTGGGCGACGCGACGGCGGATCGTGTCGAGCTGCTCGTCGGTGATCTCGTGGCGGCGCATCGACGCGAGCTCGCCCTTCGCCGGCCCGAGCGCGTTGCGGAGCTCGGACGCGATGCCCGCGCACAGCTTGGTCATCGCCGAGAAACGCGCCTCCGACGGGACACCGGGCGCGGGCGGGACGGTCGAGACCGTCGTCACCTCTTCGCCGCGGTCGAAGACGGCGGCGAGCTCGCGGGCGTAGACCTCGCCCTGCTTCCTCGCCTCGTCGAGCTCCTTGCGGAGGGCGGCGCTCTCGTTGCGGTCGCTCGCGCCGTCCGCGGGGAAGACGAGGACCTCGCTGCCGCCTTCGAGCTCGTGGCGGCCGCCGTAGCGGATGGCGACGCGGCTCAGCCACGCGCGCTCGGTCTCGGCGGTCGGCGAGGCGTCCGGGCCGAGCGCGACGGAGACCTTCACGTCGTCGCCCTCGCGGCGGACGTTGACGGACGCGCCCTCGCCGCTGCCATGACCGACGAGCACCTGGATCATCCGCCGGAGGTCGGCCTCGTCGCCGTAGACTTCGGTGCCGCTCCCCGGCTCGATCGACACGCGCGCGTCCGGCGCCACCTCGACGAGGAGCGCGGCGATGTCGATGCGTCCGCGGCGCGCCGCGGGCGGCGCGCCCGCCTGCGGGACGGACCGCTGGTTCAGGTTCGACAACATCTTCATGACGTCGTCGAGCGCGTCGAGCGACGTCTCGACGCCCTGCGCCGGATCGTCTCCGGCGGCGGGCGGCGGCGGCGCCTGGGTGCGGAGGAACTGCACGCCGACGCGAAGCCGCTCGGCGGCGTTCTGCGCCTCCTGCGTGAGCAGCCAGCTCAGCTCGTGACGAGTCAGGCGGCCTTTCGACAAGCGAGCATCTCCGTTCGGCAGTCGGTCAAGCGTCGAACCCTGACGGTTCGAGCTCCCCCAACATAGAGGATCAAGACTTGGAGCGCGAGGCTTGCGGTCGGGCGGTCCCGGCGCTGGTCCAGGCGCGCTCGGAACCGAGCGCGAGCCACGTGAGCGGCACCTTCTGCGAGCCGAGGGTGACGACGGTGGGTCCCTTCTCCGACCACTTGCTCGCCTCGGGGAGCGCGATGGTGCGCTGACCCTTGAGGCCCTTCGCCCCGGCGGCGTCCACGCGCAGGGCTGCGATCCCGAGCCCGCTGAAGAGCGCGACGGAGCTCGACGGGATGAACGGCGCCACGATCGCCCGTACGCTCGGGGCGATCTCGGTCGCGCGGGCCGCGAGCTCGCGGACCTCGTCGAGCGTCGAGCAGACTACGGCGACGCCGTTGGCGCTCGGCGGCGCCGCGCCCTTGCCGTTCGTGAGGTGCGCCGTGCCCTCGACCACGTCGAGCGTCTGACCGCCCTTCCACGGGGTCGGCGGCGCCGGGACGATGCCGGGCTTCTTCGAGGCGTCGCCGGCCGCGCCCTTGCGATCGCGCACGACGAGGACGTCGTCGGTCGGGAGCGCGCGCGGGATCGTGACGCGGACCGGCCGCTTGAAGCTGCGCGGATCGCCCATCTCGCCGGTGGCCACGGCGTACGCGAGGGCCTCGGCCGACGCGATCGCGACGGGTTTCGGCGCCGCGGCTCCGGGCTCGAGGTCGTGCGTCCGGGCGGAGAGGCCGCCCGGCACCGGCGGGTGCAGCTCGCCGGTCATCGCGCGCGCGTCGGGCTCGATGAGGCGAGCGCCCGTGGCGATGAGATCGGTGAGGGCGCCCGTCGAGCTCAGGACCTCGAGCATCTGCCGCGAGGGGATCGCGACGAGGAACTCGACGCGCGGCGGGACGCGCTTCGACTTGAGCAGCGCCGCGGCGGCGAACAGATCGCGGAGCGTGCAGCCGCTGTCGCCGCCCAGGAGCACCTGCGTGACGGGCTTTCCGGCGAGATCGCGGACGGTCTTCACCTGCCCGGTCTCGTCCATGTAGAGCGGGTCGACGGCGCCGAGATCGACGTTGAGGACCTCGTCGCACGGCGCGCCGGCGTCGGGGACGAGCGCGCGGTGGGCCTTCGAGCGGCGCTGATCGCGGAGGAACACCTCGGTGCGCTCGTCGCTCACGAAGACGGCGCCGGCGGCGCCGAGCTGCGGGGCGATCCCGGCGAGGACGGCGCGCTCGCCGACGGAGAGGAGGCGCGCGCTCGGGCCGGCGAACTCGATGACGACGGGAGCGGCGTGGGCCGCCTCGATCCGGCCGACGGCCTCACCGAGACCGCGACGGACGAGCTCGTGCGCGATGTCGCGCGCGCAGACGAACGGGCGCGTCCGCCCCGAGAGGAGCACCTGCACGCTCCGCGGCGGGCGGAGCACGATGCTGCCCTGCGCGAGCGCCTGCCCGAGCATGCCGGGCGAGACGACGATCGTGAGCATGCCGATTCCGCCGACGCCGGCGAGGCGCGGATCGTCGGTCACGCACAGGCGCGCCGGGCTCGCGAAGCGCTCGAGGTGGACGGGGGCCGGGAACCCGACGCCGGGGCGCGCCAGGACGATCCCATGCCCGAGGATTTCCGGGGTGGCCGCGTGGATGTCCTCGGCGCGCGGGCGCGACGCCGAGGCGACGCACTGCGTGTCGTAGACAATCGCGACCTCGGCCGAGGTCTTTTTTAGGCCCGCCTCCCGCGCCTCGGCGATGGCCCGCAGGGGGGCCCGGCTCAAAACGATCTGGTCTACCTTGACGCTGACCTGTGTCCCGGCCAGCATCGGGTCGGCGCAGCGTCCCGCGAGGATCTTCTGGGCCATCGTGCGGGGCGGATCCCCTGCTCGTGCGCGCATCGCCGCGCACCTTAAACGTTGGCCTCTATGCCGGTCAAGGACCGCGGACGACCGCGTTGTTGACGGGGCCTCTACGTGCCTCGTAGCCTGATTCCCGAGCGAGCGAGGGACAAGACAAAGCCATGTTCAAAGAGACGTTGCGCGACCTCGTCGAAGGCACCGAGGGCGGCCTTGCCGGGCTCCTGATGGACTCCAGCGGAATCGCGCTCGAGAGCTACGCCAAGGGCGACTCCCCCTTCGACATCAACGCCATCGGCATCGAGTTCGGCGTGGTGATCGGGCAAATCAAGCGCGCCGCGGAGATGCTCGAGGCCGGGAGCGCCAGCGAGATCGCGGTCGGGACCGATCGCCTGATCACGCTCATCCGGACGCTCGGCGACACGTACTTCCTGGCGCTGGCGATGACGCCGGGCGGGAACTTCGGCAAGGGCCGCTACCTCATGCGGACCGCGGCGCCGAAGCTCATGGCCGAGCTCTGAGCCGACGCGTGGCGGCGAAGAAGGCTCCGCCGGCGCGTCTTCGTCGCCCGTCGGGGGCTTCCGCACGCCGTCCGCCCGGCCCCGACGCGCCGGTCGACCGGCCCCGGGCGGCCGACGCCGGATCGCCGAGCCCTGCGCGCGCACCGCTCCGGATCCTCGTCCTGTCGGGGCCGAACCTCCAGCTCCTCGGGACGCGCGAGCCCGAGATCTACGGCGTCGAGACGCTCGCCGCCGTCCACGCCCGCCTCCGCGCGCGCGGCCGGGAGCTGGGCGTCCAGGTGACGGCGCGGCAGTCGAACCACGAGGGGACGCTCTGCGACTGGATCGGCGCAGCGCGCGGAAAGTTCGACGGCCTCCTCTTGAACGGGGCGGCCTACACGCACACGTCGCTCGCGATCTTCGACGCGCTGAAGGCGGTCGCCCTCCCCTGCGTCGAGGTCCACCTGTCGAACCCCGAGGCCCGCGAGGCCTACCGCCACACGTCGAAGCTCGCGGCGGCCTGCGTCGCGAAGGTCAGCGGCTTCGGCGCGGACAGCTACCTCCTCGCGCTCGACGGCCTCGTCCGCTGGCTGGCGCGGCGGCCACGCTGAGCCGCTTCGCCGCGGGAACCTCGACGCAACGCGGCGTGAACGCACCGCGGCGCGAACCCCCGTTCGCGCCGCGAGGTCTCGGTGGGCGAGACGCGCGACGAGCCTTCGACGACGGCGAAAATACCCTTCCGACGAAGCGTGCGTGCGACTACGGTCGCGCCGCGATGACGGTCGACATCGACAAGCTACGCGCGCTCCTGACGGTCCTCGGCGAAGAGAACGTCGCCGAGTTCGAGCACGAGTCCGAGGGCGTTCGCGTCCGCATCGTCCGCGGCGGCTTCGCCGCGCCGCTGCAGGCCATGGTTCACGCCGCGGCTCCTGCTGCGGCCGCTCCCGCGGCTGCCGCCGTCGAGGTGACGCCCGCGGACGTCGTCGACGTGACGAGCCCGTTCGTCGGGACGTTCTATCGCTCGCCCAGCCCCGACGCGCCGGCGTTCTGCGAAGTCGGCTCCGTCGTTCGTCCGGGTCAGACCCTCTGCATCATCGAGGCGATGAAGCTGATGAACGAGATCGAGGCGGAGATGTCCGGCACCGTCATCGAGGTCTACGCGCAGAACGGCAAGTCCGTCGAGTTCGGCCAGAAGCTCTTCCGCATCAAGAAGGCCTGAGGCGAGCCGTGGTGAACGGGCCTGTCTCCAGCGCGATGCCCTCGAGGCCGGCGGCGCCGCCGTTCAAGAAGATCCTCATCGCGAACCGCGGCGAGATCGCGCTGCGCGTGATCCGCGCGTGCCGCGAGCTCGGCATCAGCACCGTCGCCGTCCACTCGGAGGCCGACACCCGCGCGCTCCACGTCCGCTTCGCCGACGAGGCCGTGTGCATCGGCCCCTCCCCGGCGACGCGCAGCTACCTCCACATCCCCGCGATCATGGCGGCCGCCGAGATCACGGGCGCCGACGCCATCCACCCCGGCTACGGCTTCCTCTCAGAGAACGCCGAGTTCGCCCGCCTCTGCGGGAAGTGCGGCGTGACCTTCATCGGCCCGTCGCCCGAGGCGATGCGGGCGTGGGGCGACAAGGTCGCCGCCCGCGCCAACGCCAGGGCCTACGGCCTGCCTCTCCTCCCCGGCAGCGAGGTCCTGCGCGACGCCGACCACGCCGTCGCCGAGGCCAAGCGCATCGGCTTCCCGATCATCCTCAAGGCGTCGGGCGGCGGCGGCGGGCGCGGCATGCGCATCGTCCGCAACGAAGAGGACGTCGCCGCGAACTTCACCCAGGCCACGCGCGAAGCCGAGGCCGGCTTCAAGAACCCCGACGTCTTCATGGAGAAGTTCGTCGAGCGGCCGAAGCACATCGAGTTCCAGGTCCTCGCCGACGCGCACGGCAACGTGTGGACGCTCGGCGAGCGCGAGTGCTCGCTGCAGCGCCGCCACCAGAAGGTCATCGAGGAGGCCCCGAGCCCCGCGATGACGCCGGAGCTCCGGCAGGAGATCGGCGAGACGATCCGGCGCGCCGTGCGCGAGACCGGCTACCGCTCGCTCGGCACGCTCGAGTTCATCATGGACGAGGACAAGCGCCTCTACTTCCTCGAGATGAACACGCGCGTGCAGGTCGAGCACCCCGTCACCGAGATGGTGACCGGCCTCGACCTCGTCGCGCTCCAGATCCGCGTCGCGGCCGGCGAGCGGCTCGAGCTGCCGGACACCCGACCGTGGAACTTCCGCGGCCACGCCATCGAGTGCCGCATCAACGCCGAGGACCCGAAGACCTTCGCGCCCTGGCCCGGAAAGATCACCGAGTACTTCCCGCCCGGCGGCGCCGGCGTCCGCGTCGACTCCGGCGTCTACGGCGGCTGGACGGTGCCGCAGCACTACGACTCGCTCCTCGCGAAGGTCATCGTCCACGCGCCCACGCGCGGCGAGGCCATCGTCCGCATGCGCCGCGCGCTCGACGAGTTCATCGTCGGGGGCATCCGCACGAACATCGCCTTGCACAAGCGCCTGCTCCTCGACGACGAGGTCGTCGAGGGCGGGATGACCACGCGCACGGTCGAGCGGATCATCGCGCAGCCCGAGAGCTGAGCGGCCGCGCGGATCGTCGCGGGCGTGACGCCGGCGACGCGAGCCAAACGTGTCGACGCGCGAGAACGGTTCGCAGCGTCTGCATGCAGGCCGCTGCGCAGGTCGAGAGGAACGGTGCGTGCAGCGAAGGCGCTGATGCTTCGTCGAACACCCATCGGCGTCCTCGCCGTCGCAGGCCTGCTCAACGCTGCGGCCTGCTCGTCCTCGACCGAGACGGGATCGGACCGCGAGCCACCGAGGTCCGCGCACCGGCAATCCGACGCAGACACGTCAGGCCCGGAGTCAGGCCCGGAGAAGAGCGTCGAGGCGCCACGCCAGGCGCTCGAGGGCAGCCTGGTGATCGACGTGAACGGCCCGCTCGGGCGTGTCGATCGCGACTACGCCTTCGACATCCGGAAGCGAGACACGACCGCTCGGACGCGCCTGTATCACGTTGCGTCGGGGCAACTGCCGCCCGGCATCGTGCTGACGGAAGACGGATCGCTGAGCGGCAAGCCGACGACCCCCGGCCATCACGAAGCGATCGTTCACGGTGAAGGCGAGTGCGGAGCCGCGACGTGTCGCCTCGAGGTCCACCTCGACATCTCCGTGCCCGAGGTCATCCTCCTCTCGGGGTTCGGCCCGTTCGACGGTGTGCCGGTGAACCCGTCGTGGCAAGCCGTCGAGCCCCTCGACGGTGTCATGATCGGCGGCTACGACGTGCGCGTCATCCAGGTGCCGGTCATCTGGGATGAAGCGCTCCCGCGGTACTTCGAGGCCTACGATCGGCTTCGTCCGGCGATCGCGATCGCCAGCGGCGTCGCGCGAGGAGGGACGGGCATCCGCATCGAGACGACAGCGCGCAACTACGCGGCGGGCACCGACATTGCCGGCGCCTCATGGGCAACGGGACCGATCGATCCGTCCGCCCCGAGCACGTACGACTCGACGCTGCCGGTCGATCGCTTGATCGACGTCCTCGGCAACGCCAGCCACGCGACGATGCTCAGCGACAACGCCGGCGACTACCTATGCAACTTCCTCTTCTTCGGCCTGATGAGGAAGGTCGCGGCGGAAGACTCCGGTCGCCGAGTCATCGCGGGATTCGTGCACGTGCCCCCGGCAGACGTGATCTCGCCGGCCGAGACGACCGAGGCGTGGAAGCTCATGCTCTCGCGCCTCGCCGAAGACAGATCCCAGGGCGTCGCGGCGAACGGCCCGGCGCGGGTGGCGCGCGCGAGGATCCCCGTCGTGCACGAGGCACCCCGCTATTGGGCGCGCTGACGTGAGCTCCGGGTGACCTCCGCGTGACGCCGGCGACGAGAAGCACGAGCCCGCGCTGCGCGCTCGCGCTCGCGCTCGTGCCATCGCAGCGCTGTACAAACGCTGGGAATCGCTCTAGTTTTGACAAACGATTCCGCCCCGATCGCGCGCAAAGAACGGCACGACGGAACGACGCATCCAAGCGCTCTTCGGAGCTCCATGAACGAGACGTTCTCCCGCTACCAGCGCTTCGTCGTCGCGCTGCTCGCGTTCTTGCAGTTCACCGTCGTCCTCGACTTCATGATCCTCTCGCCGCTCGGCGCGATCTTGATGGACGAGCTCGGTGTCACGACGGCTCAGTTCGGGCGCGTCGTCTCCGCGTACGCCTTCAGCGCGGGCATCTCCGGGCTCCTCGCGGCGGGCTTCGCCGATCGCTTCGACCGCAAGAAGCTCCTCCTCTTCTTCTACGTCGGCTTCGTGTTCGGGACGCTCCTCTGCGGCGTCGCGCCGAGCTACCCGTTCTTGCTCGGCGCGCGCATCGTGACGGGCATCTTCGGCGGCGTGATCGCGTCGATCAGCTTCGCGATCGTCGCGGACCTGTTCCCCCTCTCGATGCGCGGGCGCGTGATGGGGCTCGTCCAGAGCTCGTTCGCCGCGAGCCAGATCCTCGGGATCCCGATCGGGCTCTACCTCGCGACGCGCCTCGGGTGGCACGCGCCGTTCCTGATGATCGTCGGCGTGGGCGTCGTCGCGGGGATCGCGATCGTGCTCTGGCTCCGGCCGATCACGCAGCACCTCGCCGCCGGCGCCGTGAGGCGAAGCCCCGTCGAGCACCTGCTCCGCACCGCCACGCGGCCGCGGTACCTCGCGGGCTTCTCGGCGACGATCCTCCTCGCCGTGGGCGGCTTCATGCTGATGCCGTTCGGGAGCACCTTCCTCGTCCAGAACCTCGGCGTGGCGCTCGAGACGCTCCCGATGGTCTACGTCATCACGGGCGTCTCCGCGATGATCTCCGGGCCCCTGCTCGGGCGCGTGAGCGACTCGTTCGGCAAGTACCGCACGTTCGTCCTCGGCTCGATCGTCACGGCGATCGTCGTGTTCTGGTACACGCGCCTCTCCAGCGCTTCGCTCGGCCTCGTCATCGCGCTCAACATCCTGCTCTTCGTGGGGATCTCCGCGCGCATGGTCTCGTCGTTCGCGCTCACGTCCGCGCTCCCCGATCTGCCCGATCGCGGCGCCTACATGGCGATCAGCTCGTCGCTCCAGCAGCTCGCGGGAGGACTCGCGTCCTTCTCCGCCGGGCTCGTCGTCCACCAGGCGACGCCCACCTCTCCGCTCGAGGGCTACCCCACCCTGGGCTCCGTCGTCGTCGTCGCCCTCGCGGTGACCATGCTGCTCATGTTCAACGTGAACCTCCTCGTGAGGCGCACGGCGAGCGCGTAGACGCCGGCTCACGTCCGCCGCCGGTCACGCAGCGCGCCAGGTGGAGGATGGCGGATGGAGGATGGCGGATCGACGACATCGATCGCCGCGAGCCGCGAGCCGCGCTAGATTGATCGGTGAACGCCGAGGTGGCTGATGCTGGGGAGGTCTGGGCCGCTTGGCCCGAAGCTGCTCGTGGGGACGGCATCGCTCGCAGCGCTGAGCTGCGGGCTCCAGATGGTCGGGACGGTCGATCCGGCGCCGGACCCGGATGCCGGGGATGCCGGCGTCGTCTCCGACGCTTCATCCTCGGCGAGCGAGGGGACGGCTCCCGACGCCGGTGTTCCGACCAGCTGTGCCGCCCTCGTCGCCGTCGACTCGACCACGGCCGTGAGCAGCGGCCTCTACGACATCGATCCCGACGGTCCCGGCCCGGCCGCGCCGCTCCGCGTGTACTGCGAGATGTCGATCGATCGCGGCGGGTGGACGCTCGTCGGGCGCTCGGCGGAGGACGCGGACGATGTGCCGTTCGGTTGGACGAGCGCCACCGGCACCGTGGCGGATCCTGCGTCGCCTTACTCCATCGACGTCCTCGCCTCGAAGCTCGCGTTCACCGAGGTCATGATCGCCGACCGCGATCCCATTTCATTTGCCGTCGGCACGCGCGCCTACAAATTCGCGATCGGGCCGGACTTTCTGAGCGCGCACGCGAACAACACCGTGGCGACGGGCGGCGTCACGACACTCGTCGGCGATTGCAATCCTCCGGGTGGGCCCTCGATGTTGAAGTTCGCCGGAGCGGTCTCCTTCACGGACACCTTCTTCCTCCGCGACATCCCCGATCTCGGCCAGCACCGCGGCCTCCGCCGCGACGGCTGGGACCTCGCCTACGACGACTGCGACAGAGGTGGCTCCTTGGACGGCGCCCAGGGGCTCATCTTCGTCCGCTGAGCGGCGCGCGCCGGATCGTCGCGAGGTGCCCCGGCTCTCCGCGTCGAGGCCTCAGCGCAGGCGCATGCAGCGCGCCCCGGTCTTGCCGTACTTGTCGTACGCGACGACCGTGCCGCCCATCGCGCGCCCTTGCGAGTGTCCCTCCCACGAGGCGCCCGCGTACCCGGAGAAGGTCGCGCCGTTGGCGACGACCTCGATCATGTTGCCCCCGAGGTCCATCCACGAGTCGGCGGCGGGGCGCGCCGTGCTCACGTCGAGCGGAAAGCGACCCGGCGCTGCGATGACCGGCGTGAAGTCCGCCGAGAAGGTCCCGTAGTTGACGACCGGAAAGACGTAGCGCGGTGGGTTCGCTGGAGAGAAGCTCCCGACCCCGTTGTTGAGTTCGAGCGCGCGAGCGGGTCGCTCACGGGCGCCGGCGTCGCTCCCCACGGCCAGGCGTCCGGCCCGTAGGCACCTTGAAGCGCGTCGCGCGTCGCGAGATAGCCGCCGTCCCACGCGCAGAACGCGGCGTACATGATGGGCGTGAGGCAGTTCATCGACTTTTCGTCGAGCTGGGCGATCGTCGTGTGCGGACGCGCGATCTCGCCGAAGTACGCGCGCTCTGCGTCGTCGAACCCGTAGGTGCGGTGCCCGTAGGACCCGGTGTACATCCCGCACCCGCTCGTCGCGTTGATCACGGCCGCGGCGACGCCCCGGTAGTAGGACGTCGGGCCGAGCTGGTTCAGGAGGCCGATGTCGATGTTCGCGGTCGCGCCCGCCGGGTTCCCCGGGAACCCGAGCGACTCGCCGTCGTTCCGTGACGGCAGGTACTGCGTCTTGCCGCTCAGCTGCGTCGAGACGAGCGCGTCGGTCGCGATGCGCGCCACGACCCACGCGCGGATGTTCGGCACCCCGCCGTACTGGGCTTTGATCGCGGCGACCCACGCCCGAATTCGGCCGGCGGTGATCTCGTATTTGTCGACGTAGACCTGCTTGTTCGCGCCGCCGTGGGCGATCGTCATGCCCGCGACCGGCAGCGTCTTGCAGCAGCTCTCGTGCGCGGCGTTCGGCTGGCCGGTCTCGCCGGAGCCGCAGGTGGCGCCGCCACGGAGGGGCCGGCAGCTCGGCGCTTCGACGCACTTCTTCAGGTCGGAGCAGACCGCGCTCGCGCAGTCGCTGTCGCTCGCGCACGTCTTCGTGAGAGCGCAGCGCGGCGGCGAGACGACGAGCGCCCCCTCCGTGCGATCGGCGCCGCCGCAATCGACGTCGGTCTCGGCGCCGTTCTTGATGCCGTCGTCCGTCGCCGGCTCGACGCACGCCCCCGTGAGGCAGTAGCCGAGGTTGCAGTCGGTGTTCGAGCCGCACGCCTTGCCGATGAAGCAGCCCGGCGCCGTGGCGCCGCCGCAGTCGACGTCGGTCTCGTCGAGGTTCTTCTTTCCGTCGTCGTGCGTGGGCTCCGCGCAGACGCCGCTGGTGCAAAGACCGGCGCAGTCTCGGCTCTCGCCGCACGCCCGTCCGACCGCGCACGCGGGCGCCGTGGCGCCGCCGCAGTCGACGTCGGTCTCGTCGAGGTTCTTCTTTCCGTCGTCGTGCGTGGGCTCCGCGCAGGCGCCGTCGATGCAGAGGCCGGCGCAGCCATCGCTGTCGACGCACGAGGCACCGACGTCGCAGTCCGGCTCAGCGCAGGTTGGCGACCTTCCCCCTCCGGCCTCCGGCGCACCTCCGCTGTCGTCCGCGTCGCTCGAGCTCGAGCCGCACGCCGCGGCGAGGAGCACGAGAACGACGGAGCCGAGAGCGAGCGTCGAGGACGCGAACCGCGGTGGGCGCATCGTTCTTCGAAGATCGCTCACATCGGCCCTTCGAGCAACGCCCGCGAGCGGCGAGAGGGCGACGTCAGGGTCCGAGCAGCTGGCGGGCCCAGAGCAGGCCGCCGCAGGCGACCGCGAGGATGGCGAAGAGGATCACCCACGTGCGGAGGCGGGCGCGGGCGGCTCCGGGAGGCAGCGACGAGGCGAGCGGATCGGGCGCGTCCGACAGGCGCGCCTTCGGGAGCTCGGCGACGACGCTCACCTCGAGGCCGAACGCGGCGAGGATCGGCTCGGCCTTCGCGAGGAAGGCGGCGTACTCGGCTTCGCTGAACGACGGCGACTGCTTGAAGCGCTCCTCGTGGACGCCCGCGACGAGGGCGAACGTGCGGAGCTCGGCGCGCTTTTCGCCCGCGTGGACGCTGCCGACGACGACGGCCATGCCCGACGGGTTCTTGAGGGTCAGGTGCTGGAGTCCGAAGAGGCCGCCGCGCGTGCTCTCGTCCGGCGCCGTCATCTCGACGGTGCATTCGCCGAGACGCGTCTTGACGAACGCCGCGCGGAACGTGTCGGCGATCGTGTTCGCGTGTGAGGAAAACTGCGTGAGGATCTTCGGCATGCGTCAGCGGGGATCGTAGCGCCGGCGCGTCGCACAGCGAAGACTTCGGCGCGATGAGGCCGGTGGGCTTGGGTCCAGCGGTTGCGTGGGGCGTGTCGCTCGTGGGTCGAGCGGCTTTGGGTGAGCCGAGCTCGCGCGAGCCGTGTTCGGGTTGGTCATGCCTGACGCGCACGATTCGCGCCGGCGCCCGTGAGGTCGATGATCGATGCGGGCGATGGGGCTCGGCGCCGTCACGAATCCTGCGCGGAGGGGGGCATGACCAACCCGAACACGGCTCGCCCTTTCGTTCTGCCTCACCATAAGCTCGCGGCGTACGTCGTCGCGGTCGAGCTGCTCGTGGTCGTTCGCGCCGCGAAGATTCGCGATGCCAGGCTGCGTGAGCAGGCGCTCAAGTCGGCGAAGAGTGCGTGCCTCAACTGCGCGGAGGGGGCCGGGCGCGTCACGCGGGCGGACAAGGCGCGTGTGTTTGCGATCGCGCGGGGCGAGGCCGTCGAGGCGGTGGCCGCGGTGGAGATCGCGGCGTACGCGGGCGATGCCGCGCAGCAAGACGCCGATGCGTGCGTCGCGGTTGGGCATCGGCTCGTGGGGCTGCTCAACGGGTTGATTCGCTGAGGCGGCCGCGCGGGGCTTCGCCCGCGTCCTTCGGGGCGCGGGCGGGAGCGCGGGTTGGGGGCGCGGCGCGGGGACGGGGCGAAGGCCGGGGCCGAGGGCTGCGGGCTGAAGGCCGGGGCTGAGGGCCGACGGCTGAAGGCCGGGGCCGACGGCTGAAGGCCGGGGCCGACGGCTGAAGGCCGGGGCCGACGGCTGAAGGCCGGGGCCGACGGCTGAAGGCCGGGGCCGACGGCTGAAGGCCGGGTGCTGAGGGCCGAAGGCTGAGGCCGGCGGCCGGGGTGGCTTAGGGGCGCGCGGCGGGCGGGCGGTCGGAGGGGCGGGCGTGGCGGTCGCCGGTTTCGGCGTGGCCGTCTTTGAAGCCGAAGACGAGGGTGTCGGACCAGGCTACGTGGGTGGCGCCGCGGACGCCGAGGTCGGAGACGGTGGCGCCCTTCTGGGCGAAGGTGACGATCGAGGCCGTGCCGTCGGCGAAGACGCAGGCGAGGCGGCGGCCTGAGGGCTCGAACGCCATCGAGGTGGGCGTCTCGGCGACGCGGAGCTTCGCGAGGACGCGGCCTTTTTGTGGATCGAGGAGGGCGATGCTGCCGTCGTCGCTGCCGGAGGCGACGATGCGGCCTCGCACGTCCGACGCGAGGCAGGTGACGCCGAACGCCTCGTCGTGCGGCGAGATGCGGTGAACGACCTTCGCGTCGGCGACGTCGACGACGAGGACGCGGCCGTCGAGGGCGCCGGTCCCGACGACGAGCGTGGCGCCGGCGAGACGAACGAGGGCGGTGATGCGATCGTCCGAGGAGAGCGCGTACGTCGTCACGGGCCGGCCGGCGGCGAGATCGTAGACGTCGACGGCGCCGGCCTGCGTGCCGGCGAAGGCGTAGGCGTCGTCGGCGGCGAACGCCGTGGGCGGGGCCTTCAGCGCCATCGGACGCGGCACCTGGTACGGCGGCTTCGCGCCGAGGACGACGCGCGTGCCCGCCGCGATCAAGGTCCCGTCCTTCGCGAGGAAGAGACCGACGACGCCCTCGGCGCCTGCGAGCGCGCCGAGCTCGCGGAGATCGCCGCCGCTCGACTCGAGCACGCGCACGCGGCCCGAGCGATCGCCGACGGCGGCGAGGTTGCCTCGCGCGACGATCGCCGCGACGGGCGAGGCCGCGCGGACGGCGACGTCGAGGGGCTGGCGGTCCCACGCGCGGACGGCGTCGTCGCTCCCCATCGTGAAGAGGGCGTCGGAGCCGAGGGCGATCGCGACCGGCGCGTCGTCGTGGGCGGCGAAGGACGCGCGCGGCTCGCCGGTGGCGGCGCGGAACGCCTGGACGAAGCCGTCCTCCACGGCGGCCACGACGTGCTCGCCGTCGGCGGCGACCTCGACGACCTTGGCGCGCGCGCGGACGCGGCGCACCGTCTTCCGCGTCGTCGCGTCGATCCACACGAGCCACTCCCCGAGCGCGAGGATCACGACGCCGGCGTCGACGGGTACGAGTCGCCACTCGCCGGGCGGATCGGTCGACGCGAGGCGGAGCGCGCCGAGGAGCTCGCCCTTCTCGCGGGCGAAGAAATAGAGCGCGCCGTCCTCGCCGAGCGCGACGACGTGGTCACGCGCGACGACGACCTCGAGGAACGACGCCGCCGCGGCGCGCCCGGCCGCCGGCCGACGCGCCGTCGACCATCGTCGCTCGTCGTCGCGCGACCAGAGCTCGATCGCCTCGCCGCGCGCGACCGCGACCGCGTCGTCGCGGCCCACCCCGAACGCGCCGATGGCCGTCTTTCCGGCGGCGAAGGGCGAGGCCGCCGAGCCGAGGCTCACCCGCCCGAGGTGCTTCTGCTTGTCGACGAGCACGAGCCACTCGTCGCCGAAGCGCGCCACCGCGCCGGCGGGCTTGTCGAGCCTCTGCTCACCCGCGCGCGCGCCCTTGACGTCGTACGAGACCAGGGCGCGGTCGTGCACGGCAGCGACGCCCCCGCTCGAGGGTGCGAGGCGGCTCAAGGATCAGTTGCCTTCCCAGCGCAGGCTCTCGCCCGTCACGCTCGCGATCTTCTGCTGGTTCTGCCCCTGCGGGTTCGAGAGGTAGAGGCCGCCGCGCGTCGAGAAGAACGCCACCATGCGCCCGTCGGGCGAGCACGCCGGGTACGTGTTCGAGCCCTGGTCCTGCGTGAGGCGCTTCATGTTCCCGCCGCCGAGATCGGCGCTGAAGATGTCCCAGCTGCCGCCGTCGCGACCCATGAAGAGGATCTTCTGGCCCTCGGGATCGTTGCAGAATACAGGCGCCATGTTGTACGTGCCGCGGAAGCTCACGCGCTTGCCGTCGACGAAGATCTGCGGGTTGCCGCCCTGGTTCGACACGTAGGCGAGCTGGCCTCCGGGCCCGAACGACGGGTGCGTGTTGAGGCCGCCGCTCGTGACCTTCGTGAGCCCGGAGCCGTCCGGGGCGCCGGTCCAGATGTCGCTCTGGCCGTTCTGCGAGATGACGAGCGCCATCTTGTTGCCGCCGAAGGCGACGCCGAACACGAGCCCGGCGTGCTTGAGGACCGCGGCGGGGTTGCCGACCTTGAAGAGCTGGTAGCTGCCGTCGGTGAGGCCGCCCGCGTAGTAGATGCCGCCCGGCCCGGCCGCCGGCGCGAGCGCGACGTTCGACACCGCCTGGAGGCGACCGAGGCCCTGGCCGTCGCTCTCGACGGAGAAGATGCCCTTCTGACCGCGCCCGGTGGTGGCGCTGAAGACGAGGCGGCCGCCGAAGCTCCCGGCGGTGCCGGTGAAGTACTTCACGACCTCGTTGTCGAACTGGTGCACCGCGCTGCGGATGGAGTTCGAGGCGACGTCGTACTCCTTCTTCAGGACCGCGTCCGAGCCGCGCGACACGACGTAGAGGCGGAGCTCGACGTGGAGGTTGTTTCCGCGGGGCGAGATGTTGCCCTTCACGACGCCCTCGGCGCCGACGTTGCGCCAGGAGCTCGGCTCGATGCTCGCGCCCTCCTGGGCGAGGTTCGCGGTGAAGCTCTTCGGGTCGAGCACCTGGAACATGCTCGAGAGCGTGAAGTCGCGCGTGGCGGTCTCCACGACCTGGTTCGCGAGCGCGCTGTCACCGAGCGGCGGCGTGACGGCGATCTTGAAGAGCGAGCGGCTCCCGCCCTGGACTACGACCGTCGTGACCGCGCCGTTGTTGGTGGCGTTCGGGAGCGCGCTCGCCGCGGGAGCCGCCGAGCCGGCGGGCGCGGGTTGCGCGACCGCGGGCATCGTCAGCGCGAGGACCGAGCCGGCGCCGAGCGCGACGACGATCGGGAGCGTGCGGAAAGCAAAGCGCGCGAGGCGGGTCGCGCGGGGAGTCGAAGTTACTTTGGCATGCATCTCGAAGCATCTCCGTTTCGGCCAGTGACGACGATCTGGATGCGGCGGCCGCGGTACAGCTCGTCGACTTCCTTGGGGGGCTGCGGAAGCGGGGTCTTGTCGTCGAGGAGCTTCAATAGCATCGACCGCGCGGCATCGTCGAAGAGCTCGTTCCCCGAGCCCTTCACCGCCGCGTTCCGGACGTGCCAGATGACCATGTTCTTGCCGACGTTGATCTCGTAGACGGCGCAGAGCTTGCGTTCCTCACCCACCGAGATGACGCTCGGCACGTTGAGGTGCTGCCCGAAGAACTGACCGAGCTGCGTCGCGTACATGTCGCCGGCGCGAACCTTGCTCGGATCCGTCTCGGTGCCGCCGTCGACGCCACTCTCGTGACCCTCGTCGGGGCGGCGCTTGCTCGGGTCCTCGGCGAACGGATCGCTCTGCGCGACCAGGTTCGTGAGGTCGGAGTCCGCGGCGTTCGGCGGAGGGGCGCCGGCGTCGGGCGGCTTCTTGCCCGGATCTTCTTGCGAGGCGTTGAGCTGCGGCTTCGGCGCGGTCCTTTGCTGGGGGACGAAGCGATCGGGCAGCTTCTTCGGATCGAGCGGCTTGCCGAGCTTGAGGAGCGAAGCTTGCACGACGGGGCGCGCGACGAGCGGCCGGTCTTCGTCGGCGTCGGCGGCGGAGGGGTACGCCTTCTTGTAGAGCAGCGCCCCGGCGGGCGCGACGTGGAGCGCGACCGCGAGGACGAGGCCGAACGTCACCTCACCCGAGGTGTAACGCGGCGTGTAAGGGACTCCGGGGAGCTTCATCGGCAGAGCTAGCTACTGGGAACCTTAGCGGTTGGACGAGCGGGGGGCCGTATCGGTTTACTCGGTCCGCCCTCGAACCTCACTTCACCACCAGGGGGTCGGTGACCATCCCCAGCTTCTCGACCCCGGCGCTGCGCGCCGCCGCCATCACGCGGAGGACGACGCCGTATTTCACGTTCTCGTCCGCCTGGACGTAGAGCTCCTTCTCTTCCTGGAGGCGCGCGTTCGTCTTGAGGCGATCTTCGATCGCGGCGGTGATCTCGTCCTTGCCCAGGTAGACGTGCTCGTCCGCGGTGACGATGACGAGCATCTTCGAGTCGTCGGTCTGCATCGGCGCGCTCTTCACCTTCGGCAGATCGACCTGCACGCCCGTCGTGAGGAGCGGCGCGGTCACCATGAAGATGACGAGGAGCACCAGCATGACGTCGATGAGCGGCGTCACGTTGATCTCGTTCATGCCGCCCATGCGGCGGCGCCGACCGCCGCCGCCCCCGCCGCCGCCCATGCCCACGGCTAGACGCCCCCGAGCTTCGCGCGCGACGCGACGTCGGCGGCGAAGGCGTCCATGATGTCGGCGAGCTCGCCGACGCGGCGCGAGAAGTAGTTGTACGCCATGACGCTCGGGATCGCGGCGACGAGGCCGATCGCCGTCGCGATGAGCGCCTCGGCGATCTTCGGCGCGACGACCGGGAGGTTCGCGCTCTGCTGGTTCCCGATGCTGAGGAAGGCGTCCATGATGCCGTAGACGGTGCCGAAGAGGCCGATGAACGGCGCCGTCGAGCCGATCGTCCCGAGCAGGCTCATCCACGACTCGAGGTGCGTCACCTCGGAGGCCGCGGCGCGGCGGGTGATGCTCTCCACGTGCGTCCCCTGCGCGTCGTCGAGGCGGCGACCGCGCTCGCCCTTCGTCAAGCGGACCATCTCGTCGTAGGCCGTCGCGAAGATGCGGGCGAAGGGCGACCCCTTGAAGCCCGAGAGCCCTTGCTGCGCGAGCGCGTCGAGCGAGCCCGCCGAGTCGAACGCCTTCATGAAGCGGTCGGAGTCGCCGCGCGCGCGCATCAAGTGGAGCGCCTTCGCGAAGATGACGATCCAGCAGAGGACCGAGAACGCGACGAGCACCACGAGGACGAGCTTCACGGGGATCGACGCGTGAAGGACGAGCTGCACCGGGTCGAGCCGGTCGCCTCCGCCGGAGGCGGCCGGCGCCGCCGCGCCGTCGGGCTGGAGGGCGACTGCGATCGACGCGTTGGCGAGGTTTCCGGCCTCAAGCGCTTCGAGGAACGTCATGGGGCACACTTATGGGCCCTACCCTTCCGCGGTGTCAAACCCCACCTGACATGCGCCTCCCGCGGGGGAGCCGGCGGGGCACAACGAAGCATTTGTGCCGCGCCTCGGCCGAGGTAAAAGGCCTGCGTGCTTGGCTACCGTGACCGACGCCCCTTTGGGGCTCGCCTCGTGGCGCTCGTCCTCGCGCTCGCGACGGCGCTCGTCGCGGGCGCCGTGGCGTGCAGCGGCTCCTCCTCGACCAGCCTCCCGCCGACGACCGGCATCCTCATCCGCGCCGAGACGCTCACCGCCGGGCGTGGCTGCGGCCAGGACGCCACCCAGCTCTTCAAGTACGTGGTCGTCGTCTACCAGTACAGCGGCGGCGATCCGAACGTGCGCGGGAGCTACGACTCGGTCGTCACGAGCAACGTGTTCGACTGCTACACCGACGGCGCGTTCATCTCGCTCCCGACCGTCGGCGACAACGCGAGCTTCCGGCTCGAGGTCTTCGCGTACAACCGGCCGTCGTACGATCTCACCCCGACGAACATCGAGGCGGCCGCCGTGCTCGGTCGGGCGCGGACGCCCGAGGATCGGGCGCGCCTCGCCACCTTCGCCGGCGAGCTGCGCGAGCAGACGGCGCCGACGTGGACGACGGAGTGCACCGCCACGCAGCAGGAGAAGGTGCAGGCGCTGGCGAGCTGCGACCCGCTCGCGCCGGGCCTCGAGGGGCTCGGCGGCGGCGCCGTGGCGACGAAGATCTCGCTCAACACGGGGCGCTTCGAGCTGCCCGACGGGCGCGTCGCCGTCTGCGCGACGCCTCCCGAGGACTCGGACGCGGGCGCGGACTCCGAGGACGCCGGCGCCGACGCCGACGTCGCCGACGCGTCCGAGGCTGACGCCTCGGACGTCGACGCTGGCCCTCCGGTCACCTTCGCCAGGGTGCGCGTCCGTGCGCGCATCGGCGCCCTCGTCGTAGCGGACGCGGTCGTCGGCTGCCCGGCGCCCTTCGTCACCGAGGTCGTCGCCGAGCCCGTGCGCTACCAGCTCGACGTGGGGCTGCTCGACTCCGCCGGCGTGCTCGTCGACCCGGGAGCGCAGACGACGTGCACGGTCACGAGCCGGACCGGCTCGACGACCTCGGCTGTCTGCCCCGACACGGCGCCCTGACGGCCGCCGGGGCCCAGACGGCGCTCGCGGAAGCCGCGCCGGCCCGGCCGCCTCAACCTCTGCCTTGGTGCCGTCGCGAGCGCGACCGGGGGTAGGCACTTCGCGCGCGCGGTACTAGAGTCAGAAGAGGATGAGAGAGCCCGGTGAGATCGTAGCCGCGTTCCCGCGTCCCGGGAGGACGCTGAAGGCCGTCCTCGCGGTCATCGCCGCGTTCGCGCTCGCCGGCGCCGTCATCGTGAACTGGGCGCCCGGCGGCGAGCGCGGGGTCGAGCTGTTCCGCTGGCTCGCCTTCGAACCGGCGCGCCCGCTCGCGCGGCCGTGGACGATCTTGTCCTCCGGGCTCCTGACCTCACCCGAGGGCATCAGCCACGCGCTCTGGTCGCTCCTCGGCCTCTACTTCCTCACGCCCGACCTCGAGAAGCGCTGGGGCGGCGCGCGCCTCGTCCGGTTTTTGGCGACCGCGGTCGTGCTCGGCAACCTGATGGTGCTCGCCGGCTCCTACGTCCTGCCGGACAGGAGCGTGTTCCACCCCGGGCTCACGTTCGGTCCGATGGCGGCGATCACCGCGGCGGTCATCGCGTGGTCGAAAGAGAACGCGCAGCGGCAGATCCGCTTCATGTTCTTTCTGCCGATGAGCGGCAAGACGCTCTACTGGCTCACGATCGGCTTCGCGTTCATCTCGCTCGTCTTCCTGCAGGGCGCCCACGAAGGCGGCCTCGCGCCGATCGGCGGCATCCTCACGGGCATCCTCTTCGCGGGGAGCCCGTCGCCCGTGCGCGCGCTCTGGCTCCGTCTTCGCCTCGGCTCGCTCCAGAAGCGCCGCGGCGGGATCACCGTCGAGGAGCTCCTCGGCGACGAGCCGCCGTCGCGGCCACGGCCCAAGCGTGGGGGCAAGGCTCCGCCGCTCCGCGTCGTCCAGGGTGGGCTCGAGGAAGACCTGAAGAACCGCAAGCCTCCGAAGGACAAGCGGTACCTCAACTGAGGACGCCACCTTCGCGCGCGAGCGCGAGGCACGCCCGCGATCGGCCGCCGGGCGCTATGGAGGGCGGCGGGACGGCGTGGTAAGCGTCCGCCCTGGCATGTGGACCCACCGCCATCTGCTCGGCATCGAGGACCTCTCCGCGGACGACGTCGACGCCGTCCTCGACCACGCGGACAAGTGGTTCGAGCTCTCGCGGGGCGTCGACCGCAAGGCGTCGCTCCTCAAGGGACGCACGATCATCAACCTCTTCTTCGAGTCGTCGACGCGCACGCGCACGTCGTTCGAGGCGGCCGGCAAGCGCCTCGGCGCCGACGTCGTCAACGTGAGCTCGTCGGGCTCGAGCGTGAGCAAGGGCGAGACGCTCCTCGACACGGCGAAGAACCTCGAGGCGATGCGCGCCGACGCGCTCGTCGTGCGCCACTCGAGCTCGGGCGCGCCCGCGTTCCTCGCCGGACGCGTCTCCTGCGCCATCGTCAACGCCGGCGACGGCGCCCACGAGCACCCGACGCAGGCGCTGCTCGACGCGTTCACGATCCGCCGCGCGAAGGGCCGCCTCGACGGCCTCGTCGTCGCGATCTGCGGCGACATCACTCGCTCGCGCGTCGCCCGCTCGAACGCGATCCTCCTCGGCAAGAAGGGCGCGACCGTGCGGCTGACCGGCCCGCGAACGATGCTCCCGAGGGAGGCCGAGACGCTCGGCTCCTCCGTCACCGTCGTGCCCCGGCTCGAGGCCGCCATCGAGGGCGCCGACGTCGTCATGATGCTCCGGATCCAGAACGAGCGCTTCGCCGAGGCGGGGCGAACCGGCGCCGTCCCGCCGATGAGCACGACGCGCGAGTACGCCCGCACCTTCGGGCTCAACGCGACCAAGCTCGCGCGCGCGAAGCCCGACGCGATCGTCATGCACCCTGGGCCGATCAACCGCGGCGTCGAGCTCGATCCTTACGTCGCCGACGGCGACCACAGCGTCATCC